>JBARMB010000105.1:0-84429 GCA_049802235.1 Burkholderiales bacterium | reverse complement strand
GGTCGATGATGGAAACGTTCGCGCCGGCGATCGCAGCACCAGCTACTGGGAGTGCGCGGAGGATGCGCTGTTCGAGCGCCAGATCGTCGCAACGGCAGCGTTGAAATCGCCACGCGACTATCGCACGGTCGGCTCGAAGGCCCCGCGCCTCGACCTGCCCGACAAGATCGCCGGGCGGCCGCGATTCATCCAGGACATGGCTCTGCCGGAAATGCTGTTCGGGCGCGTGGTGCGCCCGCCGCACGAATTCGCCGGTCTCGCCTCGCTCGACGAAAGCAAAGCGAGGTCAACACCCGGTTTGTTCGCGGTCGTGCACGACGGCGGCTTTGTCGGCGTGCTCGCCGAGCGCGAGGAAGCGGCGATCGCCGCCATGCACGCGCTGCGCCAGTCCGGCGTCTGGAAAGAAGCGCTGGCGCTGCCGCAGGACATTCACGCCTGGCTGCGGCAGCACGTCGCCGAGAGCCGCATCATCAGCGAGAAGTCCGATCCGGCGGCAGGAGCGCGCGCGTCGCGGACCATCGAGGCCTCCTACAGCAAACCCTACATTTCCCATGCTTCCATCGGTCCTTCCTGCGCGGTCGCGCAGATGCAGGGAAACAGTCTTGCGGTCTGGACGCACAGTCAGGGGATTTTCAACCTGCGCCGCGATCTCGCCCTGGCACTCGGCATGCGCGAAGAAACGATCGTCGTCAGGCACGTGGAAGGCTCCGGCTGCTACGGCCACAACGGCGCCGACGACGTCGCGCTCGATGCGGCGCTGCTCGCGCGCGCCGCGCAGGGACGCCCCGTTATGCTGCAGTGGATGCGCGACGACGAATTCGCCTGGGCCCCGTTCGGCCCGGCGATGGCTCTCGACCTCAAGGCCAGGCTGGACGCCGACGGCAATATCGTCGACTGGCAGCACGAGCTGTGGAGCAACGGCCACAGCCATCGACCGGGGCGCTCGGACAGCCCGGCGCTCCTCGCCTCCTGGCATCTCGCCCGGCCGTTCGATCGTTCCACCGCCATCAACATGCCGCTTCCCGCGGGCGCGGCGGACCGCAATGCCATTCCGCTCTACGAATTTCCGAACCAGCGTGTCGCCAACCACTACGTGCGCGAGATGCCGATTCGAACCTCGGCGCTGCGCTCGCTCGGCGCCTATGCCAACGTGTTTGCGATCGAGTCGTTCATGGATGAGCTTGCGCGCGGCGCGGATCTCGATCCGGTCGCATTCCGGCTGCGGCATTTGAAAGACGCGCGTGCCCGCGCCGTGATCGAGGCGGCGGCGCGGCGCGCCGGCTGGAGCAGATGGGAGCCCGGGGAAGGCCGCGGCCACGGCATCGCATTCGCGAAATACAAGAACCTCGGCGCTTACTGCGCGGTGGTCGCGGAAATCGACGCCGAGCGCGAGGTGCGCGTCAGGCGGCTGGTGATCGCCGTCGATGTCGGGCTGGTGATCAACCCGGACGGCGTCATCAACCAGATCGAGGGCGGCGCCATCCAGTCGGCGAGCTGGACGCTGAAGGAACAGGTGAAGTTCGACGCCCGCGGCATCACCAGCCTGGGCTGGGAGGATTACCCGATCCTGAAATTCAGCGAAGTGCCGGCCGTGGAGATCGAGCTGCTCGACCACCCGGAGCTGCCGGCCGTGGGTTCAGGAGAAGCCGCGCAAGGACCGACGGCGGCGGCGATCGCCAACGCCCTGCAGGATGCGCTCGGCGTGCGCGTGCGCGACCTGCCGCTCACGCCCGAGCGTATCGTCGCCGCGATCCACCGGGGTTAGCCGGCCGGGAGCGATCGCTTTCCCTCGGCCGCGGCGGACTTGTCTCGCGCTGGAGGTCTTGCGGAACTTCTCGCCGCGGTCGCAGGGGGACCCTTGCGTTCGCTCCCGGCCGGTTGAGCGCAAGCGAAACACGCGCGCGAGTGAACGGCCGGCCGACAAAATATCCGGCGCTTGCGCTCACGTCCCGGAAACAAAAACCGTCGCGGCGCGCCGCGGCGTTCTACCGGAGCCGCCTCCGGTTCAATCGATCAGCTCGTACGCGGGCAGCGTAAGGAACTCGACGTAGGTATCGTCCGCAGTGATGCGCTCGAACAGTTTCGCGCCCTCCGCGTACTTGCCGGTGTTGTAGGCTGCTTCGCCGAGATGGGCTTTCACTTTCGGCAGTTCCTCGGCGACCAGCCGGTGGAATAATTCCTTGCTCACCTTGCGGCCATCGTCGAGCACTCCCTTTTTGCTCCTGATCCATTGCCAGATCTGCGAACGCGAGATTTCGGCGGTGGCGGCGTCCTCCATCAGATTGAATACCGGCACACAGCCGTTGCCGGCGAGCCATGCGCCCAGATACTGGATGCCGACCGAAATGTTGTTGCGCAGGCCGGCTTCGGTGATCGGCTGCTCCGGCCGGAAGTCGAGCAGGTCGCGTGCCGTGTAGTTCACGTCCGGGCGCTGCTTGCCGTACTGGTTCGGTTGCGGCATGTGCTGGTCGAACACTTCCTTCGCGATCGGCACCAGGCCCGGGTGCGCGACCCAGGTGCCGTCGCAACCGTCGGTCACTTCGCGCAGCTTGTCCTGGCGCACCTTCTCCAGCGCCGCCTCGTTTGCGGCCGGGTCGTTCTTGATCGGGATCTGCGCCGCCATGCCGCCCATCGCCGGTGCGCCGCGGCGGTGGCACGTCTTGATGAGCGAGAGCGCGTAAGCGCGCAGAAACGGCGCCGTCATCGTCACCTGCGAACGGTCGGCGAGACAAAAATCCTTGTTGGAGCGGAACTTCTTGATGCAGGAAAAGATGTAGTCCCAGCGCCCGATGTTCAGGCCCGCGGAGTGCTCGCGCAGCTCCCACAGAATTTCGTCCATCTCGAACGCGGCGACGACGGTCTCGATCAGCACCGTGCCCTTGATCGAGCCCTGCGGAACACCCAGCTCGTTCTGTGCCATCACGAAGATGTCGTTCCACAACCGCGCCTCGAGATGGCTTTCCATCTTGGGCAGGTAGAAGTACGGACCCGAGCCGCGCGCAAGCAATTCCCTGGCGTTGTGGAAGAAGTACAGCGCGAAGTCGAAAATGCCGCCCGAGACCTGTTTGCCGTCGATGAGCACATGCTTCTCGTCGAGATGCCAGCCGCGCGGGCGTGGAATCAGCACCGCGATCCGGTCGTTCAGCTTGTAGCGCTTGCCGCCCTGCTCGAAGGTAATGGTGCTGCGCACGGCGTCGCGCAGGTTGACCTGCCCGTCGATCATGTTGGTCCAGGTCGGGCAGTTCGCGTCCTCGAAATCCGCCATGAAAGTCGAGGCGCCGGAGTTCAGCGCGTTGATCACCATCTTGCGATCAGTGGGGCCGGTGATCTCGACGCGGCGGTCGAGCATGTTCTTCGGCTGCGGCGCGATGACCCAGTCCGAGCTGCGGATATGCGCGGTCCCGGGAAGGAAGTCGGGCAATTTTCCGGCATCGAATTCCTTCTGGCGGGCGGCGCGTTTCGCGAGCAGGTCCTGACGCCGCGGCTCGAAAGCACGGTGCAATTTGGCGACGAAAGCCAGGGCTCCGGAGGTCAGGACTTGCGCGTACCCGGTGTTGATCGCGCCGCGGATCTCGACCCCGGGCGGGGCGTTCGCGCCGGTGGACGCGGCAGGGGTTGGAAGGCTCACGGGACTCTCCTGAATTTTCGGGTGCGCCATTCTAGGACCGAAAACTGCACTTCACAATGTGATTTCACAATGCGAAATTGCGCAGAATGCAGCCGTGACGCCAATGGTAGCGCGAACAACTTCGCCGGCGACAGTCGCGCGTCGAAAAAACTTCCGGCGCGCAGCCGCGGCTCACTCTTGGCCGGCCGGCTCCCCGTCCTCGATGCCGAGCTCGCTGATCTTGCGCGTGATGGTATTGCGGCCGATGCCGAGCAGGCCCGCCGCCTCGATGCGTCGGCCGCCGGTATGCGTGAGAGCCTTGGCGATAAGCGTTTTCTCGAAGCTCGTCGACAGCACCTCCATGATGTTCGACTCGCCGCGCGCCAGACGCCGCTCCGCCTCCCGGGCAAGCGCTGCGAGCCAATCCGGCTCGGCGGTCGCCGACGCCTCCTCGCGCAGCTCGGGCGGCAGGTCGCCGACCTCGATCACCTGGGTCGGCGCCATGACCGTCAGCCAGTGGCAGACGTTCTCCAGTTGGCGCACGTTGCCCGGCAGGTCCTGCGTCGCGAGGTAAGCCATCGCAGCATCCGCCAGGCGCTTCGGCTCGACGCCGAGATCGCGCGCCGATTTCGCCAGAAAGTGCCGCACAAGCAACGGAATGTCTTCGCGCCGCTCCCGCAGGCTCGGCAGCCGCAGACGGATGACGTTCAGCCGGTGGTAGAGATCCTCGCGGAACAGCCCTGCGCGTACCCGCGATTCCAGATCCTGATTGGTGGCGGCGACGATGCGCACGTTGGCGCGGATCGGCTGGTGACCGCCGACGCGGTAAAACGTACCATCGGAGAGCACGCGCAACAGCCGTGTCTGCAGCTCGGGCGGCATGTCGCCGATTTCGTCGAGGAAAAGCGTGCCGCCTTCGGCCTGCTCGAAGCGTCCGCGCCGCATCGCCTGCGCCCCGGTGAAGGCGCCGCGCTCGTGCCCGAACAGCTCCGACTCGAGCAGGTCCTTCGGCATGGCCGCAGTGTTGATGGCGATGAACGGCTTGTCCGCGCGCGGGCTGTGGCGGTGAAGCGCGCGGGCAACCAGCTCCTTCCCGGTCCCCGATTCGCCCGTGATCAGCACCGTTGCCGAAGACTGGGACAGTCTGCCGATGGCGCGAAATACTTCCTGCATCGACTGCGCCTGCCCGAGAATCTCGGGCGAAACCGCCAGAGCTTCCTCGGTTTCGTCCTCGCGCAGCGACTCGTCGAGCGCACGGCGGATGAGCGCGACCGCCTCGTCCACGTCGAACGGCTTGGGCAGGTATTCGAAGGCGCCGCCCTGGAACGCCGCCACTGCGGACTCGAGATCGGAATAGGCCGTCATGATGATGACCGGCACGCTGGGAAAACGCTGCTTGACGTTCTGCAGCAGCTCCAGGCCCGACGCGCCGGGCATGCGGATGTCGGAAACCAGCACCTGCGGCGCATCGGCCGCGAGAGCCTCCATCGCCTCGGTCGCCTGCGCGAAGGTCTTGAACGGAATGCCTTCGCGGGCGAGCGCCTTCTCGAACACCCAGCGTATGGAGCGATCGTCGTCAATGACCCAGACTGGTCTCATTCCGGCCCTCAGCGCAGCGGCAGCACGATGCGGAAGCAGGTGCGTCCCGGCTGGCTCTGACACTCGATCGCACCTTGGTGGTGCTGTACGAAGGTCTGCGCCAACGTCAGGCCGAGGCCGCTTCCGCCCTCACGGCCGGACACCAGGGGATAAAAAATCCGATCGCGGATTTCTGCCGGGACGCCCGGACCGTTGTCGATCACTTGCAAGTCTAATGCCAGCCGGTACAGGCGCCGCGCGAGCGTCACCTGGCGCGCTACACGTGTGCGCAGCACGATCTCGCCGTCGCCGCCGGCCGGAGGGTTTTCCGTGATCGCCTGCGCCGCGTTGCGCGCGATGTTGAGCACGGCCTGAATCAGCTGCTCCGGATCGCCGTGAAAATCGGGCAGGCTCACGTCGTAGTCGCGCTCCACCCGGACGCCTTGGGGAAACTCCGCCAGGATGAGGCTGCGCACGCGGTCGCAAACCTCGTGAATGTTCATCGGCACGTGGTTCGGGGGCCGGTGCGGCGTGAGCAGGCGGTCCATGAGCGCCTGCAGCCGGTCGGCCTCCTTGATGATCACCTGCGTATATTCGCGCAGTTCCCCCCGGTCGAGCTCGCGCTCGAGAAGCTGCGCCGAGCCGCGCAAGCCGCCGAGCGGGTTCTTGATCTCATGGGCGAGATTCCGGATCAACTCCCGGTTTGCCTGGTGCTGGGTCACGCGCTGCTCCTCGCGCTCGATCCGCAGCCTCTGGTCAATCGGCCACAGCTCCAGCAGCAGCCCCGCCCGCGCCGGCGCGGTCGGCGTGGCGATGCAGTTGAGGTGCAAAGGCTCGTGGCCTGCAGGCGCAAGGATCAGGTCCTGATCGGCAAAGCCGCGCTCCTCGCGGATCGCCTGGCGCAGCAGGCTTTCAAGCGGCCCGGGATCGGTGAACAGACCCGGGAACGGTTGACCGAGAATGCTCTTGCGGCTGACCGTGAACAGCGTCTCCGCCGCCGGGTTCGCGTATCTCACTCGCAGATCGTCGTCGAGCTGCACCACGGCAGTGGCGAGCAGATCCAGACCGGAGAATGTCGCCGGGTTCATAACGGGGGAGTACGGCGGTCGCCGCCGCTGAACTGCACTGCGGGGACGGTTTTCGCTACTTAAGCCTGGCGATCTCGCCTCTGAGCTGGTCGATGTTTTTCTGATGCTGGTCGACCGCTTCCTCATAGGGCTTCAGCCGCTCTTGCACCCGCGCGTAGTTGCGCTCGTCGCCACTGCGGATTCCTTCCTGCTCGGCCAGTTTCTGCCTGGCGTCGGCAAGCAATTGCTCTTCGTTCTGAAGCTCCGATTCGAGAATCTTGCGCCGGTTCTCGTTGCGCGCCGCAGGACTTTCCGATCCCGAGGACGACCGGTCCGCTCGCACCGGCGACGACGGCACCACCGATACTTCCCGACTCACCAGCGTGCAATTCTTGCCGACGGTATCCCGCTTGACGTTGGTGTAGGTGGGCCGGCCGCTTCCATCGGGGCATTTGTAGATCTCGCTCCGGGCATGCCCGAACGGCGCCGCCAGCACAAGAAAGACCAAGCCCATCAATCGCTTGCTCGAAGCCATGACCCGGAAATCCCTTAGAGGGAGCGTCAAGTCTAGGCCAAAACAACCCTGATTTCAAATGAAAAAAGGACGAAGTACCCGGCCCGGGCACTCCGTCCTCCTCGGTGGGTTGATTGTGATCCGGCGCAGCCCGGCGGGGGTCCGCGCCACGACACACCTTCAGGCGCTGTAGTACATGTCGAATTCAACCGGATGGGTGGTCATGCGGAAGCGGGTGACCTCTTCCATCTTGAGCGCACAGTAGGCGTCGAGCATGTCATCCGTGAACACACCGCCCTTGGTGAGAAAATCGCGGTCTTTGTTCAGGTGATCGATCGCCATGTCCAAGGACGAACACACGTTCTGGATCTTCTTCGCCTGCGCCGGCGGCAGGTCGTACAGGTTCTTGTCGACCGGGTCGCCGGGGTGAATCTTGTTCTGCACCCCATCGAGCCCCGCCATCAGCATCGCCGCAAAAGCGAGGTATGGGTTCGCGGTCGGATCCGGGAAGCGGACCTCGACGCGGCGCGCCTTGGGACTGGTCACGAGCGGAATGCGGCAGGCTGCGGAGCGGTTGCGCGAGGAGTAGGCCAAATTGATCGGCGCCTCGAAGCCCGGCACCAGTCGCTTGTATGAATTGGTGCCGGGATTGGTGATGGCGTTCAGCGCTTTCGCGTGCTTGATGATGCCGCCGATGTAATACAGCGCGAAATCGGACAGCCCGGCGTAGCCGTTGCCGGTAAACAGGTTCTTGCCTTCCTTCCACACCGACTGGTGCACGTGCATGCCGGAGCCGTTGTCCCCGACGATCGGCTTGGGCATGAAGGTCGCGGTCTTGCCGTAGGAATGCGCGACGTTCCAGATCGTGTATTTCAGGATTTGCATCCAGTCGGCGCGCTTCACCAGGCTCTCGAACTTGGTGCCGATTTCGCACTGGCCGGCCGCGGCCACCTCGTGATGGTGCACCTCGACTTCAACCCCCTGCTGGTCGAGCGCGAGGCAAATGGCATTGCGGATATCCTGCAGCGTGTCAGCCGGAGGTACCGGGAAGTAGCCGCCCTTGACCGGAGCGCGGTGGCCCATGTTACCGCCCTCGTATTCCTCGCCCGAGGACCAGGGTGCTTCCTCGGACTTGATCTTGACGAAGCAGCCGGACATGTCCACGTTCCAGGTCACCGAGTCGAAGATGAAAAACTCGGGTTCCGGGCCGAAGTAGGCGGTATCGCCGAGGCCGCTCGATTTCAGGTAGGCCTCGGCGCGCTTGGCGATGGTGCGCGGGTCGCGGTCGTAGCCCTTGCCGTCGGCAGGCTCGACGGCGTCGCAACTGATATTGAGCACCGTCTCGTCGGTAAACGGGTCCATCCGGGCGGAGTCGGGATCGGGCATGAGCAGCATGTCGGAGGCTTCAATGCTCTTCCAGCCGGCAATCGAGGAGCCATCGAAGAAATGTCCGCCGTCGAACTTGTCCATGGTGAAGGCTTTGGCCGGCACGGACACGTGCTGCTCCTTGCCGCGGGTGTCGGTAAAGCGCAGGTCGACGAATTTGACCTCCTTCTCCTTGATCATTTTTATTACATCATTGGCAGACATTGCCATTTCGCGATCTCCTCAGGGTTGCGGATTGTGTATGGGTCGGAAGGAAAACAAGGCATTGAAGCAGCAGAAAACATGCCACTTGGCGCCAAAAAGGCAGGCCATTGTGCCATAAGAGAGCATTCGCAGCGATATCCCAAAAGGGCGCACGGAATTGGCGCAAAATGAAAATTATGCGCACCATGCCGGTGCGATGCAAGCTTGTCTATCAAATTTGCTGCTTTCCCAGAATCTTTCGAAGGATCGTCCGAACCGCTTTCCTTCGATTCGAACGAACGCCTTATACTTCGCCTCTGATTCCGTACATCCATGCCTGCAGACTCCCCTGACGACATTCTCAAGCGTGCCCGGGAACGCGCCGCGTCGATGAAGCTCCCCTATGCCGGCGCAGTGCTTCCCGCAGAGGCGCATGTCCTCATGCAGCAGGTTCGGGGGGCAAAGCTGATCGACGTGCGCACCCAAGCCGAGTGGGAATATGTCGGGCATGCTCCAGAATCGGTGCTGGTCGAGTGGAACACCTATCCGGGCAACCAGCGCAATCCGCAATTCCTCGATCAGCTTCACACCCAGGTCGCGAAGACCGGAGCGCCGGTGATGTTCCTGTGCCGCTCGGGAGTGCGCTCGCACCACGCTGCCACCGCCGCAACCGCGGCCGGCTACCCGAGCTGCTACAACATCCTCGAGGGCTTCGAAGGCGACAAGGACCTGAACGGGCACCGCAACAACATCAACGGCTGGCGCAAAAACGGCCTGCCCTGGCTGCAAGGCTGAGCGTAAATCGTAAATGGTGAACCGTGAATGGTAGAGGCCCCTGTGGTCGCTGACTCGGCGGCGGTCTTCGATTCCCGTTTGCCGATTCCCGATTCCCCGTCCTCATGATTCCCGCCATTTTCGTTTCGCACGGCGCGCCCAACATGGTGCTGCATGACGGCCCGACGCGGCGGTTTCTTTCGGACCTGGGGCCCAAGTTGCCGCGCCCGCGCGCGGCGGTGGTGATCTCCGCGCATTGGGAGGCGCGTGCGCCGGTCGTCAACGCCGCGGCACAGCCTGAGACCATCCACGATTTCTACGGCTTCGAGCCGGAGATGTACCGCATGCGCTACCCGGCGCCGGGCGCCCCGCAGCTCGCCCGCGAGATCGCGCAGCGGCTGGAAAGCGCAGGCTTCAACTGCACCGTGGACGAGGCCCGCGGCATCGACCATGGCGTCTGGACCCCGCTCATGCTCATGTACCCGCAAGCCGATGTTCCGGTAACCCAGATTTCGGTGCAGACGCCGCAGGGCGCCGCGCACCACTTCCGCCTCGGCGAAGCACTGCGGGCACTGCGCGAAGAGGACGTGCTGGTGCTCGGCTCGGGCGGCGCCACCCACAATCTGCGCGAGTTGAGCTGGCACGACCCGGATGCGGCGGCGCCCGAATGGGCGCTGGGTTTCGCGCAATGGCTAAGAAGAAATGTCGAGCGCGGCGACACCGAGGCGCTGCTTGGCTGGCGCGAGCGCGCGCCTCAGGCGGCGCGCAATCACCCCACCGAAGAGCATTTCCTGCCGCTTTTCGCCGCGCTCGGCGCGGGCACGCCGGGAGCGCCGGGCCGCATGCTCCATTCCGGCTTCAGCATGGGCGCGCTGGCGATGGATGCGTACGCGTTCGACTAGCCACCAAACCCGGACGCCGCGATGCGGCGCCCGTTCAGCTGCGCGAATATGAGCGCACGTTACACGGCGCTCAATTCGCGCTCCAATTGACAATGCCGGTGTAAGCGGTGATGAGCACCACCGCGCCGAAAGCGATGCGATACCAGGCGAAGGGCGTGAAATCGTGGCTGGCGATATAGCGCAGCAACCAGCGCACGCAGAAGAAAGCGGACACGAGCGCCGCGATCGAGCCGACGGCAAACATGCCGATATCGCCCGAGTCGAACAGCGCGCGGTTCTTCCAGAAGTCGTATGCACCGGCGGCAACCAATGTCGGCACGGCGAGAAAAAACGAAAACTCGGTCGCCGCTTTCCGCGACAGGCCGAACAGCATGCCGCCGATGATGGTGGCGCCGGCGCGCGAAGTGCCTGGAATGAGCGCGAACGCTTGCGCAATACCTACTTTCAGCGCATCGCGCCAAGTCATGTCGTCCACGTCTACGACACGCACTGGTCTCTCACGCCGCTCGACCCACAGGATAACGAACGCGCCGACGATAAAGGCCAGCGCCACCGGCACGGCGTGAAACAGGTGCGCCTTGATCAGCTTGCCGAACAGAAGCCCGAGCACTGCCGCGGGCAGGAACGCGACTGCGAGGTTGAGCGCAAAGCGCTGCGCGGCCCTGTCGGAGGCGAGACCCGCCAGCACCCGCAGGAACCGCTCGCGGTATTCCCAGACTATCGCCAGCATGGCGCCGGTCTGGATCACGATCTCGAAGACTTTCGCCTTTTCGTCGCTGAAGCCGAGCAGGTCGCCGGCGAGGATCAAGTGTCCGGTGGACGAGATCGGCAGAAATTCGGTCAGGCCCTCGACGATGCCGAGAATCAGAGCCTTGGCGAGGAGTGCCAGATCCAATTGAATGCCTCAAAAATGAAAAGGGCGGCAAATTCCTGCCGCCCCGAGTTTAGCGGAAACGCTCAGGACCTGGAGTAAATCTCCGCGCCCTTCTTTACGAACTCGATCGCCTTCTCCTCCATGCCCTTCTTCAAGGCGGTCTGCTCGTCGAGGCCCTGTCTCGCGGCGTAATCGCGCACGTCCTGGGTGATTTTCATCGAGCAGAAATGCGGCCCGCACATGGAGCAGAAGTGCGCCAGCTTCGCGCCCTCCTGCGGCAGCGTCTCGTCGTGGAACTGCTTCGCCTTGTCCGGGTCGAGGCCGAGGTTGAACTGGTCCTCCCAGCGGAACTCGAAGCGCGCTTTCGAGAGCGCGTTGTCGCGGATCTGCGCGCCGGGGTGGCCCTTGGCGAGATCGGCGGCGTGCGCGGCGATCTTGTACGCCATGATGCCGTCCTTGACGTCGTTCTTGTCCGGCAGCCCGAGATGCTCCTTCGGCGTCACGTAGCACAGCATCGCCGTGCCGTACCAGCCGATCATCGCCGCGCCGATGGCGGAGGTGATGTGGTCGTAGCCGGGCGCGATGTCGGTGGTGAGCGGCCCGAGCGTGTAGAACGGCGCTTCCTTGCAGTACTTCAGCTGCAGATCCATGTTCTCTTTGATGAGCTGCATCGGAACGTGGCCCGGCCCCTCGATCATCACCTGGCAGTCGTGGCGCCAGGCGATGTCGGTGAGCTCGCCCAGCGTCTTCAACTCCGCGATCTGCGCCTCGTCGTTGGCGTCGTATATCGAGCCCGGCCGCAGGCCGTCGCCGAGCGAGAAGCTGACGTCATACGCCGACATGATCCCGCAGATGTCCTCGAAATGCGTATAGAGAAAACTCTCCTGGTGGTGCGCCAGGCACCACTTGGCCATGATCGAGCCGCCGCGCGATACGATCCCGGTCATGCGCTTCGCCGTCATCGGGATGAACGGCAGCCTGACGCCGGCGTGGATGGTGAAGTAGTCGACGCCCTGCTCGGCCTGCTCGATCAGCGTGTCGCGGAAAATTTCCCAGGTCAGCTCCTCTGCCTTGCCGTCGACCTTCTCGAGCGCCTGGTAGATCGGCACGGTGCCGATCGGCACCGGCGAGTTGCGAATGATCCACTCGCGCGTCTCGTGGATGTTCTTGCCCGTGGACAGGTCCATCACGGTATCGCCGCCCCAGCGGATCGCCCAGGTCATTTTCTCGACTTCCTCGGCAATGCCGGATGTGACCGCCGAGTTGCCGATGTTGGCATTGATCTTCACCAGGAAATTCCTGCCGATGACCATCGGCTCGGTTTCCGGGTGGTTGATGTTCGCCGGAATGATGGCGCGACCGCGCGCGACCTCGTCGCGCACGAATTCGGCGGTGATGAACTTCGGTATCGAGGCGCCGAAGTCCTGCCCGGCGTGCTGCCGCGTGACCAGCTCGGAGAGGGCCTCGCGGCGCTGGTTCTCGCGGATGGCGATGTATTCCATCTCGGGCGTGACGATGCCCTTTTTTGCATAGTGCATCTGCGACACGTTCATGCCGGCGCCGTTCACGATTCGGGCGCGACGCGGCTTGCGCTTGAGGTCAAAGCGCATCTCGGTGAGCGCGGCGTCGCTCAGGCGCTCGCGGCCGTACCTGGAAGTCGGCCCGGGAAGCTCCTCGGTATCATCGCGCTCCGCGATCCATTGTGCCCGCAGCGGCGCAAGGCCCTGCCGGATGTCGATCCTCGCTTGCGGATCGGTGTACGGCCCGGAAGTGTCGTAGACAAGGAGCGGCGGATTTTTCTCGGCGCCGAAGCTGGCCGGCGTATCCGATTGCGTGATCTCGCGCATCGGCACGCGGATGCCGGGCCGCGATCCCTCCACGTACACCTTGCGCGAGTTCGGCAGCGGCTTCACCGCCGCGGCATCGACGTGCGCGGTCTGGGCAAGAAATTTCGGATTGGCGTTCATTGCGCTCCTCTCGTGCAATAACCGCAGGGAGCGAAGGGATCGACCTTTCAACGCTTCCCTGCGGCGGCATTATCCGCATCAGGTTCGAAGGGTTTGTTCTCACCCGGCGCCGGTGTCACCGGCCAGGACCCCTACGTTGCAGGTGACAAGTTACTCCAAAGCCGCCGCCGGGGCAAACGCCGCCGGGACGGCGCCAAATGTGCCAAGACCGTTTCAGGGCCAGCGTGCCACTGCTCCCTGTCACCCGGATCGTGTACGATTGCAGCCGGCGGCCGGTGCAGCTGCTGCGCGGGCTTTACCGGTCGGGCCGACACGGAACCCATACAGGATGCACCTTTGGCGCGTCGGTGACGAGGCCCGGATCCGGGCCAACCGGGACTTGCAGGCACAAACACGGGCCAGAAGCTCTCTTCAACTGAACCGCAGGAGGAAATATCCATGACAAAAGACCGCCGCGAGTTTCTGACGCAGTCGGCCGTTCTTTCAGCCGCCGCCGCGACCGGTGCGCTCGGCTTTCCCTCGATCCTTCGCGCACAGGGTGCGCCGATCAAAATAGGCGTCCTGCATCCCGTCACCGGGTTCCTGGCGTATTCCGGCCAGCTCTGCCGCGTCGGTGCGCAGCTCGCGATCGACGAGATCAATGCGGCGGGCGGGATCACGTCGCTGGGCGGGGCGAAGCTGCAGGCGGTGCTGGGTGACGCCCAGTCCAAGCCCGAGATCGGGGTGGCGGAAGTCGAGAAGATGAACGACGCCGGCGTGGCCGCGATCGTCGGCTCCTACGCGAGCGCGATCTGCCTCGCCACCACCCAGGCGGCGGCGAAATACAATATCCCGCACCTGGTCGACGTGGGCGTGGCCGACCAGATCGTGGAACGCGGGCTCAAGAACACCTTCCGCTTCGGCCCCGGCTACAAGGTGATCACCGAGGCTGCGATCAACGACCTGCATATCCTCAACACGCTCGCCCGCAAGGCGGCCAAAACCGTGATGATCATTCACGAGGAATCGCTGTTCGGCACCGGCACCGCCAATCTGCTGGCGAGCCAGCTTCCCGGGATGGGATATCAGGTGGTGGAAGTGATCAAGCACGCCAATCCGACGCGCGACTTCAACAACATCGTGCTGCGCATGAAGGCGCTGAATCCCGACATCGTCATCCCGGCGAATTACTACAACGAATACGTGCTGCTGTTGCGCACGATGAAGCAGCAGAATGTGGCGCCCAAGGCGATCTACTCGGTGCTCGGCGGGGCGGCGTCGTCGTTCAAGTTTGTCAAGGAGCTTCCGGATGTCGCCAACGGCGTGATCGACTGCAACCACTGGTACAACCCGAAGGACAAACGTGCCCTCGCGTTGCGCCGCAAGGTCGAGAAGATGGACCAGTACTTCACCTACGAGGTGTACCTCAACTACCAGTCGGTATACCTGCTCGCCGACGCCATCGAGCGCGCCAGGTCCGCGAAGCGCGAGGAGATCATCGAAGCGCTCGCCGCTTCCGCCTGGAACAGGCATTTCATGCCGTACGGCCCGACCAGGTTCGTCAACGGCCAGAACCAGGGCGCGCAGCCCCTGGTGCTGCAAGTGCTCAAAGGCGACATCAAGGTGATCCTGCCCAATACTTACGCCGAGGCGGAGCCGGTATTCCCCTGGAAAGCTTAGAAGCGGTTACAAAATGAGGGGAAACATCCTCTCATGCTCCCCTATATTGGGGAGGCCGTTTCGGTCATTCTGAAACGGCCTCTTAGTTAAAAGGCTCAACGCAAAGAAACAGGAAGGCGCGCAGATTCCGCAAAGAATGGCTTTGGGGGTGCGCGCCTCCTTTGCATCCTTGCGTCAATGCTTTTCCTGGTGCGCGGCATGCTCGAATTCTCCATTCTTTTCCCGTCGCTTCTCAACGGGCTGACCACCGGCGCGGTATACGCGCTGATCGCGCTCGGGCTGACGCTGATCTACGGCGTGCTGCACATCATCAATTTCGCCCACGGCGCGATGCTGATGATCGCGCTCTACGGCGTTTTTTTCCTGAACGCGAAGCTGGGACTGGATCCGTACGCCGCGCTGCCCGTCATGGTGCCGGCGATGTTCGCGCTCGGCTACGTGCTGCAGCGCTTCGTGATCGGCCGCGCGCGCCACGGCAAGGACGAGAACATCCTGCTGGTGACCCTCGGCCTCGCCATCATCCTGGAGAACTTCGCGCTCTACGCCTGGCGCTCGGACACGCGCACGATCGAGACCGGCTACACGTTTACCACGGTGAACATCGCGGGCGCCATGATCTCGCTGCCCAAGGTGGTCGCCTTCTTCGGCGCCCTGGCGGTCACGGCGGTGCTGCTTGCGCTGATTACGCGCAGCGACCTGGGTCGCGCGATCCGGGCAGTGGCAAAAGAGCGCCAGGGCGCGAAGCTGGTCGGCATCGACGTCGAGCACGTGTTCGCGATGAGCTTCGGCATCGGTCTCGCGTGCCTCGGCGCCGCCGCGTGCTTTCTCCTGCCCGCTTATTACGTGAACCCGCAGGTTGGAAACGGCTTCGTGCTGATCGCCTTCACCATCGTGGTGCTGGGCGGCATGGGCAGCTTCATCGGCGCCCTGCTCGGCGGCTTCATCATCGGCGTGGTCGAGTCGCTCGGCGGGCTATGGCTGGGCGAGAGCCTGGGACAGATCGGCATCTTCGTCATCTTCATCGCCATTCTGCTGTTCCGGCCGCAGGGGCTGTTCGGGGCCAAGGCGTGAAGAGTCATGCCGCAAAGACGCAAAGCATGCAAAGGAGATTTCTCTTTGCGCGTCCTTTGCGCCTCCGCATCCCGGCGTCGGGGCTGCATGCGTAGCCTCGCGGCCATCGGGTTGTTCGCGTTCGCAGTGGCGCTCGCACCGGCCTTCATATCGTCGGGCTTCATCATCAATCTCATCGTCATGACGCTGTACGCGACGCTGCTCGGCCAAGCCTGGAACATCCTCGCCGGCTTCGGCGGACAGTATTCCTTCGGCCACGCGGTGTTCTTCGGCACCGGGGCGTACGCGAGCGCCGCGCTGCAGGTGCAATTCGGCCTGAACGCCTGGCTGTGCCTGCCGATCGCCATCGCGAGCGGCGTCGCGGTGGGAGCCTTCATCGGCGCGCTGTCGTTCCGCTACGGCCTGCGCGGCTCGTATTTCGCTCTGGTGACGCTCGCCTTCGCCGAGGTGTTCCGCATCCTCTCCAACTCGGTCCAGTTCACCGGCGGCGGCGTCGGCCTGCTCCTGCCGCTCAAGACTTCGGCGTTGGATTTCCAGTTTCATGACAAGCCCGGCTTCCTTTACGTCATTCTTGCCTTCACGCTGATCGGATTCCTGCTGTGCTGGTGGCTGAAAAACTCGCGTTACGGCGCCTGGCTGATGGCGGTGCGCGACAACGAAGATTCGGCGGCGGCGCTCGGTGTGGACGTATTCCGCGTCAAGCTCCAGGCGATCATGCTCTCCGCTGCGCTGATGGCTGCGGGCGGCGCGTTCTACGTGCAGTACTTCCAGTACATCGATCCGCACCTCGCCTACGGCCCGGCGGTCTCGGTGGAGGCGCTGCTCGGCCCCATCGTCGGCGGCCTGGGCACGGTGTTCGGTCCGCTGCTTGGAGCCATCGCGCTGCATCTGCTCGGCGAGCTCACCCGCAACCTGATGGGCGATGCGCCCGGCGTCAGTCTCGTGATTTACGGCGTGGTGCTGATCGCGATGGTGATGTTCCTGCCGCGCGGACTCGCCGGACTGTTCCGGCGGCGCGCCGGGGGAGCAGGCTGAAATGCTGGAAGTACGCAACTTGTCGATCAGTTTCGGCGGCCTCAAGGCGGTCGAGGACGTGAGTCTCACCGTGTCTGCGGGCAGCATTACCTCGCTCATCGGCCCCAACGGCGCGGGCAAGTCCACGCTGTTCGGGCTCATCTCCGGATTCCTCAAGCCCGACGCCGGCTCGGTGCGGTTTTCCGGACAGGAAATCACCGGGCTCGCGCCGCACCGCATCTGCCGCCTCGGCATGACACGCACGTTCCAGATCGTGCAGCCGTTCACCGGGCAGACGGTGCGCGAGAACATTGCCGTCGGCTCGCATCTGCATCGCGCCTCGCGCCGGGCCGCCCTCGCCCACGCCGAGAGCGTCGCGCGGCAAGTGGGCCTTGCCGGCCAGCTCGACAGGCTTGCGGCCGATCTCACCATCGCCGGGCGCAAGCGCTTGGAGCTTGCGCGCGCGCTCGCATCGGAGCCGAAACTTCTCCTGCTCGACGAAGTGCTGGCGGGACTCAACCCGCAGGAAATCGCGGAGATGGCGCCGGTGGTACGCGCGTTGCGTGACGGAGAAGGCGGCCGCGGCGGCGTGACCGTGCTGATGGTCGAGCACGTCATGCAGGCGGTGATGAACCTGTCGGACTACACCTGGGTGCTCAACAACGGCCGGCTGATCGCCGCAGGCAGGCCGGCCGAGGTGACCGGCGATCCGCGGGTGATCGAGGCCTATCTGGGCCACGGCGCCGCCGAGCGCCTGCGGGCAGCGGCGGAGAACGCTCATGCTTGAAATCCGCAAGCTCCGCGGCGGTTACGGCAGCGTCGAAGTCCTGCGCGGCATCGACCTCGACATCGACGCGGGCGAGATCGTCGCCGTGCTCGGCTCGAACGGCGCCGGCAAGTCCACGCTCAACAACACCGTCTGCGGGCTCTATCCCGCATTCGGCGGCCGCATCGCCTTCGAGGGCCGCGACATCACGCACGCCCGGCATACCGAGGTGGTCGCGCTCGGCCTGATCCAGGTTCCCGAAGGCCGCCGCGTGTTTCCCAATCTGAGCGTGCACGAGAATCTCGAGCTCGGCAGTTACCGCCGCGGCCGGGAGCGTCGTGCAAGCAATCTGCAGCGCGTGTTCTCGGTGTTCCCGCGCCTGAAGGAGCGCCTGTCGCAGCGGGCGGGCACGCTCTCGGGCGGCGAGCAGCAGATGCTCGCGATCGGGCGCGGGCTGATGGCCGAGCCGCGGCTGCTGATCCTCGACGAGCCCTCGCTCGGGCTCTCGCCGATCCTGGTCGACGAGATGTTCGCGCTGGTGAAAAAACTGAACGAGGAAGGACTGTCGATCCTGCTGGTCGAGCAGAACGTCGGCCAGTCGCTCGAGATCGCGCATCGGGCCTGCGTGCTCGAGAACGGTGCCATCGTGTTCCGCGGCACGCCTTCGGAGCTGCTCGCCAACCGCGAGCTCAAACGCGCCTATCTCGGCATCTGACCATGGCTCAGACTCTCGCGCAGAAGATCATCGCCCGCGCCGCCGGGCGCGAACAGGTGACGCCGGGCGAAATCGTCACCTGCCGGGTGGACCTCGCGATGATGCACGACTCGGGCGGACCGCGGCGCGTCAAGCCCATGCTGGAGAAACTCGGCGCGAAAGTCTGGGACCCGGAAAAAATCGTCGTCATCACCGATCACTACCTGCCTGCGAATGACGACGAAAGCAGAAAAATCATCCGCATCGCCCGCGACTGGGTGAAGGAAGCCGGCGTGCGCAAGTTCCACGACGGGGTCGGCATCTGCCACGTGGTGCTGCCCGAACAGGGGCACCTGAAGCCGGGCATGTTCGTGGTCGGCGGCGACAGCCACTCGCCCACCGGCGGCGCCTTCGGCGTCTACATGTTCGGCGTCGGCGCGACCGAAATGCTGGGGGTGCTGGTCACGGGCGAAATCTGGCTCAAGGTGCCGCACACCATTCTGGTCGAGTGGAGCGGAAGACTCGGGCCCGCGGTGTCGGCCAAGGACATGATGCTCGCCCTGTGCGGCAAGCTCGGTCTGGACGGCGGGCAGTACCAGGCGATCCAGTATGCCGGCGAGGCGATATCGGCGCTGCCGATGCAGGAGCGCATGACCCTGTGCAACATGGCCGCGGAAGTAGGAGCGCAAACAGGCCTGGTGGCACCCGATCAAATGACGCGCGCCTTTCTGGAGTCGGTCGGTGTATCCGAAGTCGACGTCGCAGCCTGGCAGGGTGATCCCGGCGCGCCGCTGCTCGCACATCACCATTTCGATGCTGCCACGCTTGAACCGCAGGTGGCCGCGCCGCACAGCCCGGCGAATGCGGCGCCGGTCGCCCGTCACGCGGGCACGCGGATCGACACCGCCTACATCGGCGCCTGTACCGGCGCAAAAATCGAGGACCTGCGCATGGCGGCACGAGTGCTGCAAGGCCGGCGTGTCGCGGAGCACGTTCGCTTCGTGGTCGCCCCGGCATCCGCCCATGACCAGGCGATCGCCGCGCGCGAGGGCGCGCTGCAGATCCTCGTCGATGCCGGTGCCGAGCTGCTTGCCAACTCCTGCGGCATCTGCGCCGGCTACGGAGACGACCGCCTCGGCGAGAACGAAGTCGCGATCGCCTCGACCGCGCGCAACTTCAAGGGCCGCATGGGCGCCGCTTCGTCGCAGGTGTACCTCGGCTCCCCCTACACGGTCGCGGCCGCGGCGATCGCGGGCAAAATCTGTGACCCGAGGGAGTTTCTCAAATGACCGACCGCACCGGCCGGGCCTGGGTATTCGGCGACAACATCGACACCGACATCATGGCGCCGGGCGCGTACATGAAGTTCGGGATCGAGGAACTGGCGCGGCACTGCCTCGAAGCCCTCGACCCGGCCTTCGCGGGCGCGGTGCGCCACGGCGACGTTATCGTCGGCGGTCGCAATTTCGGCGCCGGATCATCGCGCGAACAGGCGCCGCAGGCCTTCAAGCACCTGGGCGTCGCGGCGCTCGTTGCCGAGTCGTTCGCAGGTCTGTTTTACCGCAATGCGATCAATCTCGGCTTGCCCGCGCTGCTATGCGCCGAGACGCGGCGCATCCGGACAGGCGACCGGCTGCGCGTCGACCCGGAGTCGGGCCGGATCGAGAATCTCTCCAGCGGCGAGACGCTCGTCTGCGAGCCCATTCCGGCGCACCTGATGCAAATGGTGCGCGACGGCGGGCTGGTCCCTCACCTGGAGAAACGACTTCACGGCAAAAAGGGAGCTGCACCATGAGCCTGAAAGACCGTCTCGCGCAACCCGGCATCCTGGTCGCACCGGGCGTGTTCAACGCCTGGTCGGGGCTGCTCGCCGAGCGCGCCGGGTTCGAGGCGGTCTATCTCTCCGGCGCGAGCATCGCCTACACGCGCCTCGGCCGGCCCGATATCGGCCTGGTGACTTTTTCCGAGTTGGCCGACACGCTCGCGACGATTCGCGAGCGCATCGCACTGCCGGTTATCGTCGATGCCGACACCGGCTTCGGCAACGCGCTGAACGTCCGGCGCACCGTGGCGCTGCTCGAACGCGCCGGCGGCGGCGCGGATGCGGGTTGCGGCGGCCTGGCGATTCAATTGGAGGATCAAACGTCGCCCAAGCGCTGCGGCCATCTCGACGGCAAGACCTTGGTTCCGACGGCGGAGATGACAGGCAAGATCCGCGCTGCGCTCGACGCCCGTGCAAGCAGCGACACGCTCGTTATCGCCCGCACCGACGCAGTGGCCGTGGAAGGCCTGGAGCCCGCGCTCGAGCGCGCCGAGGCCTACCGCGAAGCCGGCGCGGACGTGCTCTTCATCGAGGCGCTGCGCTCGCACGAGCAGATGCGCCAAGCGACCGCCCGCTTCGCCGGGCGCGCGGCATTGCTCGCCAACATGGTGGAGGGCGGCAAGACACCATCGCTTGCCGCCGACGAACTGCAGGCGCTCGGTTTCTCGATCGTAATTTTCCCCGGCGGCCTGGTGCGCGCGCTGTCGCGCGCGGCGACCGACTACTTCGCCAGCCTCAAGGCCACCGGTTCGACCGCCGCCTTTCGCGACCGCATGCTCGATTTCTCCGAGATCAACACACTGATCGGCACGCCGGAAATGCTCGAACTCGGCAAACGTTACGGCCGTTGAATCTTTTCCAGAGAGATTGCCATGAACCGACCGCTCGATTCCGTCATAAAAAACGTTCACGTCGTGCGCCCGAACCGGACATCGGCAGAACTTCTCGACATCGGCATCAAGGACGGCAAGTTCGCGCGGCTCGCCCCCGGGATCCGGGCCGATGACGCCAACGAGGTGATCGACGGCAAAAACCTGCTCGCCTTCCCCGGCTGCGTCGACGCCCACATGCACATCGGCATCTATCAGCCGCTCGCCCGGGATGCGATCGCCGAGAGCAAGGCGGCGGCGATGGGCGGGGTGACCTCGAGCCTCACCTACTTCCGCACCGGGCAGTATTACCTCAACCGCGGCGGGCCTTACCGCGATTTCATGCCCGAGGTGCTGAAGCTCTCCGAAGGCAACTTCTGGGTCGATTACGGCTACCATCTCGCGCCCATCGAAGCCGGCCATATCGAGGAGATGGAATCCCTCGCCACCGAATGGGGCGTGCCGTCGTTCAAGATCTTCATGTTCTACGGCGGCTACGGCCTGCACGGCAAGTCCTCCAGCCAGAACGATTTCCTGATGATCGGCCCCGAGGAGCGCTACGATATCGCGCACTTCGAGTTCATCATGCGCTCGGCGCGCAAGCTGATGGAAGCGCACCCCGACATCGCCGACACCATCAGCGTCAGCCTGCACTGCGAACTGGCCGAGATCCTCAACGCCTATACCAGGATCGTCGAGCGCGACGCCACGCTCCAGGGCCTCGCGGCCTACAGCGCCGCCCGCCCGCCGCATTCCGAAGGGCTGGCCATATGGATCGCCGCGTATCTCGCCTACGAGACCGGATGCCTGAACATCAACCTGCTGCATCTTTCCTCGAAGAAGGCGATCGACGCCGCGCTGATGATGCAGCGCGTCTTCCCGCACATCAGCTTCAAGCGCGAAGTCACGGTCGGCCACCTGCTGCTCGACACCGATTGCTCCTGCGGCGTGCTCGCCAAGGTGAATCCGCCGATCCGACCGCGCGCCGACGTCGAGGCGCTCTGGGCGGCGGTGCTCAACCGCGACATCGACTGGATCGTGAGCGACCACGCCTGCTGCGCCAGCGAGCAGAAATACAGCGCGCAGTTCCCGAAGAACATCTGGCTGGCGAAATCCGGTTTCGGCGGCACCGAGTACCTGCTCTCCGGCGTGTTGAGCGAGGGATCGAAGCGCGGCATGAGCTACAACCACATGGCCGAGTTGCTCAGCTGGAACCCGGCGCGGCGCTTCGGCCTCCTGAACAAGGGCGACATCGCCGAGGGTTTTGACGCCGACCTCGCGCTCGTCGACCCAAACGAGAGTTTCGTCGTTCGCGCCGCCGAATCCGAATCGCGGCAGGGCTACACGCCGTTCGAGGGCCAGGAGCTGACCGGGCGCGTAAAAAGCACCTTTCTGCGCGGACGCCTGATCCATCACAATGGCAAATCGGTCGGCCCGGCAAGCGGAACATATCTGCGGCGACCGACAAAGCGGCCGGGCTCTCAATCATGAAGAAATCGACGCCGGATGCGGCGCGCTGGCCGCGGGAAGTCCACGCCGAGCTGCGCGCCGCAAAAGTGCGGCAGATCGCCTACGTTCCCGACGCCGGGCACAGCGAGCTGATCCGGCTCTGCCGCGCCGACCGCAACATGCGCGCCGTGACGCTCACCACCGAGGAGGAGGGCGTGGCGATGCTCGCCGGCGCGTGGCTCGGCGGCGAGCGCGGCGTGCTGCTGATGCAATCGAGCGGCGTCGGTAACTGCATCAACATGCTCTCGATCCAGCACGAGTGCCGCATCCCGCTGCTGGCGCTGGTGACCATGCGCGGGGAGTGGGGCGAGTTCAATCCCTGGCAGGTTCCCATGGGCGGCAGGACCGCGGCGGTGCTCGAAGCGGCGGGCGTCAACGTCCATCGCGCCGATGACGCCGGCGGCATCGCCGAGACGGTGCGCGCGGGCATCGGGCTTGCATTCAATTCCGCTCGCCCGGTCGCGGTCCTGATCGCGCAGCGCGTCATCGGGACGAAAGTCTTCAAAAAGGCGAAATGAATGGACCAGCGAAACCGCATCATGCTCGAGCGCCGCGGGGCGGTCGCCGCGATCCTGCGGCAACGGGGTGAGGCGCTGGTGGTCACCGGACTCGGCTCGCCCGCCTGGGACGTGTTCGCGGCGGGCGACTCGCCGCGCAACTTCTATCTCTGGGGCGGCATGGGCGGTGCCGCAGTGCTGGGCCTGGGACTTGCCATTGCCCAGCCGAAGCGGCGCGTGCTCGTCATCACCGGGGACGGCGAAATGCTGATGGGGCTGGGGTCGCTCGCGACCATCGCCGCGCAGCGCCCGCCGAACCTCGCCGTAGTCGTGGTCGACAACGAGCACTACGGCGAAACCGGGATGCAGCCGACGCACACCCGCAGCGGCACTGACCTCGCCGGTGTGGCGCAGGCCGCAGGCTTTGCGCACGGCACGACAGTGCATTCGCCGGCTGAGCTCGCCGCGTGGACGCTACGCCTTTACCGGGAACGCGGCCCATTGTTTCTGGCCGTCAAGGTGAAGACGGACCCGGTCCCCCTCATGCTGCCGCCGCGCGATGGCCCGTGGCTGCGCAGCCGCTTTCGCGCGGCGCTGCTTGGCAACGACGCGCACAAGTAGGCAGGTCTGATCGTCCGCAGCGGCGGTTGCATGCCATGACCGTACGTTTCGTCGAGACGCGCGAGTTTCCGCTGAATGTGCCGGTGGTGGTGATCGGCGCCGGCGCGTGCGGACTGAGCGCCGCGCTCGCCGCGCACGATGCCGGCGCCGAAGTGCTGGTGATCGAGCGCGATTCCACGCCTGCCGGCTCGACCGCGCTCTCCTCCGGCTTTATTCCAGCGAGCTTTACGCGCTTCCAGCGGGCGGCCGGGATCGCCGATTCCCCGGAGAGCATGGCGGCCGACATTCAGCGCAAGAACGCCGCCGGCGCCGATCCGCGCGTCGTCGCCGCGGTGTGCCGCGCTTCGGGACCCACCCTCGAGTGGCTTGCCGATGCCCATGGCGTGCCTTTCATTCTGGTCGAGGGCTTTCTCTACCCCGGGCACAGCGCGATGCGCATGCATGCGGTTCCGGAAAAGACCGGAGCGGCGCTGATGGCTGCGCTGCTGTCGGCGTGCGGCAAGGCCGCAATCGACATTCTCACCGACGCCCGCGTCACAACGCTGTACGCCGACGCCTCGAAGCGCGTGCGCGGCATTGCCTTCGAACGACCCGACGGCTCGGTCGAGGAAGTCGGCTGCACGGCGCTGGTGCTCGCCTGTTCGGGTTTCGGCGGCAACGCGCAGAGGGTGGCGCGCCACATCCCCGAGCTCGCCGGCGTCGCCTACTTCGGTCACGCCGGCAATCAGGGCGACGCCGCGCGCTGGGGCGAGCAGCTCGGCGGGGCGCTCACCGACATGTCGGCCTATCAGGGCCACGGTTCGGTCGCCACGCCGCACGGCATCCTCATCACCTGGGCGTTGATGATGGAGGGCGGCGTCCAGGTCAACACGCGGGGCGAGCGTTTCTCCAATGAGCACCAGGGCTATTCGGAGCAGTGCGTGCGGGTGCTCGCCCAGCCGGGGCGCGTTGCCTGGAGCCTCTACGATGAGCGCCTGCACCGGCTGGGCATGGAGTTCCCCGATTACCGCGAGGCCGAGGCGCTCGGTGCAGTGAAGCGCGGCAACACGCTTCTCGACCTCGCCGCGGCCACAGGTCTGCCCGGCGATGCGTTGCAGCGCACGCTCGACCAAACCGGGCGCTTTGCGGCGGGCAAGGAATCCGACCCTCATGGCCGCGACTTCGCCGGCAAGCCGGTGTTGCGCGCGCCGTTCTACGCGGCCAAGGTCACCGGCGCCCTGTTCCATACGCAGGGAGGCCTGGAAATCGATGCCGACGCCCGGGTGCTGGGCCGCGACCGCCGGCCCCTGCCCAATCTTTTTGCCGGGGGTGGCGCGGCGCGCGGTCTTTCAGGCGCCCGTGTCTGGGGCTATCTCTCCGGCAACGGCCTGCTCTCCGCCGTGGTCCTTGGCCGTCTGGCCGGCGAATCAGCCTCACGGCTTGCAGGTCTCGTATAGCATTTCGACCTGCATGGCGGTCGCGTGAGGTGGTCTGCGGAGTTGACCCGCGAATCGGAAGCCGTTATTTATGTCACTAACCGGTCAGTTATTGGAAGATCATGAACGCTCCCGATAAAAAGCCCCGCTGGGCGGCGCGCGTGCGCAATCGCGGCCGGGAACAGCCTGCGACGAATTGATCATGGACGCACCGACACCGCTGCTCGTCCTTTGCGCAACACTGGCCCTCGCCGCCTGCGCGCCGCGCGACGAGTCGTCATGGCAAGGCTATGCCGAAGGCGAGTACGTGCGCGTCGCCGCGCCGATCGCGGGGCAACTTGCGCGGCTCAACGTCGCGCGCGGCGCAAGCGTCAAGGCAGGCGACGCCTTGTTCGCGCTCGAGCAGGAAAACGAGGTCGCCGCGCGCCGCGAGGCCGAAGAGCGCCTGCGCCAGGCCGAAGCGCAGTACAGGAATCTGCTCACCGGCAGGCGCCCCGAGGAAATCGCTGCGATCCGCGCCCAGCTTGCGCAGGCCGAAGCGAGCCTGAAACTCTCCGAGGCCAACCTTGCGCGGCAGGAGGAGCTGGTGCGCGCAAATTTCATCTCGAAAGAGGCGGTCGACACGGCGCGCTCGGCGCGCGACCGCGACCACGAGCGCATAAACGAACTGAAGGCCCAGCTCGCCACGGCGAAGCTCGCTGCGCGACCCGACGAAATCAAGTCCGCGCAGGCCGCGGTGGCCGCGGCGCGCCAGGTGCTGGCTCAAGCCGACTGGCGTCTGGAGCAGAAATCGCTGCGCGCGCCGCAGGACGCGCTGGTCGCCGACACGATCTACGCACAGGGCGAATGGGTGCCGGCGGGCTCGCCGGTGGTGTCGCTGCTGCCGCCGGTGAACATCAAGGTGCGGTTTTTCGTTCCGGAGCCGATCCTCGGCTCGCTGAAGACGGGACAGGCGGTGAGCATCCGCTGCGACGGCTGCAAGGAGGCGATCGCCGCCCCGATCAGCTACATCGCGCCCCAGGCCGAGTACACGCCGCCGGTCATCTACAGCCGGGAGAACCGCGCCAAGCTCGTGTTCATGGTCGAAGCGCGTCCCGCGCCGGCCGATGCGATAAAACTGCACCCGGGGCAACCGGTCGAAGTCACGCCGCGATGAGCGCATTCGCGATCGACGTCGCCGGCCTGTCGAAAAGATTCGGCGAGCTGCGCGCAGTGGACGATTTTTCCATCCAGGTGCCGCGCGGAACCATTTACGGTTTCCTCGGGCCGAACGGCAGCGGCAAGACGACCACCATGCGCATGCTCTGCGGGCTGCTCAAGCCGGACGCGGGCCGCGGCACCTGCCTCGGTCTGGACATCCTGCACGAGCAGCAGGCAATCAAGCGCCGCGTCGGCTACATGACGCAGGGCTTCTCGCTCTACGAGGACCTCTCGATCGAGGAAAATCTCGACTTCATCGCGCGCGTCTACGCGGTGCCCGGGCGCGCGAGCGCAGTGGCCGGCGCACTCGCGCGACTCGGCCTGACCGAGCGCGCCGGACAGCTCGCCGGCGCGCTCTCCGGCGGCTGGAAGCAGCGCCTTGCGCTCGCCGCCTGCCTGATCCATCAGCCCGAGCTGCTGCTGCTCGATGAGCCCACCGCCGGCGTCGACCCCAAGGCGCGGCGCGAGTTCTGGGACCAGATCCACGATCTGGCGGCGCAAGGGCTCACCGTCCTCGTCAGCACGCACTACATGGACGAAGCCGAGCGCTGCCACCGCCTCGCCTATATCGCGTACGGACGGCTGCTGTCGCAGGGCACGGCCGCGGACGTAGTGCGCAGCTCGGGCCTCGTCACCTGGTCGGTGACCGGAAACGGCATCGCCGAGCTGGCCAAGGCGCTGCGCGCGCTGCCGGAAGTGGAAATGGTCGTGGCCTTCGGCGTGTCGCTGCACGTGAGCGGCACCGATCCGGAGCGCCTCGAGCGCGCCATCGCGCCCTGGCGCGACCGGCCGGAGCTGGAATGGCGGCGCATCGCGCCCGGCCTCGAGGACGCCTTCATCCGCCTGATGCAGCAGGCGAAGGACGGCCTGCAGTGAACGTTTTTTCCTGGGCGCGCTTCGTCGCCGTGCTGTCGAAGGAATTCGTGCAGATGCGCCGCGACCGCCTCACCTTCGCGATGATCGTGGGGATACCGATCCTGCAGCTGATCCTGTTCGGCTTCGCCATCAACGCCGACCCCAGGGCGCTGCCGACCGCGGTGCTCGCCGCCGACAACAGCGTGTTCGCGCGCAGCTTCGTGCGCGCCATGGAAAACAGCGGCTACTTCCGCGTGACTCAGCGCATCGCCACCGAAGAGGAAGCGGAGCGCGCGCTGGCCGAAGGCGAGGTGCAATTCGTGCTGACCATACCCGAGAACTTCGCGCGCAAACTGCTGCGGGGAGAACGGCCGGTGCTGCTGGTGGAGGCCGACGCCAGCGACCCGGCGGCGACCAGCAACGCGCTGGCTACGCTTGCGAGCCTCAACCAGACCGCGCTGGCGCGGGATCTGGCCGGCAGTCTCGCGCAACTGCAGAACGCGCCGCCGCCGTTCGAGCTGCGGGTGCAGCGCCGCTACAATCCCGAGGGGATCACCCAGTACAACATCGTTCCGGGCCTGGTCGGCACCATTCTCACCATGACCATGGTGATCATGACCTCCCTCGCCATGACGCGCGAGCGCGAGCGCGGCACCATGGAGAACCTGCTCGCCACGCCGGTGCGCCCGATCGAGGTGATGACCGGCAAGATCGTGCCGTACATCATCGTCGGCTACATCCAGGTCAGCATCATCCTGATGGCGGCCAAGCTGCTGTTCGGCGTGCCGATGGTCGGCAGCCTCGCGCTCCTGTCCGTGACGCTGATCGTGTTCATCGCCGCGAACCTGGCGGTGGGCTTCACTTTTTCGACGCTCGCCCGCAACCAGCTGCAGGCGATGCAGATGGCGTTCTTCTTTTTCCTGCCGTCGATTCTGCTTTCGGGCTTCATGTTCCCGTTCCGCGGCATGCCCGAGTGGGCGCAGTGGGTGGGCGAAGTCCTGCCGCTCACCCATTTCCTGCGCATCCTGCGCGGCATCCTGCTCAAGGGCAACGGCGCCGCCGAAATCCTGCCGAACCTGTGGCCGATCGGCGTCTTCCTGCTGGCGGCGAGCGCGCTGGCGCTGGCGCGCTACCGCGAGACGCTCGACTGATCTGGATCAAACGGAAGCGCAGGGAAACAGTGCTAAAATTCGCCCCTCGCGCCCGCCTTTTCCCCCGATCGCCATGAACCTGGAACAAGCCCGCTTCAACATGGTCGAGCAGCAGATCCGCCCCTGGGAAGTGCTGGACCAGGACGTGCTCGACCTGCTCTACGTGGTGCGCCGCGAGGAATTCGTGCCGCCGGCGTATCGTGCGCTGGCGTTCTCGGACCTGGAAATTCCGCTCTACGAAAACGCGGGCGAGGGCGAGCGCATGATGCAGCCCAAGCTCGAGGCGCGCATCCTGCAGGAGCTTGCGGTGAAGAAGACCGAGCGCGTGCTCGAGGTCGGCACCGGCAGCGGCTATCTCGCCGCGCTGCTCGCCGCCCGCGCCCATCAGGTGCATTCGGTGGAGATCAACGCCAGGCTGAAAGCGTTCGGCGAAGACAATCTGGCGCGCGCCGGCGTGGAGAACGTCACGGTGGAACCCGGCGACGCGGCGCAAGGCTGGCAGAAACACGCGCCTTACGACGTCATCGTGCTGACCGGATCCACGCCGGTGCTGCCGCAGAGCTTTCTTTCGCAACTCAAGGTCGGCGGCAGGCTGTTCGCGGTGGTGGGCGATGCGCCGGTGATGGAAGCGCGCCTGGTGACCTGCGTGGCCGAAGGGTCGTATCTCACGACAGACCTGTTCGAGACTGATCTCGCGCCGCTCAAAAATGCGCTGCAGCCCGAGAGATTCGAATTCTAGTGAATCGGAAATCGGAAATCGGAAATCGTAACCCCGCGACGGCGCCGCCCTTCCGATTCCCGATTCCCGATTCCCGGTTTACCCATGACACAACTGACCCCTGACCAACTGAAGACCTGGCTGGCGGACTCGATCCGCACCCAGCCCGTCCTGCTCGACGTGCGCGAACCGTGGGAGTTCCAGATTTGCCAGATCCCGGGCTCGCTGCACATCCCGATGAACACGGTCCCCCATCACAAGGACCGGCTCGATCCCGATGCCGACACCGTCCTGATCTGCCATCACGGCTCGCGCAGCTTCCAGGTCGGCATATTTCTCGAGCGTGCCGGTTTTTCCCGGATCTTCAATCTGGACGGAGGAGTGAACGCCTGGGCGCGGCAAGTCGAGCCCGCCATGCCCGTTTACTGAATCTCGCCATGCCGCGATCACTCGCTCTGTGGCTGCTGCTCCCTCTCTTGCCGTTGCCGGCCCCGGCGGCCGACCTGTTGCAGACTTACCGTGCCGCGCTGGCAAACGATCCGGTCTATGCCGCGGCCCGCGCGTCGCGCGCCGCGGGCGAGGAAAACCTGCCGCAGGGACAGGCGCAACTTCTACCCGTGGTCAGCGCCACCGCGTCCACCCAGTACAACGATAACGAGATTTCGTTTCGCGGCGTCGCGCCGGATTCGAAGCGGCAGGGCAACAGCAACGCCTACAACGTGACGCTCACACAGCCTTTGTTCAACTGGCAGAATTACCAGGTGTACAAGGAGGCCGAATTCAAGGTGGCGCAGGCCGAAGCCACGTTCGGCCAGGCAACCCAGGACCTGATCGTGCGCGTCGCGCAAGCCTATTTCGACGTGCTCGCTTCGCAGGACAGCCTCGCTTTCATCCAGGCGCAGAAAACCGCAATCTCGGAGCAGCTCGCCCAGGCCAAGCGCAATTTCGAGGTCGGCACGGCGACCATCACCGATACCCACGAAGCGCAGGCACGCTACGATCTGGCGACGTCGCAGGAGATCGCGGCGCAGAACGACCTTGAGATTAAGCAGCGCATCCTGCAGCAGATCGTCGGCACGTTCCCCGACCAGCTCGCTCCGATCAGGCCGAGCATCGAACTCAGTCCGCCCAAGCCGAATTTGATGGAGGAATGGGCCTCCGCGGCCGAAAACCAGAGCTTCCCGGTGCGAACGCAGGAAGCCGCGCTCGAAGTCGCAAAGCGCGAGATCGAACGCTTCCGCGCCGGACACCTGCCCACCTTGAACCTGGTCGGAAACGTCGGCAACAACTCGCAGAGCTTCAGCGCGGTCGGCCCCACGAACATCCCGTCCGATTCGCTCAACCGCAACATCGGGCTGCAACTCGCGATCCCGCTCTACGCCGGCGGCAGCGTCAACTCGCTGGTGCGCCAGGCCATCGCCAACCGGGACAAAGCCCGGCAGGACCTGGAGAACAGCCGGCGCACCGCCGCCCTGTCGGCGCGCCAGGCCTACCTCGGAGTCACCAGCGGCATGGCGCAGGTGAAGGCGCTCGAAGCCGCGCTCATCTCCAGCCGCAGCGCGCTCGATTCCAACAAGCTCGGCTACGAAGTCGGGGTGCGCATCAACATCGACGTGCTGAACGCCCAGCAGCAGGTGTTCTCGACCCTGCGCGACCTCTCCAGGGCGCGCTACGACACCATCGTCAACGGCCTCAAGCTCAAGGCCGCGTCGGGCTCGCTCTCCGAGGCCGACGTCGAGGAAGTCAACCGCCTGCTTGGAACAAACTGAGCGATTGGGCGATTGGGCGATTAGGCGATTGAGTAATTGGGCGATTGGAGAGAGACTCGCCGCTGCGCCCATCCTGCCGCTCAATCACCTAATCACCCAATCGCTTAATTACCGCCTTAACAGTCTCTCCGCAATCGCGAGCGTCTTCTCCGTGGCGCCCCGGTGCGCGGCGCAGAAGGCGATCCCCGCCCCCGACATCGTGCGACGCCGCGCCGGGTCCTGCAGCAGCGCGCACGCCTGCCGGACCGCATCTGCCGCGTCGCTCACCCGCAGCGCGGCGCCGGCCGCAATCGCGCTTTCCGCCGCCTGCGCGAAATTGTAGGTGTACGGACCGACGAGCACCGGCACGCCCGCGGCACAGGCCTCGATCAGATTCTGCCCGCCGTAGGGGAGCAGGCTGCCGCCGATGAAAGCGGCGTCGCAGGCGCCGTAATACGCCACCATCTCGCCCATGCTGTCGCCGAGCACCAGGCCGCAATCAGGCGGCACCGGCGCATTGGCGCTGCGGCGCGCGAATTTCAGGCCGCGACCGGCGAGGAACTGCGCCACCGCATCGAAGCGCTGCGGATGCCGCGGCACGATCACCACCAGCGCATCGCCGGGAACATTGCGCTCCAGCGCATCGAGGAGCAGTTCCTCCTCGCCTTCGCGCGTGCTGGCGACGAGAAATACCTTGCGGCCGCCGTACCCACCGCGGAACCGCGCGGCGAGATCCTGCATCCCGGGCGCCGGCGCCGCGTCGAACTTGAGATTCCCCGTAACCTCGACGGTGCGCGCGCCGAACCGCTGCAGCCGTTCCGCGTCATCCGCAGTCTGGGCCGCGATTGCGGCGAGGCTCCCGATCGCCGTGCGCACCAGCGGCGCGACCGCTGCATAGCTGCGCGCGGACCTCGCCGACATGCGCGCATTGGCGAGCAGCAGCGGCACGCCGGCACGCCCGGATTCGCGCACCAGGTTGAACCAGATCTCGGTCTCCATGAGGATGCCGAGGCGCGGCCGGAAATGGCGCAGGAACCGCCGCACGGCCGACGGATAATCGTAGGGAAGCCAGGCGATGCGCACGCTGTCGCCGAAGAGCTGCTGCGCCGCCTCGCGGCCGGTCGCGGTCATCTGCGTCAGCAGCAGCTCGCACTCGGGATGGCGCGACTGCAGCGCGCGCAGCAACGGCTCGGCCGCGCGCGTCTCGCCCAGCGACACCGCATGCAGCCAGATCACGGGCTTCACCGGCGGCTCGTCGCCGTAAAAACCGAAGCGCTCGCCGATACGCTCGCGGTAGGCCGGCTCCGCCCGCCCGCGCCACCACAGCCGCGCCAGCACCCACGGGAAAACGAGCCACTGCAGCAAGCGGTAGCCGGCCTGCCACATCACCGTTCCCCGCATGTGCCGGCGACAGTCTCGCCGCCGTCCCCGCGCAGGCCTGTCCCCGACTCCGATCGGGGGCGGGGACCCAGCGGCGTTCTCAAAGACACTGGATTCCCGCTTACGCGGGAATGACGGGCGGCTGATTTGTCGTCGTCCCCGCGCAGGCGGGGACCCAGCGGCGTCCGGAAAGGCACTGGATTCCCGCTTACGCAGGAATGACGATTCAAGGTGCAGGGCCCGTTAGCCAATTGCGCAACCCCTCAATTGAACGCCCCGACCGCGGCAAGCGCCTGCAGCACCTCCGCAGACGAAGGCGCCGCTCCCGGCCGGCCGAGATTTTTCGCCCGCGCGGCGCCGTAGACGCCGGTGCGCGCGGGATCGGAGCCGCAATAGATCGCCGCCACCGGCCGCCCGAGCGCCGCGGCGAGATGCGTGAGGCCGGTGTCCACGCCTACCACTGCGGCGGCGCCGGCGAGCAGCGCCGCCACGCGGTCGAGCGGCTGGTGCGGCGGGATCGAGGCAGTGCTCAGGTGTTGCGCGATGCGCTCGCTGCGTCCGCGCTCCTCCTCGCTGCCCCAGGGAAGCACGCAGCGGAGCCCGCGCGCGGCAAGCCGTGTTCCGAGATCGATCCACGCCTCCTCGGGCCAGAGCTTGTCGCGGCGGCTGCTGCCGTGCAGGAGCACGCAGTAAGGTCCGGCGGCCGAGTCGCCTTGCGCGGGCGCGGCGATGCCGTAACTCACCGCATCGTCGGCGCGGTAGCCGAGCGCCGCCGCCGCGAGCAGGCGGTTGCGCGGCACCGCGTGCTGCGCCTGCGCGACGTGATGCGTGGTTTCGTAGAACCTCGCCGCGAGCGGCTCGCGCGCCGATCCGGCGTCGAAACCGTGATGCCGGCCACGGGCAGCGCGCGCGATGATCGCGCTTTTCACCAGGCCCTGGGTGTCGATCACGGCGTCGTAGTGCTCCGATTGCGACAGGCGCCGGAACTCGCCGATCTCCCTCCAGGTAGTGCTGGCGAGAGGACGGCGGCGCCAGCGCCGCAACGCGACCGGAATCACGCGCCGCACCGCCGGGTGCATGGCGACGAGCGCGGCGTACGGCTCCTCGACCATCCAGTCGATGCGCGCGTCGGGAAAATGCCTGCGGATGTCGCTTGCCACCGGCAGATTGTGGACGACGTCGCCGAGCGAGGAAGTTTTGACGAGTAGAATTTTTTTCATCGACGCCCGCGCAGGGAGCGGCGGCATAGCGCGGATTGGAGTTAAAATGCCGCGCTGAATCGTCCGATTATACGGGATTGACGGCACCCTCCGCCCATGCCCCTGTCCGCAGTCGTCATCACCCTCGACGCCGCCTCGCAACTGGAGGGCTGCCTGAAAAGTCTCGCCTTCGCCGACGAGATCGTGGTGGTGGATTCGGGCTCCAGCGACGGCACGGCCGGGCTCGCCGCGCGGCGCGGCGCGCGCGTGCTGCAGAAGGAATGGCTCGGCTTCGGCGCGCAAAAGCAGTTCGCCGTCGAGGCCGCCCGCAACGACTGGGTGCTGTGCGTGGATGCCGACGAGCGCGTAAGCGAGGAGCTGCGCGAGCGGATCGTGGCGGAGCTCAAGGCGCCGCGTGGCTTCGTCTATGCGATGCCGCGCTGCAACCGCTTCCTCGGCCGCCGGCTCAGGCACGGCGAAGGCTATCCGGACTGGAGCGTGCGCCTGTTCCACCGCGCGCACGCGCGCTGGAGCGACGACCCGGTGCACGAAAAGGTGATTTCCGGCACACCGGTGTTGAAGCTCGCCGGGGATCTCCTGCACGACTCCGCGGAAACGCTGGAAAAATATCTCGACAAGCAGAACCGCTACACCACGCTGCAAGCCGCGAGCCTGCACACCGCGGGACGGCGCGCGAGCATCGCGCACCTGGTACTTTCGCCGCTGCTGCGGTTTCTCAAGTTCTACGTGCTGCGCCTGGGATTCCTCGACGGCGCGCCGGGGCTGGTACACGTCGCGATCGGCTGCATGAACAGCTTCAACAAGTATGCCAAGCTGATGGCGCTGGAGCGCGCCGCGAAATGAGCATCCTCGTCACCGGCGGCGCGGGTTTTATCGGCTCGAACTTCGTCCTCGACTGGTTCGCACGATCGGACGAGCCGCTGGTCAACCTCGACAAGCTCACCTACGCCGGCAATCCCGCCAATCTCGCGAGCCTGGAGCGCAATGCGGCGCATACCTTCGTCCACGGCGGCATCGGCGACCGGGACCTCGTGCGGCAACTGCTGGAGCGACACGCGCCGCGCGCGATCGTGCACTTCGCCGCGGAAAGCCACGTCGATCGCTCCATTCACGGCCCGGCGGAATTCATCCGCACCAACGTCGTCGGCAGCTTCCGCCTGATCGAGGAAACGCGCGCCTGGTGGGAGAAGCTCCCGCAGGAGAACCGCGATGCTTTTCGCTTCCTGCATGTATCGACCGACGAGGTGTACGGCTCGCTCGGGCCGGGCGATCCGGCATTCAGCGAAACCTCGCCCTATGCGCCGAACAGCCCTTACGCGGCCTCGAAGGCGGCCTCCGATCATCTGGTGCGCGCCTGGCACCATACCTACGGCCTGCCCGCGATCATCACCAACTGCTCGAACAACTACGGCCCGTATCAGTTCCCCGAGAAGCTGATCCCGCTCATGATCCTGAACGCGCTCGCCGGCAGGCCGCTGCCGGTCTACGGCGACGGCGCGAACGTGCGCGATTGGCTTCACGTGCAGGACCATTGCGCGGCGATCCGCGAGGTCCTGGCGCGCGGCCGGCCGGGCGAGACTTACAACATCGGCGGCAACGGCGAGAAAACCAATCTCGAGGTGGTGAGGGCCGTGTGTGCGCTTCTCGACGAAGCACGGCCGCACAGAAAGAGTCCGCATGCGGAGCTGATTGCCTTTGTGAAGGATCGCCCGGGCCATGACCGCCGTTACGCAATCGACGCGACGAAGATTTCGCGCGAGCTCGGCTGGAAGCCGGCCGAGAGCTTCGAATCCGGGTTGCGCAAGACGGTGGCCTGGTACCTGGACAATCCGGAGTGGGTGGCGCACGTGACCAGCGGGGCATACAGGAAGTGGATTGCGAAGCAGTACGGTACGGGTGATTGAGCGATTAAGCGATTGGGTGATTCAGCAAGCGGCCTGATATGCGCACCGGCAAGTCGATTCGGCCTCACTACAAACTCGAAGCCTGGAAGGAGTCCATGGCGTTGGTCAGGAAGGTCTATGAACTCACCCAAAGCCTGCCTGTTTCGGAAACCTATGGCTTGAAAGCGCAAATGCGACGTGCGGCAGTTTCCATTCCGAGCAATATCGCCGAAGGGGCCGCACGAACCGGCGCCAAGGAGTTTGCACAGTTTCTCAATATCGCCAAGGGTTCATTGAGTGAACTCGAGACGCAAATCCTGATCGCGAAGGACCTGGGTCATGCCACCGAAATCGGTAGTATTCTTGAGCACACCGACAGGGTGTCCCGTTTGTTGGCGGGGCTTCATAAGAGCGCGTTAAGATGATCGGCAACTCGCAATCGCCCAATTCCCTAATCACCCAATCGCCCAATCGCCCATGAAAGGCATCATCCTCGCAGGCGGCAGCGGCACCCGGCTCTACCCGGTGACGCAGGTGGTGTCGAAGCAGTTGCTGCCGGTGTACGACAAGCCGATGATCTATTACCCCCTGAGCACGCTGATGCTCACGGGGATCCGCGACATCCTGATCATCTCCACGCCGCAGGACACGCCGCGCTTCGAGCAGTTGCTCGGCGACGGCGCGCGCTGGGGGTTGAATTTCCACTACGCAGTGCAGCCCGCCCCGGAGGGCATCGCGCAGGCGTTCATCATCGGCGAGCGCTTCATCGGCAAGGATGCCTGCGCCCTGATACTCGGCGACAACGTCTTCTACGGCCACGACCTGGCAGCCGGCCTGTTGCGCGCGGCGCAAAAGACATCCGGGGCGACGGTGTTCGCCTACCCGGTGAACGACCCGCAGCGCTACGGCGTGGTCGAATTCGACGCCGGCGGCCGCGCGGTGAGCCTGGAAGAAAAGCCCGCCAGGCCGAAATCGCGCTTCGCCATCACCGGGCTGTACTTCTACGACAACGAAGTCGTTGGCACCGCCAAGTCGCTCAAGCCTTCGGCGCGCGGCGAGCTCGAGATCACCGACGTCAACCGCCGTTACCTCGCCGCAGGCAAGCTCGACGTCGTCTCGCTCGGGCGCGGCCATGCGTGGCTCGACACCGGCACGCACGAGACGCTGCTCGAGGCGAGCCACTTCATCGAGACGCTCGAGCGGCGCCAAGGACTGAAGATCTCCTGCCCCGAGGAGATCGCCTGGCGCATGGGCCACATCAGCGCCGCCCAGCTCGAAGCCCTGGCCGCACCGCTGAATAACAGCGGCTATGGCAAGTACCTGCTCGGCCTGTTGCGCGAGCCGTTCTAGGGTGGTTTGCCGAAGAAATCCCCTTGCGCGCTTCCGGCGCGCAGGCCGCCGTTGACAAGGGGGTTCAGGTCGTGCCAGCAGCACCATGAAAATCGAATCCAGCCCGTTCGATTTTCATGGTAAGGGCGGCGTTTCATCGCGAATTGCCGCGCGACACTCCGGTCGAGCGCATCGTGGTCGCGCGCATCCTTGACCGAAGGGCCGCACACAATTATGTTGACATGGCAACATAATAAAACTAGCATGCCGGCATGAAATCCGCCGCTCCCAGAACCAGGCAGCCGGGACGCCCCAGGGTCAATCCGCTGCCACGCTCGGAACAACTGCGCCTGGCCAAGCGCGCGCAACGCGATCGCGATCGCACTGCCGGCCTGGTCCTGAGCCAGTTCAAGCTCCGCGCGCCGACGGCGAAACGGATGCGGCAGGCCATGGCCATTCCCGGATTCGAGGCCGAGCTGGGCGCCCTGCTGGATGAGGCGATCGTCGAAGTTCGCCGCTATCCAAATCTTCGGCTGCTGTGCTGGAACCGAACCGAACCGTTTCTCACCGCGCGCGATGCGTTTGCGCTCTACGAGCGCAATTGGCGCTTCGTGGACACGAAGAACCTCGGCGAGAACGAACGCAAGCTCATCGAGAAGCTGACCCGGAAATACGGCAACGGCGTCCTGAATGTCTAAGCGGACTTTCGCTCGCCCGCGACACGCTGCGGTAACGCAAATTCTCGGCGCACTCAACGCACCTTTCCTCCATCACGCCCAATGCTATTTCGGCGGCGGAACACGGATCGTTCTCGCCCTGGACGAATATCGCGAGTCGGCCGACATCGACTTCCTGTGTTCGAGCCGGGACGGATACCGCGACCTCCGGGCCACCATCGACAACAATTCTCTTGGAAAAATTGCTTCGGGAAAAATACGCCTCGCCCGGGAAATCGCGGCTGACCGCTACGGAATACGCACCTTCATCCACATCGGCGAGGAAAAGATCAAATTCGAGATCGTGCACGAAGGCCGCATCGACGTTACCGGAAGCATGGAAGGCAGCCTTGGCGTGCCATGCCTGGACGAGAACTCCTGTTGCGCCGAAAAATTCCTGGCCAATGATGATCGCTGGAACGACGAATCGGTTCTGAGCCGCGACGTCATCGATCTCGCGTTCATGGTCGAGGGCTGGGGGACGGCCCCTTTCCTGGCGGGATTCGCCCTCGCGCATGCGGCCTACGGAGACTCCGTCGGCGCCGCGGCCCGGTCCGCCGCGAAAAAGCTGCTCGATAACAAGAACTACTTCAAGAAGTGCGTCGAAGGCCTTCACCTCACCCATGCCCGCACACTGATCGCGGGCCTGAGAAAAATCGCCGCCAAGCGCTGGGCGGCGGCCTAGCGCGGAAACAAGCATAAAATCTCCCCCGATGAAAATCACCCCGACCCGCCTGCCGGAAGTGCTGCTGATCGAGCCGGAGGTGTTCGGCGACGCGCGCGGCTTCTTTTTCGAGAGCTGGAACGAGCGCGCCTTCGAAGCCGCCGGCATCCGCGCGCGCTTCGTGCAGGACAACCACTCGCGCTCGGCGAAAAACGTGGTGCGCGGGCTGCATTATCAAATCAGGCAACCGCAGGGAAAGCTCGTGCGCGTCATCTCCGGCGAGGTGTTCGACGTCGCGGTCGACATCCGCCGCAGCTCGCCGAATTTCGGAAAATGGTTCGGCGCGAAGCTCTCCGCCGAAAACAAGGCCATGCTGTGGATCGCGCCAGGGTTCGCGCATGGCTTTGCCGTCCTGTCCGAGAGCGCCGAGTTCCTCTACAAGACCACCGACTATTGGGCGCCGGAATTCGAGCGCAGCATCCTCTGGAACGATCCGGACATCGGCATCGCCTGGCCGCTCGCCGGGCCGCCGGTGCTTTCGGCCAAGGACGCCGCGGGCACGCCGTTCAGGCGCGCCGAAGTCTTTTCGTGAAAATCCTGCTCATCGGAAAAAACGGCCAGGTCGGCCGGGAACTCGAGCGCGCGCTCGCCCCGCTGGGCGAGCTGACGGCCTGCGACCGTGCCGCGCTCGATCTCGGCAAGCCCGAGCAGATCGTCTCGGCCATACGCGCCGCGAAGCCCGAGGTCATCGTCAACGCCGCCGCCTACACCGCGGTGGACAAGGCCGAGTCGGAGCCCGAGCTTGCGATCGCGGTCAATGCCCGGGCGCCGGGCATTCTCGCCGAGGAAGCGACGCGGCACGGCGCGCTGCTGGTGCACTACTCGACCGATTACGTGTTCGACGGGACCAAGAAAGGCGCGTACACCGAGGAAGACAAGCCCGATCCGCCCAACGTCTACGGTATGAGCAAGCTCGAAGGCGAGCGCGCGATCCAATCGTCGGACTGCCGCCACCTGATCTTTCGCACCAGCTGGGTCTATGCGCCCGCCGGAAAAAATTTCCTGCTGACGATCCTGCGTCTGGCCAGGGAAAAGCCCGAGCTTCGCGTGGTGGACGACCAGACCGGCGCGCCGACCAGCGCGCGCATGATCGCCGAGGCGACGGCCGCGTGCCTGCGCACCGTCGCAGCCGGCAAATCGCCCGCCTCGGGCGTCTATCACATGAGCGCCGCGGGACAAACCACGTGGTGCGGATTCGCCCGGGCGATCGTCGCGGCGGCCGGCTTGCCGACGAAGATCGTTCCGATCGGAACCAAGGACTATCCCACCGCCGCAGGACGGCCGTCCAATTCCCTTCTCGACAACACGCGCCTGTTCGACACCTTCGGCGTGCGGCTGCCGGCGTGGGAAGACGGCCTTGCGCAGGTCCTCGCGGAGCTGGAGAAAAGCGGCGCCGCGATCTAGACGCCCTTATAGTCGTCGGCGAAACGCCCGAAGTTGTCTTCGCCCGGGTAAGCGCCCGACTGCGGCATCATTCGCGCGCCGCCGGCGCCCGCAGCGCAATCAGGCCGGCGTCGCGCCTGCCCCGCTGCGCCGCCGATACTTGCGCCACAGCTTGCGCCCGAGCAGCGCGAGCGGGACGATCACCAGCCAGATCGCCAGCGTGGCAAAGAACAGCAACTGGTCCGAAAGCGGCTCCGCGTCGCCCGGCTCGCGACCCGCCGCATCGCTGCGCCCGAGCGACAGGTTGTAGGCGTCCGCCAGTATCGGCTCGAACAGGCCGTCCACGCCGCGCCCGGGCGGCGCCTTTTTCGCGACTGCGTCGAGATAATCGAGCATGCGCTTCTGCACCTCGGGGCCGGCGAGGCTCTGGACCTTGAGCCGGATGCGGTCGGTGAGCGTCTGCGGGAACAGCTTCGCCATCGGCAGGCGCACGCGCACCGTCACTTTGCCGCTCGCGAGCGCCGACAGGTCCGCCTCGACCGGCAGCGTGAAGCGCGCTTGCGTCACTCCGATGTCCCATTCGATCTTGCCTTCGTATTGGAACACCGCGCCCTGCCGGCCCAGGAACTTGACCCGGGCGTTCCGGAACTGCAGCGTCTGGCGGTCGACGATGACGACCCGGCCGGAATTGCTCGGCCTGATGCCGTTGTTGTCCAGCGCCACCGCGAGGAACGGCGGATACGCCAGCAAGTCGGTATAGCGGGCGGCGCCGGGCGACACGGGAATATCGAACTCCAGCACCCCGGCGGGCGCATCCGCTCCGCGGGCGATTCCCGGAATCAGCGCGGTGAAGAAAAGAATCGCGAGAAGCGCTTTCATGGCAACCACCGATGTAATCGAAACGTCATTTATCCGGAGCGTCATGCCATCCCCCGGTCTTCAGCTTCCGCGGCGTGCCCGCGCACGGCGCGCACGCAGTCCACGATCAGCAGGGGAGCGAGCAGCATCAGCAGGACGTAAGTGGAGAACATCACGCGCTGCTCGGCCTGGCCCATGTACGCAAGCACGTACGACATCGGACCCAGGCGCAGGACGAGATAGCCCAGGATCACAACGGCCGCCCAGGAAAACGCATCGAGCGGCACGCGGCGACAGTGCGCGAGCCGCACCGCAAACGCGACCATCGCCGCGGGCAGAAGCAGCCAGCCGACGTGCCGATAGAAATCGGCGATCGCCAGGCGCCAAACGCCGAGCGAGGATCCGGCCAAGGCGGTATCGGCCGGCTTCGCGCCTCCGTCCGGCGGCTTGATGTCGGCGCGGCGAGTCAGGGTGACGGCCTGGAACATGCGCATGAATTCCGCGTCCACGTCGTAGAATGCGGGCATTTTTCCGGCGACGTGGAAGGTCGGCGCCACGATCATGCGCAGCAGGCTGAACCACTCGTAGGTGTAGGCGCGCACCCAGCGCAACTCGAACCGCGGCACGAGGCCGCTGCCCTTGCTCCGGCACGTCAATCTGCCGCTCCTGCACGCCTCCTCGATCTCCTCGCGCACCTTGCGGAAGTACGCCTGCGCGCTGGGCAGATCGGGCGTCAGCCCCGCATTGAACGCCGCGTCCTTGATCCAGAACAGCATCCAGCCGTTCACCACTTCGGAGCAGACATGGTAGATCTCGCAGGAATACGTCCCCGGACCCGGCGGCGGGAGCCGGTCGATAAGCGGCGCAAGCGCCGGGATCTCCCTGCGCATCTTTGTCAGGGCCTCCTGCGTCACCATCACCAGGCGATTGTCCCGCGCGGATTCCACGCTTCGCATCGCGGCGATGAGGCGCGGAAACTCGCCTTTGGAAAAATCGTGGACCATGCGCTCGCCGTAATGCGCCGCGATGAATGCCCGGACCGCCTGGTTGCCCGCGTAGGCCGCGCCCAGCGGCACGGCAACCACGAGCGCAAGGGTCGCGCGCGCCGCCGCGCTGCGCAGCGTCCCGCCGGCGTGCAGCGCCCACACGAGCGCCGCGCACAGCAGCGCCCAGGCGCCGTAGAGCAAAACGTCTTCCTCGCGCATCAGCAGCGAGAAAGCGAACAGCGCGGAAAATACCAGGATGTGAATCACCGGGACGCGCGACTTCCGCGCCGCCGTGAAGATGAACGCGATCGCGCCGAACAGGGCGACCGCGACGCAAACCGCCAGCGGATCGCGCAGCACCCGCAGCCACTCGCCGGTGAGCGTCACCGGATTGAACAGATACCAGACGAAGAGCAGCAGCAAGGCGCCGCGGCCGAAGCCGCAGCGGTAGAGCGCCGCGATCGCGTAGCAGCCGGCGGCGATGTAGGCGAGGTTCAGCGACAACAGGTACGGAATCCGCAGCGACCCCGTCGCGGCGAGCCAGAAGGACATGCCCGGCAATTTCACCAGCAGCCGCGCGTCGTAAGGCCCGAGACCGCCGCCCATCAGCAGGTGGTACGCGCGGGAAACGTACAACCCGTCGTCGTGGGGGCCGTACTGCGCGAACAGAGCGAGATCCGCGGTCAAGGCAAATTTCAGCGCGATCGCCAGCGCGCCCAGCGCCCAGAACCAGGCAGGCGATACACTGCGCGGCGCAGCCTTATCGCTCACACGTAGCCACGCAACTTTGCCCGCAGATACGCCGCCAGCGTCGGGCCGTCGGTGACATCGCCCCTCGCGATCAGGGCCTCCGCTTCGGCCCGATCGAGGATCTCGACGCCGCTGATCGCCTCGTGCTTCTCCAACGCGCCGACGCCGTCGATGCGGGCGAGAAACAGCTTCATGCACTCGGCGATCACGCCGGCGCTCGGGTGAAATTCGCCGAGGTCGAGCAACTCGAGCGTCTGCGCGCCGATCTCTTCCATCAGCTCGCGGCGCGCGTCTTCCTCGATGCGCTCGTCGCTGCTGACCGTGCCGCGCGGCGCTTCCAGGTGCCAGGAGCGGGTGCCGTGGCGAAAACGCCTGATCAGCACCAGCTTTCCGTCCAGCACCGGCAGCACGACGACGCCGCGCGCGAGGATCAGCCTGTTGTACAGACCGTAGCTTCCTTCCGGAAACCGCACTGCCTCTCGCAGCACGGTCACGTAGGGATCTTCGGCGAGCACGCCGACGCGCAGATCGGCAACGGGCAATCTTTCGGCTTCGCGCGAACGCATCGCCTCCGCCCGGGCGTGCCGGATGCGGGAAGGATCGAGCAGGATCTCGTAGATGTCGCCCGGCGGGTTCGCGAACAGGCCCGGCCGCGCCCGCGCGAGCGCGAAGTAACGTTGAAGGCAATCGTCGGCGTCGTACTGCGACATGAATCGGCTCCGGTTGAAAAGCCCCGCGTCCTATCCGTCCTGCGACGCCTCGCGAGGCCGGGCGGCGTCGCCCCCGGCGGGCGCGGGGCGGACGCCTCCGCCGATCAGCCACACGAGCCCGCCGATCATGCCGACCGCCAGAAAGCCCAGGCCCAGCACGATAGAGACCAGCAGGGCGTCGGCCGCCGGGATTCCCAGCAGCAGCGCGGCGGCGACGACCGAGCCCTCGCGGATGCCCCAGCCGGCGATGGACAGCGGGATCAGGCTCACCAGGATCGCGGGAGGAATGATGGCGAGGCATTGCACGAAGCCGAAGCGCGTCCCGGCGTCGCGCGCGATGACGTACGCGGCCAGCACGCTGAGCAGATGCGCGGCCAGCGCCGGAACCAGCACCCACGCCACGCTGTGCCGCGTCGCGACGAGGCGCCTCAGGTTCGCGCGGAAGCGGGACACGATGGTGAGGCGCGGATATCGCTCGAGCAGGCCCGGCAGCGAAAAGGGTCCGAGCAGCAGAACGGTCGCCAGCATTCCCCCGCCAATCAGCAGCACGAGCGGGAACAGCGGCGCGGTGTCCGACGCAAGATGAAAGAGGAGGGGCAGGGTCGCCGCCGCGAGCAGCACCAGGGCGACGACGCCCGTCAGGCGATCCAGGACAATGATCTCGAAGGCGGCGGTGGCGGGAATGCCGCTGCCGCGCAGGCTCATCACCCGGTAGGCGTCGTGCCCGATCGTGGAGGGGAACCCCTGGCCGAGAAACTGGCCGATCAGCCACGCCCTCAGCGCAGCCGCGAACGGAAAATGGTGGCCCATCACGCGGATGATCCACTCCCATCTCAGGCTGGCTACCACGCTCTGCATCAGCAACGCCGCCACCACCAGCAGCGCGCCGCCCGGCGAAACCGTTTTCACCTTTGCGGCCAAATCGGCGAGATCGAGCTTCTGGACAATCAGCCACAGCAGCGCGACCGAGACCGCCAGCTTCAGGCCGAAGCGCATCGGACCGGAGCGCATGGCATCAGGCAATGACATTGGAAACCGGATGGCAATGCCTCAGTCCTTCGCCCGCCGCTGCAGGTCGAAGACGCGGAAAAGATCGTTCTTGTGGACTTGGGCAAAATTCGCGGTCAGCCGTTGTTCCAGCCGCGCGTAACCGGAGCCGCTGATCATTTCCGTCTTGGCGAAGCCCGGGGTGAATTTTTCCCGGTCGAACAGGAAGAAATATCTCGGCGCCTGCTGGGCATAAACGTCGCGCCGGCGCATCATCGCAATCTGGCAGTTGCTCGTGTCCACCGAACCGTCCGGCGTGATCGTCTCATCGTCACAAACCCCAAACCCCGGCGCGTTGACAAAAAAGCCCACCACCGGGGTATTGACGTTGGTGGCGTAGAGCTCGCCGGAAAATTGCTTCAGGTCCTCGAGCTCAAGATTGGGATTGCTGCCGAGGTTGGCCTTCAGCACTATCCGATAGTCCTGACCCGTGGAACTTGCAACCTGCCACGTCAATTGCAGGCTTAACCAAACCATGCCGACCCAGATTACATATTTCGCCAACTGCCCGACTCGCGGTTCGCGCGTACCTTGAGCTGACCGGGATCCCCAGAGGGGAATCATCGCAACTTTCCCCCGCATCTTCAGGTAAAGCGGGCTGGCCATGTAAATCTGCTTCAGGCCGAATGCCGCGAGTGCATATTGGGCGACCGCAAGGTAATAGTAATTGGCGCGCGACCAGTTAAGGCTCACATCCTGGCTGTAGGCCGGAAACAGCACGATCGGTGCGACAATGGTCGCCGCCGCCCAGAGCGGCAGGAAGAACATGGCGCGAAGCAGCTCGACCGCGTCCGGGCCAAGAGAGAGCAATATTCTCCCGGGTCTATATGCGCGGATGGTGGCGGACAGGAACACCGAAAGACCCGCAATGACAAGACAAGGCCGCCACAGAGGAGTGTAAAGATTGGAGATGACCTGATTGATGAACACCTGCGGACGCACCGGCTTGGAGCCATGATGCAAAATGCCCACGCTCTGATAGAACGCTTCCAGATGCTCCTGGCTCGGAAATCCAACGGTCCGGTTGCCGAGGCTGTAGATCACGTCCTTGAAAAATGTTTCCGGGCCGAGAAACAGAAAATTCTGCAGCAGGTGCAGGCCGATGCCAAAGGCGATCACGCCGAGCACCAGGAACAGGTGCTTGCGCTCGATCTTCACGAGCCTGGTTAGATAGAGCCCGATCCAGCAGACCGCGACCGCAGTCAGCAGCGAATACTCGATGTAGATGGAAGAGAGAAAAACCAGCGCGGCGAGAAGAAAAAGATAGCGGCGCTTTCCGCTGCGGTAAAAATGATCCAGCGCGATGTAAGGCGCAAACGCGAGCAGCGGGTAGAGGGAATAAACCGACCTTTCTATTATGTTATGCCAAGCGTAGGGCCCTGCAAACACTACAACAAAGCCTGCGCCCGGTAGGTCGAACCGGTCGAGGATCAGCTTGGCAAAACGGTAGTAATACCAGATGCCCAGGACAAAAAACCCCGCCAGTATCAACCGCAGAGAAAAGTAATTGTCATGAGTGAACTTGAGGATGAGGGCCATCAGCAGATCGGGCCCCGCCGGCATGTGGGTGTATAGGTAAGGATGATCGGCGGCAAACGGGCTGCCGCTGGTGTCCTGGAGCAGCCCGGAATTCAGAAACCCGTAAGTCAAATAATTGTGCGCGGATGTGTAGCTGTAGGTCCATTCTTCAACGTTACTCCAGGGTACAAAGGCGGGAAACGCCATCACTGCCCGTACGTAGGACCAGAGCATGCCGATGAGCAGGACGCCCACCGTGAACAGGCCGAGCAGCGCCAGAATATTTCTATATACGTTCCAGAACGGCCGCAGTGAATCAGCTTGCGGCAAGAGGCCGAACCTGTTCGCAAGCCGGCATATCGCTCGTATCAGCAAGATATCTTCCTTGACGTTGCTTCAAACGCCTGCAATATCACCGCCATTTCATTTCACTCCCTGTTGTCCCAGCCGCTTCTTGAGTTTGTAGTACGCGGCGCAATTGTCGATCAATGGATCATGAGGGGGATGATCACAGCCTTCTTCCCTCAGCCACTCAATAGCGCTGGCCGTCTCCGGCGACACCGGCGCAGTTCCCTGCCCCCGCCAGGTCAGGATAAGGAAATCGCCGGTTTCCCGATAGACGTCGAAGCGCCGCACAAGGTTGTCCCAGCTGAAGAGCTCTCCGAAACCGGGGCCGAAGAAATCGGTATCGCTCTTCTGCACGTAGAAAAAATTAATTCCGAGCTTGCGCATTATTTCGGCGGCGCGCTCTTCCCCACCATATGCGACGTCAACGAAATAAGGCGCTAGAACCGATTCGTAATGATGCACGATCTTGTTGCGCGGCAACAGCGGTGAATTCTGGCAGGGAACGATATTGTAGTTGGCATTGAGCGGCAGCACCTTCGCATCCCCGGGAACCGCTTCACCGATCTCCAGGCAGCGCTTGAAATTAAAGTCTCCCTTGGAAATCGATGCACTCAGGCCTTCCTTCCCGGCAAAATAGCTCGCCGCACCCATGCCGAGCGGACTTCCCAATGACTGGCTGACGGAAGCCTCATATTCCCGAAGGTCACCGAGTCCGTCCTTCAGCGTCGCCACCGCAAACAGGAGGACAAGAATCGACAAGCCTGCCCGGCTTGCCAGAAATCTTGAGATCATCGCAAGCAGTGAAGCGATGATCGGTGATTCCTGCCAGGGCCGCAACCGGTGCGCGATCACCGGCATGGCGATCGCCAATATCACCAAGCCGAGGGAAATCCGGTATCCGTATAAGAACGAATTGCCAAACCCGAATATCACGGTTTGTACTGCGACGAGCGAACACGCAAGGCTGACCAGCACCAGCGATAGTGTGCTCCGGGGCGTCGGCGTGTTGCCGCTCGCCGTGGCCGCTTTGCTGCCGGGCAGCAGGAGAGCTGCGATGAAAATCGCCACCGCAATTTTTACCGTGGGAGCGTAGGCACCCACATATTGCAGCAGACGGACCGCGCTCGGATGGTTGGTCACGCCTGAAACTGTCGTCCACACCAGATAATTGAAGATGAAGGCTCCAAGGAAAACACTCACCGGCGGCGGCATGCGGTCGAGGAAACCCCCCGACCGGATACCATCGTCGATTCGCCTGATCGCAAAAAAAATAAAATAGGTAAAGGACACGATGTCCAGCAGCTCGACGATCACCAGCCTTGCCGTTGAAGGAGCGTATCTGCCGGACCAGAGCGCGAAAAATCCGCTCACGTCCTGTGTCAGGTTCAGGTATTGAAACAGTTCCGGGCTGGTCCACTGCCGCAGCCGTTCGGGAGTGCCGAACTTCAGGAACAGCGAAGCCGGATTCAATTCCGCCACGCCAATGTAAAACTGGTTGAAGAGAAGCGAACCGCTCATGGCGAGCAGCCCCGCCCCGAGCAGAATCAGGCAATGCCGCGCAGCCGCCTTGCCGCGGACGAGATGGACTGCGATCGCCGCGATGGCGAGGCTAACCGTGGCCATCGCCTGGTACTGCGGCAACATGATCGGAATGGCAATCGCCACCGGCAGCAGCATGCGAAACAGCCACCTTGCCTGCGCCGGCCCGGTCAACAGGAAGAGCAGGCTGCTCCAGCTCAGGAATGTGACAAAGGCGCTCGTCTGGAGGTGATACTTGGCCACGTCGATCGACAGAATCGGCGAGACCAGGGCGAGCAGCATGGCGCAATCCGGCAGGATTTCCCGCGCGGTGCGCCACAGCGCCGAGTCGGAATCGGCTGGCACCATCAGGGACACCGCGCGATGCATGACCAGCGCGATGGCCACCAGATAGACAATCGAGAGTACCTGCCCGAAAAACTGGTTGGTGAAGCTGGCGAAGAACAGGTGGGCGCCGTTGCCGCGGCCGATGAGGAAACTCGAATACACGGGATGGGCTGGGTCCAGCCAGATGCCGTGCTGAAGCCTTATCTCTGCCAGATACGGGTAATACAGCTGGATATCGTCCGAAATAAAAAGCTGAAGGAAGATGCCTTTCACCAAAAGCAGGAAAAGCACGACCAACAGCATCGCGAGTCGCAGCAACGCCGAGACATCCTGGGCAAAGGGGTCCCGCCCGTCGGCATGGGCAATTGATTCATCTCGGGCGAAAATCCAAGCCACTGCATGGCGGACAAAATCAGGATTCCACAAGAAATAGACGTACAGGATGCCGCAGAATATCGGAATGGTGACCCAAGGATAGAGCAGGCGTGCCAAGCCCAGGCCGAATCCCAGGAGCACGAGCAGTGCGGCGCCGGAGAAAAACCGGACCAGTTGAACGTCGAGTTCGGCCACGCGGTTGTCGTCCGCGCGAACCGGACGCGGCAGGAACAGTGTCCCCAGCGCCAGCATGATTACGGCCACGTAGGGAAACAGCACCGCCTCGCTCAAGTTGCCGACAAATACCCGTGCACCGCCCTCGAACAGCATGGCGCGGAAGGGCACCTCTGCCTGCAACGCCAGCGCCGCGGCGGCCGCGGGCGCGGTCAACGCGAGCGCGATCCAGTGCCGCCGCGCTCCGCTCGCTGCAGAAACGGTCAAGCTATTGTTGTGATTGCTGTTCATCAACGAACTGTTTTTTGACTGTTCGCCGCGTTCCCGACGCTGTCCCGCAATGCACGCAGACCCTCGTAATATTGCGGCGCCGCCTTGCGTTCCACTTCGTGGAGCTTACGTATCGCGTCAGCGATTTTCCCCGTTACCGGCCTGACCCCTTTGCCGCGCCACGTAAAGATATATAAGTCAGCGTCCTCATAAAACACGTCAAAGTTTGCCGCCAGGTTCTCAGGGCTGAAATTCTCGCTAACGCCCGGGCCCCAAAAATACGCATTGGGTTTTTCAACCAGGAAGTAATCAACGTCATGGGCCCGCAAGATAGCGTAGGAATGCGCTGGCGCGCCGAGGACCACTTCCCCGAATTGCCGGGCAAACGCATAGTGCAGTGTATCCTGCACCTCTCCCCACGGCAGCAAAGGCGAATTCGAACATGCCGGCACGACGGTAAAGCCCGAGTTGAGCGGTAGAACCTTTTTTCCAGGCGGGATTATTTTGCCTATCGTTGCACAAAACCCGTACCGGCGCGCAGCGGGTTGGGGCCAAGGCCCTCCGTCACTAACACTGATCAAATCCTTCGCCCCCATAACATAGCGAACCGCGTTGGCTGTGGTGTCCGCGCGTTCATACGCTCCCACGTCTTTGGTGCGTACATTGAATGTCGTGAATACCAAGGTAGCCAAGCAAATGACCCTGATTGCGGCGATTCCGCAGCGGGGCCCGATCCTGCTCAATGCCGCCCACGCTCCGCCGCTCGGAAGCGGTGCCGCTTCCCCGCCCGCACCCAATCCAGTACCTCGAACCAGCCGGCCGTGAGCTGCGCCGCAGAGCACGAAGGCGGTGAGGCAAAAAATCGCCGCGTAGGCATCAAGGTAGGACATCAGGCGCTGCAGGCTGCCGTGGCCGCTCAGTGATACCAGCAACGAGGCCAGCATATACATCGCAAAGAACGCGACGACAAACGCATCCACGCTTTCATCCAGCAGGCGCGCGGAACCGGTGCCCCGCTCGCGCCGCGAGCGCCCGCGCAAGACAAATGCCAGAGATGCCAGCAATGCGAGGATCACGACGGCGACTGTCGTAACGGAAAATTCCGCGCGGAGAATATCGATATGACCAGCCTCGGCGAGCTTCCTGAAAGAGGCCAGGAAACTTTCAAGCAACGTAGGAATATCGTTCAGATACTGAAATCCCTGGGCATTGCTCACGTATATGAGCAGCTCCGGACTGGACCATCTTCGGAACCGCTCCAAGTCCATGAAATTCACAAAGAGCTGGTAAGGATTGATCTCCGCGAGGCCGATGTAGAGTTGATTGACGAGGAGCGACAGTGCCGTCACCACGCACCCCGCCAGAATCAGAAGAACGGGGATCCGAACGAACTGCTTCTTTCCCGTCCAGTAGCTCACCGCGGCGGCAAAGGCGAGGATCAGGGTCACCACGGCCTGGGTCTGGGGAATCGCGATCGGCAAGGCAAGCACGGCCGGGAGCAGCATCCATCCCAACCATTTTGCCTGTCGGTCATCGGCGAACACAAAAAGCAGGCTTGCCCAGGACAGGAACATCAGGAACGCGCCGGTCTCGAAGTGGAATTTTCCACTGTCGACTTGCAACAGCGGCGAACTCAATGCAAACAGCATCGCGCAGTCGGGAAAGACGGCGCGCGCCGCCGCCCACGGAGCGGAGCCTGCATTTCCCGGGACAATCACGGACACGACGCGGCGGGCGACCAACGCAATGGCCATGAAGAAAACGATCGAAACGACCTGGATGAAGAATTGATCGGTGAAGCTGGCGAAAAACAAGGGGGCGCCGTGGCCGCGCCCGACAAAAAAGCTGAAGATGATCGCGCGCGCGGGATCCAGCCAGATACCATGCAACCGACGCACTTCGGCCACATACGGGAAATAAAGCTGTACCGCGTCGTACTGGTTGAGGTTGATGACGATCGCCTTCTCGGCGATGATCAGCAGCACCAGCAAGCAGACCGAGATTCGGCACAGGAGACCGACGGGGAACATTTTCCAGTCTCGGCGCAGATCGGCCGCCCCGATCCAGGCAAAAAAACGACCCAGTGGGGCCGGTGACTTCAACAGGTGGAGATACAGCACGATCGCGAAGATCGGGATCGTGATCCACGCGAACAGCAGATTCGCCGCGCCGAGCGCGACACCGAGAATCGCCAGCAGGCCGGCGCCGCCGAAGAACTGGACCACGGTGAAATCGGGCGGCGTCAGGCGGGAATCGGCGTGGTCCGGCGGATCGGGCAGCAGAAGCGCGCCCAGAGCGAGCACGAAAAGGGCGACATACGGGATCAGGATCAGAATGCACTGGTTGTGCAGGAATACCTCGTCGCCGCCGTCAAACAGCATGTGCGCGTAAGGCGCCTCGGCGGGCATTGCCCAGACGGCCGCCAGCGCCGGCGCGATCCAAAGCAGGGCCGCAAGATGACGCTGCAACGGGTAAGTGCGCGGATCGATCACGCCGTCCTCCGCGCGACCGACCGCCGAAGCGGAAGCAGCCTCGCGCGGGCGCGCGGGGTTTTGCGATCACTCATCGAAGCGCGGCTCCACCGGCAAGCCAAGCCTTCAGGCGCAGCACGCCGAGCCAGTATTCGCTGATGTCCGGCTCGGCGCGCGCGCGCGCGCGCAGGCGCTCGATCTCCGCGGCGACATCGGCCGGCACGTGCCGCTTTCCGTTTCCGCGCCAGGTCAGGATCATGAAGCCGGGATCATCGTGGTAGATGTCGAAATGCCGGGTAAGATTTTCCGGATTGAAGCTGTCGCTGAAGCCCGGACCCCAGAAATAGATGTCGTCTTTCGCCACGTAGAAAAAATTGACGCCGAGCCGGTGGTACACCGCATAGGCCCGCTCCTGTGCGCCGAACAGCAGCTCCCCGTAATACGGAGCGATGACCGATTCGTAGTGATGCAGGAACCTGCCGCGTGCCGTCAGCGGCGAATTCTGGCACGGAACGACCGCAAACACTGCGTTGAGGGCAAGTACCTTGTTTGTTCCGGGAATGAGCCGGTCGATCTCCATGCAGCGGCGGAAGTCCCATTGCCCTTTCACGCCGTAGTGCTCCAGCTCGCCGTTGGCGTCGATCAATCCCTCCTTGCCGGCAAAATAGCCGAGCGCACGTTGCGCCGACGCGAGGACCCCTTCCCTTTTCCAGGCACCCTTCATGGGCGATCCGCCGTCGATCTCGTACAGGTTCGCCGCCGCCAGCGACGCGGCGCCGATCGCAATCATGGCCGCCGCCGTGAAAGCCTGCGTGTCGTTTCCGGTAGGATTTTCGGACAATCGGCGCGACGGCCGCAGCAGCAGCACCGCAAACACGAACGACACCGCAAGCGATGCGATCCACAGCCGCGCACCGGAGGGAAAGGCGGCGGGTACAGCGAAGCGCACGGTCACCCACGCGGTCAAGCCGGCTGCCGCGATCGGCAGACCCATGCGCCACGGAACTCCGGGGCGCTCGCGCGCATTCGCCGCCGGCTGCCGCGGCACGATCAAGCGGATCACCACGGCCACCGCTACAAAGAGCGCGATCGAATGGTAGACCGCCTGAAACTCCATCACTCTGGCGATGCTGCCTTGGTGAACCAAGGCCATCACGAGCCAGCCGAACGCATAGAGCAGGAAATGCGCGGCGACGAAAGCGGCCGCGCGGGAACCGGCGATCAGCCCGGATTGCTCCGACTCTGCGCCTGACAAGCGAGCGCCGATGTTGTCCAGAAGCAGAACACCGAGCGCGGACAGCACGAAGCCGCTGAACAGCGGCAAGGCGAGCGCGGCCCGCGGGAGCGGTGCGCCGGCCGGCGCATTCCCCCCCCACCAAAGCAGAATTGCCGTCATCACGAGCGTCGCGGCCGCAACGACCGCCAGATGCCGGTAAATACGGAACCGGGCAACCACGCCGAAGAATAGCGCGGCGATCAGCAGATAGCCGTACGGATCGAGATGCCGAATGGCGTTGGCCGGCACGAACAGTGCGGCGATCTGCTTCGCCAGCATCGCAGCCGTGCCGAGTGTCAGGGCGGGAACCGTCAGCCTGATGTCCTGCGCGAAGCTCACGTACTGGATGAGCTCGACGCTGGTCCATTTCTGCAAGCGATCGAGGTCCGCATAGCGAAGAAACAGGAACGCCGGGTTTAGCTCCCCGATGCCGACGTAGAGCTGGTTGAATGCGAGTGAACCGATCGTTGCAATCGAACCGGCGACGGCCAGCCACAAGTGATACTTGGCCGCACCCACGCCCCGGCACAGAGCCACCGCAAACGCCGCGACGGCGAGAATGACCATCGCCAGCGCCTGGTACTGCGGCAGGGTCAGCGGAATCACGATCGCGACCGGCAGCAGCATGCGGAAAAGCCACTTTCCCTCGCTCGCATCGGTAAACAGGAACAGCAGCGCGCCCCAGCCCAGGAACATGAGGAGAGCGCCGGTCTGCATGTGGTACTTGGCGAATTCGATGGAAAGAACCGGCGTAGTGAGCGCGACGAGCAGTGCGCAGTCGGGCAACAGGCCGCGGGCCGCGGACCAGTCCACAGCGCCGCCTTCCGGCGGCATGAGCCGATAGATGATCCGGTGCACGACGAGGCTGATCGCCACCAGATAGACGAGCGAGACGAGCTGGATGACAAACTGGTTGGTGAAGCTCGCAAGGAAAAGATGAACGCCGTTGCCGCGGCCGATCAGGAAATCGGAGATCACCGGATGCGCCGGATCGAGCCAGATGCCGTGCCGGTAGCGGACTTCGGCGAGGTAGGGGAAGTAGAGCTGGATTACGTCGGAGGTGTACAGGTTGACCAGGATTCCCTTGGTCAGCAGCAGGAACAGCACCAGCGCGCAGATCGCGGCGCGCAGGAAAATACCGCAATAGCGCAGCGATGCGCCCGGCATCCCCGACGGGGATCGAAGGTCCCGCGCGGCGACCCAGGATCCAAGCCGCGCGGCGAGCCGCGGATTGCGAAGGAAGTAGAGGTAGAGCACCGCGCAAAAAATCGGCACGGTCACCCACGGACGCAACAGGCTCGCGAGCCCAAGCGCGAATCCGGCAATGACGAGGATCGCCGCGCCGCCGAAGAAGCGCAGCACTTCGACATCGAGCCCGGCGAGACCCGCGCCTGTGGCGCGCAGCGGCGCCGGCAGGAGCAGCGTACCCAGCGCCAGCATGAACACGCCGAAATACGGGAACAGCACCGCAACGCACACATTGGTGACGAGCACCTGTGTGCCGCCGCTGAAAAGCATCTCCGCGTAGGGCGGCTCGGCCGGCAGCACCAGCGCCGCGAGCAGCGCCGGCGCCGTATACAAGGCGGCGCGAAGATGTGTGGCCGTTCGGCGGATGTCCTCGTTCACGGCTAGCGCATCAGCCGCCAGATCGCCCACAGAACGTCGAAAAAAGTCTTCGGCCGCAGCGCCGCGCTTGTTCCTTTGCCCGACGGATTGAGCGTCACGGGAACCTCGACGTAGGACATGCCGCGGCGGAGCAGCTTCACCAGCACCTCGAGCTGGTAGGTATAGCCCACGCTGCGCATGCCCATTTCCCGGATCTGCGGCACGGGATAGACCACGGTGCTGTGGAAGTCCTTCAGCCTGAACCCGAAGATCAGTCCCACGAGGCGCTGATACAGGGTGGAGAGGATGACGCGGCGGCGCTGGCGCGTGTCGGCCTGGTTGGTCCGGTAGCTGATGACGAGGTCGGCGGATCCGACCGCGGAGAACAGGCGCTCGATGCCGCTGATGTTGTAGGCGTGGTCGCCGGGCACGACCGTCAGGCGGTCGAATTTCGCCTGCGCGATCCCTTCCCAGAAAGCCCAGCCCACCCCGCGCCGCTCCGGGTTATGGATGACCCGCACCTCCGGATTCGATTTCGCCAGAGCGTCGGCAATCTCCCCGGTGCGGTCGCGGCTGCCGTCGTCCACCACGATCACCTCGAACCGGTCGAGCAGGCGCCGGCCGGCGGCAAGCACTTCCTCGACCGTCGGCGCAACTTTCTGCTCTTCGTCGAGCGCCGGGATCAGGATGGTGAGGGCGCGCAATATCGTCCTTCAGGTATTTTCCGCCGGCTCATATCGGAACACGGCGAAGTGCGATGGCATGCCCCAGGCGCCGAGAAACGCTGCGTCTTCGTTGCAGTACGCCGCCAGCTCCTTCGCGCGGCCCTCCGCCAGCAACGCGAATATGCGCTGGAGGCTGCGCAAGGTCGCGAACACGGCGGATTTGTCCGCGGCATCGGCCATGACCGCACCGGAATCGACGATTGCCTCGATCGTGGTGAGATACCGCACGCACTGCTCGGCGAGCTCCTTGTCGAAGCCGTCGATCAGCGCGTCCGTGGCGTCCAGCAATCCCGACAGTGCCTGCTCCCAGCCGGGCTCGATGTGCAGCAGGAACAATTTTCGCCCGAACATGTGACTGAGGCGGCTGCGCGCGATGAAATCGTCCTGCGAGCGCAGCCGCTCTTCGGCGGACAAGGTCTTCTTGAACCAGTGCACGTCCAGCCCGTCCTTGTACGACGGCCACGACGAGTAGAGGGTGAAGCCCTTCTCCTGCATCTTGCGGCACAGGTCCTGCGGCTCGTAGAAATAGCGCAATCGCACAAAGGGATTTTCCAGAACGTCCATCACCCAGGATTGCATCGGCCGCTTGTGCGGGATCGAGGCCCATTTGGCGGCGAACAGCGCCTGCGCCGCATCGAGTGAAGGGGCGCCGGTCAGCCGGCGGTACTGCGCCTGGATGACTTTCGGCAGCAGCTCGAGAAAGCTGCCGAACTTCTCGTAGTAGAAAATGACGGCGAGGCCGCCGCTTTCGAGCTGGCGCGCGAACAGGTCCATCCACAGCGCGTCGGGCTTGACCGTGTAGATGAATCCCTCGGCATCGATGATGTCGAATTTCTCCAGCGCGCCCTTGCGCTGCGCATAGCCGGCGATGTCCGCCTGCTCGAGGCCCGCGAGCCGGCCGGACAGCCGGAAGCGTTCGAAGTAGTCCTTGATCGCCGGATGCGCCTTGGGATTGGGCTCGACCAGCGTGCAACGCGCGCCCCACGTCGCGAACACCAGGGCGTTCTCGCCCGAATCGGGGCCGTATTCAAGCAGCTTCGCGCCGTCGAACACGCGCGGTGGCAGGTACAGCTTGTCGGTGAACAACCAGCGGCGCTGCTTTTCGTACGCCTGCAGCTCGGCCGGGGAGCGGAACCCGCCGTGAGTGGGCAACACAGCCTGCTCGCGATAGTACGCGTGCAGCGTCTCGTGCCCCGTCTTCGACTTCATGCCACGCCCCCTTTTGCTCCCCGCCCGATCGAAGCAGGCGCCCGGCCGGGTATCGTCGGCCGTCCCGGCGGCCGGCGCAAGTCTGTTATTGTCAGATCACCTTGAGCTCGGGCAGGGGAACGATAAAATGCCCTCCCTGCTTCAGATAGGCCTGGTGCTTTTTTACGATCGGCTCGAAATACCGCCACGCCAGGACCAGCACGTAATCGGGCTTGCGCCGGTAGAGCTCCTCCGGCGCTAGTACCGGAATGTGGTCGCCCGGGCTGAACAGGTTCTGCTTGGCCGCGTAGTCGTCCACCATGAACTGCAGCGACGGCGCCAGGCCGAAGTGATAGACCAGCGTCGTGGTCGTCGCCGACGCGCCGTAGCCCGCAACGGTCTTGCCTTGCGCCTTGAGGTCTCGCAGCAACGCGGCGAGCTGCTCCTTCGCCGCGTCTATTTTTTTCGTGAACGCCCTGAAGGTCTTGATGTGGTCGGAGCCGACGGTCGTCTCCAGGTCCATCAGCTTCTTCACCGACGGCGAAACCGGCCGGGGGCCGCCCGCGAGCTGGACCGTGTAGCGCACCGATCCGCCCTTGGTCGGTACGCGCAGCGCGTCGATCAGTTCCATGCCGTGGCGCTGAAAGAATTTCGCCAGCGGCTTCGCGGAAAAATAGGACAGGTGCTCGTGGTAGGTGAAATCGAACACCATGTGCTGGATCCAGTCGACCAGGTAGAAGCTCTCGAAAATGAAAACTCCATCTGGAGCGAGCAGGTCGCGGATGGCGTCGGTGAACGAGCCGAGCTCGTCCACGTTGGCGAACAGGTTGTTCGCCGTTACGATCGCCGCCGCGCCGCGCTCGCTCCTGAGCTTGCGCGCCAGCTCGCGCGTATACAGCTCGGGAAGGGTCTCGATGCCGACTTCGGTCGCCCGGCGCGCAATCTCGCGCGCGGGGTCGATGCCGAGCACCCGCATTCCGCGCTGTTTGAAGAAGCCGAGCAGGCTGCCGTCGTTGCTGCCGAGATCGACGACGAGCGCGCCCTGCGGCGGCTTCACGCGCGCGAGCACCTCGTCGGCGTACTGCCGGAAATGCTCGACCAAGCCGAGCGAGCTCTTGGTCTCGTAGATGTAATCGTAGTAGATGACCTCGGGATGCACCACGTCGAGCAGCTGCACATGGCCGCAGTCGCGGCACAGATACAGGTCGAGCGGATAGACCTCCTGCGCCTTGTCGAGCAGCTTCGCGGGAACGTACGAGTCGGCCAGCGGCGTGGGCGTCAGCGGCAGGGCAAGTTCGAGGTTGCGGCCTTCGCACAGGCGGCAGGTGTCGCGCTTGTGCGCTGATGCACTGGTCATTTCATTTTCCCCGGGGTTTGCGCGTGATGGTGAGATTTTTGAGCGCCGTGCGGCGCGCGAGCGATTCCTGCCATTGCAGGGAAAGGCCGCCGTCGGCGACGATGTTCTGGCCGGTGATGGACGAGGCTTTCGGGCTGCACAGGAACACGACGAGCTGCGCGATTTCGTCCGCGGTGCTCATGCGCCCGATCGGGATGATCTTCCTGTACAGGTCGAGCAGTTTCTCGTTGCGGCTGTAAAAGTCGCGCGCTTCGTCCTTCAGGACCACGCCCGGCGACACGCAGTTGACGCGGATGCCTTTCGGACCGAGCGTCACGGCGTAATAGCGCGCCATTTGCGCGAGGCCCGCCTTCGCCACGTGGTAGCCGAGCGGCTGCTCTTCGGCGATCAGCCGGCTGGCGATCGAGCCGACCATGACGATCGAGTTTTCCGGCGCGCCGTCGAACGCGCCGACGAGCCGCTCGATGATCTGCTTGGTCGCGGTGAGGCTGGTCGCGAGCTCGCCCTCCCAGGCGTCGCCGTCCCCGCGGTAGCGCTGCATGAAGACCAGATGCGTAAGCCGTCCGCGCTCGCGCACGATGCGCTCAAGCACGCGCGCACGGGCCTTCGAATCCGTGAGATCCACCGCCCAATGGCGCAGCCCGGGGGCGGCGTCCGCCGCGGCGGCGGCGCGCCGGCCGATGACCGAAACCTTGTGTCCCTCGCCGGCAAAAGCCCGGGCGACGGCGCGGCCGATTCCCCGTGTGGCCCCGACGAGCAGCGTGTGTCTGGCTTTCTTCATTTGCCGCGCGCCGCGAGGAAACGCCGGACGGACTCGTCGGTGCGGCGGAAGAACGCGGCCTGCCCGGCGAGATCGTCTTCGGCCGGCGCCCAGGGAGCGAACGCCGTCTGCTCCCTCACGAACGGCCCGCTGGTGGCCTCGTGGAACACCACGAAATCCGAGCGGATCAGCAAAGTGTGGTACTGCGGCCCGGAAATCCGGTAGAAGAAACTGTCGCCCGTCGCGCCCCGCCCCATGCAGACCACGTCCCTGATCGCGCCGTCGTCGTCGAAAAACACGACGTCCACCGCGCCTTCGACGAGGTGAAACGACTCGGCCTTGTTCAAGTGCTTGTGCGGCCGGACGTACGCCTCTTTCGTGTGCACGATCAGCATCTCGTGCAGCGCGTCCTCGACGCCGCGGTGCGCGCACAGCCTGACGCGCTTGCGCCGGGTGTCGAGTGCGAGTCGTTTGAGCATCTCAATGTCCTCGCGGCCTACCCTGACGATCGGATCTTCGGCGAAGTACACCTCTTCGTTGAGCCGCTTCAGTGTGATCGCCATGTCGGCCGGCCGCTCCACGTCAGGACGGCAACTGCAGCAGCCGGTCGCTCGGCGGCAACAGGGACACGAAGCGCCCGGCTTGTTTCTGCTCGTAGGCCGCGTGCCTGGCGATCACCTTGTGCTCGTTCTCCGCGTTGACCGCGAGCATGCACAGATCGTAGCCGTCCTTCTCCAGCGTCTCGCCGGAAACGATGGGAAGGTGCGAGCCGGGCATGTACTTGCCCTGCTTCTCCGGCTGGTCGTCGAGCACGGCGTCGATGTAAGGCCCCAGCCCGGCGTAATTGATCACGCAGCAGGCGCGGCACCCGGCGCCGTAGACGGCCACCTTCCGGCCGCCGTCGTGGTACGCGGCCAGATAACGAACGAGCGCCTGCTTGTATTTGGGCCAATAGTCGCGGAAAGCGAGGGCTTGTTCGCGTCCCGGCGCCGCGCGGGAGACCGGCGAGACCGCGGGCGTGCCGGTATATTCGGCGACCGTGATCAGCGCTTCGCCGCAGAACGGCGCGGTCTCGCTGCCAAGCACCCGGAACCCGCCGCCGGCGTAAAAGCGCGTCAGCGTGTCGAGCGTGAAGTGATTGACGTGCTCCTCCCAGATCGCGCTGTAGTCCATGGTGGCGAGGCTGAAATCGAAGTTGGGCACTTCGATCATGACGTGCCCGCCGGGGCGCAGGACGGTGCGCATTCCGTCCCGGAAATCGCCCAAGGCGATCACGTGTTCCAGCACCTGCCGTGTCACGAACACGTCGAACTTTCCGCGCGCGGCGACCAGCGACTGCGCCGCCTCGAGGCCGAAGTAGCCGTGGATCACGTCGAGCCCCTTGCCTTTGGCTGCGCGGATCGCGTCCTGCGCCGGCTCGATCCCGATGACATTCCGATAGCCTTCCTTGCGGAGCGCCTCGAGGAAGGTGCCGTCGTTGCAACCGACTTCGACGATCTTCGCGTCCCGGGTCACGCCCGGCATCGCGCCGATCATGGATACGAGCCGCGGAATGTGCGCCTGGGGCTTCCACGCGCTGAGCCAGGAATACTCCGTGTACAGCAGCTTCGGCGGGATTGGATCGGTTAACTGGATCAGACCGCAATTTTCGCAATAGCGCAGCGCGACCGGATGCACGTATTCCGCGGCGTGCGGATCGGTGACCAGCCGGTGGGCGATGGGGTGCTCGCCCAGATCGAGCAAGGCCAGCAATTTTTCTTCTCCGCACAGGTGGCAACTGCTCATTCCGGATCCCTGAGAAACGCGCCTCGCCGGCGTCCCGGCGAGCTGCCCTGTCAATTGAACGCCACTGGCTCCGAGTCGATCACGAGCAAGCCCCGATCGAGCCGGGGCTCAGTCCATCGCAACCAGTACCCGGCCGGCCTCGCCGCTCCTGACCAGCCGTATGGCTTCGTTGATCTGGTCGAGCTTGAACTCGTGGGTGACTAGGCCGTCCAGCTTGAGCTTGCCGGCCTGCATCAGCCGGACGTATCGGGGAATGTCCAGATGAGGCTCGGCGTCGCCGCCGTGCGAACCCCTCAGGATCTTCTTGAAGTGGAGCGGCAGCGAATAGATTGAAATGTTGTCGCCTTTCGTCGGAACTCCGACGAGGATGGTCTTCCCGTCCGCATGGGTGAGTTCGTACGCCTGCTCGATCACCCTTCCGTTGCCGGTGGTCTCGATGATGACATCGGCCCCGGCCTGGCCGACGATCTTCAGGATCTCTTCGCGGAAATTCGGCGTCCTGGCCGAGTTGAAGCAATGGGTCGCCCCGAAGCGCTTGGCCATCTCCAGTTTCGCATCGACGATATCGACGGCAACGATGGGATACGCCGACACCATCGCCGCCGCCTGAACGGTATTCAGCCCGACACCGCCCACGCCGAACACGACCACGGATTGCCCGATCTTGACGTGGGCGTTGTTGTTGACCACCCCCATCGCGGTGGTCACCGCGCAGCCGAACAACGGCGCCACGCGCAGATCGAAGTCCGGAGGAATTTTCGTGAGCCGGTTTTCCGAGACGATGGCGTAGTTGTTGAACGTCGTCACCCATCCGGCGTTGACCTTGCGGCCGTTCCATGAATAGGCGGGAGTTTCGCACTGTATCCCGTTGGTCTGGCGCCAGTGCATGACCACCCGGTCGCCTTTCTTCACCGCCTTGACGCCCGCCCCGGTCTCGACCACGGTGGCCGAGCCTTCGTGACCGAGCAGATGGGGAAGAAACTTGTCCGGTCCCTTCGCCCCCTCGATCTCGTTGATCTGGGCGCCGCAGATGCCGCTGAAGTGCACCTTGACGAGCACCTGTCCGAACGAGAGCGATTCGGGAAAATCCAGTTCCGCGATTTCCAGCGGCGCCTTCAGCTCGGTCAGAACGGCCGCCTTGAATTTCTTGACCTCCAGCATTCTTCTCTCCGCCTTATTCGAAATAAATGAACTCGTAGTCGCCGGTATATCCGAAGCGGTTGAGAACCCAGATCCATTCGGCGGTATCGAAGAAAGACTCGCAGGTCAGCGCCCAGCATTCCAGGTTGAACAGCTCCTTTTCGTTGCGGTAGCTCTCCACCATGAAATACTTGTTCTTGCCGACCCGTTCCATTTCCTTGACCGCCGTCTCAACCTCGAACAGGCGGAAGTTGTGGCAGCACCCCAGGGAAATCACGAGATCGAAGGACTTGTCGCCGAACGGATATGGGTTTTGCGCCTTGTAGACGAACAGGCGGTCGCGGATTTCCTCCTTGGCATTCGCTATCCCGTATTCCGAAACATCGAAGCCGACCACGTCGGCATCGGGCAGCAGCTGCTTCAGTTCGTAGAGCAGGAAACCCTTGCCGCAGCCCACGTCCAGAATTCTCGCATTCGGCTTGAGCTTGTATTCCTCGATCAGCTTTTCCGCGACGACTTTCCAGCGGCCGTCGTACTTGTAGCCGCCGTAGCCGTAGCGCCGGTCCCCGTCCCAGTAGTCGGCGCCGTATTTCTTCGCCTTCTCGACGGCTTCGAGCTTGTTGTCGACCATTCGCGCCAGGTAATCGCGCTTGGTGCGCTTGTGCAGCGGAGTGACAATGTTGAGCATTCTTCCCACTTCATTTCTCCTACATTACGTTGAGTTTTTTTGCGGCCTTGGGCACAGCGCCGAGCAGGCCGGCCACCACGGAAACGATCTCGGGCGTCGAAATCTTGTAGTAGTCCATCAGCTTGGCCTGGGAGCCGTACTTGTCGGGAAATACGTCCGGGATGCCGATGCGCCTGAATTTCTTCGCCGGATCGAAATTCGCCTCCGCGAGGACCTCTGCGACCGCGCTGCCGAGGCCGCCGATGATGTTGTTCTCCTCGACGGTCACGACGGCCCGCACGCGAGAAGCGTATTCGAGCAAGCGCTCCGTATCCAGCGGCTTGACGGTCGGCATGTGCAGGACCGCCGCATCGATGCCTTTCGCGCCGAGCTGCTCGGCCGCGTCCAGCGCGTTTTTCAGGGTGATGCCGGTCGTGACGAGGAGCGCATCGCGCCCTTCCTTCATGGGCAGGGCCTTGCCGATGCGGAACGGCACGCTGTCGTTCGTGACGACCGGGTCGTAGCCCTTGGCAAGGCGTATGTAGATCGGGCCCGGATAGTCGAGCGTCTGCGGGATGAGCCTGCGCATTTCATCCGCATCGGCGGGCGCCACAATGGTCATGTTGGGGATCGCGCGCATGATCGACAAGTCCTCGATCGCCATGTGCGTCGGGCCGAGCGGGGCATACACCATGCCCCCGCCGTTGCCGATCGTGCGGACGTTGAGGTTGTGCAGGCACACGTCGACGACCAGCTGCTCGTAGCAGCGCCGCGTGATGAAGGTGCTGATGGTATTGACGTAGACGATCTTGCCTTCGAGGGCGAGGCCGCTCGCCATGCCGATCAGGTAGCCCTCGGAGATGCCCTCCATGAAGAAGCGCTCGGGCATCTCCTGCTTGAACTTGTTCAGCGTGCCGACGCCGAGATCGGAGCCGATGAAAACGACCCGGCTATCCTGCTTCGCTAGCTTGTAGACTTCTTCGAGGGACGTTTCGCGCATTATTCGCCCTCGAGCGCTTCCAGCAATGCCGTCATCTCGGCTTCCTTGAGTCCGCTCTTATGGTGCCACTTCAGGTTGTTCTCGGTGAACCCGATGCCCTTGCCTTTCACCGTGTGGCAGATGATGGCCGTCGGCTTGCCGTGTTCCGCGGGAATTCCGGACAGGACCTCCTCGATCGATCCGACGTCGTGACCGTCGGCCTCCCTGACGCCGAACCCGAAGCTGCGCCATTTATCGGCGAACGGCTCGAGATCGAGCACCTCGTACGTGCTGCCGTAGGATTGATGCTTGTTGTAGTCGATCATGACCACCAGATTGTCGAGCTTGTGCTTGCCCGCCCCCATGGCGGCTTCCCACACGGTTCCCTCGTTGCATTCGCCGTCCCCCAGGACCACGAACACGCGGTGACCGGCTTTCGCCCGCTGCGCGTGTATCGCCATGCCGACGGCGACGGGAAGGCCGTGGCCGAGGCTGCCAGTGGAGATTTCGACCCCCGGCACCTTGGGCTCCGGATGGCCTCCCAGAATGCCGTCGAATCGGCAGAACTTCCACAGCTCGTCCTCGGGGAAAAAGCCCTTGTCCGCGAGAATCACGTAGAGCGCGAGGCAGCCATGCCCCTTGCTCAGGATGAAGCGGTCGCGCAAGGGCCATTTCGGCTGCTTCGGGTCGTAGCGAAGCACGTTGTCGTAGAGCACGCGCAGGATCTCCACCAGGGACAGCGCCGAGGCCAGATGGCCGCGGCCGGCGCTGTTCATCGCCTTCACGATCGTTCGGCGCAGTTCCACGGATCTTCGGTCCAGCACCGCCACGGATTTGTCCGGCCGGCTCATGCCGCGTGCACCGGAAACGGAAAATTCTCGTATTCGCCCATGATTTTTTGCAGCATTGCTTCGGACTTTCCAAGCTGCCCCATCTGGGCGGCGGCGCTATCCACCGGGGCGCGGGCTGCAAACTCGCGCCTCGCCAGGTCTTTCGGAACGAACTCGTTCAACATGATCATGCACCATTTCAGCCCGAAAAACGGGTAGAGGCTTTCCAGGCGGCCGGCCAAGGCGGGATCGGCCGAAAAGCAATCGAGCATACGCCGCACGAGCAGGCCCTTGATCACGGCGCCCAGGTCCATCGCGGGATGCAGGATGAAATCGGCGATCATCTTCGCCGGGTCGTCCCATCCGAAATACTCGAAGTCGAAGAACACCAGTTTTCCATTCGGGCGCTTGAGCGCATTGTGAAAGCCGAAGTCGGACGGGCTCAGCGTCCGCGCATCCGGCGCGAGCTCGCGCGCACATGCCTCCCGCCCCGCCTTCTTCGCGACCCACCCCTTCAGAGCAGCGAACGCGGGAGCAAAATCACCTGACAAAAACCGGGACAGGGCGTCGTGAGCCGGCCCCGGCTGCTGCAGCCCGGTCAGGCGGCGCAGCCTGCTTTCGATGTTGTCGATGACCGAATCAATGCTGAGGCAGGCTTCGGACGCCGGTGGAAGCTGCCGGCTGCCCGGACGTCCGCCCAAGGTCCGCAATTCGGCGGCAAAGCGCACGACCTGCTCGACATCATCGGCCGTCGCCGTGCTGCTGACGATCTCGCGGCCGTCGACGAACTCATACACGGCCACCTGACCGGCATGATCGGCAATCAGCGGTCGCGGAATGCAGCGAATGCCGTTGTCCCACATGAATGTAAGCCCTGAAAATTCGATTTCGAGACGGTCGAGTCCGCTGATGGTGCGTTCAAAGTAAAATTTTACCGCATATTCGGTCCCGCCCTGGCAGCGCACCCGGTAGACCCTGCTGTTGCCGCTCCCGCCCGCCCGCCGGGCCGACACCACCGCGCTGTTCAGAATCTTCGACAGGGAGTCGACCGCTATCGGCAGCGGATTCATGGCAGCGGCCGGCCTGCGCGGACTGCAGGTTTCGTCGCCGGCAGGAGATATCCCTGGATCTGCGCCCACGACCCGAACGTCGTGACGCGCCCGGCAAGGGATGCGGGGTCGTTCGAGTAAAGGATCTTCTCGACCGCCGGCGGAAAATCCGGCTCGTTGAATGTTTCCTCGAGGTCATCGATGAAATGCGTGATCCCGAGCTGTCCGATCCGCGCGATTTTTTCTGCGCGCGACGATTCGAAATAGACGTGCTCCCTTGCAACGCCGAACCCGTCGGCCGCGAGGAAGCCCCGCTGCTCGAGCCAGGCCATGGCGGCAGAGCGCAGATTCACCTCGGATTCCCCCAGATTCGGAAACGTCGTCTTGTGGCTGACGATCCGCACCGGAACGCCGCGCTGCCTGCAAAGCAGAAAAAATTCCCTGACCCCGTCCGCCGGCGCCGCCTCGCGCATGCGGATTCCGTAAGCGGCGATCTGGAGCCGCTGCCACAGCACTTCGCCGTCCGGAAGGCTCCTGACCACGTCGCGAATTCTCCTCTTGCTCCTGCGGATCTCGCCGCCGATCAGTCCCCAATCCGTGGCGATCGCGTGCATCAGCGCGTCGTAGCTGACGATGGTGTTGTCGAAATCGACGCCGATCATCAAGGAGGCCCGCTCGGTTCCGGCCGGCAAGCCGGACGCGCTGGCGCTCATTCGGGCGCTCTTCGGGGAAGCGGCCGGGGCCGACGGGACGTTTCAGCCGCGGTAAAACGCATGGATCTTCCCCAGCATGTATTCGATCTCGGCATCGGTCAAATGCTGATGCGCGGGAAGCGTTATCGATACCTGGCTGTCGTTCTCCGCCATGGGAAAGTCGCCCCGCTTGTAGCCGAGATGAGCGGCGGCCTTCTGGAGGTGAACCGGGATGGGGTAATGGACTCGCGCGTCGATTTCATGCTTCTTCAGGCAGGCGCGCAGATCGTCGCGGCGCTTCACCCGCACGATATAGAGGTGATACACGTGTTTCACGTTGTCCGGCCGGGGCGGAATCTGGACGAACTCGGGCAGGTCGGCGAGCCCCGCATCGAGGCGCTTGGCGTTGGCGATTTTCTGGCTGGTGATGAACTGGGTCTGCGCGATCAGCCGGTTGCCCACCACGGCCTGAAGCGAGTCCAGCCGCGAGTTGTGGCCGAAGAATTCCACCTCGTCCCGGCTGGACAGGCCGTGATTGCGAAACAGGCGCAGCTTCCGGTTCAGCTCCTCGGAGCGCGTGACGATGATTCCGGCATCCCCCCACACGTTCAGATTCTTCAGGGGATGCATGCTGAAGCACGCCGTTTCGCCCCACGATCCGACCGGCTTGGAATCGAATTCGCCGGAGATGGACTGGCAGGCATCTTCGACAACGAGCAACCGATGCTTCCTTGCGATCTCCATGATCGCGGGCATGTTGGCCACGTTACCCGTGTAGTGGACCGGCAGGATCGCCTTGGTCCTCGGGGTGATCGCCGCTTCGATAAGCTTCGGGTCCATCGTGTACCCGGCATCGTTGTCCACGAACACCGGGCGCGCGCCCGTCATTGCGATCGCGCCGACGGTCGCGATGAATGTATTCGCGGCAGTGATGACCTCGTCGCCCGGGCCGACGCCCAGCATCTTGAGCGAAAGAATCAGCGCATCGGTTCCCGAGCCGACGCCGATGGCGTAGGGCATCCGGCACAGCGCCGCAAAGCGCTGTTCGAACTCGGTTACCGCCTTGCCCAGCGTGAACTCACCGCTCAGCACCAGCGCACGCACGTCCGCCAGATAGGAATCGACGTCGGCAAACTGCCGGTCGAGATAGGAAAATCTGACTTTCATCGTCTATATCCGCCGAGAGGGGTCAGGCCGAGGCGTAAAAAGCCTTGATGTTCGAGCATACCAAATCGATTTCCTCATCCTTGAGCTCAGGGTATACGGGCAGGCTCAGAATTGCGCGTGCCTGCGCTTCGGTCACGGGAAAGCTGCCTGGCGGATAGCCCAGTTCGCGCCCGGCGCCCGTCAAATGAATCGGCACCGGATAATGGATGCCTGATCCGATCCCGCGTTCGGCAAGATAGGCCCGCAGCTCATCGCGGCGCGGCGCCTGGATGACGAAGGTGTGGTAGACGGCTTTTTGGTGCTCTTTTTCCGCGAGCGGAAGTCGAATCTGCGGAATGCCGCGAAGCCGCTGCCGGTAGCGTTCGGCGTTCTCGCGCCTGCGCACGGTCCAGCGATCGAGGTATTTCAGCTTGACCAGGAGAATCGCGGCTTGCAGGGTGTCGAGCCGCGAATTGGTCGACCACATAACGCAGTCATCCCGCGTCTTCAGCCCGATATTGCGCATCGCAAGCAGCTGCTCATACAACTCCGGGTCGCCAGTGGTCAGCATCCCGCCGTCCCCGCACGCATTCAACGTCTTCAGCGGATGCAGACTGAAGCATCCGATCGTGCCGAATGCCCCGACCCTGCGCCCCTTGTGCTCGGCGAGTATGGCCTGGGCGCAGTCTTCGATAACGTGCACCCCGCGATCCTTCGCAATGCGCAGGACCGCGTCCATGTCGCACGGGCGCCCGGTCAAATGCACCGGCAGGATGGCTTTGGTCCTGGGACCGATCGCGGAAGCGATTTTGTCCGGATCGATGTTGTAGTCATCGCCGACGTCGACAAAAACGGCCCTGGCGCCGGCCAAACGGATACATGCCGTGGAAGCGACGAAGGAGTTGGGTACCGTAATGACTTCGTCCCCGGCCCCTATTCCAAGCACGCGCAAGGCAAAAATAAGGGCATCCGTTCCGGAATTCACGCCGACCGCATAACGCACTCCGCAGAGATCCGCAAACCGCCGCTCGAATTCGGCAACCTGCTCGCCCAGGATGAAATGACCGACGTCCATGACATCGCTCACTGCCGCCAGGAGCTCGTGCTTGATCGCGGCGTGCTGGGCCGCAATGTTGACGTAGGGAATCGTTGCGCTCATCGTATCCGTTACATGCCAGGGGAAGATTCCGGACCGGACTATTTCAGCTTCAGGCGCTGCATGCGCTTGATGTTGTAGTAGCGGTCGTCGGTCATCGAATCCGGAATGCGTCCGTCGCGGAATGCCGCGGCCAGGTCGCGCACGGCATCCTCAATCGTGTGCCGCGGCGCAAAGCCGAGATCGCGCTTGATTTTCTCGGAGGACACGTGATACGACCGGTTGTCGTCGGTCGGCGTGGTGACGATGCTCACGTCGTCGCCGACAACGTTCTTGACCATGCCGGCGATTTCGCGCACCTTGTGATTGTGATAGCCGACGTTGTAGATCTTGCCGTCGATCGCCGCGTCGGGCCACTCCAGGCTCTGGACGTACAGGTCCGCCATGTCCTCGACATGGATGTTGGGCCGCATTTGCTCGCCGCCGAATACCTTGATCTCGCGATTGGTTACGGCATGATTGGTGAGGATATTCACCGTGAGATCGAGCCGCAACCGCGGCGAATAGCCGCAGACGGTGGCGGGCCGCACGATCAGAGTGGTGAAGCCCGGCACCCGCTCCTTCAGCAGCACGTCCTCGCAGAGCGCCTTGTATTTCGAGTAATCGGTCAACGGCTCGAGCGGAAGGTCCTCGGTGACGTTGCGCACGTCCTTGATGCCGTAGACGCTCGATGATGAAGCGTAAACAAAGCGACGGACGCCGCTTTTCTTCGATACCTTGACCAGATCGACAAAGGCATCGTAATTGATGGACTTGCCGAGCTCCACGTCGAGCTCGAAGCTGGGATCGTTGGAAATGCACGCCAGATGGATCACCGCGTCGCATCCCGGAACAACGCGCTCGAGCAGCATGTGGTCGCGAATGTCGCCCTTTACCTGCTCGAGATTCGGATGCCCCTTGACCGAATCCAGCACGTCTTCGCCGTAAAGGTAAAGATCGAGCACCTTCACTTGGTAGCCCTTGGCGAGCAGCTTGGGCACCAGCACCGCGCCGACATAGCCCGCGCCGCCGGTAACCAGCACCTTCTTAATTGCGTTCATCGTTGCCATCCTCGAGTTCCTTTTCCGTTATCAGAGCGCCCGGCCACGCGCCGCATTTGCGACGCACGGACCGAAAACCGGCGACTACTTGAGCAATGTCGTGATGTACTTGAATAGCGTGACCGAGCCCACCGAATCGCGGTTGCCGACGATTTGAACATCGAGAGCCGCCGCGACGCTGCCTACGAAGGCAGCGACTTCCGAAGGCAGCCCCCCGCCAAGGCAGAGGCTGGCGATTGCGAGGAACGCGTCGCCGGCGCCGATGCGATCCACCACTTTTGTCGACAGCGCCGGCACGTGATGGAGAACGTCGCGCTTCCTGTCCTTGAACATCACTCCGTTCGAGCCGCGTGTCACCGCAATATGATCGGACTGGGTCTTCTGCCCGATTGTCTCGGCCACCAGCTCAAGCGGGTCGTGGCGGTTATGCGCGGCAAGACGTAATTCCGGCTCGTTGACCGATGCGAAGTTTGCGCGTGAATAGCGCGTGATTACATGGTGCCCGCGGTTTCCACTATTGATCTGGGTGTTGACTGCCAGAAAGCGCGCGTGCTGGCAAAGCTTGGCGACCATGCCCGCCGAGATGAAGCCGTTGCCAAAATCCGGGACGATCACTACGTCGTAATCCGGGAGATGCGCCTCCAGCCACGAGCATACCGCGCCGTCCACGCCGTCGAGCAACGGCTCCTCGTTGAAGAAATAGACTTCGAACAGCTTGGCTAGGTCAGGATCAACAAAACGGCGCTTGGTGACCGTCTGCGCGTTCTCGATATAGAAAAACACCGGCGCAACGTTCGGCAGCAGCTTCGAGCGTATGAACTCCTCGTGCGTCTCGAGCTTTCCGAGACCGGTGACCAGGGTGACGTTGTCGGCGAATCCTGCGAGATGATTCGCTACCGCGATCGAGCCGCCGGCGAACTGCTCCTCGGAATCATACTTGACCGCAAGCGTATTGCCCTTGCCGGTCTGACCGAGCGTATTGATGTAGTGATACTGGTCGATAATCGCGTCTCCGATCACCAGCACCCTGAGACGCGTCAGGCCCTTCACCAAGCCGATCACGTCCTTGTAGCCGTAGGACTTGCGGAACGCCTGAAGGTAATCCTTGGTTTCTGGCGAAAATACGCCGAAGTGCTCGTTCAAAAGGCTGCTCGAGCTGAACGTGATCTCGTCCGTGTAGAAGATTTCACCACCGCAGGCCTCGACTGCCTGCTTCTCGCGCTCGATGTTGCCGGTGACGTCATCCATCGCGGCGCGGTATTCGCTGCCTTTGACGTAGACGTTCGGTTTCAGGCGCGCGATAGCGTTGACCGCGGTTGCGTCATGGTTGATAGCGACGAAATCCACGCAGGCAAGCGCCGCCAGCGTTTCCACGCGCAGATCCTCCCGGAACACCGGTCGGCCCGGCCCCTTGTTGACATAGGCATCCCCGGTCACCGTGACCAGCAGAACGTCGCCCTCGAGCTTTGCTTTCTGAAGGTGGCGAATGTGGCCCGTGTGCATCAGATCGAAGGTTCCGTGGCACATCACCACGCGCTTGCCCTCGCGCCCCAACTCGCGCGCCTTCCTTTCCAGCTCATCCAGCGACAGGATCTTAGCGCTGGACATTGCCCTGCTCATTTTCCAGCCGCAGGCGATCGGTGATGTTATGCAGCACGAACTGATGTCCGATCTCGACCATCCCGTAGTCGCGCGAATCGAGCCAGACATTCAGATTGCCCAGCGCACGCAAGGGATTGTTGGGTGCGAAACCCGAAAGCGTGACGACCGAACCGCCCTGCTCGCGCATTTTCGACGCCGCGTTGCGGATGTTGGGCGACTTGCCCGAGCTGCTGATTGCGACCAGCACATCCCCAGGTCGGGCAATCGTGGAGAGAATGCGCGCGAATGCGTTCTCGTAACCGTAGTCGTTCGCCATGCAGGTGATGAGCGACGAGTCATGCAGAGTCGTAGCGCGCAGTCGCGCCACATTGACGAAGTCGGTTACGCTGTGACTTGCCACGGCAGCGCTGCCGCCGTTGCCTATCAGGTACAGGCCGCCGTTGTGGCGGCGCAGGTCACGCAGCAAATCGAGTGCCTGCAGGATCGAAGCCTCGGTATCGAGCCGGCTACCCGAAGCGTCGGTAGCTTGCATCGAGGTGATGACTGAATGCAGCTCCGACGAGCGGGCATTGAATGCCATGCCCATGTTCCGGTTTTCAGCCATTGGCGTGCTCTTTCCCGAGGTAACGGAACCAGGACTCGGTCGCCTGCTTGATCGAGTCCGAATCCCAAAGCGGTGCATCGCGCCAATCGTCGAGGTGTCCGAGCATGTGACCGACCCCTTCCTCGAATGACACCGTGGCCCTCCAGCCGAGCAGCCGTCGGATTTTGCTCACGTCCGCGAACGTGCAATCCGGCTCTCCCGGTCGCTTCGGAATGTGGACAGTGTCGCCGCCGAGCAGCCTGACCAAGCTGTTGACGCTGTAGTGATTGCCGCTTCCGACATTGATTGCCTCGCCGCTCACGTTCGACTTTGCGGCGCAGATGAACGCCTCGACGACGTCGCTTACATAAGTGAAGTCACGCGTCTGGTGGCCATCGCCCACGACGGTAAGCGGCTTGCCGTGTATCTTTTGCGCCAGAAATACGCCGAATACGGCTCCGTATGCCCCGGTCGTCCTCGAGCGCGGCCCGTAGACATTGAACAGTCGCAACGACAGCCCCGGGAGCTTGTAGGTGTGCGTCCAATGCAGCACCAGTTCCTCGCCCAGGTACTTGGTCAGAGCGTACGGGTACATCGGTTTGATCGGCGCCGTCTCCGGAGTCGGATAAATATCCGGAATACCGTAGCTGGACGACGAAGCCGCATAAACCAAACGTTTGACGCCCGCGGCCCGGGCGCATTCCAGTATGTTGAAGGTCCCCTGCACGTTGGTGCTGAAATACAGCTCGGGTGTCTCGATTGAAGGGACGATGTCGGCGACTCCGGCCAGGTGAAATACCCAGTCGATCCCGGCAAAGTGCGGTTTCAGGCGCTCCGGATCGCGTATATCCACGCGATGAATCGCCATGCCGGGTTGGCCTTTGAAGGTCTCCAGATTCTTGAGTCGGCCACTCGACAGATCGTCCACGATCACGACCTCATGCCCCAGCGTAAGCAATCGCTCGCTGAGATGGCTACCGATGAAGCCAGCCCCGCCTGTGACTAATGCCCTCATTCAGCTCCCTGAATATTGTTATTGCTATGGCGAAAGCGCGCCCGGAAATCGAGCTTATTCGCGCCACATCCAACGCGTTGCCTCTGCGTCGGGCCCATTTGCCATTTTCCGGGAGGCGCGTCGGTGGCATTGCGTGACCGCCGCGCTGAGACAGGAAGAACGCGTTTGGGATCGTGCACCGCAACAATTGCCTAAATTTTCCCTGCACGAAACACGCGCCAGCCGGCCAGCGGCGCCAGGATGATAAATAAGCAAAACAAGCAATTAGGTTATTGCTTTCACAAGGTAGTGTCAAGACTGAGTTGCGCCGCGATGTCGAATGTAGGGTCTCAGCCGACGAACTCCGGCTTTCGGCGACGACTGCGCTCTTCTTCCAGTAATGTTCGCTACTATTATTGTCGCCGGTAACGATCGTCGAAGCGAATGATGTCGTCCTGGCCGAGATAGGGACCGGATTGAATCTCGATAACGTAGAGAGGCGGGTCGGCCGGGTTTTCGATACGGTGCTTGTGTCCGAGAGGAATATAGGTCGACTGGTTTTCCGTCAGCACGATGATCTTCTCATCGCAGGTGACCCGCGCCGTTCCCGATACGACCACCCAGTGCTCCGCCCGTTTGCGGTGCAGCTGCAATGACAGTGCCTCACGCGGCTTCACCATGATCCGCTTTACCTGAAAGCGCTCATCCGAGTTGATGCGCTCGTAATACCTCCACGGGCGGTAGACGCGGCTGTGGGAAACATGCTCGGTGCGCGCCTGCCGCTCAAGCTGCTCCACGACTTCTTTCACTCCCTGCACGCGCCCCTTGTCGGCGACGAGCACGGCGTCGTCGGTTTCGACGATGACAAGATCTTTCACGCCGAGCGCCGAGACGAGTCAGTTTTCCGCGCGAATGAAGCAATTGCCGGCATTATGCAGATGCACATCGCCGCAATCGACATTGCCTTCGGCGTCCTTCTCGGCTATTTCCCACAGTGCCGCCCACGAACCGACATCACTCCATCCGATGTCGGCTTGAACCGTTACGCCGCCCGTCGCACGCTCCATTACCGCGTAGTCGATCAATTCCGATGAACAACTTGCGAATGCAGTGGCGTCGAGCCGCAGAAAATCCAGGTCCCGCGTGCTCTTCGTTGCTGATGACAAGCGGTGCGCGTCCCCGTCGATACCGTGAAGCCGCAGTACGGTGTCCTGGAGCAACGTGCGCTCCGACGCAAGCAGTAGAAATTGCTTGGGAAGGAGACGCCGCGACATCGGCCATAGCCGGCTGCCGGTTCCGCCCGAAAGGACCACGGGATAAAACGAGAAGCTCACGGAGATCGGTCCGGAGTTGGACAAAAGTGATATTGTAATGGCTCCCTACCGATCACAGATAGCACCTCTTGGCGTTCGGCGTGGCGGTGCATAACGGAGAACGTCGGTCATCGGAGCAATGTCGTTTCCCAGCCAATTGTGTTTGCTCCGATCACCGGCGCATCAGAGTTCATCGGCGTGGCGTTCCATCACGCAACACTCATGATGGAGGAAGTGACGCAAACTGCCGGGGCTCGCCACGGGACAGGCGCCGCGGTGAGTTCGAAAGCGCCAAGATCGGCCTGACCGATGGCGGCATGACTGACCGCGCCCCCGCATCGATGACAATGCGAGGGAATCCCGGACTTGCAGCGCATTCGCGCAAGTCCGCGCTGTCGGACGGGGTCTTCCGGCTGTCGGCAACCGTGCTGGCGTTGGTGAAGCTGGCGATCGTTTCTGATCTGGTGCCGCTCCCCGCGTTTGCGCCGCACGACGACAGGCTTTACGTCATGCGGGCATTCTTTCTTCTCAACGGCAGCGGATTCGGACCCTACGATTCCTGGGCGCTGGCCAAGTTCCCGGGGCTGTCGATCTGGCTGGCGGCGCTTCGCTGGCTCGGCCTGCCGTATCTCCCGACGATGAACATTCTCATGCCTTCCGGGTTGCTTTTTGGGCGGTGGCGGCGACTGTGTGCAATGCATAGCCGATCCGTGAGTACTGCTGAATCCAATGGTTGAGTCCGGCGCGCCGCGCGCTGCGGTTATCATCGTGAATTTCAACAGCGGCGCCCTGCTCGCGCGCTGCCTGACGGCGCTCGCGGCGCAGACGTTCCGCGATTTCCGCACCATCGTCGTCGATAACGCCAGCACAGACGGCTCGGCCCATGTGCTCGAGTCGCGCTTTCCGGGAACCATGGTACTGCGGTCGGAAAAGAATCTCGGCTTCGCCGCCGGCAACAACCTCGGATTGGCCACGGCAACCGGCTGCAAGTGGATCGCATTGCTCAATCCGGATGCCTTTCCCGCGCCGGATTGGCTGGAGAAATTCATCGGCACCGCCGAGGCGCAGCCGCGGTTCAGCTTCTTCGGCTGCCGCATGCGGCGCGCCGACGCACCCGGGCTGCTCGACGGCACCGGCGACGTCTATCACGTGAGCGGCGCTTCGTGGCGGCGCGACCACGGCGTTTCCGCGGAGCGCGGAACGATCGCGCCCGGGGAAATCTTCGGTCCGTGCGCGGCCGCGGCGCTCTACTCGCTCGATGCGCTCAAGGACGTGGGCGGCTTCGACGAGCGCTACTTCTGCTACCACGAGGACGTGGATCTCGCCTTCCGCCTGCGCCTGCGCGGGCATCGCTGCCGCTACGTCCCGGAGGCGGTGGTGGACCACGTCGGCTCGGCGATCGCCGGCAGGCGCAGCGATTTTGCGACCTACCACGGGCACCGCAATCTCGTCTGGACGTACGTGAAGGACATGCCCGCGCCGCTTTTCTGGCTGTATCTGCCACTGCATCTGCTCGCCAATCTCGCGGCGATCGCGGTGTGCGCGGCGCGCGGCCAGTTCGGCGTGATCCTGCGCGCGAAGCGCGACGCGCTGCGGGCGCTTCCGGCAATGCTCGCCGAGCGGCGGCGCATCCAGGGCGCCCGCGTCGTCGGAGCCCGCGAGCTGCGTGCAGTCATGGCGAAGGGCTTTTGCGCGCTCTGGTCGCGGAGCGCGTCCTGAAGCCATGCAGAGGCATAGCGCGTGAGCGGCACTCTTTCCATATCGATCGTCGCGTTCGATCCGGATCTCGCCGTGCTGCGCGACACTGTGCGTTCTCTCGCCGCCGCCCTTGCGCACGCGCGCGGCACCGGCCGCCTCGGCGCGGCGAAAGTCTGGATCGTCGATAACGGCCCGGGCGATCGCTGGACCGCGGCGCTGCGCGATCTCGCGCGCAGCGAGATTGCCGCGCCCGTGCAGACCGAGATTTTCGCCGGGCACGGCAACATCGGCTACGGCCGCGCGCATAATCTCGCCATCCGCGCTTCTAACGCCGAATATCATCTCGTGCTCAATCCCGACGTACGCCTGGACGTCGATGCCGTCGATGAGGCGATCGGCTTCATGCAGGCTCACCCCGGCGTGGTGATGCTCGCGCCGCAGGTTCGCGACGCCGCCGGCGCGCTGCAATATCCGTGCAAGCGCTACCCTTCGGTATTCGACCTGCTGCTGCGCGGGTTCGCGCCGCCGGGCTGCCGGCACGCGTTCGACGCGCGGCTTGCGCGCTACGAGATGCGCGATCTCCCGCAGGATTCGCCGACGCTCGGTGTGCCCATCATCAGCGGCAGCTTCATGTTCTGCCGCCGCGCGCCGCTCGCGGCGCTCGGCGGATTTTCGGATGCGTTCTTCATGTACTTCGAGGATTTCGACCTGAGCCTGCGGGCGAAAAAACTGGGCGAGATCGCTTTCGTGCCCGCGGTGCGCATCGTGCATCTTGGCGGCGGCGCGGCGCGCAAAGGACTGCGCCACATCGCCATGTTCGCACGCTCGGCGCTGACTTTCTTCAACCGCCACGGCTGGAAGTGAGCATGAGCGTCGCGCGCAGCACGCTGCTCAATCTCGCCGGCCAACTGGCGCCGCTCGCGGCGGCGCTGCTCGCGCTGCCCGTTCTGGTGGCCCGCCTCGACGCCGACCGCTTCGGTTTTCTTTCGCTTGCCTGGGTGATCGTCGGTTACTTCAGCCTGTTCGACCTGGGGCTCGGGCGCGCTCTCGCGCGCCTTGTGGCCGAGCGCCTCGGCACGCCGCGCGAGAGCGAGCTGCCCGCGCTCACGCGCACCGCGCTCGCACTCACCTTTGCGCTGGGCGTATGCGCCAGCGCGCTGCTGCTGCTGTTCGCCGCGCCGCTGTGCGAGAAGCTCATAAAAATTCCGCTCGCGCTGCAGGCGGAGGCGGTGGACGCGCTGCGGCTGCTTGCCGTGTCGCTGCCGTTCCTGACGCTCGCCGCGGCGCTGCGCGGCATCCTCGAGGCGGGGCGCCGGTTCGGCTGGGTCAATGCGGTCCGCATCCCGCTCGGCATTCTCACCTTCGCCGGACCGGCGGTGCTGGTGCTCCACACGCCGAGCCTGATTGCGCTCGCGACGCTGCTCGCGCTGCTGCGGATTGCGGAGCCGGCGGCGCATTGGATGCTCTGCACGAGGCTCTACCCGCGGCTGATGGCGGCCGGCGCGCTCTCCGCGGCGGGACTCGCGGAAATGCTTCGCTTCGGCGCCTGGCTCACCGTCACCAATGTGGTCGGGCCGCTCATGGTCTATCTCGACCGCTTCGTGATCGGCGCGATGATCGCGGTTTCCGCCGTCGCCTATTACTCGGCGCCCTACGAGGTGGTGACGCGCCTGGGGCTCATTCCGATGGCGCTCACGGGCGTGCTCTTTCCCGTGTTCGCCGCGACGCAGGGGGGAGACCCCGGGCGCACCGTGCGCCTCTATCGCCTCGGCATCAAGGCGGTGCTGCTCGCGATCTTTCCGCTCGCTTTCGCCGTGGCGCTGTTCGCGCCGGAGTGGATGGCGCTCTGGCTCGGCGCGGACTACGCCGCTCGCGGCGCGCGCGTGGCGCAGATTCTGCTGGCCGGCGTTCTGATCAACTGCCTCGCTCAGATTCCGTATACGCTGCTGCAGGCGGCCGGCCGCGCCGATCTCACGGCAAAGACCCATCTTGTCGAGCTGCCCGTATATATCGCGCTGCTTGCCGTTCTCACCTCGCACTGGGGCATCGAGGGCGCGGCGATCGCCTGGAGCGCGCGCTGCGCGGCCGACGCGCTGGTGCTTTTCCTGCTCGCCGCGCGCGTACTGCCCGCCGCGCCGGCGGTGCTCGCGCCGGGCCAGCGGGCTGCTATTGCGCTGCTGTTCGCGTTCATGCTCGGCGCGCTCGTGCCGGCCGGCGCGCAGGTCAAGCTCGTCTATCTTCTTGTCGCAGGCGCCGTCTTCTGCGCGCTCGGCTGGCGGGTGCTGCTCGATCCCGACGAGCGGCGCCTGGCAAAACATCCGCTGGCGCTGCTCTCCGGCGGCGAGGCACTGCGATGAGCGACATCATCCGCAGCGCGCCCGCTCCGCGCTGCGCGGTCTGCGACGCGCCTGGCGCGCCGCTCTACGCCGGCCTGCGCGACCGGCTGTTCGCCGCGCCGGGGGAATGGTCGTTCAGGTCCTGCACCAACGCGGCGTGCGGTTTGATCTGGCTGGACCCGATGCCGGTTCCCGAGGACATCCACAAGGCCTACGAGAGCTATTACACCCACGCGACGGAAAACCGCGGCGGCGGATTGCTGCAGGCGCTGTTCGCGGCGGCCAAGCGCGGCTATCTCGCGAATCGCTACGGCTACCATCGCGAGGCTTCGCTCGGCACGCGGCTGCTCGGCCTGCTGCCGCTCGTCTATCCGGGACGCGCCGCCGAGCTGGACCTTTCCGTGATGTGGCTCCACGCCGGGTCGCTCGGGCAGCTGCTGGATGTCGGCGCCGGCAGCGGTTGGCTGGTCGCTCACATGTGCGAACTCGGATGGGACGCCGAGGGAATCGACTTCGATCCGCGCGCGATCGAGGCGGCGACACGCCGCGGCATGAATATGCGCCTCGGCGGCTTGCCCAACCAGCATTTTCCCGACGCCTCGTTCGACGCGATCACCATGAGCCACTGCATCGAGCATGTGCACGATCCCTTGAGCTGGCTCAAGGAAGCGCGCCGCGTGCTCAAGCCCGGCGGCAGGCTCGCCATCGCCACGCCGAACAATCGCAGCTTCGGGCATCGGGTGTTCGGCGAACACTGGTTCGCGCTCGACCCGCCGCGGCACCTGCACATTTTCAACACCGGGTCGCTTACGCGCCTTCTGGATGAAGCAGGGTTCAGGGACTTCAGGGTGTTCACCTCGATACGCGACGCGAACGGTACCTTCATCGCCAGCCGCGCGATCCGCCGCAGCGGCCGCCATGACATGCTGAAACCGCAGCCGCCTGTGGTGCGTACCTGGGGACGGATGATGCAGCTGCTCGAAGCCGTGTTGAAGTGGTTCAGGCCGGGATGTGGCGAAGATGTGGTCGCAATTGCGCGAAAATAGGCAGGGTGCCGTCATGACGGATCGGCGCACAGGACATCAGGCGTGAACATCCTCGTCACCGGCGCATCGGGCTTCGTCGGCTCCGCGCTTTGCCGCGAGCTGCTCGCGCGCGGACACGCGGTGCGCGCCGCGGTCAGGAGCGTGGCGGGCGAGCAAGCGCCCGGATCGCAGCGCGTCGTCGTCGCCGACATCGCCGGCGATTTCGACCGGCGCGCGCTGCTCGAAGGCATCGAAGTTGTCGTGCATCTCGCCGCCATCGCGCACCGCGCCGCGGACGAAGCGGCGATCCGGCGGATCAACGTCGAAGGATCGGCGCGCCTCGCGCGCGCCGCGGCCGGGCGCGTGCGCCGCTTCGTTTTCCTGAGCTCGGTGAAAGTGCACGGCGAGGAATCGGGCGCGCGCGGCTTCGGCGAAACCGACGCGCCGCGGCCGGAGGACGCGTACGGCCGCGCCAAGCTCGAGGCCGAGCGCTCGCTGCATGAGATCGCGGCCGGCTCGGGGATGGAGCTTGCCGTGCTGCGTCCTCCGCTGGTGTACGGTCCGGGCGTGAAAGCCAATTTCCTGCGGCTGCTGCGCTGGGTGGATTCCGGGTGGCCGCTGCCGTTCGGCGCGGTGCGCAACCGCCGCAGCCTGATCTACGTCGGCAACCTCGCCGACGCGATCGTGCGCGCCGTCGAGCACCCGCAGGCGGCGGGCGCGACGTTTCTCGTCAGCGACGCCGACGACGTCTCGACGCCGGAGCTGATCGGGCGCCTTGCCCGCGCGCTCGGCCGCACGCCGCGGCTGTTGTCCGTGCCGCCGCGTTGGCTGCTTCTCGCCGGACGATTGACCGGGCGAACCGACGCGATTCGACGGCTCACCGGCAATCTCGCGGTCGACTGCTCGGCGATTCAATCGCGCCTCGGCTGGAAGCCGCCTTTCACGATGGCGCACGGCCTTGCGGAAACAGCGCGCTGGTTTCAGTCCGGGCGTCATTAGCGACCGGGCGTCCCGATCGGAGGAACACGCTAAAATGCTCCCCGTGTTCCGAGACCCAACCGGTTAGGCGGTGAAATTGGCAATCGCCTATGTTTCGCCGTTCGTCGCGGCGATCGTTACGCTCCTGCTCATCGCGTGGATGCTGAAGGCGGGAGCGCGCCTGCCGCTCGACCTGCCCAACGAGCGCTCGCTGCACCAACGGCCGGTGCCGCGCTCCGGCGGGCTCGCGATCATGGCCGGCGTTCTCGCCGGGTTCGCGATCCTCCAGGTGCCTCTCGTCATCGTGTTGCCCGCGGCGCTGCTGGTCATCGTTTCCCATTTCGACGACTTGCGCGGATTGCCGATCGCGGCGCGCTTCGGCGCCCATTTCGCCGCCGCCATCTGGTTCGTCTACGGCGCATTGCCGGCATTGCCCTGGCCGCTGCTCGTCCCGATCGTGATCGGCATCGTCTGGGTCACGAATCTCTACAACTTCATGGACGGCTCCGACGGCCTCGCCGGCGGCATGACGCTCGCCGGATTCGGCTGCCTCGCAATCGGCGCCGCGCTGAGCGGCGATGAAGCGCTGATGATCGCCGCCATCATCGTCGCCGCCGCGGGCGCCGCCTTTCTGCTGTTCAACTTTCCTCCGGCGCGCATTTTCATGGGCGACGCCGGCTCGGTGCCGCTGGGGTTCCTTGCCGTCGCGTTTTCGCTCGCCGGCTGGCGCGACGGCGACTGGCCGTTCTGGTTCCCGGCGGCCGCGTTCGCGCCTTTCGTCGCCGACGCGACGCTCACGCTGCTCCAGCGCATGCTTCGCCGCGAGCGCTTCTGGGAGGCGCATCGAAGCCACTATTACCAGCGCCTGGTGCAGATGGGCTGGGGCCACCGCGGCACCGCCTTCGCCGAATACGCCTTGATGCTGCTCGGCGGCGCGACTGCGCTCTGGGCGATCGGCCAGCCGCTATACTTGCAGTTTGCCGCCGTGTCCGCGCTCATCGGGATCTACGCCGCACTGGCGCTCCGGGTCGATCTCGCATGGCGGCGCCGTCTCCAAAAGCACAACGATTGAATTCGCCCGCCCTCAACCACCGCGCCCTGCTCGCGTTCGGCCACGATGTCGTCATGTCCGTGCTGGCCTGGATGCTTGCCTTCTGGTTGCGCTTCAACCTCGATATTCCGGCCGACTTCCTGCAAGTCCTGATCCACCGGCTGCCTTACGTCGCGCTGGTTCACGCCGTGGTGTTCTGGGCGCTGGGGTTGTACCGCGGATTGTGGCGCTACGCGAGCCTGCCCGACCTGCAGCGCATCGTGGTCGCCGTCGGCGTGAGCGCGCTCGCCGTTCCGGCGCTGCTCAGCTTGCTGCGGCTCGGCGTTTCGGTGCCGCGCTCGGTGTACCTCATCGCTCCCATCCTGCTCGCGGGCGCAATGTCGGGCAGCCGGCTGCTGTACCGCGCCTGGAAAGAGCGGCGGGTCCTCGGCGTGATCCGGCATCCGGAAGCGAACCCGGTGCTCGTGCTCGGCGCCGGAACCGCCGCGGCGGCGCTGCTCAAGGATCTCGCCAACAGCCGCGAATGGCGCGTGGTCGGCCTGCTCGACGACGATCCGGCCAAGCGCGGCGGCGAGATCGTGGGCGTGAAAATCCTGGGGCCGCTCGATGCGGCGGGCGAAACGGCGCGACGGCTCGATGTCGTGCACGCCATCATCGCCATGCCCGGCGCCACGCACTCCCTGCGCAAGCGCGCCGTGGACCTGTGCGCCGCCGCGGGACTGCGCGTGATGACGGTGCCGGCGTATGCGGACATCGTTTCCGGAAGGATCAGCGTCTCCGCGCTGCGCAAGGTCGAGCTCGACGATCTGCTCGGCCGCGACCCGGTACGGCTCGACGATGCCGGACTGCACGGCCTGCTCGGCGGCAAGGTGGTGATGGTGACCGGCGCCGGCGGCTCGATCGGCGCCGAGCTCTGCCGCCAGATCGCGCGCTTCGAGCCGAAGCTGCTGCTGCTGTTCGAGCTGAACGAATACGCGCTCTATTCCATCGAGGAGGAATTTCGCGCCGGCCGCCGCGGCGTTCCGATCGCGTGCGTCATCGGCGACGTGAAGAACGCCGCGCGCATCGAAGCCACGCTGGCCCGCTACCGGCCATCGGTCGTCTTCCATGCCGCCGCCTACAAGCACGTGCCGCTGATGGAAATCGACAACGCCTGGGAGGCGGTGCAGAACAACGTGCTCGGCACGCTGCGCCTGGCGCGCGCGGCGCAGGCGCATGGCGTCGAGAAGTTCGTCCTGATCTCGACCGACAAGGCCGTCAACCCCACCAACGTCATGGGCGCGAGCAAGCGGCTCTCGGAGCAGGCCTGCCAGGCGCTCCAGCGCGAGGCCGGCGCGCGCTTCGTCATGGTGCGTTTCGGCAACGTGCTCGGCAGCACCGGCAGCGTCATCCCGAAATTCCGCGAGCAGATCGCACGCGGCGGGCCGGTCACGGTGACGCATCCTGAAATCACGCGCTACTTCATGTCCATCTCCGAGGCCGCCCAGCTCGTGCTGCAGGCGGGCTGGATGGGCCGGGGCGGCGAGATTTTCGTGCTGGAGATGGGCGAGCCGGTGAGGATCGTCGATCTCGCGCGCGACATGATCCGGCTCTCGGGACTCGGCGTGGAGGACATCAGGATCGAGTTCACCGGGCTGCGCCCCGGCGAAAAGCTCTACGAGGAGTTGCTCTCGGACCGCGAAAATACCTTGCCCACGCCGCATCCCAAGCTGCGCATCGCCACGGCCGACGGCGCCCCCGGCGAGGCGTGGCTCGCCGATCTCGAGCGCTGGCTGGCGCAGCCGCGCTGCCCCGGCGACGACGAAGTCAAGCGCGAGCTGACGCAGCGGGTGCCGGAGTACAAGCCGGCGGGCTGAACAGCGTTCGGCCGCCAAAAACCGGCTGCCTGCTCAGGGCAGTGAAACCGTCCCGCCGGGCGAAACCGTTGCCGCGCGGTGGCCGAGCCACAGGCCGAGCAGCAGCACGCTGAGAATGGCGTGCTCGTGATGCAGCGTGGTGTTGACGAAGCCCACCACCACGGTGACGAACCACCCGGCGAGCGCCGCGCCGAAGAGCGTCCAGTCGAGCGGTGGATCCCGAGGGCGCGGAATGGCGCCAACGAGCGCGGCGACCCAGGCGATGAGCACCGCCATCAGGACGCCGAAGCCGACCAGGCCGCGCTCGGCGAGCGCGGTGACGTAAATGCTGTGCCCGTGAGAGTTCATGCCTTCGGCCGACGGGCGGATCGGCCAGTCTTGCGTCTTGTTCCAGTCCTGCAATTGTTCGAGGCTCACATGGCCGAAATTTCCCATGCCGACGCCGAACAACGGGAACCGCCGCCACTCGACCAGGCCGTTCTTCCAGATCTTGTCGCGGAAGGCGAGCACGTTATTTTCCTCGATTCTCTCGACATTCTTTTGCAGCACCGCGGGGTTCAGCGCCAGCATCACCGCCATTCCCGCCAGTACCCCGGCAAGGCTAGCCACCGCCCACCGGCGTCGGCGAACTCCCAGGATCACGGCAAGCACAATCACGAACAATACCGCGGCGAGCGCCGCGGCGCGGCTCTGCGTGACGAACACCGAGACGATCAGCACCGCCGCGGCGAGCCCCGCCGCTACCCGCGCCGCAACCCCCATGCGCCCCCAGTAGGCGAGCGCAAAGCTCAGCGCGAGGCCGAACACGATCGCCATGTAGATGGCGCTGTGGTTGACGTGTCCGACCGAGTTGAGCTGCAACTGCGTGTAGACCTTCGTGACATACAGGCGCCAATAGCCCCAGGCAAGCGTGATCAGCGTGGACGCGACGATCGTGCCCAGTATCCACAGCAGCGCGCGCTCGTCGTAGCGCGAGCGCTTCACCAGCCACAGCACCGAGCCATAGCGGAGAATATCGTTGGCGCCGCCCCACTCGTCGCGGTGGATCCCGGCGAAAGCGGCGACGACGTAGCCGGAGACGATCCACAATGCGATCAATGCATCCCAGCGGTCCCACCGCCCGCCCCAGTCGCGATCGCGGGCGCGGTTGGAGAGCCAGGCGAGGACATAAGCGAGCCAGCAAAGATTCTTCGGCACCTCGACCAGCGGCAGGAAAAAGACGAACGCCAGCAACCAGGCGAATTCGATCGGGTAGCGCAGATCGGGTCTCGGTTGAACAAGCCTGGATAATCGCAAGATTGCCTCGGAATAGAAGAGCGGCGCGCCTACTTCACGACCTGAAGGTGAAACCAGAGGCTGTTTGCCGGAAACAGGAAAGCGAAGTGCTTCTCGTACTTGTGCGGCGAGAGCGCGAACAGGCCGCGCGCGATCAGCGAGAACGGAAACGATTTCCCGAAGTCGACGCCGCGACCCGCCATGCGAAAGCGCTTCGAAGTGTAAAAATTCGAGTGCCGGGTGTTCTCGGTGAAATAATCCATCGAGTCGTAGGCGAGATGACGAACGTGGGTCGGGTCCTGCCAGGAATACAGGCTCGAGAAATGCGGCGTGGTGACGACGACGTCGGCACCGGACGCGCCGATGCGGTGCACCTCTTCCATCAGCCGCACCACGTCCTGCAGATGCTCGATCACGTTCCGCAACAGCAGGACCTCGAAGCTCGCATCGGCGCACGGCCAGGGATAGGTGTTCAGGTCGTGGCGCAAGTCGGCTTCGGCGTTCGCGGCGAAGTCGATCCCGGTCGAGCCCGGAAATTTGTTCCGGCCGCAGCCGATGTCGAGCACCCTTCGCCCGCCGGCAAGTCGGGCGATGTCGTTCGAGTTCAAGCGCTCATCTCCTGACCGGCGGCTTTGCCATCGCGAGGCGGTACACGTTTTCCATTGCGTCGATCATACTGTGAAACGCGCAATGCGTTTCACAGTGGGCGCGCGCCGCTTCGCCGAGCGCCGCTCGCAGCGCGGCATCGCCAAGCAATCGCTCCAGGCCGCGCCGCAGATCGGCGACGTCCCCGGGCTTGACGACGATCGCCGTTTCGCCGTCGCGCGCGACTTCGCCGATGCCCCCCACCGCCGTGGTGACGCACGGCAAGCCGCACAGCATCGCCTGGACCAGAGCCTGCGGCACGCCTTCGTTGGCATAGGAAGGCAGCGCGAATACGTCGAGCGCCTGCAGCCACGGCAGCACGTCCTGCCGGTTGCCGGCGAGCCGCACCCGGTCGCCGATGCCGAGCTCCCTGATTTTCGCTTCGATGTTCTGCCGCTGCGGGCCGTCGCCGACAATGACGAGCACGGTATCGGCCGGCAGGCCGCTGAAGGCCTCGAGCAGGTAGCGGTGGCCTTTCCAGCTGCGCAGCGTGGCGACGATGCCGATCAGCCTGCGCTCGGGCGGGAGACCGGTGGCGCGCCGCGCCGCGTCGCGGTCGCCGGGCGCGAAGCGCGCCGTATCGATGCCGGTCGGGATCGAGGTGATGCGCTCGGGCGGATAGCCGTTGTCGCGCGCGAGCTGGGCGCGCAGCGCTTCGCCGGTGGTGACGATGTGACGCGTCGCGCCGAGATAAAGCCAGCGCGTGGGCGGATTGTTCGGCACCGGCGCGGAGATGTGCCGCGTGCGCACGATCGGCGGTGCGCGGCGCAGCGTCGCGCAGGCAAGCGCCGCGAGCCAGCTGTCGGTCGAGCTGTGGGTGTTGATGATGTCCACCGGATGCGCCTTCAGCCAGTGCCGCAACGCGAGCATGCCGGCGGGATTTTTTCTTCCGATCGGCAGCGCCACCGCGTTCAGGCCGCGCTCGATCGCCGCGGCATGAATCCGCGCTTCGCGCGGCGCGATCAGCGTGACGCCATGGCCCCGGGCCGCCATGCCCGCGGCTTCAACGAGGATCCGGATCTCCTGCCCGCCCCAGCCACATGAGGATTCCGTGTGAACAATATTCACGCGGAATCCTCATCGAAAAATCGGCAGGATTCCGTATGGAGAATTTTCACGGGGAACCGTCATTCCCGCGGCCCCCGTTAGCCTCCGCGAAAGCGGAGGGGGAATCCAGTGGCGTGACAAGTCGCCGGATTCCGGCCGGGG
>JBARMB010000104.1:0-2650 GCA_049802235.1 Burkholderiales bacterium | reverse complement strand
GGGCGAGAAACAGCCCGGCGACGACGATGATCACGAGGCCCCCCACCTCGCACAGCGTCAGCCAGTTCTGCGTGGATGCCCCGGCGCGGATGCCGGCGACATTGACCGCGGTGAGCGCGATCACGATCAGCGCCGCGTAGATCGCCGCCGAGAATTCGCCCAGCGGCGCCAGCCGGGAAACGTAATCGCCGAAGACGAAGGCGAGCAGCGCGATCGAGCCCGCGGCGATCACGGTCATACGCGCCCAGGCGTACAGGAACGACAGTCGCAGGCCGAACGCGCGCCGCAGGTAATGGTAGTCGCCGCCGGCGTGAGGATAGGCGGTCGCAAGTTCGGCGTAGCACAGCGCGCCGATCAGCGACACGAATCCGCCCGCGACCCACACCGCGAGCAGCATGCCTTCGCTCGCGGCATTGGCGGCAACGATGGAGGGCGTCTTGAATATCCCGGCGCCGACCACGATGCCGACGATGATGCCGACGGCGTCGGTGAGCGTGAGCACCTGCGCCGGCCCGGCGGCGGCGGTCTGCGGCGGATTTTCAGTGGATGCCATGCTTGATGGATGTCATTCCCGCGCACGCGGGAATCCAGTGTCGTTGATCAAAAGTCCCTGGGTCCCCGTCCCCGATAAGGACATTCGGGGACAGGCCCCCGCGGGGGGCGACGACAGGGGCTCCTTGCCACGTTCGGCCCTCTAAAGCGTCAGAAAACGCGCGGTGTGCGGATTGCGCCGGCGCAGCGGCGGCAGGCATTCATCGAGCCGCAGGCCGTAGAGCGCATTGGCGGCGAGCGCGCGCGCTTTCAGCCCGGTCCAGGCGATGCGCGGCGGCCCGCCGCGATGCGCAAAGGCGATCATGTTGTCCTTCTCCTCCGCGAGCAGCAGCGTCGGCGCTCGGCCGAAGCTCTTCCCGATGCGCTCCAGGTGCCGCCCGAGCCGCTTGTCGTCGGCCATGAAATTCGCCACCAGCACTCCGGGTGCGCGCAGCGCGGCGAACGCGGCGTCGTAGAACGGCTGCGTGCACAGGCCCGCCGCCGTCTCGCCGTTATCGAAGCCATCGAGCACCAATACGTCGGCCTTGGCGCGCTGCTCGGGCACGATGCCCGCGCCGTCGCCGATCACCACCTCGAGCCGGCGGTCGTCCTCCGGAAAATGAAAATATTTCCGCGCCGCGGCGAGCACTTCGGGATCGATCTCCACCACGGTCACGCGCGTGCGCGGCATGCGCTGGTGGATGAAGCGCGCCATCGAGCCGCCGCCCAGGCCGACCATGAGCACGTGGCGCGGCTGCGGGCGGAACAGCAGGAACGCCATCATCGCCCGCACGTAGTCGAGCTCGAGCCGGTCGGGCGCGTCGAGCCGGATCGCGCTCTGGATCGCTCTGCCGCCGATGTGCAGGTGGCGCACGCCGCCCTCCTCGACGATCCTGATGCCGCGATCGCCGCCGCTCAGCAACTTGCGCAGTTTCCCCACGAACTTGGCGATCGAATCCTCCCGAGCCGGTACAATCGCCGGCATTCGCGGAGCGCATCATCGCGGAAACGGAGCGCTTATGCAATGCTTCAGACGCTGTCTGCTCGGCTTTCTCGCCATTGCGGGCGCCGCCATTGCGGCCGCCGTCGCCGGCGCGTTCTTCATCACCGGCTGGCTCGACAATCCCGACCCGCCCGAACGCGCCGACGCCATCGTGGTGCTCGCGGACGATCCGAGCCGCGCGTTCCAGGCGGCCGATCTCTATCTGCAGGGCTACGCGAAGCAGGTCTACGTCACCGTGCCGCGTCCCCGCAGATACGCGGCGCTGCTCGCCGCACACGGCATCGCCCTGCCGCGCTCGGAAGATCTGTTTCGCCGCGTGCTCCTCGGGCGCGGCGTGCCCGAGGCGGCGATCCACACGCTCGGCAACAACCTTGTGAGCACGCGCGCGGAGGCGGAAACGGTGCGCGCCGAGCTTGCGGGCAGCCCGAAACTGCTGGTCGTGACCTCGCCCTATCACATCCGCCGCACGCGGATGATCTTCACCGACGCGCTTCCCGGACGCGAGCTGCGTTTTATCAGCAGCCGCTACGAGCCGTATCCCGAGCCCTGGTGGACCGACCAGGATCTGGCGCGCGACGTGATTCTCGAGCTGACGAAAACCGCCTTCTACCTCGCCGGCGGCCGGTTCTAGCGGCTCAGGGCGCGCCGCTGCCCACCGCCAGCAGCTGCGCGAAGTCGGCGAGCTCGTTGGCATCGAGATCGGAAACCGCCCAGTAGTTCATGCCGCCGCGGGCGAAGTGGACGAGATTGAAGCCCCGCTGCGAGGCGCTCCGCCGGGCGCTGTCCCCGGCCGCCGGCCAGACGAACACGTCGACGACGTGCTGGCGCCGCTTGTACACCAGCACCGCCACCGGCCGCTCGGCGACATAATCCAGCCGCCCGCCCGCCAGCTCGAATCCCTGCCCCGAAAGGTCCATCACCGGCGGAGAGAAATTCAGCTTGCCGCTCAGCCAGGGCTTGACGGTGTGCTGGTCCGAGGAAGCGACGTCGATGAGATGGTTCCCCAGGGTCGAGCGCACGTGGCTCGCGAGCACGTCCTGCGCGAGCCGCTCCTCCTCGCCCGGCCGCAGCAGCGCCGCGGCGAGTACCCAGGTGAGCAGCGCCACGCCCGCGAAC
>JBARMB010000103.1:0-7837 GCA_049802235.1 Burkholderiales bacterium | reverse complement strand
CGCCTCGCCCTGGCGAGCGCCGGCGACGAGCGGTCGCTCGCGCGCGAGCTGGGCGCATTCCGCGCGGATCTCGAGCAGCGCGCGCCCGCCGCAGGCCCGTCGCCCAAGCCGGAACGGGAAGACGCGTATGGATAGATTGCGGCGTTACGCGGGCCAGGTCGTGCTGTATGCGCTGTTCGCGGCGATCATCGGATATTTTTCCACGTCGCCGCGCTACCGGCACCTGCAGCCGGGCGAGGCGCTGCTGCGCCTGTCCTTCAGCCATCCGGGCAAGATCAGGGCCGACTGCCGCCAGCGCACGCCCGAAGAGCTGGCGAAGCTGCCCGCCAACATGCGCACGCCGCTCGACTGCCCGCGCGAGCGCTCGCCGGTGATCGTGCGCGTGGAGCTGGACGGCGCCGAGCTGGTCCACGAAGCGTTCGCGCCGTCGGGACTGTCGCGCGACGGCGCCTCGACCGGATACCGGCGCCTGCCGATCGCGGCCGGGCGCCACCAGGTGCGGGTCCAGTTCAACGACGATGTGCGGGTGAAAGGATTCGATTTCGAAGCTGAGAAGGTCATCGACGTCGCGGCCGGGCAGGTGGTGCTGATCGATCTTGCGCCGGAGCGCGGCGGGGTGGTGATCCGATGAGCCCCCGGGCCCTGTTCGCGCCGGTGCTCGGCGCATTGCACGCCGGCGCGATGCTCGCCGGTGAGCGCGTCGCGGAGTTCGACCTTCCCGTCCCGGGCGACATCCGCAAGCGCCTCGCCGCCGGCTGGCTGCTGCTCGCGCTTGCGGCGCTGGTCGGCTCGGGATTGTTTTCGGTGCTGCTGGTGCTCGCGCGCACCCCGGGCGTGCAGCGGCTTTTTCCGGTGGCCGATTTTTTCCACGTGGCGCTGGTGGTGCACGTGGACCTGTCGGTGCTGGTGTGGTTCGTCGCCTTCGCCGGGATGCTCTGGACCTTGAACAGCCGGCCGCGTTTTCCGGCGCTCGCCGTCGCGGCACTCGCGCTCGCCGCGATCGGCGCGGTCATCATGGCTGCGGCGCCGTTTCTCGGCCGCGGCCGGCCGGTCATGAGCAACTATGTGCCGGTGCTCGACGACAGCGTATTTCTGTTCGGGCTGACGGTATTCGGCATCGCTTTTGCCCTGCTCATCGTGCGCAGTCTGCTCGCCCCGGCCCGCATCGGCATCGGCCTGGACGGCGAGGGCGCATTGCGCTTCGGCCTCAACGCCTCGGTGGTGGCGGCGGCAATCGCGCTCGTCGCTCTCGTAGGGTCGTGGGCCGAAGTGCCCGCGGAACTGCCGGGCAAACCTTACTACGAGCTGCTGTTCTGGGGCGGTGGCCACGTGATCCAGTTCACCTGGACGCTGTTGATGCTGGTGGCGTGGCTGTGGCTCGCGACGCTGATCGGCGCGCCGCCGCCGCTGTCGCCGCGGCTCGCAGTGCTGTTGTTCGCGATCGCACTCGCCTCGGTGTTCGCCGTGCCGGTCATCTACCTCGCCTGGGACGTCGCCTCGATCGAGCACCACAGGCTGCACACCTGGCTGATGCGCTTCGGCGGCGGCCTTGCCATTCTGCCGGTGGGCCTTGCGGTGCTGATCGGCCTCGCGCGCGCCTCCCCGGGGACTGCGGCGACGCGGCCGTTGCGGGCGGCGCTCATCAGCTCGCTGGCGCTGTTTGCGCTCGGCGGGCTGATCGGCTTCATGATCCGCGGCAGCGACGTGCGCATTCCGGCCCATTACCACGGTTCGATCGTCGGTGTGACGCTGGCGCTGATGGGCCTGGCCTACGCGCTGCTGCCGCGGCTCGGGTTCGGCACGCCGCAGGGGCGCCTGGCGACGCTGCAACCGTACCTCTACGGCGGCGGGCAACTGGTGCACATCATCGGGCTGGTGTGGTCCGGCGGCTACGGCGTGCAGCGCAAGGTGGCGGGCAGCGAGCAGGTGCTGAAAAGCGCGCAGGAAGTGGCCGGGATGGGATTGATGGGTCTGGGCGGCCTGGTGGCCGTCGCCGGCGGGGTGCTGTTCCTGATCGTGGTGATTCGCGCGTTGCTGGAGCGGCGCGGCCGCGCGTCCGCATGAATCCGATCCGCCGCCTCGTGACCGTCGCCCTGGCGCTGGTGCTGGTCATCGTTGCAACGAGCGCGTTCATCCGCCTGTCGCAGTCAGGGCTGTCATGCCGGGATTGGCCCGCATGTTACGGTGCGCAGGTCGAGACCGCCGCGGCTGCGCTCCCGGAAGACTCGCCGGTATTCATCGCGCGCGTCGTGCACCGCATTGCAGCGAGCGTCGCCGGCATCCTGTTTCTTTTCATTGCCGTGCTGGGATGGGATCGCTGGCGCGGCGATTCGCGGCGTGCGGCGGCCGTGATGCCGGTTCTGCTCGCGGGGCTTCTCGCCTGGCTCGGGAAATACACGCCTTCGCCGCTGCCTGCGGTGACGCTCGGCAATCTGCTCGGAGGCATGGCGCTGCTCGGCCTGCTCGCCTGGCTGTCGCGGTCCGACAGCCGCGGGGAAGCGCCACCGGCGCGGCTGCGTCCCTGGACCTTTGTTGCGCTGGCGCTGGTGGCGCTGCAGATCGCGCTCGGCGGGCTGATCGGAGCGCGAGTCGCGGCGCTCGCGTGCGCCGGCCTGCCCGGCTGCGGCGGCGCGTTCTGGCCGCAGGGCGCCGATTGGCGCGTGTTCGATCCGTTCCTGGCAAGCGACGGCCTCGGCGACGCTTCCCGGCAGGCGCTGCACCTGGCGCATCGCTTCGGCGCCATGATCCTCGCGCTGCTGCTGGCGTGGATCGGGTGGCGGCACGCGCGGCTGCGCGGCGCGCAACAGGCGCGGGGAATCGCGCTGCTCGCCCTTATTGCAATCCAGATTGCGCTCGGCGCGGCGATGCTGCCCGCGGGTTTTCCCGTCGCGCTCGCGGTGTTCCACAATGCCGTCGCATCGCTGCTGCTGATCGTCCTGGTGAGCATGCTCCCGCGGCTGCGTCCGCAGGAGAAGCGGCAGTGATACGCATCGACGCCCGCAACCTCGAGCCGCCGGAGCCCTTCGAGCGGGTGATGGAGGCATTGTCCGGGCTCGAACCGGGAGGCGAGATTCTCCTCATCCTCGATCGCGAGCCGGTCCCGCTCTACCGCGTGCTCGAGCGCAACGGCTATTCCTGGAACGCGACCCGGTTCGACGACGGCCGGATCGAGATCCTGATCCGCGAAAAAAGCGCGCCGGGCTGAGGCTCAGAGTCCGTTTCAAGATTGCTTGAAACGGACCCGGCTTAGGGGAGCATGAGGGGATGTGTCCCCTCATTTTGTAACCGTCTCTCAGGGATCGAAGCCGCGCAGCCGGTCGACATCGTGGATGTGCACGCCGCGGCCATGGACTTCGATCAGGCCTTCTGCGGCCAGCTCGTGCAGGATGCGCGAGAAGTGCTCCTGGGTGAGGTTGAGCCGCGAAGCCACTACGCCCTTGGCGGTGGGAAGCGTGACCTCGATGCCGCCGTCCTGCGCCGCCGACGGGCTGCAATCGTGCAGGAGATAGCCGATCACGCGCTGCGTGCCCGAGTGCATCGAGTAGGCCTCCAGGTCGCCTATCAGGTGATGCAGCCGGCGCGACAGGCCGGCGATCATGCGCCGCGCGAAGCGCGGATCGCGCTCCAGCTCGTCGAACACCGCCTCGCGCTGGACGTGCAGCAGCAGCGAATCCGTGAGCGCCTGCGCCGTCACCACGTGCGGCCGCTCCATGAACATCACCGCTTCGCCGAAACTCTGCCCCGGACCGAGGATGTCGACCACCTTCTCGTCGCCGCGCGCCGAAATGAACGCGAGCTTGACCTGGCCGAAGACGATGACGTGAAAACCCTTCGCCTCCTCGCCGCGGTGAAACAGGATCTCGGAGCGTGGCGCGCGCACTTCCCGGGTCAGGGCGGCGATGCGGTCGATCTCGTCCGGAGCCAGCTCCTTGAACAGCGGCACGTTGGCGAGAAAGGACTGGATCTTGATCGGGGTGCTCATGGTGTCGAGGGTGCAGCCGCGTGGCCGGCGCCATTGGATCCGGATTACGTCCGGGGCACGCGCAGTCTAGCGGAAGGCGGCCCGGAACGGCAATGGATCGTGGGTGAGCGCCACGGCGACGATATAGGCGAAGACGAGCTGCGCCGCGATCCACGCCGCGAGCCGCACGCCCCGGGTCCGGCCGTGCCGCAACGCCACCATGCCGAGCCCGATATAGGCGATGAGGCCGGCGACCTTGGCGGTGAGCCAGCCGTGCGTGCCGGGGTATTGGTGCAGGAGAATCGTCATCCAGATTGCCGCGGCGAGCAGCACGGTGTCGTTGACATGCGGGACCACCCTGACCCAGCGCCGTGCCAGCAGCGGCGAGCCGGCGAGCATCCAGATACCGCGCACGAAAAACAGCGTGTAGGAGATCGCCGCGGCGGCGACGTGGATTGCTTTAAGGGCGGCGAAGTCCATGCATTGCCGCTGGTGAAAGGGGAAGGTGGCGCTTGAAACGGAGACCTTGGGTTCCCATATAAATCAAATCCGGTAAATTCAGGGAATCAGCGTGTCCAATCCAGTGCATATTGTCTGTCCCGGCTGCCGCACCGGCAACCGTGTCCCGGCGGAGCGTCTTGGCGACGGCGCCAAATGCGGCAAATGCGGGCAGCCGCTTTTCAGCGGCCATCCGGTCGAGCTCGACGGCGCCGGCTTCGAGCGCCATGTCGCGGCAAACGACATTCCGGTGATCGTGGATTTCTGGGCGCCGTGGTGCGGACCCTGCCGCACGATGGCGCCGCATTTCGAGCGCGCGACGGCGGAGCTCGAGCCCTACGCCCGCCTGGCGAAGCTCAATACCGAGGGTGAGCAATCCATCGCCGCGCGCTACGGCATCCGCAGCATCCCGACCCTGATCGCGTTCAGGAATGGAAAGGAAATCGCGCGGCAGTCCGGCGCGATGGATTCGGGCGGCCTGGTGCGCTGGGTCAGATCGCACGTCTGAGTCTCACTGCATCACCAGCACCGCGGCGCCGCTGATGCGGCCTTCGCGCAGGCGCGCAAGCGCTTCGTTGGCGGCATCGAGCGGAAACGTTTCGACCGACGTCTTTACCGGCACCTTCGGCGCGAGCGCGAGGAAATCCTCGCCGTCCCGGCGGGTGAGGTTCGCCACCGAGACGATGCGCCGCTCGCCCCAAAGTATTTTGTAGGGAAACGCCGGGATCTCGCTCATGTGGATTCCGGCGCATACCACCGTGCCGCCCTTGACGACGGCGCGCAGGGCGGCGGGAACCAGCGCGCCGACCGGCGCGAACAGGATTGCCGCATCGAGCGGTTCGGGAGGTGGCCTGGTCGAATCGCCTGCCCAGACCGAGCCGAGCTCGAGCGCAAAGCGCTGCGCCTGCGCATCGCCGGGACGGGTGAAGGCGAAAACCTTGCGGCCCTGATGACGCGCAACCTGCGCCACGATGTGTGCGGCCGCGCCGAAACCGTAGATGCCGATGCGCCCGGCGTCGCCGGCCATCGCGAGCGACCGGTAGCCGATCAGTCCCGCGCACAGCAGCGGCGCGGCCTCCGCGTCGCCGTAGCCTCGCGGCAGCGCGAAGCAGTAGCGGCCGTCGGCGAGCGCGTATTCCGCGTAGCCGCCGTCGAGGTGATAACCGGTGAAGCGCGCATCGTCGCAGAGGTTTTCGCGGCCGCTGCTGCAATAGCGGCAGCGACCGCAGGTCCATCCCAGCCACGCAATGCCGACGCGCTGACCCGTGGCGAACCGATCCGCTCCCGCTCCCGTTTCGACCACCGTGCCGACCACCTCATGGCCCGGGACGACCGGGTGGCCGAGCGCGGGCAGCTCGCCGTCGACGATGTGCAGATCGGTGCGGCATACTCCGCAGGCGGACACCCGCACCAGGACCTGACCCGGTCCGGGCCGGCGGATTTCGCCGCTCACGAGCTGGAGCGGTTTGCCCGGCTGCTGGAGTTGCATCAAGCGCATATCATCGGGCGCACAGTGTAAAATCCGCTGCCAAAGGCGGTTTGACGTGGATCAAGTCGCCCCCGCGGGCCGGGCGTAGCATCGATTGCGTAAAAGCTTGCGCCGGCTGATCGAACTTCGACCAACGGGAGACGGAGATGCGCAAGGTTCTGAGCATTATCCGCGAGGAGCACCGCTCGATCGCAGCCATACTGCACGGCATGGAATACCTGATCCGCGAAGTGCGCACGCGCAACGCCAAAGTCGATCTGCATGTGTTCCGGGCGATGCTGTATTACCTCGATACGTTCTCGGAACGCATGCACCATCCCAAGGAAGACCGTTATCTCTTCAGCGCCATGCGCAAGCGCGGCGCCGGGACGAACGCCCTGATCGAGGCACTGGAGAAGGAACACGCCGGCGGCGAGCAGGCGCTCAGGCAACTCGAGCAATACCTGGTGCGCTACGAGGAAGGCGGCGACAGGGAATTTCCCGCCTTTGCCGCAGCCGTCGAGCAATTCGTGCACGGTTACTGGGATCACATGCGCAAGGAAGAAGACGAAGTGATACCGCTTGCCGAGAAGCTCCTCACCGCCGATGACTGGGCGGCAATGGACCGCGCTTTCGAGGACAATCGCGATCCGCTTGCAACCGAGCGCGACACCCGGGACTTCCAGAAGCTGTTTACCCGCATCGTCAATCTCGCCCCGCCGCCGATCGGAGTCGGTCCTTCCTAGTCGCCGGTTCCCCGGGGAGCGCTCGCACCAGGTCATTGCGGCATTATTGCCATCGGCCTGCTGCAGGATACTGGATGCCTCGCGGAACATGGGTTAAAGTAATGCCTCCCGGGAGGGTTGTGTCAGGATAAAGGGTGAGCGGGTTATCAGCGCGCCACCGCCCCAGTCGCTTGTTGGCGCATGAGGAGGCTGGTCATGTTTGCGATTGTGTACAAGTCAGACGGCGTTCCGATCTGCGTCCAGGTTTCCGGCGTGTCGCCCGACCCGGTTGTGGTCTGGAGCTCGGAAGGCGCCGCCAAGGCCTTCATCGACGCCAAGGGCAGCTCCGCCGAGTTCCAGCCGGTCGCAGTCAACGACGAGAACATGGAAAAGATGGCCAAGGCGCTCGGCTGTTCGATCGAAAACCTGATGCTGGAGCCTTATCCCTCGTAAATACGCCCTCGTAAGTGTCCCTGTAAGCGCGGTTTCCCGGCGCTTGCCAGTATCGCGGTTTTTCCGGGCAGCCGCGCCGGCGGTTTTTTCAGGATTTGGATTTTTTCCTGTCGGAAGCGGCCCTGCCGATCGCTTCCATCAACGCCTCGGAATCGGTGAACAGCGCCCACACCAGCCAGATCGCCGCGGCGAGCGTGCCGAGAATGAACGCCCAGTCGATGAACGGCTTCAGGTCTCTGGAAATAAAAGGATTGAAGAACAGCAACAGCACCACGTAGGCGCTGGCGGTGACGATCAGCGTTACCAGCGACAGCACGATCCTGCTCAGGTTCGCCGCGCTGCCGCCGCTGTCTCGCAACTGGTGCGCAAGCCGCAGGCCGAGCAGCCACAATAGCGTCAGCGCTCCGGCATTGGCGAAAAATTGCGCCAGGGAAGCGGCGGTGAGTTTCGGTGTGCCGAGCGTTGCGCTCTTGAACAGCCCGAGATTGCCGAGCACCGCGCCGAGAACCAGCGCCACGGCGATGACCACCAGGTATTTGACGACCCAGATCCAGTTCTTGGACATTTCAAATTCCCCTCGGTTAGCGGCTCGGATGTTCGCCCGGAGCCGCGATTTTATATCGAAACTTCCGTGTTATCGATCAAGCGCGTCGCACCGAGTTTGGCCGTCGCAAGCACGACCAGGTCGCGGTCGCCGGCGCCGGGCAGTTCCAGATCGGACTGCCTGCGCAC
>JBARMB010000102.1:0-72402 GCA_049802235.1 Burkholderiales bacterium | reverse complement strand
CGGTAGCGCCGCATGCGCTCGGCGGCGGACAGCGCGCGACCCGTCGCGGGACGGCCGGGCGGGCGGGGTGAGGCACGCATGCCGGTTATCGTAACACGTTACGATAAATAGGCGCAACGAGCCGCCTGCGTGCGTGGCCGGCGATGTGCACGGCGCGGCCGTTCGCGCGTTAAACCACCGCAGGGAGGACCGGTGGAAACGAGACTGACGCTGCGCCCGGGAGCGCCGGGCACAAGAAGGCTCCTGGCACGCTTTGGCGCGCGCCTCGTCTGCGTGCGTCATCGGGACGACGACAACAGCGGTCGGCGCGTCAAGGCGGTGGAGCCGATCGTCGGGGAACATTCCCGGTCCGGGCGGGCGCGCAAGCCGCGCCGCAACGATCACGATCCGGCGGGCGTGCGGATCGGCCGGGACGAGGCGGAACTGCGCGCGGCGGTCAAGCGCGGGCGGCATCCGGAGGCCGCGGCAGCGGCTGTGGGAACTTTCATGGGACGCGGTGCGTGCTTTGGGCTTGCATAGTTGGGCCGTAAGAGAAAAGCCGGAGCGGGCGCGAGGAGGGGCTATATAGCAGCATAGGGTTCTATATAGCTGTAGATCGTTGCATCTACCGGTATATGGTTTTGGTATGTATCCCTTTACAGCAAGTGGGCGACGGTGTTAGCTTTTCGTCACCTTGGCAAAGTTGCCTGTCATTCTAGTGGAATTGTTGGCACTCGTCGGGATAGAGCGCCAAATTGAGTGGATCAACCGCGGGAACTACTTGTCACACTTGTTTTTGTAGGTCGTGCTATCGTTTCACTGTTTTGGGCTTGCCGTGGAGGAAACCATGAAACGCGATTCACACAGCCAAGGACGCGCTTCGTCTAAAGCGCGCGCGGGATCATCTAGTATATCCGGACATTACGTTGCCGATGGCACTCTTAAGCCCCTTGAGAACTCGGAGAATGATTCAAGCATGATTGTCCGCAATCCAGCTCCGGGCGCAGCTCCTAGCGGGGCTCCATCAGGTACGTATCGCATAGTCAAGACCTAAAACGGCGTCCTACTCGTCGTACATCGCGTACTCTGCCCACGTAACATGCAGGATTCGCGTTGTAGCGCGAAGAGTGACGCTATGCGCTCTCCCTTGGCTGAAATGGGCAACAGTTGGAGGGTTGTCCGATTCCAGCAACGGTAGATCGAACGTTGCTCCCGGAATAATATTCGCGGCCTGAGCACTTTCCACGTCTCGGAAAACACAGGGTATGTGCGTTGCGCCAGCAAGCCTCGCACCATATGCTCGATGAAATCCGTTGTGCAAGTAGCACCTACCGTGTAGCCGAACGACATGGACGACTGGTAGCAACCACCCGAAATTGATTCCTGCCATATTGGTTGTGATCCCCTGCCCCATCATCTTTAGATTCAGGCTGCGTGACGTGACGATGACGGACTGTGGTTGCACTTGGTAATGATACTCGCCGCTCGGTAGTACCATCGGTAGGCAGCATGGAATCAGTTCGTCCATCTTGGGTGGTTTGCTAAATGCATCGCAATGGTGTCCTGACCGAGATGTGTCCACAATGAACTGATAAGCAAGTAGCGGATCTATTTCAATGAGTTTGAAGGTAGCTCCGTGTAATCCCATGCCAGGTTGGGATGAATTCGCTACCCAATCGACTTGTTGCAGTTTCTGAAGATAATCGGTGTGTTCATTCGGAATTTCTTTGATGTCCGGATGTCCCGCTCCAGGGATGGCTGCTCCGAGTTTCGCCTTCGCAGAGTTCCACTCGGCGAGTAACGCGGCGTCTGTCTGATTAGCCAGCATGCATGCAGTTTTGAGATGACTGATCGCTTGCTGCTGGTCCATGAATCCAACCAGCGATAGTCCCGGGCTCGGCATTCGTGCCTCCTAACGTGGTCGATTTGTAAACCGGCCAAGAAACGTTTACAATAAGAAAGTGGAGTGCCGGGCATCGAAGCCGCGCGCCGTGGTTTAGGATACCGTAGCGACTAACCTGCGCACCCCCAACGTAGTAGTGCCACCCCGGGCCCGTATGGTCAGTCTGCCAAGACCGCAGACCATACGGGCCTTGTCCATTGGGGCTCGGCGTCGGTGGCGATGACGTTCCGAGCCGCAGTATCAGGTCCTCATGGCTTTCTCCTTGCTTATTCAGATCAAATGCCCGTCACCTTGATCTCGATTATCTTGAGGTTGTCGTCCGGTTCTGCCTTATACATCAGGTCGAAGATGTTTGAGGCAGTCTGTAGCCACTTCGACCTGGCTTGAATCGACCATTCCGACTCAGGCACTGGGAGTTTCTCAAGCAGTCCCTTGATGAATGGATGGAGTTCATCTCCTCTGCCTGAACCTGTACCTGTACCACCGCTGCCAGTTCCACCCCCCGCTGGTTTTTCCTCGGCAGGCTTTGATCCGACTGGCGCAGCCCCGATATTGGGTGGATATGTCAGGCGGTTCTGATCGAGTTCGAAGAATCCCGCCTGTTTTGCAGAGCGTATGAATACCTGCCGTGCTTTGTCCTTTTGTTTCGGCGCGACTCCCGCTGCCTCCATCTGACGCTCGATAGCGGCGACCGGTGGAAGCATGCCCCCCTTGAGTTTTTCGTACATGGCCTTAAACAACGGGACAGCTAGAAACGATTCCGCTCTGGCCCCACGCGCGAATTTTGGATCGACTATATGGATACCAAGATCGGAAAGAGTTACCGTCCCTCGGTCATAGTTCAAGAGCCCGAAGACGCGGCTGGTCATCACGCGCATACGAAAGCCCCCACCACGCGCTTGTTGACCCATCTTGGCGGCTAACTGATCCCAATCGCATGATGTACCGCCGACAGCGTGAACAGCCTGCGCAACGGCGATGGCGTCGTCGAGATCGAGATACGGGAACTCGATTGTTGAGCGCCCCCGTCCCGATTCTTGATCCTGTTCCTTGTCTGATGCTTGTCCGCTATTCATGGTCAACTCCTATCCGCAATTGGACAACAGCCGCCAGTTTATCCCGAATGTTTGCGATCCGCAACTATTTATTGCGAATAAGGCGAACATTGCTCGTATCAGGCAGATAACTTACTTAAGTTATTGTAATATATATTGTATTTGTAATGCGTTTCGCCCGTATATATTTCCATACGCGCCGCTTGGCAACAAGGCGTCTTCGATATAAGGTAGCAGGGTATGAATAAAATGAAGCCGGCCAAGCGGCCCAAGCGTGCTGAAGTAAAGCCACGCCCAGCAAAGAAAGTGGAGCTCGCTGCTGGCAACAAGCGGCGCTTCGATCGGTTGCTGGACGACGCGATCTTCGGCGTCAAGAAGAAGTAGAGGACAAACCGCGCGTATTTAGCGGCGCGTTCCCTTTAGGCGCTACTTGTCTCTAGGGGATACATACCATGGTTTTAGCATGGGGCGCATGACAACCATTGGTCGTTAGGCGTAACAAGGAGGACAGTCATGACAGCGAAATATTGCGTCTCACATATTGGCATACCTGTCGTAGCACTCATCGCTTTCCTGCTTTCCGGTTGTGCCTCGATGACCTCCTCCAACGAAGAATTACGAAGCATTGGGGAGAGCGAGGGGATCGTCGTTGGTTCCGTTCTGCTCACTGTGGCGCAGGGAGATGCGAATGAATCTGGATGGGCTTTCCTCAAAGGGAGGAAGGCGGGTGAGCTAGAGTACTCCGTGGCGATATCCGAAACGGGATTCAACCCGCTCAAAGCGACGTACACCCTTCCGGCGATTCCCGGTAAAGAGGCGTTCTTTGTCAAAAAATTGCCTGTCGGTAACTACACGATGGGTAACATAGGACCAACTGGATTCCTTGCCCCACAGCTGACGTTCCCCTTGGGCCTGAGTTTTACTGTCAAGCCGCAAAAGATCAACTATATCGGCAAGCTTGTGGTGACTCTCCCGGATCGAATCGGAGGGGGCGGTCGTTTCGGATTTACCATCCAAGACGCTCAACAAGAGACGATAGACAAACTGAGGAACGACTACCCTTCGATCGTGCCGAACGCCGTGAAGGAGTTGGCCGGGCGCGATCAGGGTCCAAATATCGTTCCGGGGAATACAGGTAGCTCACCTCTCCTGCAGCGCGATACGTTGACAGTAATTAATGCAATAGATGGTGCATACGACACGACTTGCGCCAAACGAACCATCGTTAATACGGAAATAGTCAAGGGATCCACCTCGGCAGACGTTACCGTCCAAGAGCGCTGGACTATGGATCGATGCGGAAAAACAATTCCATATTTGGTTACATTCACACCGGGCACACAAGGAGGTACTGACATCGGTGTGAAACAGGAAAGGTGATACACGAAAACCCGACTCTCGCCGTGAAGGATTCTTCCAGCGGCGAGCCGCGCGGCGTTTCGGTCGACCTCTCGCGCGAACTCGCCCGGCGCCTCGGCGTGCCGGTCGAGCTCACGACCTTCAATGCCGCCGGGAAGGTGGTCGAGGCGCTCAAGGCGAAGGCGGTGGACGTCGGCTTCGTCGCCATCGACCCTGCGCGCGCCCACCTCCCCGGCGGTCGTGGATTTTTTCATCGCGCAAAAACTCGACGTCGCTGCCGGCGTGAAACAACAACTCGAGGCCGATGCCAGGCGCATTCCCGGACTGCGCCTGCTCGAAGGCCGCTTCATGGTGATCAATCAGGCGATGGGAACGCCCAGGGGCCGCGAAGCCGGCGCGCGCTACCTGCGCGAGTTCGTCGAGGAAATGAAGGCATCGGGATTCGTCGCCGCGGCGATTACGAAGAGCGGCGTCGGCGGCGTGGCGGTCGCGCCCGGCGCGCCGATCGACCGGTAGAGCGGGCAGGGCCGGGCGTTGGGTGGCAAAAAGGGAACGGGCGTAAAATGTGTCCGAACGTCGAGGTGACATATGAAATTCACGATTGAGCACGAACGCGAAGAAGACGGGCGCTGGCTCGCCGAAGTGCCTGAGCTTCCCGGAGTTCTCGCTTATGGAGCCACTGCCGACGCGGCCATGGCGAAAGCGGAAGTGCTCGCTCTGCGCGTTCTTGCCGAGCGCCTCGAGCACAACGAGGCCAAGCCGCAACCCATCTCTATCGGGATCGCGGCTGCATGACGTCTTGGCCTTCGTCCAAGGCCAGACAGGTACTCTCCGCTCTTTACCGAATTGGCTGGACGCTCAAGCGCCAATCCGGTTCCCACAAGACTCTCTCCCGTCCCGGCTGGCCCGATGTGGTCTTCGCATTTCACGACGGCGAGGAAATCGGTCCGCGAATGCTTGCCCGCATCGCGAAGCGCACCGGTTTGACGCCTGACGACCTGTGACCGTGATGCGTTGCCAGGTAACAAAAGAGTCTGGGGACATGGGTTACAGATGTTTGCGTTTTAGTCAGCCACGTTCATCTTCGATACGCATTTATTGCTGCAGCCGCAGCCGCCGTGCGGCATCTTCGGCGAGGGCGTCGTCGATCTCCAGGATTACGCCGTCCAGGTCGACCGGTTCCGTGCTGCGCTCGAAACAGCCGGTGAGGTTCACCTCCGGATGCAGGGCGCCGTGTTCGTAGAGCGACCAGATTTCCTTGCCGTACTCCGTGGCCGACAGCTCGGGCGCGAAACGAGCGAAATAGGTCGTCAGATTGCCGACGTCCCGCTCCAGCATGCTCCTGGCGTGGTTGTTGCCCGCGGCATCGACGGCCTGCGGCAGGTCGATGATCACCGGGCCTTCGCTGCCGAGGAGCACGTTGTATTCGGAAAGATCGCCGTGGACGACCCCGGCGCACAGCATGCGCACCACCTGCATCATCAGCGTCCGGTGGTGCGTGCGCGCGTCTTCTTCGGTGAACTCCACATCATTGAGCCTGGGGGCCGGCTCGCCGTCGGCGTCGGTCACCAGTTCCATCAGCAGCACGCCTTCGTGGAAGTTGTAGGGCCTGGGGACGCGCACGCCGGCAGCGGCGAGGCGGTACAAGGCATCGACTTCGGCGCTCTGCCAGGCTTCTTCCTGCGCTTTCCGCCCGAAGCGCGAGCCCTTTTCCATGGCGCGTGCGCGGCGGCTGTTCTTGGTCTTGCGGCCTTCGGTGTAATCGACGCTCTGGCGGAAGCTGCGCTTGTTGGCCTCCTTGTAGACCTTGGCGCAGCGTAGCTCTTCCCCGCAGCGGACCACGAAGACCATGGCCTCCTTGCCGCTCATCAACTGGCGGATGACCTCATCGACCAGGCCATCTTCGATGAGCGGTTCGATTCTCCTGGGGATTTTCATCGGGCTATTGTGTATTGTGCGCGGACCGGGTCCGGCAACAGGTTCTGTTGCCGGGATGCCGCGTGCGTCGGACATTGAACGGCAAAAAAATACTCGCACAAGCCGTCATTTTAACGCGAAACCCGGATGAACGAGCCGGTGCAGGCCCTCTGCATAACATTCGCGGCCCGGATCATGCTAACGTCCTGTGCCATGACGCCTGCCGTTACTCCTGCGATACGAGCCGAGCTGGCCCCGAAGGGGAAGCTCCGTGTCGGCATCAACTATGGAAATTTCCTGCTCGTCGCGCGCGATGCGGCGGGCGGGGAGCCGCGCGGCATCGCGCCGGATCTGGCGCGGGAGCTCGGCGGGCGTCTGGGCATCGGCGTCGATTTCGTCGGCTTCGATACGGCCGGAAAGATGGCCGACGCGGTGAAGACGGGCGTCTGGGACGTGGCCTTCTTGGGCGCCGAGCCGCAGCGCGCGAGCGAAATCGCCTTCACCGCGGCCTATCTGGAGATCCCGGCCACCTATCTCGTGCCGGCCGGGTCGCGCATCCGCGCGCTCGCCGAGGTCGATCGCGAGGGCGTGCGCATCGCCGTGGCGGACAAGAGCGCCTACGATCTGTATCTGAGCCGCAACCTCAGGCACGCGCGACTGGTGCGCGCGCAAGGCATCGACGCTTCGTACGATCTCTTCGTCGCCGAAAAGCTGGAAGCGCTCTCCGGACTCAAGCCGCGGCTGGTGATCGACGCCGAAAGGCTGCCGGGCGCGCGCGTGCTGGAGGGCCAGTTCACGGCGATCCAGCAGTCGATCGGCACGCCCGCCGGCCGCGACGCCGCGGCGAAGGTCCTGCGCGAATTCGTCGAGGAGGTGAAGGCCGCGGGGTTCGTCGCCGCGGCGATCGCGAGGCACGGCGTGCGCGGCGTTTCGGTCGCGCCCGGGTCGAGTCAGCAGCGGACCCGGGCCGTGCGATGAGCGGCGCGGGGCGTCGCGAGTACGACGGCGCCTGAAGGAGGTCCATGGCTGCGCCCGGGATGGCGAGCGCACAGGTTCACTATGAAATCGCGCAGAGTTGAAATTCTCCGGGGGGCGGTCGAAATACTGGGCCAGCTCCTGCCGCGCAACGTGCTCCGGGACGCGCGCGGGCTGGCGCTGAAAATTCAGCGCGACGAAGTCTTCCGCGACTACCTGGTCACTCGAATATCGATCGTGCTGCCGGTCGTGTTCGTATTCGTGTTCGTCAGTACCGTCTGTGCAGTCGGCGTCATGTTCTTCTCGGTCCATTTGCTTTCTCCTCCCGTCCCGCTATGGTTGCGGGGGTTCGCGCTGCTCGTCGGGGCGGTCGTATGGCTGGGAGGCGTGGCCGCGCAGTTGTTCGTATTCATGATCTGGCTGGGAAAAATAGCAGTACGGAAGAACCGTTTGGAATCCGGGAAGCCGGCCGCGGTGCCCGCGGGCGTGCTTGCGTATCTCAAATACAGCGGGGCGCTGCCGTTCTGGATTCTGGTTGCGATATTCGTCGTCGTGCCGCTGGGATATGTCGCCGTATACACGCCCCTGGTCGCCTTGTTGTGTGCCGGACTGGGAGTCCTCGCTCCCGTGCTCTTCAACAAATTCGACCCTTGAACAGGTGTGTCGGGCATTTCCTCGCGATCCGGCGATCGGTTCGCGCGAACGCAACGGATGCGGCGAGCGAGTTGATACCCGGAGAAGGAGCAGACCGCGCGATGAGCGGCGCCCGCGCGGGGTGGAGAGGTCCCATCCCCTCGATGGCGTCCGCTCGATCGCGCGGAGATGATCCGGCGCTTCGCGTCCGGATTATCAGGACTTGAATTTCGCCGCGAGCTTCTCGGTCTCGCGCGCGAGCACGCCCGTGTCCACGCCGACGGCGACGAACTGTCCGCCGCAATCGAGCCAGCGGCGCGCGTCGGCTTCGACGCCGGTGAGGATTCCCGGAGCTTTTCCCGCTTTGCGGATTCTGCGGATGGCGTCGTCGATGATCGGCATCACCTTCGGGTTCGCCGTTTCGCCGGGATAGCCGAGCGAGGCGTGCAGATCGGCTGGACCGATGAAGACGCCGTCCACGCCTTCGACCGCGGCGATTTTCTCGAGGTTATCCAGTCCCGCCTGGTTCTCGACCTGCACCAGCACGCAGATTTCCCCGGCCGCGCGCCTGGCGTAGTCCTTGACGCGGCCGAAGCGGGTCGCGCGCGTGCCGCCGGCGACGCCGCGCACGCCCACGGGCGGATAGCGCGTGCAGGCGACCGCATGCTTCGCTTCTTCGGCGTTCTGCACGTAGGGAATGAGGATCGACTGCGCGCCGATGTCGAGGAAGCGCTTGATCGTCACCATGTCGTTCCACGGCACGCGCACCACCGGGTGCGTGGGGTAGGGCGCGGCCGCCTGCAACTGCGTCAGCACCGATTCGAGGTCGTTCGGGGAGTGCTCGGTGTCGATGAGCAGCCAGTCGAATCCGGAGCCGGCGACGAGTTCGATCGCATAGTGGCTCGACAGGCTGCACCACAGGCCGATCTGCGGCTTGCCGGCTTTCAGCGCGCGCTTGAATGCGTTGACGGGAAGGTCCAAGAAAATCTCCTTAAGCCAATATTTTTTGTTGTCGGCGTTCGTGGTTCGACAGGCTCACCACGAACGGCACCCGACCAACCGTTCGCCCTGAGCCTGTCGAAGCCTGTCCTGAGCTTCGTCGAAGGGGGCGAACCGATTCGGCGCGAATATCAGAACTCGCAGCCGAGTTTTTTCAGCGACTCGTCCACCCAGCGCCGGTCCCACTTTCCGGCGGCGATGTCCTGCAGGGTTTTCACTTCCGCCGCCTGCTTCTTCTGCGCCGCGGCGAGCACGCCTTCCGCGTCGGCGCGCGGCACCACGATCACGCCGTCCTCGTCGCCGACGATGATGTCGCCCGGGTTCACCACCATGCCGCCGACGACCACCGGGACGTTGATCTCGCCGGGGCCGTCCTTGTAGGGTCCGCGCGGCGTCGCGCCGCAGGCGTACACGGGATAGTCGCCCGCGAGCAGCGTCCCGGCGTCGCGAATCGCGCCGTGGACGACGAAGCCCGCGACGCCGCGCCGGCGCGCGTGGCTCGTCATGATCTCGCCGATGATCGCCTGCTGCAGGTCGCCCCCGGCATCGATGACGATGACGTCGCCCGCCTGCGCGATGTCGATCGACTTGTGCACCATCAGGTTGTCGCCGACCGCGGTCTTCACCGTGAACGCCGGCCCGCAGAGTTTCGCCGCGCCGCGAAAGAACGGGCGCAGCGGCGCGCCGCCCGCCGGCATGCGGTTCATGCAGTCGGAGATCTGCGAGGCGGCGATCGCCGCGAACGCCTCGATCAGCGCGCGCGGCGCTCGCGCGGGCATCGGCAGAATGCGGAATCCGGGATTGGGCATGGAAAGTTCTCCTTGAATCCGTCGGCGGTCGATCAGACGAATTGCACCGCGATGCTGCCGAGCGTGCCGAAGTCCCCGTGCAGCGTGTCGCCCTTGTTCGCGAACACCACCCGCGTGAACGAGCCGGCGAGCACCAGATGCCCGGCTTCCAGCGTCACGCCATTCTGCCCCAGCCGGTTGGCGAGCCAGGCCACGCCGAGGGCCGGATGGCCGAGCACGCCGGCGGCAAGTCCGGTCTCCTCGATCTCGGAGTTGCGGTACATGATGCCGCCGACCCAGCGCAGGTCCACATCCATCGGACCGATCGGCCGGCCGCCGATGACGATGCCGGCGGCCGCGCCGTTATCGGCCACCGTGTCGAAGATCTTGCGCGGATTGACGATGCGCGCATCGACGATCTCGATCGCCGGCACGACGTATTCGGTGGCGCGCAGCACGTCGAGCAGTCCGACGCCGGGGCCTTTAAGCGGCTTGCCGAGCACGAACGCGAGTTCCACTTCGACGCGCGGCACGCAGTAATTGGCGTGCGGGATTTTCGCGCCGTCGGCGATCATCATGGTGTCCAGAAGATGACCGTAGTCGGGCTCGTTGATCTGCGAGGACGCCTGCATCGCCTTGGAAGTCAGCCCGACCTTGTGGCCGATGAGTTTCGCACCTTGAGCGATCTTGTGCTTCGCCACGGCGCTCGAGATGGCGTAGGAATCCTCGATGGCGATGTGGGGGAAGGTGGTCGAGAGCTGCACCGCCTGCTTCTTCTCCTTCTCGGCATTGAGCAGGATTTCAACGCACTTCTTGCGTTCGGCTTCGGAGAGCATTGTTGCGATTCCTTCGTTTCGGGAAGGCGAATTCTACACTGCGCCGCGGCGTCGTTGCGCTCTGCCGTCATTCCCGCGGCCCCTTTGGCCTCCGCGAAAGCGGAGGGGGAATCCAGCGTCGCACAAAGAAAGTCACTGGGTCCCCGCTTTCGCGGGGACGACGAAAATATCATACCGATTAGTGATCCTTACTGGGCATCGTGACAGCAGCAGCCATTGGCACTGTCATTCCCGCGAAAGCGGGAATCCAGTGTCGTTTTTCAAAAGTCGCTGGGTCCCCGCTCCCCGCTTTCGCGGGGACAGGTTCCGCGGGGACGACGGAAACTTGCCGCTGATTTCCGCGGTCCTCAGCGATCAATGGATCTCGGGCTCCGGTGTCGGCGCGGTGCCCTCGAGGAAATCGAAGTCGCAGCCTTCGTTCGCCTGGCGGATGTGCTGCGAGAACAGCATGGCGTAGCCGCGCTCGTACTTGCGCGCGGGCGCTTTCCACTCGCGCTTGCGGCGCGCGAGTTCGGCGTCACCGACCAGCAGTTGCAGGCGCCGGTTCGGCACGTCGAGCTCGATCAGGTCGCCGTTTTTCACCAGCGCCAGCGGCCCGCCGACGAAGGCTTCGGGCGCGACGTGCAGCACGCAGCAGCCGAACGCGGTGCCGCTCATCCGCGCATCGGAAATCCGCACCATGTCGCGCACGCCGGCTAGCAGCACTTTCTTCGGCAAGGGCACTTCCCATTCGGGCATGCCGGGCGCACCTACCGGACCGGCGTTCCTGAGCACGAGCACGCAATCTTTGTCCACGTCGAGCGCCGGATCGTCGAGGCGCGCCTCCAGGTCGTTGTAGTCCTCGAATACCACCGCGCGCCCCTTGTGCTGCCTGAGGTGCGGCTCCATCGCCGCGGGCTTGATCACCGCGCCGTCGGGGCAGAGGTTGCCGCGCAGCACCACCAGGCCGCCGGCGGGCGCGAGCGGCTTCTCCGGTGCGAGGATCACCTCGTCGTTGAAAACCTTGGCGCCGGCGAGGTTCTCGCCGAGCGTCTTGCCGTTCGCGGTGACGCAATCGAGCGCAAGCAGGTCCGTGATGCGCGCGAGCAGCGCGCGCAGGCCGCCGGCGTAGTAGAAATCCTCCATCAGGTACTTGCCCGAGGGCCGCAGGTTGCAGATCACCGGCGTCCGGCGCGAGAGCGCGTCGAAGCGCTCGAGGTCGAGCGCGACGCCGGCGCGGCGCGCCATGGCGATGAGATGGATGATGGCGTTGGTCGAGCCCGAGAGCGCGAGCACCGTGGTGACGGCGTTGTCGAAGGCTTTCGCGGTGAGGATGTCGCGCGGCTTCAGGTCCTCCCACACCATGTCGACGATGCGTTTTCCCGTCGCGGTGGCCATGCGCTGATGGTGCGAGTCGGGTGCCGGAATCGACGACGCTCCGGGGAGCGTGAGGCCGAGCGCGTCCACCGCGCTCGCCATCGTCGATGCCGTGCCCATGGTCATGCAGTGGCCGGGGGAGCGCGCGATGCCGTCCTCGATCTCGTCGAATTCGCGCTCGCTGATGGTGCCGGCGCGCAGCTCCGCCCAGTACTTGCGCGCATCGCTGCCCGAGCCGATCACGTTGCCGTGCCAGTTGCCGCGCAGCATCGGCCCCGCGGGCATGAAGATCATGGGCAGGCCCATGCTGGTCGCGCCCATGATGAGCGCGGGCACGGTCTTGTCGCAGCCGCCCATCAGCACGCAGCCGTCGGCCGGATACGAGCGCAGCAGCTCCTCGGTCTCCATTGCGAGCAGATTGCGGTACATCATCGTCGAGGGCTTCTGGAACGGCTCGGCGAGCGTGATCGCCGGCATCTCGACCGGAAATCCGCCCGCCTGCCACACGCCGCGCTTCACTTCCTCGGCGCGCGCTCGGAAATGGCTGTGGCAGGAATTGATGTCGCTCCAGGTGTTGATGATGGCGATGACCGGCTTGCCGGCGTAGTCGCTCCTGTCGTAGCCCATCTGCGCGCTGCGCGCGCGATGGTCGTAGGAACGCCGGTCGCGCGTGCCGTACCAGCGGTGGCTGCGGAGGTCTTCGGGGCGTTTGCGTTTTTGCATGGCGGGAGGCGCGGCGTTTCGACAGCGCAATTCTACCCGCAGTCCGCGTTGACAGCGGCAGCCCGCCTGACTACGATGCCCCGATTCGGGAGGAACCGGGTCGTGGTGAACAAAATCGTCGCCTCCGTCGCCGAGGCGCTTGCCGACATTCGCGACGGCGCGACCGTGCTGATCGGCGGCTTTGGCGGCGCGGGAGTTCCCGCGGAACTGGTCGACGCGCTGATCGCCCAGGGCGCGCGCGACCTCGTCATCGTCAACAACAACGCCGGCAACGCCGAGTTCGGCGTCGCCGCGCTGCTCAAGGCCGCTCGCGTGAGGAAGATCGTCTGCTCGTATCCGCGCCAGGCCGACTCGCAGGTGTTCGAAGCGCTCTACCGCGCGGGCAAGGTCGAGCTCGAGCTGGTGCCGCAGGGGACGCTCTCGGAGCGCATGCGCGCCGCCGGCGCCGGCATCGCCGCCTTCTACACGCCTACCGGCTACGGCACCGAGCTCGCGAAAGGCAAGGAAACGCGGCTGATCGACGGCCGCGGCTGCGTGCTCGAGCACGCGCTCTTCGGCGACGTGGCGCTCATCAAGGCCGAGCGCGGCGACCGCTGGGGAAACCTTATCTACCGAAAGAGCGCGCGCAACTTCGGCCCGACCATGGCGAGCGCCGCGAAGTGCACGATCGCGCAGGTCTACGAGACGGTGGAACTGGGCGCGCTCGACCCGGAGTGCATCGTGACGCCGGGGATTTTCGTGACGCGGGTGGTGAAGGTGGCGCGGAAGAAAACCACAGCTCAGCCAGTGGAGGCGGCGGCATGAGCTACGCCAAGCTCACCCGCGAGCAGATCGCCCAGCGCATCGCGCAGGACATCCCCGAAGGTGCCTACGTCAACCTCGGCATCGGCATGCCGACGCTGGTCGCCAACCATCTGCCGAAGGACCGCGAGATTTTCCTGCACAGCGAGAACGGCATCCTGGGAATGGGTCCGGCGCCCGCGCCAGGGCGGGAGGACCCGGACCTCATCAACGCCGGTAAAGAGCCCGTGACCTTGCTCACTGGCGGCGCGTATTTCCACCACACGGATTCTTTCGCGATGATGCGCGGCGGGCATCTCGACATCTGCGTGATGGGCGCGTTCCAGGTGTCCGCCGGCGGCGACCTCGCCAACTGGCACACCGGCACGAAGGACGCGATACCCGCGGTCGGTGGCGCGATGGACCTCGCGGTCGGGGCGAAAAACGTCTGGGTGATGATGGAGCATCTTACGAAGAGCGGGGAGTCGAAGATCGTCGAGCGCTGCACTTATCCGCTCACCGGCATTGGCGTGGTGAAGCGCATCTACACCGATCTTGCGGTGATCGACATCTCGCCGCGCGGCCTGGCGGCAGGCGACCTCGTCGCGGGGCTCGATTTTGCCGAGCTGCAGCGCCTCACCGGACTGCCGTTGTTGCCGCCCGGCGCAAAAGCCGCCGCTTGAATCGTTTCACGGGGGCGCGGGCGTACCGCTCCCCGAACCCCGTTTCATCGCCACCCCGGAAAAGGAAACCCCCATGATGGACATGATCGATCGCGGGCTGTCGGAAGAGCAGAAGATGATGCGCCAGAGCTGCCGCGCCTTCGTGGACGACTTTGTCACCCCCTTCATCCGCAAGCACTGGCAGCAAGAGTGGAGCATGGAGCCCGACGACCGCCTGCCGCGCTCGATCCTCGAGCAGGCCGACAGGATCGGCGTCCGCACGCTCGGCGTGCCGGAGGAGTTCGGCGGCGTGCAGCTCGATCCCGGCACCGAGGTGCGGACCTTCGCCCTCATCGCCGAGGAGATCGCGCGCGGCGATTCGGGGCTCGCCGACAAGCTGGTGCAGAACTGGAAGGTGTCGGTGCTGCTGCGCAACCTGGCGCCGCGGCACCTGCAGCAACGCTGGTTCGCGCGCCTGATGCAGGACCCCGGTTTCCTCCTGGCGCACTGTCTCACCGAGCCGCGCGGAGCGTCCGACCGCTGGCTGCCCTACAACGTGCCGGAGGCGGCGATGCACACCCGCGCCGTTCCGAAGGGCGACCAGTGGGTCATCAACGGCCGCAAGCAGTTCATCAGCAACGGCTACGACGCCGGCCTCTACGTCGTCTACGCCAACACCAATCCGGCGCTCGGCATGCTGCAGGGCACCTCGAGCTTTCTCGTGCCGCGCGATACGCCCGGCCTTGCCGTCACCCGCTGCAACGAGACGCTCGGCTGCCGCTTCATGAACAACGGCGAAATCACGTTCGAGGACTGCGCCGTGCCCCGGGACCATCTGCTGGTCGAGGGCAATGCGCTGTCCAAGGCCGGTATCTATTTCCTTCCCGGCAAGATCATCCAGGCGGCGAAGAACCTCGGCGTCGGCATGGCGGCGTTCGAAAAGACGGCCGAGTACGTGCAGAACTACGTGCAGGGCGGGCGCATCCTGATCAAGCACCAGGCGGTCGCGCTGCGCCTGGCCGACATGGCGACCAAGCTCGCCGCGGTGCGCGCACTGCTGCGGGAAGCCTCGCGCGCGGTCGATGAGCGCTCACCGGACGCCGATGCGCTGTGCAACATGGTCAAGGTTTTCGCCTCGGAGGAAATCTTCGAGGTGGCCAGGCACGCGGTGGAGCTGCACGGCGGCAACGGCATGATGCTCGAATTCGGCATCGAGAAATTCTTCCGCGATGCCGCGATCTTCCTGCACATGGACGCGAGCGTCGACATCTCGCGCTTCAAGATCGTCAAATCGATGTTTCCCCATACGGCCGGCGCCTACGCCGGGCCGGAGAACTGAGGCCGGCAGTGAAGGCGTTCGTCCACAACCCGCTTCCCGGCCGCGTGGTTTTCGGCGTCGGCGCGCTCGAGCATTTTGCGCGCGAGATCGGGCTGCTCGGCGCGAAGCGGGTTCTGGTGCTCTCGACGCCCGGGCAGAAGGCGCTTGCCGAGGACATTGCGCGCAGGCTCGGCGATCGCTGCGCGGGAATTTTTCCGCGCGCGGTGATGCACGTGCCGATCGAGACGGCGCGGCAGGCGCGCGCAGAGGCGACTCGCCTCGGCGCCGACTGCGCCGTGGCCATCGGCGGCGGCTCGACCACGGGCCTCGCCAAGGCCATAGCGCTCGAGTCGGCGGCGCTCGAGTCGGCGCTGCCCATTCTCGCCATTCCCACCACCTACGCCGGCTCGGAGATGACGCCGATCTACGGCATCACCGAAGGCGGCATGAAGAAAACCGGCCGCGACCGCAAGGTGCTGCCGAAAACGGTGATCTACGATCCGGCGCTCACCCTCGGGCTGCCCGTCGCGCTGTCGGTCACGAGCGGCTTCAACGCCCTCGCGCACGCCGCCGAGGGCCTGTACGCCGAGGACGCCAATCCGATCATGAGCATGATGGCCGAGGAGGGCATCCGCGCGCTGGCGCAGGGCCTGCCGCAGGTGGCGAAGAACCCGAAGGACCTCGAAGCGCGCAGCGATTGCCTCTGCGGGGCGTGGCTGTGCGGCAGCGTGCTCGGCGCGGTCGGCATGGCGCTGCATCACAAGCTCTGCCATGTGCTCGGCGGGACGTGGAACCTGCCCCACGCCGAAACGCATACGGTGGTGCTGCCTCATGCGGTCGCTTACAATTACGCCGCCGCGCCCGAGGCGATGCGGCGCATCGAGCGCGCTTTGACGCTCGCAGGCGCGACGACGCTCGCAGGCGCGACGACGCTCGCAGGGGCGACGACGCTCGCCGCGGCGACGGGAGCGCCGCACGCGGCGCAGGGTCTCTACGACCTGATGAGGAGTCTCGGCGCGCCGCTGGCGCTGAAGGACATCGGCATGCAGGAAGCCGACCTCGACCGCGCCGCCGAGCTGGCGACGCAATCGCCCTATTACAATCCGCGGCCGATCGACCGCGCCGGCATCCGCAAGCTGCTCGATGATGCGCATCACGGCCGCAGGCCGGCAAGTTGAAGGGGAGACGCGTTCATGTCCGAAGTCGAATTGAAAAGCAGGCCGGCCGACCCGCGTGTCGCGGCGGCGATCTCGCACTGGGCGCCGCGTTTTGTCGCCAACGGCGTGCTGCTGGCCGATTTCCAGGAAGTCACCGCGTCGATCGAGCGCTGGGAGGACTGGTGCGCGGCGTGGTGCGAGCGCGCGAAAATCCACGAGGCGCTCGGGCGCGAAGCGCTCGGCCAGGGCTACAAGCTGACCGCCGGCGAGCACCTGGTGCGCGCGGCGATGTATTACCATTTTGCAAAATTCGTCTTTGTCCACGACCTGGCGCAGATGCGCTCGGCCCACATGCAGGCGGTCGAATGCTACAAGGCCGCTCTGCCCCACATGCGCCCCGCCGGCGCGCGCGTCGCGATCCCGTTCGAAGGCAGGACGCTGTACGGCGTGCTGCGGCGTCCCGCGCAGGCGCCGGCGCGCTCACCGGTCATGATCATGGCGCCGGGCCTCGATTCCACCAAGGAGGAACTGCACGCCTACGAGGAGCCGTTTCTCGCGCGCGGCATCGCCATCCTGGCGATCGACGGCCCGGGGCAAGGCGAGGCGGAGTACGAGATCCCGATCTGCGGCGACTACGAGCGCGCCGCGCGGGCAGTGTGCGACTGGATCGGGACGCGAACGGATCTGGATGCCGGGCGGATCGCCATGTGGGGCGTGAGCCTGGGCGGCTATTACGCGCCGCGCGCCGCCGCCTACGAGAAACGCGTCATGGCCTGCATCGCGCTCTCCGGGCCGTTCGAGTGGGACAAGATCTGGGACGGGCTGCCGCTGCTCACGCGCGAAGCGTTCCGCGTGCGCAGCCATTGCGCCACCGAGGCCGACGCGCGGCGCCACGCGGCGACGCTCTCGATGCAGGACGCGGCGGCGAAGATCACCTGCCCGATCTTCATCGTCACCGGGCGGCAGGACCGGCTCGTGCCCGCGACTCACGCCGAGCAGCTGGCGAGGAGCGTCTCCGGTCCGGTCGAGCTGCTGATCGTCGAGGACGGCGGGCACAATGCCAACAACCGCCCGTATCGCTATCGCAGCCGGACGGCCGACTGGCTCGCCGGGCAATTCGGTCTGGCCCGGATTTGACGCGAGCAGGAGAGGATTGCCGATGCGGGTGATGCGTCGATTTCCCCGCTGTCATTGCCGCGAAACCCGTTTGCGGCGTGCCGTGGGAGCGATCGCATGGCATACTGCTCACCGCTGATTCGGACGAAGGAATACTGTTATGGCCAAAGCAAAAAATCGGGAAGAACCGAAAATCATCCGGCCGGACGACATCAATCCGCACCATAATTGGAAGCGGCCGCTGCAGGCGCCGGGCCACACGCAGGTCGATTTCGAGGAGCGCATCAATTTTCGCCGGCTGCACGACTACCGCCTTGCACGCGTGCGCGCGGCGCTCTCCGGGTCGGGCCTCGGGGCGCTGCTGTCGTTCGATCAGCACAACATCCGCTACACCACCAGCACCGTGATCGGCGAATGGGCGCGCGACAAGCTGACGCGCTACTCGCTGCTGACCGGCAACGGCGATCCGTACATCTGGGACTTCGGCTCGGCCGCGAAGCACCACCGGCTGCACGCGCCCTGGCTGCACACCGACCACTGCCGCGCCGGGCTGCTGGGCATGCGCGGGGCGGTGGGCAGCGACATCACGCTGTTTCGCGACGCGGCCAGGGAGATCAAGGCGATCCTCGACGCCGAGGGCGTGGGCGGCATGCCGCTCGGGATCGACGTGGTCGAGCCGCCGATGCTGTTCGAGCTGCAGAAGCTCGGCATCGAGGTGCGCGACGGCCAGCAGGTGATGCTGATGGCGCGCGAGGTCAAGAACATCGACGAGCTGACGCTGCTCAACATGGCCTCGGCCATGGTGGACGGCGTCTACCATGACATCGCCGCGGCGCTGAAGCCCGGCATCAAGGAATCGCAGATCGTGGCGCTCGCCACCGCGCGGCTCTACGAGATGGGCTCCGATTGCGTCGAGGCGATCAATTCGATTTCCGGCGAGCGCTGCTCGCCGCATCCGCACAATTTCACCGACCGGCTGATCCGTCCCGGCGACCAGGCGTTTTTCGACGTCATCCAGTCGTTCATGGGCTATCGCACCTGCTACTACCGCACTTTCAGCGTCGGGCGCGCGACCTCGCCGCAGCGCACCGCCTACAGGAAAGCGCGCGAATGGATGGACCGCGCCATCGAGCTGCTGAAGCCCGGGATGAGCAGCGACAAGATCGCGCGCGCCATGCCCGAGGCGAAGGAGATCGGCTTCTCCAGCGAGATGGAGGCCTTCGGGCTCAACTTCTGCCACGGGCTCGGGCTGGGCCTGCACGAGCGGCCGCTGATCTCGCGGCTCAACTCGTTCAAGGAGCCGATCGAGCTCAAGGCGGGCATGGTGTTCGCCGTCGAGACCTACTGTCCCGCGACCGACGGCGTCTCGGCCGCGCGTATCGAGGAGGAAGTGATCCTCACGCCCGACGGCGCCAAGATCATTTCGCTCTATCCGGCGGAAGAGCTGCCGATCGCGAACCCGTACTGATGCCAAGTGAATTTCCGTTGCCGTCATTCCCGCGTGAGCGGGAATCCAGCGTCGTTCAAGGCAGAAGCCGCCGGGTCCCCGCTTGCGCGGGGACGACGATGGGTCCCGGTCATTTTGTGAATCCTCGATAATAGAAGGCGGTTCGAACATGAGTATCACTCAGCAAGCGCGTCCCGCGCAACGCGGCGACGACATTCCCGAGGCGACAAGGCTGCAGCTGTACCGGCTGCTGGTCGAGATCCGCCATTGCGAGAAACGCGCGTATGACCTGTTTCTCCAGAACCTGGTGAAGGGCACCAGCCACCTCGCGCTCGGCCACGAGGCGGTGGCGGCGGGGTTCGCCGCGGCGATGAACAAGGACGACTACACCTTCTGCACCTATCGCGGCCATCATCACACGCTCGCGCGCGGCGCCTCGATGCTGTCGGTGCTGGGCGAACTGATGGGCCGGCAGTGCGGGCTGATGAAAGGCAAGGGCGGCTCGATGCACCTGACCAGCGTCGAGCACGGCGTCATGGGCTCGTACGCCATCGTCGGCGCGCACCTGCCGGTCGCGGCCGGCGCGGCGTGGTCGGCGCAATATCGCGGCACCAAGCAAATCGCGGCGGCATTCTTCGGCGACGGCGCGACCAATATCGGCGCGTTCCACGAAGCCCTCAACCTCGCGGCGGTGTGGAAGCTGCCGGTCATCTTCGTCTGCGAGAACAACCTGTACATGGAATACACGCCGATCGCGGCCGTTACCGCGGTGAAGCATCCGGCGGCGGACCGCGCCGCGGGCTACGGCCTGGAGCGGATCGTGATCGACGGCAACGACGCCGACGTCGTTTTCCGCACCGCGCGCGATGCGATCGCCAAGGCGCGCTCAGGCGGCGGGCCTTCGCTCGTCGAATGCCTGACCTACCGCCACAGCGGCCACTCCCGCGCCGATCCGGGCAAGTACCGGCCGAAGGAGGAGGTCGACGAATGGCTCAAGCGCGACCCGGTGACGCTGTATCGCAACCAGCTGCTCGGGCTCGGGATCGCCGCGCCGACGCTGGAGAGAATAGAGGCGGAGTCGATGGCGAAGCTCGAGCGGGCGACGGAAGCCGCCAAGGCCTCGCCGCTGCCGGCGCTGGAATCCGCAATGACCGATGTGTGGGCCGATGGAGGTTCAGCATGGCGCAATTAAGTTACCGCGACGCCGTGGCCGCCGCCATCGCGCAGGAAATGACGCGCGACGAGCGCGTGGTGCTGTTCGGCGAGGACACGGCCGCCGCCGGCGGCGTGTTCAAGACCACGGTGGGGCTTTTCGAGCAGTTCGGCCCGCGCCGGGTGAAGGACACGCCGATCTCCGAGCTCGCGATCCTGGGCGCGGCGATGGGCGCGGCGATGACCGGATTGAGGCCGGTGGCGGAGATCATGTTCTCGGACTTCCTCGCCTGCTGCTGGGACTATGTCGCCAACGAGATCGCCAAGACGCGCTACATGAGCAACGGGCAGATCACGCTGCCGCTGGTGATCCGCACCGCGAACGGCGCCGGGTCGCGCTTCGGCGCGCAGCACTCGCAGAGCGTGGAGAACTGGGCCATGGCGATCCCGGGCCTGAAAGTCGTCGCGCCTTCGAGCCCGGCGGACGCGAAGGGGCTGCTCGCCGCAGCGATCCGCGATCCCGACCCGGTGGTGTTCTTCGAGCACAAAAGCCTGCTCGCCAACAAGGGCGAGGTGCCGGAGGGCGAATATATCGAGCTGCTCGGCAAGGCAAAGGTGCTGCGCGAAGGCGGCGACGTCACGGTGATCGCGCTCGCCGCGATGGTGCCCAAAGCGCTCAAGGCCGCGGAGGTGCTCGCCGCGGAGCACGGCATCCAGGCGACGGTGATCGACGTGCGCTCGCTGGTGCCGCTCGACACGCAGACTTTGCTGCGCGAATCGGCGCGCACCGGACGGGTGTTCACCGTCGAGGAAAACCCGCGCCTGTGCGGCTGGGGAGCCGAGATCGCCTCGATCATCCAGGAGGAAGTTTTCAGCGCGCTGAAGCAGCCGGTGATCCGGATCACCACGCCGCACATTCCCCTGCCGGCGGCGGACCAGCTCGAGGACGCCGTGATTCCTTCGGTGGCGCGCATCGTCGCCGAGATCCGGCGCGCGCTGGAAGCGCGGCGCGCCGCATGATGGCCTCGAGCGGAGAAGCGCAATGGACGTGATCATGCCGCAGCTGGGGGAGACGGTGACCGAGGGCACGGTCATCAACTGGTACAAGAAGGTCGGCGACGCAGTCAAGGCCGACGAGCCACTGTTCGATGTCGAGACCGACAAGGTCACGACCGAAGTCCCGGCGCCGGCGAACGGCGTGCTGTCGAAGATCCTGGTCGAGATCGGCGTCGCGGTGCCGGTGGGAACGGTGCTGGCAGTGATCGAAACCGCGGCGGCGGGCGCGAAACCGGCTGCCGTGGCCGCGGCGGTCGCGCCGGCCGCGCCGAAGCCGGCGGCGCCGGATGACGAGGCGGTGCCGCTGTCCAAGATTCGCCGCCAGACGGCCGAGCATATGCTGCGCTCGGTCGCGACCAGCGCGCACGTGCTGCAGGCGGTCGAAGTGGATTACGAGCGTGTCGATCAGGCGCGAACGGCGATCGGCGAGCCATGGAAGGCGCGCGAAGGTTTCTCGCTCACCTATCTGCCGTTCATCGCCCGCGCAGTGTGCGAGGCGATCGCCGCATATCCCCGGGTGAACGCGAGCCTCGGTGCGGAGGCGCTGATCGTGCACAAGCGCGTGCACCTCGGCATCGCGGTGGACCTCGATTTCCAGGGCCTGGTCGTGCCGGTGGTGCGCGACGCGCATCGCCGCAGCCTCGCGGAGCTTGCCCGCGAGATGAATCGCCTCGCCATCGCGGCGCGTGCGGGAACGCTGAAGCCGGACGATGTCAGCGGCGGCACCTATACGCTGTCGAACTCCGGCGCGTTCGGGACGTTTTTCACCGCAGCCATCATCAACCAGCCGCAGGTGGCGATTCTCTCCACCGACGGCGTGCGCAAGAAGCCGGTGGTCGTTGAAGACCCGGGCGGCGACGTCATCGCCATCCGCCCGGTCGGAGTGCTTGCGCACTCCTTCGACCACCGCGCCATCGACGGCGCCTATTCGGCGGCGTTCCTGCGCAAGGTGAAGCAAATCCTCGAGACGCGCGACTGGCTCGCCGAGCTGAAATGAGGCAGTAAACCGGAGCGGTGCGGTTCGTGCCGTCGCTCACTCATGGGAGAATCGAATTGACTGTTGCAAAAGTGAAACAGGCCCGGCTGGGGTGGATCGGCACCGGGCGCATGGGCTTCGAGATGGCGCGGCGGCTGGCCAGGGGCGGCTGCGACATCACCGTCTGGAACCGCACCCGCGAGAAGGCCGAGCCGCTCGCCAGGGACGGTGCGAAAATCGCCGGCAAGCTGACCGAGCTCGCCGGCTGCGACATCGTCTTCTGCATGGTGTCGACCTGGGACGACGTGAAGCAGGTGATCGCCGGCCCGCAGGGGCTGCTGTCGAAGGCCAGGGGCAAGAGCGGCGCGCCGCGCATGGTCGTCGAATGCTCTTCCATTTCGCTCGAGGGCTCGGCCGAGCTGCGGCGGATCCTCGCGCCCCACGGGACGCAAATGCTTGCCGCACCGGTGAGCGGCAACGCCAAGGTGATCAATGCGGGGAAGCTGACCTTCGTCGTATCGGGCCCGAAGGCTGCGTACGCCGCGGCCGCGCCGTATCTGGAAATGATGGGACGGGGTTCGTCCTATGTCGGCGAGGGCGAGCTCGCGCGCATCGTCAAGATCTGCCACAACGTGATGCTCGGCGTGGTGACGCAGTGCATGGCCGAGATCACCGTCCTGGCGCAGAAAGCCGGCGTGCCGCGGCATGCGTTTCTCGACTTTCTCAACAACAGCGTCATGGGCTCGACGTTCACGCGCTACAAGGCGCCGGCCTTCGTCAATCTCGACTTCAAGGTCACTTTCACGCCGTACCTGCTGCGCAAGGACCTCGATCTGGGCCTGGAAGCCGGGCGCCGGTTCGAGGTGCCGATGCCGCTCGCCTCGATCACGCGCGACCTCGTCCAGTCGATGATGGGCAACGGCATGAGCGAGCAGGATTTCGCCACGCTGCTGGTGCAGCAGGCGAAGGCGTCGGCGCTGGAGCTGAAGTCCGAAAACGTGCCCGTCGGCGACGGGTTATCATGATTTTTTACGGAGGGGGATGATATGAAAAGCTTCATGAGGATTGTTGCAGTGGCTCTGGCGGCGAGCGCGATCCAGGCGTTCGCGCAGGGCTATCCGAACAAGCCGGTGCGCGTGATCATCACGTTTCCCCCGGGCAGCGCCACCGACATCGTCGGCCGCGTGGTCACGCAGAAGCTCTCCGAGCTCTGGGGCCAGCCGGTGCTGGCGGAAAACCGCGGCGGCGCCGGCGGCTCGATCGGCACGGCGGTGGTGGCGAAGGCCGCGCCCGACGGCTACATGCTGCTCATCAATTCGTCGGCGCATGCGGTCAATCCCGCGATTTACGCCAAGCTGCCCTACGACACGCTGAAGGATTTCGTTGACATCGCGCCGCTCGCGGGCCAGCCCAACGTGCTGGTGGATAATCCCGGTTCGAGCATCAAGTCGGTCGCGGAACTGATCGCCCAGGCGAAGGCGAATCCGGGCAAGATCAATTTCGCCTCGGCCGGGGTCGGCAGCGGCACGCACCTCAACCTCGAGAAATTCAAGCTGGCGACCGGCATCGACGTCACGCATATCCCCTACAAGGGAACGCAGGAGGTGGTGACCGACCTTCTTGGCGGGCGCGTCGACTACTATTTCGCACCCATCTCGGCGGTGATGTCGCACATCCGCGACGGCAAGCTGCGCCCGCTCGCGGTGAGCAGCGCCCAGCGCTCGAGCCAGCTGCCCGAGGTGCCGACCGTGGCCGAGGCCGGCGTGCCCGGATTCGAGTTCACGCTCTGGTTCGGGCTGTGGGGGCCGGCCGGCCTGCCCGCCGACATCGTCGACAGGATCTCCAAGGACGTGCACCGCGCGCTCGCCAGCGCCGACGTGCGCGAACGGCTCGCCAAGCTCGGTAACGATCCGATGAGCATGACGCCGGCCGAGTTCAGCCGCTTCGTGCGCCGCGAAATCGACGATTACGCGAAGGTCATCAAGGCGGCCGGCATCAAGCCGCAGTGAGCGGCGCCGCCTATCCGGACTGTCCGGCCCCGGGCCGCGCCGCGTGCCGGGGCCTTGCAGGCCTGCCGATGAAAGGGCAGACTTGCGCTGCATTGACGGTCGGCGCCCGCAAGCGCATCGAGGAGTCAGCATGACAAAACCGAGAATCAGCTACGTTCCGCTCGAAACGATGGACGCCGAAATGCGCAGCGAAATGGACCGTTGCCGGCGCGAGGGCACGCCGCGGCCGGAGAGTTCCGCGGTGCGCGCGCATGTGCCCGCCTGCTTCTGGGCGTTCGCCAATTCCTGGCGCGACATATTCAGGAACGGCGTATGCGATCACGCCGTCAAGGAGCTGTGCCGCCTCTACGTATCGCGCACGGTCCAGTGCGAGTACTGCGGCAACCAGCGCTCGATCAAGGCCGCCGCGAGCGGCGTCGTCGAGGAACAGGTGAAGGATCTGCTGAATTTCGAGAAGTCGATCAACTACAACGAGCGCCAGAAGGCGGCGCTTGCCTACGCCGAGGCGATCACCTGGCGCCTGAATACCGACGACGCGTTCTGGGAGCGGCTGCAGAAGCACTTCAGCGAGCCGGAGCTGGTCGAGCTGGGCTGCTTCATTGCGCTCACCATGGGCCAGCAGAGCTGGCTGCGGCTGCTCGACATCGAGCATCATCAGGTGCTCGCGGGGACTGCGGCGTCGATGGCCCCCGGGTTCGAAAACGCCGGTGCGCTCGCCGAGACGAAAGCGTCGTCCGAATACTGGGCGAAGTCCGCTCCGTCGCGGTCCAAGCACGCCGCGTAGAGGAGACGGGTCCGGACCGGGTTGGTTGAATTTGCCCCGTGGCCCGGGATCACCATGAAAACGGGCCGGCACCGCCCGGCCTCTGGCGTGGGGTTCGAAGCCGCCGGGGCGGTGGCCAAAGCGAAGGCCTGCCTGGGTTTCCGGGTCGAGGAAAGAAATCCGGTTGGGGAAATTCCGGAACAATAAAAATTGACGGAGTGAGGAATTGAGCAATTCGGCAGCACAGACCCGGCCGCGCATCCTGGTGTCCGGGGCCGGTAAGCGCTATGGCGAGTTGGAGGTTTTTCGCGATGTCGGGTTCACCGTCGGCGAAAGCGAAGTGCTGGCGATCATCGGTCCTTCGGGTTGCGGAAAGACGACGCTGCTGCGGTGCATCGATGGGCTGATCCCGCTTACCGAGGGCGAAATATCGGTGGAGGGGAAACGGGTCGCCGAGCCGCGTGAGGGCGTGGTGATGGTGTTCCAGAATTTTGGTCTGTTTCCGTGGAAGACGGTATTTCAGAACGTCGCCTATGGTCTCAAGCTGGCCGGCGTGTCGCGTGCGGAGATCGATGCAAGGGTTCGCAAATTCATCAATTTGGTAGGGTTGTCCGGATTCGAGCACTATTACCCCTACCAGATTTCCGGCGGCATGCAACAGCGCTGCGGGCTGGCGCGGGCGCTGTCGGTCGAACCGCGCGTGCTGTTGATGGACGAGCCGTTCGGCGCGGTCGACGCCCAGACGCGCGAGATCCTGCAGTTCGAGCTGCTGCGCATCTGGGAGACACGGCCGACCACGATGGTGTTCGTCACCCACGCCATCGACGAAGCGGTGCTGATGGGCGACCGCGTGCTGGTGCTCAAGGGGCGACCCAGCGGGGTGCACGAAATCGTCGAAGTCGACCTGCCGCGCCCGCGCGACCGCACGACGCTGCTTCAGCCGCGCTTTGCCGAACTGCGCGAGCACGTCTGGGGCACGCTGATGGCGGATGCGCGCGAGGCGGAATTCGAAGTGAAGCGGTAAATTTGTTTCTTGACCACCAGGAGGAGTGAAAATGACATACCTGAAATACCTGTCGACCCGCGGCATCTGCGCGGTGTGGCTGATGCTGGCGGCCGCGTGCTTTCCGGCGGTCTCGGCGGCGCAGCCGAAGCTGACCTTCGGTACTCCCGGCATTCCGCCGATCTTCGGCGCGGTGATCGTGCTGGTCGCCGACCAGGAGGGGTTTTTCAAGCAGCGCGGCGTGGACGTGACGGTGCGTCCCTTCGATAACGGCACTTTCGCCGCGCGCGCCGTCGTCGCCGGCGAGATCGATGCCGCGCTGTCGGTGACGCCGCTTCTTATCAGCCAGATCTCGAACGCGGACGTACCGCTGGTCGGCATCTGGGGCATGGAGCATCCCGACTGGCTGATCGGTTCCATCGATCCGAATGCGACCTGTGCCAGCATCAATGGCCAGGGGGTCGGCGTGGACACCGTGGGCGGGGCGCGATCGATTGCGCTCAAGACCATGCTCGTCGGCGGCTGCAAGATGAAGATCGAAGACGTGCAGCAGGTGGCGCTGGGCTCGAACACGGCCGCGGCGATGATCGCCGGCCAGCTCAAGTACGGCACGCTGCATATCGACGACGTTCCCGCGATCGAGGAGCAAACCGGAAAATCGATAAAGACGATCGTCACGCAGAAACAATCGCGGCCGCTCGATCACTATCTGCTGCTGGTTGTGCGCAAGGACAAGTTGGCGCAGAACCGCGACGCCTTCGTGCGTTTGCTGGCGGGGTTGATCGACGCCGAGCGCTTCATGCACGACCCGGCCAACGCTGCCAAGGTCGCGCAGGATGCGGCCCCTACCGGTCGCAGCCCGAAACTGGCGGGGATATCGCTCAAGGCGTATATCGACATGGAGTATTGGCCGCACGAAAAGGACGGATTGACCCGCCAATACATCGAGGCGGTGGGCAGGACGCAGAAGGCGGTCGGCAACATCAAGGCCGACAAGACGGTAGTGCCGTACGAGCGCATCGTCGATCCCAGCGTCTGGCACGACGCCTGGGCGCTGGTCAACAAGCACTGAGCAGCCGCTGAATCCCGCGGGCCCGTGGCCCGCGGGACCGGCGGAATTCCCGTGACACAGCGGAAGCGGTTGCTGCGCTACGCGACGATCGTCGCCAGCCTTGCGCTCGGCGCAATCGTCTGGGAAGTGTCGGGGCGCCTGATTTCCGGCGCGTTCTGGGCGCCGCTGTCCGCGACGCTCTCGAGTCTCGGGGAACTCGGGCGAAGCGGGGCGCTCCTGCGCCAGGGTTCGGCCTCCTTCGAACTCTATGTTACCGGGCTCCTGATCGCGATTGCGGTCGGTGCGCCGCTCGGCGTGCTGCTGGCGCGCGTGGCGTGGCTGCGGGTGGCGCTCGAGGACTACATCATGGTGCTCTATGCGACGCCGATGGTGGCGGTCATCCCGTTCATCCTTTCGATCATGGGCTTCGGCTTTGCGCCCAAGGTGCTGGTGGTGTTCCTGTTCGCGGTTTTCCCCGTGCTCTACAACACCATCGAGGGCGCGCGCAGCGTCAGGCCGGAACTGGTCGAGGTCGCGCATTCCTTCCGCTCCAGCGAATGGCAATTGTGGTGCGACGTGATGATTCCCTACACGTTGCCGTTCACCATGACCGGCATCCGGCAGGCGATCGCGCGCGGCCTGGTCGGGATGGTGGCGGCGGAATTCTTTCTCAGTCCGTCTGGACTCGGGCAGATGATCATGACGGGGTCGCAGAATTTCGATACCGCCGGCATGCTGGCGGCTCTCCTCGTCATTGTTCTGCTGGGCGTGGGCCTGATGGATTTCGGCCGCTATCTCGAGAAGCGCTTCGCCGCGTGGAAGGGGTATAACGCGTGAACGGCGCGAGCGCCGCGCCCTTGCACGCCAGCGCGGGAAGTCGGCCCGGCGTGCTGAGCTCGCCGATCGTGCTCAAAGTCGCGGCCGGCCTGGTTCTGCTCGCGCTGTGGGAGCTGGTGGTGCGGACGCTCGCGCCCGCCTACGTCGCGCGTCCAAGCGGCATCGTCAAGGTGTTTTTCTCCGTAATCACGGATGCGCAGTTTCTCGCCGCGGCGGGGGCGACGCTGTGGGCGGTCGCGGAGGGGCTTTTCGTTTCGCTGATCGCCGGCATGGCGACCGGATTCATGATGGGGCGTGTGTCGGCAGTCGAGCAGGGCCTGCGGTATTACGTGAACAGTCTGTTCGCGACGCCGATGGTGGCGATCGTGCCGCTGGTGACGCTGTGGTTCGGTTACAGCGCCGACGCCCGCCTCGCGGTGGTGGTGTTCGCGTCGTTCTTCTCGATCACGATCAATTCCTGCGACGGCGCCCGCTCGGTGCCGCTCGAATACCTGGAAGTCGCGCGCTCGTTCCGGGCGCGTCCGCTTTCCACCCTGTTCGACGTCGTGCTGCCGTCGTCGCTGCCGTATCTGCTTGCGGGGGTCCGGCTCGCCGCCGGGCGCGCGCTGATCGGCGCGGTGGTCGCCGAGTTCTTCGTCTCGATCCCGGGCCTGGGTTTCTACATCCTGTACAACTCCCGCATCTTCAAGCACAACGAGGCCTTCGTCGCGGTGATCGTGCTGGTCGCTGCCGGGGTGGGTTTCGAGGCTTTGATGAAATGGCTCACCCGGCGCTACCTGCCGTGGTCGAGGCGGGACTGAGATGAATATCCGGCAATCGGCAAGAAGGCGGGCGCAGGCCTGTCCGGATGGCGGTTTGCCGATGCTTGACCGGATGAAGCGGCGCGAGACTTTCAGCGATTCATCGAGACGGAGGAGCGAGCCATGAAGTGCAACCATGTCAATTGCGGTCACACGTTTCAATTGCCGTCAGCGGCCGGCCAGCCGGCCGACGGCGGCCGCCGCGAGTTCCTCAAGGACTCGCTCGCGGCGGGCGCAGGGCTGATCAGTCTTTCGGTACTGGGCGGGTGCGCTTCCATGGCGCCGGCGGCGAGCGGTCCGGCCGATACGCTGCTCGTCAACGGCCGCATCGCCACGATGAACCGGCGCAATTCGTTCGTCTCGGCGCTGGCGATCAAGGGCGACAGCATCATCGGCGCCGGTTCCGAAGCGGACCTGCGGCACCTGAAAGGCCCCGCCACGGCGGTCATCGACGTCGGCGGGCGCACGGTGGTTCCGGGGCTGAATGACGCGCACACCCATTTCATCCGCGGCGGGCTGACGTATACGAACGAGGTGCGCTGGGACGGCGTGCCCTCGCTCGCGGAAGGGCTGCAGCGCGTGCGCAACCAGGCACGGCGCACGCCGTCGCCGCACTGGGTGCAGGTGATCGGCGGCTGGACCTGGGCGCAGTTCGCGGAGAAGCGCTTCCCGACGCTCGATGAAATCAACGCCGCCACCGGCGACACGCCCTGCATGATCATGCATCTCTACGACCGCGCCTGGCTCAACCGCGCGGCGCTGCGGGCGCTCGGCTGGACCAAGGACACGCCCAACATGTTCGGCGGCGCGATCGATCACGACGCCTCGGGCAATCCGACTGGCCTGGTAACCTCGACGACGAGCCTTGCAAGCCTCGTATCCGTGTGGCTGCGCATCCCGCGCCTGTCGCCGGAGGACCAGATCCTCTCCACGCGCCATTTCATGCGCGAGCACAACCGGCTCGGCATCACCAGCGTCATCGACGCCGGCGGCGGCGGACAGAATTACCCCGACAACTATGCCGCCATCGCGAAGCTTGCCGCCGACGGCCAGATGACGCTGCGCATCGGCTACACGCTGTTTGCGCAGACGCCGGGCAAGGAGCTCGAGAACTACACCAGCTGGTCCAAGCTGGTGAAGGTCGGGCAGGGCAACGACTACTACCGCATGATCGGCGCGGGCGAATACATTCTGTTTGCCGCGGGCGACGTCGCCAACTTCGCCAAGGACTATCCCGTGCCGCCGCGGGGCGTGATGGAAAAAAATCTGACGGCGGTGGTGAGGTACGTTGCCGGCCAGGGCTGGCCGTTCCGGCAGCACACCAGTTTCGACGCTTCGGCGAGCCGTATCCTGGACGTGCTGGAACAGGTGAACCGCGAGGTGCCGTTGAAGAATCTGCGCTGGGGGCTGGATCACTGCGAGACGCTGCAGCCGAAAACACTCGAGCGCGTCGCGGCGCTGGGCGGCAGCATCGACATCCAGAACCGCATGTCGCTCGACGGCGAGGCGTTTCTCGCCAAGTACGGTGCGCGGGTCGCGGCCGACGCGCCGCCCGTCGCGCGCATCCGCGAGATGGGCATACCGCTGGCCTGCGGAACCGACGCCAACCGCGCGACCAGCTACAACCCGTGGCTCGGCGTGCACTGGCTGATCGCCGGCAAGACACTCGGCGGCATCAAGCTCCAGGGCGACCGCAACCTGCTCGACCGCAACGAGGCGCTGCGCCTCTACACGGCGGGCGGGGCGTGGATCTCGAGCGAGGAGGACCGCAAGGGGACGCTCGAAGAAGGCAGGCTCGCCGACCTGGTGTTTCTCTCTGCCGATTACTTCAACGTTCCGGTGGACGAGATCAAGGACCTCGAGTCGGTCCTGACCATGGTCGGCGGCAAAGTCGTCTACGGGGCCGGGCCGTACGCGCGCCTCGCGCCGCCGGCGCCGCCGCTCTCGCAGGACTGGTTGCCCGTGAAGGCCTATGGCGCTTACTACAAGCGCGCCGGCGTCGAGCCGCCGCCCCCGGCGGTTGCCGCACATCCGCAGCCGCTCATCATCGGCGACAGCGGCACCTGGAGCCTCGACTGCGCCTGCGGCGCGTGAAGGCAGCAGGCGCGGCGGACACCTCCGCAAGCCGGGACGGGACGGAACAGGGTATGCTCCGCTAGCTTGTCAACGTTCATCTTATTTTCACGATCATGACCGAAGTTTTCATCTGCGACGCGATTCGCACCCCGTTCGGACGCTACGGCGGCGCGCTGTCCTCGATCCGCACCGACGACCTCGCCACGCTTCCCATCAAGTCCCTGATGGAGCGGAACCCCGCCGTCGACTGGAGCGCGATCGACGATGTCATTTACGGCTGCGTCAATCAGGCCGGCGAGGACAACCGCAACGTCGCGCGCATGGCCTTGCTGCTCGCCGGCCTGCCGCAGACGGTCCCCGGCGCGACGGTGAACCGCCTGTGCGGCTCGAGCCTCGACGCCGTCGGCACCGCGGCGCGCGCCATCCGGTGTGGCGAGACTCAATTCATGATCGCCGGCGGCGTCGAGAGCATGTCGCGCGCGCCGTTCGTGATCCCCAAGGCGGACAGCGCGTTCTCGCGCGCGGCGAAAATCGAGGACACCACCATCGGCTGGCGCTTCGTCAATCCGCTCATGAAGGCGAAGTACGGCATCGATTCCATGCCGGAGACGGCGGAGAACGTGGCCGCGGAGTTCAAGGTCGCACGCGCCGACCAGGACGCGTTCGCGCTGCGCAGCCAGCAGCGCTGGGCGGCGGCGCAGGCTGCAGGGTTCTTCCGCGGCGAGATCGTTCCGGTGTCGGTCCCGGGGCGCAAGGGCGCGGTCACCGTCGTCGACGAGGACGAGCATCCGCGTCCCGACACCACGCTGGAGTCGCTCGCCAGGCTGAAAGGCGTGGTGAAGCCCGAGGGCACGGTGACCGCCGGCAACGCCTCGGGCGTCAACGACGGCGCCTGCGCGATGATCCTCGCCTCGGAGGCCGCGGCGAAGAAGCACAAGCTGATCCCGAAAGCGCGCATCCTCGCGATGGCCTCAGCCGGCGTGGCGCCGCGCATCATGGGCGTGGGCCCGGCGCCGGCTTCGAAGAAGGTGCTGGAGAAGACCGGGCTGAAGCTCGCGCAGATGGACGTAATCGAGCTGAACGAAGCTTTCGCCGCCCAGGCGCTCGCGGTGACGCGCGACCTCGGCCTGGCCGATGACGCCGCGCACGTGAATCCGAACGGCGGCGCGATCGCCATCGGCCATCCGCTCGGCGCATCCGGCGCGCGCCTGGTGACCACGGCGATGTCCCAGCTGCGGGCGATCAAGGGCCGCTACGCGCTCTGCACGATGTGCATCGGCGTGGGGCAGGGCATCGCGCTCGTCATCGAGCGGGTCTGAAAAGGGAAACCAGCCGCACAGGACGCCCAAGGACGCGGTATCGTGTTCCTTCGCGGTTTTGGCGGCGAGAGCAGCGGCTTTTCAGTGGCTGACGCTCTTGATGATGTAGCCGCCCGACTTCTCGTCGCGCTCGAGTTGCAGCATATGGCGCGCCTCCGCTTCGTCGAGCAGCTTCGAGAATGACGAGAAGCCGTAGTACGACTCGTTGAAGCCGGGATTGCGGCGCTTGAGCGCCTGCTTCACCATCGAGCCCCAGATCTTCTCGTCCGAGCCGCGCTCGGCGATCAGGGCGTCCACCGTTTCCATCACCAGCTCGAGCGCCTTCTCGGTCTTGTCCTCCGCCTCCTTCGGGGCGCCCTCCGAAGGCGACGCGGAGGCGGATTTTTCCTGCGCCTTCTTCCGCGGCTGCCGGCGCTGCGGCTTTTCGCGCACCAGATCGTCGTAGAAGATGAATTCGTCGCAGTTGGCGATCAGCAGGTCGGAGGTCGAGTTCTTCACCCCGACGCCGATAACGGTCTTGTTGTTCTCGCGCAATTTCGAGACGAGCGGCGAGAAATCGGAATCGCCGCTGATGATGACGAAGGTGTCGACGTGCGATTTGGTGTAGCAGAGGTCGAGCGCATCGACAACCATGCGGATGTCGGCGGAATTCTTTCCGGACATGCGCAGGTGCGGGATCTCGATCAGCTCGAACGAGGCCTGGTGCATGTCGGCCTTGAATTCCTTGTAGCGCTCCCAGTCGCAGTAGGCTTTCTTCACCACGATGCTGCCTTTCAGCAGCAGGCGCTCGAGCACTTTGCTGATGTCGAACTTGGCGTACTTCGCATCGCGCACGCCGAGCGCGACGTTCTCGAAGTCGCAAAACAGCGCCATATTGATGTCGTCGGCCGGTGCGGTCATGTTGGCTCCAGTGCTTCCGTAGGGGTGGTGGTATGTCTGCTGCGCCGGTCGGCGCTGCGCGCGAGTAGAGTATATGCTAAGAGGTTGTTGCAGGACGATCTGCAACAGCCGTAATTCCAGGGGAGCATGAGGCGAGGTGTCTCCTCATTTTGCAGCGCATCCTGACAATGTCGGTTGGCCGGACCGCAATTATGCGCATGGATTATCGCCGACGTTTGCATGGCGAACAACTGTGCGAGACTATGGGTGGTTTGGCATCGGGAAATGAAGGAGTGATCGGATGCATATCGAAGTTCATGTTCATGGCACGGTGCCGTTGAAAAACGGCGTGAATCAAACCGAGGTCGAGCAGGCGCTGCGGTCCTGGCTCGACTACGTGGACGTCGACGGCCTGGCGGACGCGCGCAGCGCGCACCCGGACGAGCCCGGCGTCGTGTTCGACCGCCGCCGCCGCACGCTCGACATCTGCTGGACCGGCTATGTCGGCCGCAATTTCCAGCATTCTCTCGAGGGCGCATTCGAGTCGCTGTCGCCGTACTCCGAGGAGGCCGCCGCGGTCGAGGTCAGCTATTACCACGAAGACGGCCAGGACGAGCACAACTGGGTGTTCGTCGGCCCGACGCCGGAGTCGATCCAGGAGATGCAGCGCCGGCGCATGGTGGACGACATTTCCGCGCTGCTCGGGCGCCATTTCGGCGAGGCCGAAATCGGCGAAGTCGCCGCGCTCGTCAACCAGCTCTTCGTGCGCCGCGGTGTCGAGGAGCCGCAGGGTCGGACGCAGGCGCGCGCCACGCGCGCTCCCGGGAAGAAGCACCTGCACTGAACTTCCTTCCGCACCCGATTCCCGCGCAGTAACTGCTGCGATTGCGATTCGCGCAATCACCGGGACCGGCGTCCGTTCTGTCCCCGGTACGCGTGCAACCCCTGCAACGCAGGTTAACGCAAGTCTGATTCGGTCGCGTTCGCGGCCTGGTCCGGCTCGCGGCTTGTCGCGGAGGCGAGTGGGAACCTACCCTGCTCCGCCCTTGCCGCTTCTGTATGTTCAAACTCTTTAATTCTTAATGTGTTACATTCAATTTACACTATAAAACCTTCATTTTTTTGAAATTATTTAATATTAGATAGATTCTCGGAAAGTGCTCTTAAGTCCCTGTTGCAGCTAAAAATTTTTCAATTCTTGGCTTGACCGACCCTCTTGTTTCCTCTAAAGTGGTGAAAAGTAGAGTTTGGTGGGTAACCGTGGCGTTACAACGCGAATTTTCCGCCATTCAAAGGGGGATCATTGTTTCAAGGGGCGACAGAGCTGAATCTCGACGCCAAGGGGAGGCTTGCAGTGCCGACCCGGCATCGCGACGCGCTGTTATCGGGAGGTCGCGCGGTGGTTCTCACCGCTCATCCCGATAGCTGTCTGCTTCTCTATCCCCGCGTTGCCTGGGAACCCATCGGCGCAAAAATCCAGGCGCTCACCAGCTTCAACGAACAAGCGCGCTGGTGGCAGCGGCTGCTGGTCGGTTTTGCGGAAGAACTCGAGCTCGACGGCCAGGGTCGCATCCTGCTCTCGCCGGCGCTGCGCAAGTTCGCCGAACTCAAGAAAAACGTGATGCTCGTGGGGCAGGGCAGCCACTTCGAAATCTGGGACGGGGCCGCGTGGGAAGAGCGGCTCACCCGGGCGCTCGCACAAGTGAGCACCAACCCGCCGCCCGGTACCGAAAACTTTTCGCTGTGAGCGCCGATGCGCACCTTCCCGTCCTCCTCCATCCGGCAGTCGACGCGCTCGCGATCGAGTCGCGCCGCGACGGCACGTTTGTGGATGCGACGTTCGGCAGGGGCGGTCACAGCCGGCTGATTCTGGATCGGCTTGGCTCGCACGGTTGCCTGATCGCGCTGGACCGGGATTCCGAGGCAATCGCCGCGGCGCGCGCGATCCGCGATCCGCGCTTTACGCCGGTGCAGGCGCGCTTCAGCGAATTGCAGCCGACGCTCGATGCTCTAGGCGTGGTCGGCGTGGACGGTGTGCTGTTCGATCTGGGCGTGTCGTCGCCGCAGCTTGACGATCCGGAACGCGGATTCAGCTTCCGGTTCGACGCGCCGCTCGACATGCGCATGGACCGGACGCGGGGCGTGAGCGCGGCGCAGTGGCTCGAGCGGGCCGACGAGGCCGAGATCAGGGAGGTGTTGAGCAGCTATGGGGAAGAACGGTTTGCTAAACAGATTGCAAAGGCGATTGTTGCTGCTCGGCGAGGAGGGTCTGTCCACAGTACAAGGCAACTTGCCGCGCTCGTGGGTGCGGCCGTCCGGACGCGTGAACCGGGGCAGGATCCGGCGACGCGGACGTTTCAGGCTCTACGGATTTACGTCAATCAGGAGCTTGAGGAATTGTCGCTAGCTCTACCTCAGGCCCTGGCTGCGCTTAAACCCTCGGGACGGCTCGCCGTGATCAGCTTTCATTCCCTCGAAGACCGCATCGTCAAGCGTTTCATGCGCGAGAACTCGCGCGCGGGCGCATTGCCGGAGCGGCTGCCGGTGCGCGCGAGCGAGTTGCCCAGGCCGAAGCTGCGCATCCTCGGCAAGCCTGTCAGGCCCGATGCCGGTGAAGCGAGGGCGAACCCGCGCGGCCGCAGCGCCGTCCTGCGCATCGCCGAGAAGCTCGCGTGAGTTGCACATGGCCAGGCTGAACCTGCTCCTGCTCGCGGTGCTCACCGCCTGCGCCTTGGGGCTGGTCACTTCGCAATACAAGTCGAGGAAACTCTTCGCCGAGCTCGAGCAGGAACAGGAAAAGGCGCGGCAACTCGAAGTCGAATATGGCCAGTTGCAACTGGAGGCGAGCACCTGGGGGATGCACGCCCGCGTCCAGCGCATCGCCAGCCGGCGGCTGCGCATGCACGTTCCTGACCCGAAGCATCTGCAGATCGTGCAGCAGGAAACGGCACCTCAGGGGGTAGCGCAATGAATTTCGCCGCCAGTCCGGTGCTGACGCTCACGCTGCCGACCTGGCGCTCGCGGCTGCTGCTCGCGGCATTTGTCGCCGGGTTTGCCACGCTCCTCGGCCGCGCCGTGTATCTGCAGGGGTTGCACAATGATTTTCTCCAGGCAAAGGGCGAATCGCGCTACAGCCGCGTAATCGAGATTTCCGCCAATCGCGGCCGCATCGTCGACCGCAACGGCGAGGCGCTTGCGATCAGCACGCCGGTGAAGTCGATCTGGGCGATTCCGGACGAAGTGAAAATGAACAGATCGCAGCTCGCGCGCCTGGCGACGCTGATCGAGACGCCGTCCCGGGAAATCGAGAAGCGCATCGCCGATCCAGGTCGTGACTTTGTTTTCATCAAGCGGCAGATTTCTCCGGAAACCGCCAATCTGATTGCGCAGCTGCGCATCCCCGGGTTGTTCCAGGACCGCGAGTACCGGCGCTACTACCCGGGCGGCGAAGTGATGGCGCATGTGCTCGGATTCACCGGCGCCGACGACATCGGGCAGGAAGGGGTCGAGCTCGCTTTCCAGGATACCCTGACGGGCAAGCCCGGGAGCCGTCGCGTGATCAAGGACCGGCTCGGCCAGATCGTCGAGGACGTCGAGTCGATCCGGGCGGCGCAGGCCGGGCGCGACCTCGTGCTCGCACTCGATGCCCGCATTCAGAACATCGCCTTCAGCCAGTTGAAGAGCGCCGTCGAGCAGCACCGGGCGAAAGCCGGCGGCATCGTCGTGCTCGATGTCGATACCGGTGAAGTGCTCGCGCTCGCCAATCTTCCGACCTACAACCCCAACAACCGCAACCGGCTTTCGGGCGCGCAGCTCCGGAACCGCGCCGTCACCGACACCTTCGAGCCGGGATCGACGTTGAAGCCCTTCACCATCGCGCTGGCGCTCGATTCCGGCAAGGTGCGGCCGGGCACCGTAATTCCGGTCGCACCGGGCACTTTCGCCGTCGGTGCGGCGACCATCCGCGACGATCACGTGGAACGGGCACTGACCGTGGCGCAGGTGATCCAGAAGTCCTCCAACGTCGGCGCGGCGAAGATCGCGCTGTCGCTCCCCGCGGCGTCGATGTGGGACATGTTTCAGCGCCTCGGCTTCGGCACCGTTCCTCGCCTGGGTTTTCCCGGCGAGGCGTCGGGCAGGCTGCGGCCGTACCGGAGTTGGCGGCCGATCGAGCAGGCGACGATGTCGTACGGCCACGGCATCTCGGTATCGCTGATCCAGTTGGCGCGTGCTTACAGTGTATTCGCGCGCGACGGGGAACTCGTCCCGCTGTCGCTGTTGCGGATTGATATGCCGCCGGCGGCACAGCGGGTGATCTCGCCGCAGACCGCGCGGGAAGTGCGTGCGATGCTCGAATTGGTGACGCAGCCGGGCGGCACGGCGCCACGGGCGCAGATCATGGGCTATCGCGTCGCCGGCAAGACCGGCACGGCACACAAGGAAGAGCATGGCCGCTACGCGCCCGACAAGTACGTGTCCTCGTTCGTCGGCTTTGCGCCGGCGTCGCATCCGCGGCTGGTGATCGCGGTGATGATCGACGAGCCCGCTGACGGCCAGTACTACGGCGGTGAAGTCGCCGCCCCGGTATTCGCGCAAGCGATGGCGGGAGCGCTGCGCATCCTCGACGTACCGCCGGATGCGCCGATGAAGCCGATCGTGCTGCCGGCAGCGGGCGAGGAAATCAAGGAAAGCACATAGGTGTGCCTGACCAAGTCGAAGACATCCTGCGGCGCCTGGAAGCGCAAGGAGTGCGCGTGACCGGACTCGCCACCGACAGCCGCAAGCTGCGCCCGGGCGAAGTGTTCCTCGCCTGCCCGGGGTCGAAGCGGGACGGACGCGCCTTCGTCGGCGAAGCCGTCGCCGGGGGCGCGGCCGCAGTGCTGTGGGAGCGCACGGGCTTCGAATGGGACAGCGCCTTGCGGCTGCCGAACATGGGAGTCGAGAACTTGCGCGGACTCGCCGGGTATCTTGCGCACGAGGTCTACGGCCGGCCCTCCGAAAAACTCTGGACCATCGGCGTCACCGGCACCAACGGCAAGACTTCCTGCAGCCAGTGGATCGCCCAGGCCTGCGGTGCCTGTGGCGCGCGCACCGCGGTCATCGGCACGCTCGGCGTCGGCTTCCCGGCACTGCCGGGGCATGAAGAGGCCGGCAAGTTCGACACCGGCGTCAACACCACGCCGGACGCCGTCCTGCTGCACCGCTCGCTGGCGCAGCTTCTCGCCGCAGGCGCGCAGGGCGTGGTGATGGAGGTCACCTCTATCGGTCTCGACCAGGGGCGCGTCAACGGCGTCGTCTTCGGCGCTGCGCTGTTCACCAACCTCTCGCGCGACCATCTGGACTACCACGGCGACCTGGAGAACTATGCGCGCGCCAAGCAGCGTCTGTTCGAGACCCCCGGCCTGAAGCACGCCGTGCTCAATCTCGACGACGTCCAGGGCGTGCACGTCGCCCGCATGCTCGCCGGGGGCGGCGTCAAGCGCGCCGGCTACAGCTGCTTCGATGGCGTGGCGGCGCGCGCCGGGCTGGAGCGTTTCCTCGAGGCGCACGCGATCGACGTGTCGGCGAAAGGAATCGCCTTCACGGTGAAGAGCTCCTGGGGCGAGGCGCGCGTGGAAAGCCCCCTGCTTGGGCGCTTCAACGTTTCCAATCTGCTCGGTGTGCTCGGGACGATGCTGGTCTCGGGCGTTCCGTTCGAGCGCGCCACGGCGGCGCTCTCCCGGCTCGATCCGGTCATCGGGCGCATGCAGCGGCTGGGCGGCGCGGGAAAGCCGCTTGTCGTGATCGATTTCGCGCATACGCCGGATGCGCTCGAGCAGACGCTCGCGGCGCTGAAGGACGTGGCGAAAGCGGGCGGCGGGCGCCTCGTCGCCGTGTTTGGCTGCGGCGGCGAGCGCGACCGCGGCAAACGGCCGCTGATGGGCGCGGTTGCCTCGCGCCATGCCGACGCCATCTTCGTGACCAGCGACAACCCGCGCGGCGAGGAGCCTGCCGCGATCATCGCTGAGATCACTGCGGCAATTCCCGTTGCGCACGAAGTGATTGAAGATCGCGCTGCCGCGATCGCTCGCGCCATCGCCAAGGCGAGCGCCGGCGACGTGGTGTTGCTCGCCGGCAAGGGTCACGAAATCAGCCAGGAGATCGCGGGTCGAAAAATCCCGTTCTCCGACGTGCTCGAAGCCGAGCGGGCGCTGAAAGGCTGGGGCGGATGATGAGCCTTGCCGAAGCCGCCAACGCGATCGGCGCGCGTTCCCACGGCGCCGACGCGCGCTTTTCCTCGGTGGCGAGTGACAGCCGTACGCTCGCCGCCGGCGCGCTCTTCGTCGCGCTTCGCGGCGAGCGCTTCGATGGCCACGCGTTCATCGGCGCCGCGCGCGGACGGGGTGCAGTCGCGGCGATGGTGGACGAGACATCTCGAGCCTGGAATCGAGACCCGGAAATTCCGTTTCTCGTGGTCGAGAATACGCGCTCCGCGCTCGGCAAGCTCGCCGCGCACTGGCGCCGCCGCTTCGACATTCCGCTCATCGCGGTCACCGGCTCGAATGGAAAGACCACCGTCAAGGAAATGATCGCCGCGATCCTGCGTGCGCATCATGGCGAGGCGCACGCGCTCGCGACGGAAGGCAATCTCAACAACGACATCGGGCTGCCCCTGACTCTGCTGCGGTTGCGCAGCGGGCACCGCGCCGCGGTGATCGAGCTGGGAATGAACCATCCGGGCGAGACCGCCTGTCTCGCCGGCATTGCCGCGCCGACGGTAGCCCTGGTCAACAACGCCCAGCGCGAGCACCAGGAATTCATGCAGAGCGTCGCCGACGTGGCGCGCGAGCACGGCGCAGTGTTCACTGCGCTCCCCGCCGCCGGGGTTGCGGTGATCAACGCCGACGACGAGTTCGCTCCTTACTGGCGCGGCCTCGTCGCCGGCAGGCGCGTGCGGGATTTCGGCATCGACAAGCCGGCGCAGGTAAGCGCCCGCTACATCCCCACCCGGCTTGGAAGCGAGATCGAGCTGCGCGCGCCCGAGGGCAGCACCCGGGTGGAATTGCACATCGACGGCCGTCACAACGTGTTGAACGCCGTGGCTGCCGCCGCCGCCGCGACTGCGGCGGGAACGGGGCTCGATGCGGTGGCGCACGGTCTTGCCGCATTCCGCGCGGTCAAGGGCCGTTTGCAGACAAAGACGATGCCCTCCGGCGCCGTCGTGATCGACGACAGCTACAACGCCAACCCGGATTCTGTGCGCGCGGCGATCGACGTGCTTGCGGCCGCCGCGGGCAGGAAGCTGCTGGTGCTTGGCGACATGGGAGAACTGGGCGGGCGCGGCGCGGAGTTTCACCAGGAGATCGGCCGCTACGCGAGGCAGCGCGGCATCGAGAGGCTGCTCGTGACAGGCGAGCTGTGCCGTCATGCTGCAAGCGCGTTCGGCGAGGGCGCGCGGCATTTCGCCGCGATCGAGGAGCTCATCGCGGCAGCACGGGACGAGCTCGGGCCGCAAACGACCGCGCTGGTGAAAGGTTCGCGCTTCATGCGCATGGAACGCGTGGTGCAGGCATTGACCGACGAGGCGCCGGCGGAAGGGGGCCACTGATGCTGCTCTCCCTCACCCAGTGGATCGCGCAGGACGTGCGCGCCTTCAACGTGTTCCAGTACATCACGCTGCGCGCGGTGCTGGCGACGCTGACGGCCCTCGCGATTTCACTGCTTGCCGGGCCGCTGGTGATCCGCAAGCTCACCGCCTACAAGATCGGCCAGGCGGTGCGCGACGATGGACCGAAGTCGCACCTTACCAAGGCCGGCACGCCGACCATGGGAGGCGCACTGGTGCTGTTGTCGATCCTGATCACCACGCTGCTGTGGGGAGATCTTTCCAATCGCTTCGTCTGGATCGTGCTGGTGGTGACCTTCGGCTTCGGCGCGATCGGCTGGGTCGACGATTACCGCAAGGTGGTGCAGCGCCATCCCAAGGGGCTTTCGGTGAAATCGAAGTTCTTCTGGCAGTCGCTGCTCGGCCTCGCCGCCGCGGTGTACCTCGCCTTCGCGGTATCGGTGCCGACCAACGCCAAGATCCTGGAGCTGTTCATGGCCTGGGCGCGGAGCGGCCTGGAGATGAACCTGCCGCCGAAAGCCGACCTGATCGTCCCGTTCTTCAAGAACATCGCCTATCCGCTCGGGATATGGGGATTCATCGTGCTCACGTACTTCGTCATCGTCGGCACCTCGAACGCGGTCAACCTCACCGACGGCCTCGACGGCCTTGCCATCATGCCCGCGGTAATGGTAGGCGGCGCGCTCGGCATCTTTGCCTACGTCGTGGGCAACGCCGTGTACTCGAAATACCTGCTGTTTCCGTATATCCCAGGCGCGGGCGAGCTGACCGTGTTCTGCGCCGCGCTTGCCGGTGCAGGCCTCGGTTTTCTCTGGTTCAACGCCTATCCGGCGGAGGTGTTCATGGGGGACGTGGGAGCGCTTTCGCTCGGCGCGGCGCTCGGCACCGTCGCCGTGATCGTACGGCAGGAGATCGTGCTTTTCATCATGGGCGGCGTGTTCGTCGCCGAAACGCTGTCGGTGATGATCCAGGTTCTCTATTTCAAGTGGAGCGGCGGCCGGCGCGTTTTCCGCATGGCGCCGTTGCATCACCATTACGAGCTGTCGGGCTGGAAGGAGTCGCAGGTGGTGGTGAGGTTCTGGATCATCACCATGATACTGGTGCTGTTCGGATTATCGACATTGAAGCTGCGGTGAATTTCGCGGGCAGAAAGGTGCTGGTGCTCGGTTTGGGTGATACGGGCTTGTCGATGGCGAAATGGCTGACCCGCCGGGGCGCAGCCGTGCGCGTGGCCGACACGCGCGCCGCGCCGCCGCGGCTGGACGAGCTTCGGCGCACGCTCCCCGGTATCGACGTGCACCGCGGCGCATATCGCGACGAAAGCTTTGCCGGAATCGATCTGATCGCCATCAGCCCCGGCGTGCCGCTTGCCGAACCCGGCGTGCAGCGTGCGATCGCCGCCGGCGTGCAGGCGGTCGGCGATATCGAACTTTTTGCGCAGGGCGTCCGCGGCAACGGCCGGCCGCGCATCCTTGCCGTCACCGGCACCAACGGCAAGAGCACGGCGACCGCACTTGCCGGCGCCATGGCGAGGGCGGCGGGGGCCGATTGCGAAGTAGCGGGAAACATCGGCCCGGCGGCGCTCGATGCGCTGATGCGCTGCGAGGACGAGAAGCGTTCGCCGCCCCTGTGGGTGCTCGAGCTCTCCAGTTTCCAGCTCGAGACCACGCATACGCTCGACCCCGATGCGGCGACGGTGCTGAACCTCACCGAGGACCATCTGGACCGCTACCGCGGCATGGACGACTACGCCGCGGCGAAGGCGCGGATTTTTCAGGGCGAAGGCGCCCTAGTGCTGAACCGGGATGATCCGCGCAGTCTCGCGATGGCGCGGCCGGGCCGCACGACGATTACGTTCGGTCTCGGCGCCCCGCAGCGCCCCGATGACTGGGGTCTCGTCGAACGCGGCGGAGAGCCGTGGCTCGCGCAGGGCGCAATGCCGCTGCTCGCCGCCAGGGACATGAAGCTCGCCGGCCTGCACAACGCCGCCAATGCGCTCGCGGCGCTGGCGCTGTGCCGCGTGCTCGGCCTGCAACCGGAGCCGATGATCGCCGCGCTGCGCGATTTTCGCGGGCTGCCGCACCGCGTCGAGCCGGTCGCCGAGTTCCGCGGGGTGCGCTGGTACGACGACTCCAAAGGCACCAATGTCGGCTCGACGGTCGCGGCTCTTGCCGGGCTCGCGCGCGGCAGCGTCAGGGTCGTGCTGATCGCCGGCGGCGAGGGCAAGGGGCAGGATTTTTCGCCGCTGAAAACTGCGGTGGCGCAGGCGGCGCGCTGCGTGGTGCTGATCGGCCGCGACGCGCCGCTGATCGAGGCCGCCATCGCCGGCGCCGGCGTGCCGGTACGCCGCGCGGCGTCCATGGAGGAAGCCGTGGCGATCAGCGCCGCGCAATCGCAGCCGGGGGACGTCGTGCTGCTGTCGCCGGCCTGCGCCAGTTTCGACATGTTCCGCAATTACAAGCATCGCGGCGAGATGTTCCATGCCGCCGTGGAAAGACTTTCCCGTGCTCAGACGCACTAGTCCCGGCCGCGCTCCGGCAGCCGAGTACGACGGCGGCCTGCTGTGGGCGGCGCTGCTGCTGCTCGTCTTCGGTCTGGTGATGGTGTATTCCGCTTCGATTGCGCTCGCCGAAGTGAGCAAGTTCACCGGCGGCAGGCCCGCGTATTTCCTGCTGCGGCAGGCGCTGTTCGTCGCTGCCGGCGTGGTGGCCGGGATGCTCGCGTTTCAGGTGCCGATGCGGCTGTGGCAGCAGGCCGCGCCGTGGCTGTTTCTGCTCGGCGCGGGGCTGCTTGTGCTGGTGCTCGTTCCGGGCATGGGCCGCGAGGTCAACGGCGCGCGTCGCTGGCTCTCGCTCGCGGTGGTCAATCTGCAGCCTTCCGAGTTCATGAAGCTGTTCGCCGTGCTCTATGCCGCCGACTACGCCGTGCGCAAATCAGCCCTGATGCACAGCTTCAGGCGCGGCCTCCTGCCCATGCTCGCGGTGATGCTCGTGGTCGGGTGGCTGCTGCTGCGCGAGCCGGATTTTGGCGCCTTCGTGGTCATCGCGGCGATCGCCACCGCCATCCTCTTCCTCGGCGGCATGAACGGCAAATGGTTCGCCGGTTTGCTGGTGATGCTCGCGGTCGGTTTCGTCGGACTGGTGCTGTCCTCTCCCTACCGCATGCAGCGCATCTTCGGCTTCATGGATCCGTGGTCCGACGCCTACGGCAAGGGCTACCAGCTCTCGCACGCGCTGATCGCGTTCGGCCGCGGCGAGTGGTTGGGCGTCGGCCTGGGCGCGAGCGTGGAGAAGCTGCTCTACCTGCCCGAGGCGCACACCGATTTTCTGCTCGCCGTGATCGCCGAGGAGCTGGGCTTTGCCGGCGTGCTGGCGGTGATCGCGCTGTTCTCGTGGCTGGTGCTGCGCGCGTTCGCCATTGGCCGGCAGGCGGTCGCGCTCGAGCGCCCGTACGCCGCGCTCGTGGCACAGGGTATCGCGGTGTGGCTGGGGGTGCAGACGCTCATCAACATGGGCGTGAACATGGGCGTGCTCCCGACCAAGGGCCTGACGCTGCCCCTGATGAGCTTCGGCGGCAGCGGGATTTTGGCGAACTGCATCGCGCTGGCGATTCTGCTCCGGAGCGATTGGGAATCGCGCCAGATGATGCGCGGGGCGCCGGCATGATGAGAACCTTGAACCACAGAGAGCACAGAGGAATTCGCTTCAGGGTTGTTTGCTCTAGGTTCTCTGTGTTCTCTGTGCTCTCCGTGGTGAAGCTCTTGGAGCGTGATTCATGGCACGCACGATCATGATCATGGCCGGAGGTACCGGCGGGCACATTTTTCCGGCGTTGGCGGTTGCCGGACGCATGCGCGATGCCGGCTGGCGCGTCGTGTGGCTCGGCGCGCGCAGCGGAATGGAAGCCACGCTCGTGCCGCAGCGCGGCTACGACATGGCCTGGGTCAGCTTCTCGGGGCTGCGCGGCAAGGGACCGGTGGCGATGCTCACGCTGCCGTTCAGGCTGCTGATCGCCTTCTGGCAAAGCGCGCGTGCGATTTTCGCGCGCCGCCCCGACGTCGTCCTCGGCATGGGTGGCTACATGTCATTTCCAGGAGGAATGATGGCGGCGCTCCTGGGAAGGCCGCTCGTCATCCACGAGCAGAACTCGATTCCCGGGCTTGCCAACAAGGTGCTTGCCGGAGTTGCCGACCGCGTCCTGTGCGCATTTCCAGGCGCGTTGCGCAACGCCACGCTGACCGGCAATCCGGTGCGGCCGGAGATCGCGGCGATAACCGCGCCGGAGGGCCGCTACCGCGCCCGCTCCGGGCTGCTTCGTCTGCTCGTCGTCGGCGGCAGCCTCGGCGCCAGGGTCTTGAACGACACCGTGCCCCGAGCGCTGGCGCTGCTGCCGAAGGAGCGGCGCCCGTCGGTGATGCACCAGTCCGGACTGCAGCATCTCGAGGCACTGCAACAGGCCTATGCGTCCGCGGGAGTGGAGGCGACGACGCTCGCATTCATCGATGACATGGCTGCGGCGTACGCCGATGCGGATCTCGTCGTCTGCCGGGCCGGCGCGATCACCGTGGCCGAGATCGCGGTCGTGGGCGTGGCGAGCGTGCTGGTGCCGTTCCCGCTCGCCGTCGACGATCACCAGACCGCCAACGCGCGTTTCCTTGCCGATGCCGGCGCTGCGATCCTGTTGCCGCAGCGCGAACTCGGCGCCGAGCGGCTGGCACAACTTCTCGGCGAACTCGGGCGCGAGCGCTTGTGCGAAATGGCAAAGCACGCGCGATCGCTTGGCAGGCCCGACGCGACGGAAGCCGTCGCAAGAGTCTGCATGGAGCTGGCGCAATGAAGCACAAGGTCAAACGCATTCATTTCGTCGGCATCGGCGGCAGCGGCATGAGCGGCATTGCCGAAGTGCTGATCAACCTGGGCTACCAGGTAAGCGGCTCGGACCTCGCCGCGAACGCCGCGACCGAGCGGCTCGCTGGACTCGGCGCGAAGGTCGTGCTGGGCCATTCAGCGCAGAACGTCGTCAGCGCCGATGCGGTGGTCGTGTCCTCGGCGGTAAAGCCGGACAATCCCGAAGTGGTCGCCGCGCGCGCACGCCGCATCCCGGTGGTGCCGCGCGCCCTGATGCTTGCGGAGCTGATGCGCTTCAAGCAGGGCATCGCCGTGGCCGGCACTCACGGCAAGACCACCACCACGAGCCTGATCGCGAGCGTGCTCGCCGAAGGCGGGCTCGATCCCACTTTCGTCATCGGCGGCCGCCTCACCAGCGCCGCCTCCAACGCGCGGCTCGGCGCCGGCGAATTCATCGTCGTCGAGGCCGACGAGTCGGACGCCTCGTTTCTTCACCTGCAGCCGGTGGTCGCGGTCGTCACCAACATCGACGCCGACCATATGGAGACCTACCAGCACGATTTTGCGCGGCTGAAGCAGGCCTTTGTCGGCTTCCTGCAGAACCTGCCCTTCTACGGCAGCGCCATCCTCTGCTCGGACGACGCCAACGTGCGCGAGATCATGCCGTTCATCTCCAAGCCGGTGGTGACCTACGGGCTGCGCGAGGACGCGATGGTGCGCGCCGCCGATATCATCGCCGGCGAGCGCATGCGCTTCAAGGCGATCCGCGAGGGCGCCACTGCGCTCGATATCACGCTCAATCTGCCGGGCAGTCACAACGTGCAGAACGCGCTGGCTGCGATCGCGGTGGCGACGGAGCTGGGCGTGGCCGACGCGGCGATCCGCAAGGCGCTGGCGGAATTTCGCGGCGTCGGGCGCCGCTTCCAGCGCTGCGGCGAGATCCCGCTCCAGGGCGGCGGCGGCTTCACGCTGGTGGACGACTACGGCCATCACCCGGCGGAGATGCAGGCGACGCTCGCGGCCGCGCGCGGAGCCTTTCCCGGACGCCGGATCGTGCTCGCATTCCAGCCGCATCGCTATACCCGCACCCGCGACCTGTTCGAGGATTTTGTCAGGGTGCTCTCGGGAGTCGATGCACTGCTGCTCGCGGAAGTCTACCCGGCGGGGGAAATGCCGATCGTGGCGGCGGACGGGCGTTCGCTTGCGCGTGCCATTCGCGTTGCCGGCAAGACCGAGCCGGTGTTCGTCGAGAGCATCGCCGCAATGCCCGCCGCGATCCGCAAGATCGCGCGCGCCGGCGACGTCGTGGTGACGATGGGCGCCGGCTCGATCGGCAGTGTGCCGGCGATGCTTGCGAGAGGCGGGAAGTGATGCTCATGTCCGAGCCGATCAGCCGACCCGCCGCCGCCCTGCGCGGCATGCTGCGCCTGAACGAGCCGATGAAAAAACACGTGAGCTGGCGCGCAGGCGGCGTCGCCGCGCGTGCCTATGTCCCCGCCGACAGCGCCGACCTCGCAGCGTTTCTTGCGACGCTGCCGCAGAGCGAACCGGTTCTTCTCATCGGGCTCGGCAGCAACCTGCTGGTGCGCGACGGCGGCTATCGCGGCACCGTGGTGCTGATGCACACCTCGCGCGGCGCGCTGCGGCTCGAAGGGGGGTTGGTGTACGCAGAAGCCGGCGTCGCCAGCCCGAAAGTGGCGCGTTTTGCCGCGACTCACCGGCTCGAGGGAGCTGAGTTCCTCGCCGGCGTGCCGGGTACCGTCGGCGGGGCGCTGGCGATGAACGCGGGCTGCTACGGCTCCGAGACCTGGGACGTGGTGGCGAAAGTGCTGACGGTTTCGCGCACAGGGACGTTGCGCGAACGTACCCGCGCGGATTTCGACGTCAGCTACCGCTACGTCGGACTGCGCGGCGCAAAGCTCGGGGAAGACGAGTGGTTCCTGGCCGGCTGGTTCCGTTTCCGCGCCGGCGACGACAGGCGCGCGCTCGCTCGCATCAGGGAGCTGCTGTCGCAGCGCATCGCGACGCAGCCGCTGAATCTCCCCAATGCCGGCTCGGTGTTCCGCAATCCGCCCGGCGACCACGCGGCGCGGCTGATCGAGGCGTGCGGGCTGAAAGGGTTCGCCATCGGCGCCGCGCGCATTTCCGAGAAGCACGCGAACTTCATCGTCAATCCCGGAGGCCGGGCGCGTGCCGCCGACATCGAGGCGCTGATCGAGCATGCGCGAAGCGCCGTGGAGGCGCGCTTCGGCATCGAGCTGGTTTCCGAAGTACGAATCGTAGGGGAACCCGCATGAAGGCGGGCGACTTCGGCAAGGTTGGCGTGCTCATGGGCGGTCGATCCGCCGAGCGGGCCGTATCGCTGAAGAGCGGCTCCATGGTGCTCGCGGCCCTGAAGCGGAAAGGCATCGATGCGCAAGCTTTCGACCCGAAGGAGCGCGGGCTCGATGCGCTCATCGCCGAGCGCTTCGACCGCGTGTTCATCGCGCTGCACGGGCGCTACGGCGAGGACGGCACCATCCAGGGCGCGCTCGAGCTGCTGGGCATTCCGTATACCGGCTCGGGCGTTCTCGCCAGCGCGCTGGCGATGGACAAGTGGCGCACCAAGCTCGTGTGGCAGGCCTGCGGCATTCTGACGCCGCGCCATGAGCTTCTCGTGCGCACGAGCGACTTCAATGCGGTTGCGACGCGGCTCGGGCTGCCGCTGATGGTGAAGCCTGCCAGCGAGGGCTCCTCCATCGGCATGAGCAAGGTGAGGAAAGCGGGCGACCTCGCCGAAGCCTGCGCGCTCGCCGCGAACTACGACAACGTCGTCATCGCGGAAGCCTTCATCGACGGGATCGAGCTCACGGCCGGGATTCTGGGCGAGGCGCCATTGCCACTGATCAAGCTCGAGACGCCGCGCGATTTCTACGATTACGACGCGAAATACGTCTCCGATGATACCCGCTACGTCCTTCCTTGCGGCCTGCCACCGGACGCTGAACGGGTGATCCGGGAAGAAGCGCTGCGCGCATTCAGGACGCTCGGCTGCAGTGGCTGGGGCCGCGTGGACCTGATGCTCGACCGCTCGGGCAAACCGTATTTCCTCGAGGTCAATACCTCGCCCGGCATGACCGATCACTCGCTGGTGCCCATGGCGGCGCGTTACGCGGGGATCTCGTTCGAGGACCTGTGCGTGAGAATTCTCGAGCTCGCGCATGCGGATGCAGGCGGAGGCGCCCATGTGGGCTGAGCATGAAGGTGCGCATGTGGAATAACCCGCGCCTGCTGAACGCCGCTGCGAACGCGTTGTTTGCGCTGGCGTTCGCGCTCGTCGCGTACGGCGGAACGCGCCTGCTGGTGCACTCGTCCGCGTTCGTTCTGAGTACGATCCGGGTGCAGGGGCAGTTGCAGCACGTGACGCGCGATGACGTTGTGAGCGCGCTCCAGGGCAGGGTGAGCGGCACCTTTTTCAGTGTCGATCTGGAAACCATTCGTGCGCTGTTCGAGGGCATTCCCTGGGTACGCCGCGCCGAGGTGCGGCGTTTGTGGCCCGACCGGATCGAGGTGCGGGTGGAGGAGCACGTGGCGCTGGCGCGGTGGGGCCAGGGGCAGGACGGACATCTGGTCAACACCTACGGCGAGCTCTTTTCCGGCCGCGCCGACGCGCGGCTGCCGCTGTTCTCCGGGCCCGCCGGCAGCGAGAGCGAAGTCGCGCATCGCTATGGCGTGTTCCGCCAGTTGCTGGCGCCGCTCCAGCTCATACCGCAGCAGGTGCTGCTCAGTCCCCGGTACGCTTGGCAGCTCAGGCTCTCCAACGGCCTCGTGGTGCAACTCGGACGCGAATCGGACAAGGACCGAATCGCCGATCGCCTGGCGAGATTTGTCTCGGTATACACCCAGACGCTGGGCAAGCTTGCGCGCCGGCTCGATTACGTCGACCTGCGCTACCCGAACGGATTCGCGCTGCGCCTGCCGGAGATGCTGAACTCCGAATTCCGGAAACGGCGGCGGGCCTGATATGGCAAAGGAAAACAAGAACCTCATTGTCGGTCTCGACATCGGCACCTCCAAGGTGGTGGCGATGGTGGCGGAACTGTTCCCCGACGGCCGCATGGAAGTCATCGGCATGGGCAGCCACGACTCCCGGGGCCTGAAGAAGGGCGTGGTGGTCAACATCGAGGCCACGGTGAGTGCGATCCAGCGCGCGCTCGAAGAAGCCGAGCTGATGGCCGACTGCAAGATCCAGCGCGTCTTCACCGGCATCGCCGGCAGCCATATCAAGAGCTTCAACTCGACCGGGATGGTGGCGATCAAGGACAAGGAAGTGATGCCGCTCGACGTCGACCGCGTCATCGAAACCGCGCGCGCGATGCCGATCCCGACCGACCAGCAGGTGCTGCACATCCTCACCCAGGAATTCATCATCGACGGCCAGGACGGCGTGCGCGAACCGCTCGGCATGAGCGGGGTTCGGCTGGAAGTGAAAGTCCACATCGTCACCGGCGCGGTGTCGGCGGCGCAGAACATCGTCAAGTGCGTGCGCCGCTGCGGGCTGGAGGTGAACGATCTCATCCTGCAGCCGCTTGCCTCCTCGCTCGCGGTGCTCACCGAGGACGAGAAGGAGCTCGGCGTCTGTCTCGTCGATATCGGCGGCGGCACCAGCGACATCGCCGTGTTCCGCGAGGGCGCGATCCGGCATACCGCGGTGGTACCGATCGCCGGCGATCAGATCACCAACGACATCGCCATGGCGCTGAGAACGCCGACCACAGAGGCCGAGGAGCTCAAGGTCCGCCACGGCTGCGCGCTCAGGCAGCTCGCCGAGGCCGGTCAGATGATCGAGGTCGCCGGCGTAGGCGATCGCCCGCCGCGGATGCTCTCGCGACAGACGCTCGCCGAGGTCGTCGAGCCGCGCGTCGAGGAGCTCTATTCGCTGATCCAGCAGGTGCTGCGCGAGTCCGGCTACGAGGAGCTGCTGTCTTCCGGGCTCGTGCTCACCGGCGGCTCATCGGTGATGCGGGGCATGGTCGAGCTGGGCGAGGAGATTTTCCACATGCCGGTGCGGCTCGGGATCCCGCGTTACAGCGGCGGCTTGTCGGATGTGGTCCGCAGCCCGCGCTACGCGACCGCGGTCGGTCTGCTGCTCGAAGGCGTGGTGCAGACGCAGCGCGGCCTGACAGCGCGCCAGGGAGGATCGTTCAAGCAAGTGTTGGGAAGGATGCGCGAATGGTTTCAACGCAATTTTTGAACGCGACTGAAATGGGGGATTGACAAGGGAGTGTGCCCCCTTGTCCGTTTACTCCGGAAGGATGCGCGAATGGTTTCAGCGGAATTTCTAGAAGCACCACGAAAGCAGGAGTTTACGTACTTCATCCCGGAAGGAGATAAGCATGTTTGAGATCGTCGAAAACACCAACGGTGGCACTGTGATCAAGGTCGTCGGCGTCGGCGGCGCCGGCGGCAACGCTGTCGATCACATGATCCGCAACGGCGTGGTCGGTGTCGAGTTCATCGCCGCCAATACCGATGCGCAGGCTCTGTCCCGCGGCCTGGCGAAGAGCCAGATCCAGCTCGGCTCAACGGGTCTGGGGGCCGGCGCCAAGCCCGAGGCGGGCCGGGCGGCGGCGATCGAGGCGCGCGACCAGGTCGCCGATGCGCTGCGCGGAGCGCACATGGCTTTCATCACCGGCGGCATGGGGGGCGGAACGGGAACAGGCGCCGCACCGGTGGTCGCCGAGGTGGCGAAGGAAATGGGCGTATTGACCGTGGCGGTGGTGACCAAGCCGTTCTCATTCGAGGGCATGCGCCGCATGCAGGCCGCCGAGGCGGGCATCGAGGAGCTGTCGCAGCACGTCGACTCGGTAATCGTTGTCCTCAACGAAAAACTCGAGGAAGTCCTCGGCGACGACGTCTCGATGGAGGAAGCGTTTTCCTCCGCCGATAGTGTGCTCAAAAACGCCGTTGCCGGCATCTCCGAAATCATCAACATGCCCGGTCTGATCAACGTCGATTTCCAGGACGTGCGCACAGTGATGGCCGAGCAAGGCATGGCGATGATGGGCTCGGCGGCGGCTTCGGGCGTGGATCGCGCGCGCATCGCTGCCGAGCAGGCGGTGGCCTGTCCCCTTCTTGAGGGCGTCAACCTCTCGGGCGCGCGTGGCGTGGTGGTCAACATCACCGCCAACAAATCGAGCCTGAAGCTGCGCGAAACAAAGGAGGTGATGAACACCATTCGCGGCTTCGCCGCCGAGGACGCAACCATCATCTTCGGCGCTGTCTACGACGACAACATGGGTGATGAGCTGCGTGTCACCGTGGTCGCGACGGGTCTTGGCCAGCCGCAGATCACGCGTCAGACCAAGCCGCAACTGGTGGTGCAGCAGAAGACCGGTACCGACAACATGCCGGTCGCGGGCGTGGACTACCGGGCACTTGATGAAATGCCCGCAGTGATCCGCAAGAACCGCGCCTCCACCATCGAGGCACTGCAGAACAGCGGGGTGGACAAGTACGATATCCCGGCGTTCCTGCGCAAGCAGGCGGACTGAAGCGTCGCCGGGACATCGCATTGCGGCCGCAGCCGCGCGGCCAAAGCCACAAATACGACGTCCCAGTTCTTCCGCGAAGCGATGTCGATAACCGAAAGGGAGGAAAAATGAGCACAGCAAAACGGCCCGGCTTGCCGCGCTATCTGCGCAAGCCGGTGATCGCGAGAACCGCCCTTCGATTGCCTCAGAAAACCGCGCCGGTGCTGATCCGCACGGTTGCCTTTCTGCCGACCTATCAGCGCAAAAGGTTGCATTGAAGTGCAGCGCGGCCGTTTTCACCGGAATTCCGGGCCGGTGAAGACGGCCGCCTGTGCTAAAATTTCACTCTTGTTTCAGCGGCAATAACAACCAGAACAGCAGATGTTCAAGCAACGCACCCTCAAGTCCACAATCCGCGCCACGGGCGTTGGCCTGCATACCGGCGAAAAAGTGGCGATGACCCTGCGTCCGGCGCAGCCCGATACCGGCATCGTGTTTCGCCGCATCGACTTGCCGGTGCCTGTCGATCTGCCCGCGGACGCGTTCAAGGTCACCGACACGCGGCTCTGCAGCACGCTTGAGGCGGATGGCGTCAAGGTCGCGACCGTCGAGCACCTGATGTCGGCATTCGCAGGGCTCGGCATCGACAACGCTTACGTCGATCTCACCGGGTCCGAAGTGCCGATCATGGACGGCAGCGCGGCGCCGTTCGTGTTTCTGATTCAGTCGGCCGGTATCGAGCAGCAGCCCGCGCGCAAGCGGTTCTTCCGCATCAAGCGCGGGGTAGAGGTCAAGGACGGCGACAAGTGGGCGCGCCTGGAGCCGTACAGCGGCTTCAAGCTGTCATTCTCGGTCGTCTATGATCATCCGGTGTTCGAAAAATCGGCACAATTCGCGGCGGTCGATTTTTCAGAGACCTCGTACGTAAAGGAGGTTGCGAGGGCGCGCACCTACGGTTTCACGCAGGATGTCGAAGCGCTTCTGAATCAAGGTCTCATCCGCGGCGGCAGTCTCGACAACGCCATCGTCATGGACGAATACCGGGTGCTGAACGCCGAGGGACTGCGCTATGGCGACGAGTTCGTCAAGCACAAGCTGCTCGATGCGATCGGTGACCTCTACCTGATCGGCCATCCGCTCATCGGCGCGTTCTCGGCGTACAAATCCGGGCACGCGCTCAATAACCGCCTGCTGCGGGAAACGCTCGCGATCAAAGACGCTTGGGAACTCGTGAGCTTCGAGCGCGAGGAAGACGCACCGGCAGCGCTCGTCCGGCTGTTCGCCTTGCCTGCCTGACCGGATATTCAGGATGCTGGCCCTGCGCATCGCCGCCATCGTGGTGGTGCTGACTACCGTGGCGGGAGTGGTACTGTTCCTGCTGACTCGCGACCGGAAGTACTTGCGAGCTGCATTTCGGGTGTTCAAATATGCCCTGATCTTCGCCTTGCTGATATTCGGACTTTTGATCCTGGAACGGGTAATTGTGCTCATATAACAGGAGCCTAGTCGCATTTCTGGCGTGCCAGCCTGATGAGGGCATTTTTCAGTTCTGAATCAGGAAGTTGTGTCGAGAGCCGGGCAAGGCTTTCGGCCACGTCATGGCTGATTTTTGCTGATTTTTCAATGACTTCGGGTGTCGGCCCCGGGGGTTGCACCTCCACTTCGATTCCGGTAACCTGCACCCCTCGTTTCGACAGTTGTTCGGACAGTGCCGGGCGCATCAGCTTCAACTTGGCCGCGACCGCGCTGTTGGCGGCAAAGATAACAATTTTTCCCTGCTTGTAGTTGGCGACCGAGCATGATCGCGAAAGCGATTCCGGCAGCACCGTCGCCAGAATCGTGCGCAGCTCGAGCAAGCGCCGGGCTTGCGGCATCAGCGACGCGATGCCGTCGGGTTGAGTCAGAAAGGCGTGCAAGTTCTGGGAATACATGGAACGCGGTCCTAGGAGGGGACAACGTGCATATTATTATGGTTTCGAGCCGTCTCGCCAAGGCCAGGTCCTTGACGCTCACGACGGCACACTTGGTCGCCGGCGCCTTTGTCATGGTGCTGCTGGTGCTCAGCCTGGCAGGCGCACTGTTCTGGCTGACCGTTCTTCATGTCACTGAATTCAAGCTCCCCGGCGTGCAGTCGCTGGTGCTGTCGGCGCAGCGGCAGCAGAGCCGGAAGACGGAGGAGTTCCTGCGCGAGAATCTTAATGCCATGGCTGTGAAGCTGGGCGAAATGCAGGCCCAGCTCATGCGACTCGACGCTCTCGGCGAGCGGGTATCGACCTTGGCGGGACTGAAGACCCAGGAATTTCGCTTCAGCGAGACTCCCGGACGCGGTGGCGCGGTGTCCAGCGTTCCCGCGCGGAGCCTCTCCATGGCCGAGTTCGGCCAGCAGCTCGATCAGCTTTCCAGGCAGGTGGAGAACCGCACCGATTACCTCGGCATACTCGAGTCGCAGTTGTTCGACGCCAGGGTGAAGAAGAAGCTCATGCCCACCATTCCGCCGGTCGAAGGCGGCTGGACCGCGTCGGGCTTCGGCTGGCGCATCGACCCATTCACCGGCATGCAGGCGATGCACGAGGGTATCGATTTCGTCGTCGCCCCCGGGACGGCCGTCTTCGCTGCCGCTGGCGGCGTGGTGACCTACGCTGAGTTCCATCACCAGTACGGTAATATGGTCGAAATCGACCACGGCAACGACTTCACAACACGCTACGCGCACTGCTCCAAGCTTCTCGTAAAAGAGGGCGACGTGGTGCAGCGCGGGCGCAAGATTGCCGAATCTGGCTCGACCGGCCGCGCGACCGGGCCGCACCTGCATTTCGAAGTCCGCTACAGGGGCGAGCCGCAGAACCCCAGCCGATTCCTGCAGGCTTCCACACGCTAGCGTCGCGGCGCGGGTGATTTCTCCCGCGCACCCGTCTGTATCCCGCGGCCTTGAGCAACGGGAAAGCCTTCCCCGGCGTGCTAAAATTCTTTTTTTGCACGCCGGCATGTCTTTCTGATGATATCCCGAATTCTCAAGGCCGTTTTCGGCAGCCGCAATGACCGGCTGCTCAAGCATTACGGGGGAGCCGTGCGGGCCATCAACGCGCTCGAGCCCGCGATCGCTGCGCTCTCCGACGTGCAGTTGGTAGCGAAGACGCTCGAGTTGAGGCAGCGTGTGGCGAAGCGGCTCGAGGTCGCCCCGGATGCAGATCCGCGCGAGGCGGAAAAAGCGGCGCTCGACGAAGTGCTGCCCGAGGCGTTCGCGGTGGTGCGCGAGGCCGCAAAGCGCGTCCTCAACATGCGACATTTCGACGTGCAACTGATCGGCGGCATGGTGCTGCACGACGGCAAGATTGCGGAGATGCGCACCGGCGAGGGCAAGACGCTGGTGGCGACGCTCGCGGCCTACCTCAATGCACTGATCGGCCGCGGCGTGCACATCGTCACCGTCAACGACTATCTCGCCAGCCGCGACGCCGAGTGGATGGGGAAGATCTACCGGTTCCTCGGGCTCTCGGTGGGCGTGATCCTCACGCAGATGCCGCACGCGGACAAGCAGGCCGCCTACGCAGCGGACATCACTTACGGCACCAACAACGAATTCGGGTTCGACTACCTGCGCGACAACATGGCGATGCAGGTTGCCGACAAGTTCCAGCGCGGGCTGAATTACGCCATCGTTGACGAAGTCGACTCGATCCTGATCGACGAAGCCAGGACGCCGCTCATCATCTCCGGGCAGGCGGAAGACCGGACCGAGATTTATTCCCGCATGAACGAGGTGGCGCCGCTGCTGAAGCGCCAGGAAAAGGAAGGCACGCCGGGCGACTTTTTCGTAGACGAAAAGGCGCACACGGTGACACTTTCCGAGGAAGGGCACGAGCACGCCGAGAAATTGCTCGGGCGTGCGGGGCTGCTTCCGGAAGGCCGGAGCCTGTACGAGCCGGCGTACGTCAACCTGATGCACCACCTGAATGCGGCGCTGAGGGCGCACAGCCTGTTCTTTCGCGACCGCCATTACGTGGTACAGGACGGCGAGGTGGTCATCGTCGACGAGTTCACCGGTCGCCTCATGCCCGGACGGCGCTGGTCGGACGGGCTGCACCAGGCGATCGAAGCCAAGGAAAACGTCTCGATCCAGAGCGAGAACCAGACTCTCGCCTCGATCACGTTCCAGAACTACTTCCGCATGTACCGCAAGCTCGCGGGCATGACCGGCACCGCCGACACCGAGGCCTACGAGTTCAATGAGATCTACGGGCTGGAGGTGGTGGTGATTCCCACCCACAGGCCGATGGTCCGTATCGACCGGCTCGACCAGGTCTACCGCACGGCGCAGGAGAAATACAAGGCGATCATCGAAGACATCAAGGGCTGCTACGAGCGCGGGCAGCCGGTGCTGGTGGGCACCACTTCGATCGAGAATTCGGAGCTGCTCTCGGGCATGCTGCAGAAGGACGGGCTGCCGCATCAGGTGCTGAACGCCAAGCAACATGCCCGCGAGGCGGAAATCGTGGCGCAGGCCGGCCGCCCGAAGATGGTCACCATCGCCACCAACATGGCCGGCCGCGGCACCGACATCGTGCTCGGCGGCAATGTCGAGAAGCAGGTGGACATGACCCGCGCGCCGGAAAACCTGTCCGAGGCAGACCTGAGCCGTCGCATTGCGCAACTGCGCGAGGAATGGCAGTCGTTGCACGACCGGGTGGTGGCGGCCGGCGGCCTGCATATCGTCGGCACCGAGCGGCACGAGTCGCGGCGCATCGACAACCAGCTGCGCGGACGCTCGGGCAGGCAGGGCGATCCGGGCTCCTCGCGTTTTTACCTGTCGCTCGAGGACCCGCTGCTGAGAATTTTCGCCGGGGAGCGGGTCAACGCCATCATGCAGCGCCTGGGAATGCCCGAGGGCGAGCCGATCGAGCACGGGCTGGTGACGCGCTCGATCGAGAGCGCGCAGCGCAAGGTCGAGGCGCATAACTTCGATATCAGAAAGCAATTGCTCGAATACGACAACGTCGCCAACGACCAGCGGCGCGAGATCTATGAATTGAGGAACTCGATCCTCGAATCCGGGGACGTCTCGGACCAGATCCAGGCGCTGCGCGACGGTGTGGCCACCGATATCTTCCGCGCCCACGTCCCGGAAGAGAGCGTCGAGGAGCAGTGGGACATCCCGGGGCTGGAAAGGGCCTGTGTCGCCGAACTGCAGATCGAGCTGCCGGTGTCGAAATGGCTGGAACAGAATCCTGACCTCGACGACAATTCTCTTCTTGCGCGGCTCATCGACGAAATTCAGGTTGCGTACCGGAAAAAGATGGAGAATGTGCCGGCCGACGCGCTGCATCAGTACCAGCGCTTCATCCTGCTGTCCGCGCTCGACAACCACTGGCGTGAGCATCTCGCTGCGCTCGATCACCTTCGCCAGGGGATCCATCTGCGCGGCTATGCGCAGAAGAACCCGAAGCAGGAGTACAAGCGCGAGGCGTTCGAGCTGTTCGGAAGCCTGGTTCAGACGATCAAGCTCGAAGTCACACGCACCTTGATGACGGTGCAGATCCGCACCCAGGAAGAGGTCGAACAGGCGGAAAGGGAACAGGCGCCGGCGGTGGAAAACGTCCAGTATCAGCATGCCGGCTACGAGGAAGCCCTCGCCGGCGCGGACGGACCGACGAGCGCTGCGCCTTCGCCCAAGTCGGCGCCGTTCGTGCGGCAGATGGGCAAAGTCGGCCGCAATGAGCCGTGTCCGTGCGGTTCCGGGAAAAAGTACAAGCACTGCCACGGCAAACTGGGTTAGCTGGCACCGGTGTCCCGGTGGACTCACATTTTTTGCGCCAGGATTTGGAATGGCTGTAAACCTGGTTTTACCGCGACCCGAGGACCTTCACCCGGTCCGAGGCGTGAGACTCGGCGTCGCCGAGGCCGGAATTCGCAAGACGAATCGCAAGGATTTGCTCCTTGTCGCGCTTGCCGAGAACGCACGCACCGCCGGCGTTTTCACGCAAAATCGTTTCTGCGCCGCACCGGTGCAGGTGGCCAAGGAGCATCTTGCCGCCGGCATGCCGGTAGGGGGGTTGCTCGTCAACACCGGCAATGCCAATGCCGGGACAGGGGAAGACGGCCTACGGCGGGCGCGTGCGAGCTGCAGCGAAGCCGCGCGCCTGCTCGGCTGCGATTCCGTGCAGGTGCTGCCGTTCTCAACCGGAGTCATCATGGAGCCACTGCCGCTCGAGCGCATCGTGCGCGGCCTGCCGGCGTGCGTCGCCAATCTGCGCGAGGACAACTGGGCGGCGGCTGCCGAGGCAATCATGACCACCGATACCATGCCCAAGGCATGCTCGCGCCGGGTCGAGCTGGGCGGGAACCCGGTGACGCTGACCGGGATCGCCAAGGGCGCGGGCATGATCCGCCCCGACATGGCGACCATGCTGGCATTCGTTGCCTGCGACGCCGCAGTGGCTCAACCGGCCCTGCAGGACCTGGTCGCGAATGCGGCCCGGAACTCCTTTAACCGCATTACCGTCGACGGCGACACCTCGACCAACGATGCCTTCATGCTGATCGCGACCGGCGCCGCGGGCGGCTCGGTGATCGACGGTCCCGGGCATCGGCATTTTGCCGCGCTGCGCGACGGGCTCGTCGAGGTATCGCAGCAACTGGCGCAGGCGATCGTGCGTGATGGCGAAGGCGCGACGAAGTTCATCACCGTCCAGGTGGAACAGGGACGCGACGAGGCCGAATGCGAGCAGGTCGCCTACGCGATCGCGCATTCGCCGCTGGTGAAGACCGCTTTCTTCGCCTCTGATCCGAACCTCGGCCGGATCCTTGCGGCAGTGGGCAACGCCGGGATTGCAGATCTCGATGCCCGTCGCGTGGAGCTATACCTGGATGACGTCCTGGTGGCGAGGGACGGCGGCCGCGCGGCAAGTTACGGCGAAGAGGAAGGCAAGCGGGTGATGAAGAAGAGCGAAATCACGGTACGCGTCACGCTCGCCCGCGGCAAGGCGGCGGCGACGGTATGGACCTGCGACCTGTCGCATGATTACGTTTCCATCAATGCAGACTATCGGACCTAGGAGGGGGTGCAAGGTGGGGCCCCACCCCCTTCTCTGCCCCCGCCCCATCTGGACGCGACCATGTCTGATCTCGAACGGTTGATCAAACGCGGCGAAGCACTGCTCGAGCGCGTGGAAGCGCTGCTGCCTGCGGCGCCGCGGGAGGTGGACTGGACCGCCGGCATCGCTTTTCGCTGGCGCAAGCACAACGGACGTGCATACCTGCAGCCGGTGGCGCATCCGCACAGGATTCACCTCACGGACCTGAAGGGCATCGACCGTCAGAAGGGGCTGGTCGAGCAAAACACGCGCCAGTTCGTCGCCGGCAAGCCCGCGAACAATGTACTGCTCACCGGCTCGCGCGGCACCGGCAAGAGCTCGCTTGTGAAAGCCTGCCTTAACCGCTTCGCAAAGGAAGGTCTGCGCCTCATCGAGGTGGACAAGCACGACCTCATCGACCTGCCGGACATCGCCGACCTGGTAGCCGGACGGCCCGAGCGCTTCATCATTTTCTGCGATGACCTCTCGTTCGAGGCCTCGGAGGTGGCCTACAAGGCGCTCAAGGCCATTCTCGATGGTTCGATTGCTGCGCCGGCCGAGAACCTGCTCGTCTATGCCACCTCCAACCGCCGCCACCTCATGCCCGAATATATGCAGGAGAACCTCGAGTACAAGCATGTCGACGAGGAAATCCATCCGGGCGAGACCTCGGAGGAAAAGATTTCCCTGTCCGAGCGCTTTGGCCTGTGGGTGTCCTTCTATCCCTTCGATCAGGACGACTACATCGCTATCGTCGAGTACTGGCTGGGCACCTTCGGCTGCAAGGCGACAGAAGCCGCGCGTACAGAGGCGCTGCAATGGGCGCTTGGCCGTGGCTCGCGATCCGGCCGCGTGGCCTGGCAGTTCGCGCGGGATTGGTCGGGACGCCAGGCCGCCAAGAAGTCCACCCGTTGAACGCTATTGCTACTCCGACCGTCGATGTGGCGGTAGCGGTGCTGTTGCGTCCGGACGGCACCTTCCTGCTTGCGCAGCGCCCCCGCGGCAAGGTCTACGCTGGCTACTGGGAGTTTCCCGGCGGCAAGGTCGAGCCGGGCGAGTCGGTCGCTGTGGCGCTCGAGCGTGAAATTCGCGAGGAACTGGGCGTCGAGGTCGAGCGCGCCTACCCTTGGATCACGCGGATCTTCACCTATCCGCACGCCACGGTTCGGCTGCATTTCTACCGCGTTTTCGCCTGGCGTGGCGACCCGGGTGCAGTGGAGCACGAAGCGCTTTCCTGGCAACGCCCGGACTCGGTCGCGGTCGAGCCGCTGCTGCCCGCAAACGGGCCGGTGCTGCGTGGCCTGATGCTGCCACATGAATATGCGATCACCTGCGCGGGCAGCTTGGGCAGCGAGCGCTTCCTTGCGCGGCTGGAGACGAGGCTGCGCGCGGGACTGCGGCTGATCCAGGTGCGCGAGAAGAGCCTGACGCGCGAAGAGACGCGGGAGTTCGCGCAGCGGGTCATCGCCCTTGCGCGCCCCTACGGCGCGCGGGTGCTGGTCAATGCCGATGTCGCGCTTGCGCACATGGTCGGCTCCGACGGCGTGCATCTCACCGCCGAGCAGTTGCGCGCGACGGCCGGCCGGCCCGATTTGCCGTGGTGCGGCGCCTCGTGCCACTCGGCCGAGGAGCTGCGCCTCGCGGAGGCGATCGGTGCCGACTTCGTCGTGCTTGGGCCGGTACGTGCTACTCCCTCTCACCCGGATGCAGTCCTGCTCGGGTGGCAGCGCTTCAAGGAGCTCGCTGCCGGCGCAACGCTGCCGGTATACGCCCTCGGCGGGATGCAGCCCGGCGATCTGGAGACGGCCATGAGCTGCGGCGCGCACGGCGTCGCCATGATGCGGGGAAGCTGGAATACGTAAATCGTGAATCGGAAATCGTGAATCGGAAATAGCGAGCGGTTGATCCCGCTTTTCACGATTTACGATTCACCATTCACGATTCACCGTCTTTTATTCCGGAGTCCGGACTTTCCTTGTCCTCCTCGACAGGCACGCGATATTTCTCCATGGCCCAGTCACCGAGGTCGATCAGCTTGCAGCGCTCGGAACAAAACGGCCGGTAGCGGTTCTCGCGGGTCCACACCACCTGCGCGCCGCAGCGTGGGCAGGTGACATGGCGAACCGACCCCACGGACTGAACCGCCCCTAGAGATTGCAGAAGGTCAGCTCGAACTCGACATCCGATTCGCACATGCGCGGCCGCGGCCCGGTGCCGAAGATGGTGAAACGGATATTGAGCGCGTATTTGTTGGCGCTGGTCTCCGGAATGAACTGCGAATCTCGCGGCAGTCGGATGCGCACCATCTGCGATACCTTGCCGCCAAGCATCTGCGAGAACGCGCCCTGATGGGCAATGTGCGTGGCCGGTTTGCCGCCTTCGCGCAACAGCTTCAGCACGATCGCCGAGCCGTCGCGGATCGGCAGCAGCGGCGTGATCCACGTTGTCAGGTCGGCGCTGCGTACGCTGCTGTCTCGGTGAAGCCAGTAGTGGTACGAGGGCAGGTCGAATTCGCACGCACCGCCGGGAATGCCGGTGCGCTGCTTGATCGACATCAGCCACTCGTTCTCGCGCAGGTGCTGGCCGATCTTGCCCGCGGTCATGGCGAACAATGCCGCGCTCGCGTGCTCAACGTCGGAAATCGCCTGATTGAGAATGTTCTCGGCGATCTCGGGGTTGTTGCGGAACGCGAACAGCACCTGCTTCTGGCGCTCCAGCTCCTGCAGCAAATCGGATTTGAGATCGGCGCGGCCGGCGACCTCGATGGTCTCGAACAGAGTCAGCAGCGCGGCGTGATGATCCAGCGGGTCCTGTTTGTCGAGGAAGTGTCGAATCCGCTCAAACAGGGCTTCGAGGCGCAGCAGCGTGCGGATGCGCTCGTTCAGCGGATACTCGTAGGTGATCACCGTGGCGCCCGCGGTTCGAAGGGGAGGCCGTTGATTTTCGGGGTATTCGGCTGATTCTCGCCCATTCCCCGCCAAATGACAACCGGCGCCGTTATGACGATGTGCTGGAATTTGCTGCGAGCGTGATATATTTCTCGTGCAGGCGCTCCACTTGAGCGGCCAGAGCCTCGCGTGCGCCGCTGTTGTCGATCACGTCGTCGGCCCGGGCGAGGCGCTCGTCGCGTGTCGCCTGCGCGGCCATGATGTCGCGGACCTCTTTTTCGGACAGGCCGCTGCGCTGAATGACACGCTCGACCTGCAGCGCCTCGGGGCAGTCGACCACGACCACGCGCTGATAGCGCGAGCGATCCACGCCAGACTCGACCAGAAGCGGCACCACCAGGACGACATAAGGGCTCACGGCGTGTTCGGCAAGCCGGGCGCTCTGCTCTTTGATGAGCGGGTGCAGGATTGCCTCGAGCCTTTTCTTGGCCGCGGGATTTGTGAACGCGAGCTTGCGCATCCTCGTGCGGTCGAGCGCACCGTCCGGACTGATCACGCTGGCGCCGAATGCCGATCGGATCGGTCCGATCGCGGCTCCTCCAGGTCGGGTCAGCTCATGGGCGATCGCGTCGGTGTCGATCACGGCGACGCCGTGCCCGGAAAACAGCTCCGCCACCGCGCTCTTGCCACTGCCGATCCCGCCGGTGATCCCGACCGTGAAGCGTCTCACAACAGCTCGAGGTAGTACCGCGTGAGTTGCGGCCCCCAGAACAGTGCGACGACGCCGGCAATGCCCAGATAAGGCCCGAACGGGATTGGCACGTTGCGGCCGTGGCGTGCGAGCACCATGAGCCCGATGCCCGTCACGGCGCCGACGAAGGAGGAGAGCAGAATCACGCCCGGCAGCATCTGCCATCCGCACCAGGCGCCGATCGCAGCGAGCAGCTTGAAGTCGCCGAAACCCATCCCTTCCTTTCCGGTGACGAATTTGAACAGCCAGTACACGCACCACAGCGACAAGTAGCCCGCTGCCGCGCCGATCACCGCAGCGCGCAGATCGGTGAAAGTGCCCGGGATGTTGACAAGCAGCCCGAGCCACAGCAGCGGCAGAGTGATGGAATCGGGCAGCAGCTGGGTATCGAAATCGATGCAGCTTGCGGCGATGATGCACCACAGGAACACCATTGCCGCGACCGCAGCCAGTCCGAAGCCGAAGCGCGCGGCGCACCAGGCGGCTGCAAATCCGGCGAGCAGCTCGACTGCGGGATAGCGCGCGCTGATGCGGGCGCCGCAGGCCGAGCAGCGGCCGCGCAGGAATGCGTAGCTCAGCAGAGGAATGTTCTGGATTGCGGTGATCCCGTGGCCGCAGGCCGGGCAGCGCGAGCGCGGCAAGACCAGATTGAATTTCTCCGCCGCGGGGGCAGTCTCGCCGCGCAGTTCGGCGCATTGCTCCAGCCATTCGCGCTCCATCATCTTCGGCAGGCGATGGATCACCACGTTAAGGAAAGAGCCGGCCGCGAGGCCGAACACGGACGCGATCCAGGGAAATGTCCCCGGATCCCCGAGCATTTTCAGGGTATCGGTCATTAATGAGAGACAAGAAGGGTTACCGGGCCGTAACCCTTTTGTGCGGGTAAATTGGGCAAGACGACGCCGCGCGCTAGACTGCCTGCCCGAGCTTGAAGATCGGCAGGTACATCGCGATCACCATGCCGCCGATCAGCACGCCGAGGACCACCATGATCATCGGCTCCATCAGGGAGGACAACGCCTCCACCGCGTCGTCCACTTCGGCCTCGAAGAAATCGGCGACCTTGCTGAGCATGGAATCGAGCGCGCCGGATTCCTCGCCGATCGACACCATCTGGATCACCATGCTGGGGAACACGGTGGCCTCCTGCATGGCGACCGTAAGGCTCGTGCCGGTGCTCACCTTGCGCTGGATCTCCTTGGTCGCTATGACGTACACATAGTTGCCGGAGGCGCCGCCCACCGAGTCGAGCGCCTCGACCAGCGGCACGCCGGCAGCGAACATGGTGGAGAGCGTCCGCGTCCAGCGCGCGATGGTCGATATTTTCACCAAGTGCCCGAACACCGGCGCCCTGAGGAGCAGCCGATCCATGAAAATCTGCACCGGCACCGAGCGCTTCCACAGCTCGAGGAACCCGTACAAGCCCCCGCCAATGCCGCCGAAGATGATGTACCAGTACTTCACGAAGGCGTCCGACACCGCCATGACGAACAGCGTCGGCGCCGGCAGGTCCGCGCCGAAACTCGTGAACACCTGCTTGAACGCCGGGATGACGAAGATCATGATCACCGCGGTGATGACGAAGGCGACCACAATGATCGCGATCGGATAGAACAGCGCCGCCTTGATCTTCGACTTGATCGCCAGGGTCTTTTCCTTGTACACCGCGAGGCGATCGAGCAGGGTCTCGAGAATTCCCGCCTGCTCGCCGGCCTGGACCAGGTTGCAATACAGATTGTCGAAATACAGCGGATATTTGCGGAACGCCGCCGCAAGCGAAGAACCTGTCTCCACCTCGGTCTTCAGCGACATCAGCAGCCTGCCCACCGCGGGGTTCGCGTGGCCCTTGCCGACGATATCGAACGCCTGCAGCAGCGGCACCCCGGCTTTCATCATGGTCGCCATCTGGCGCGTGAACAGCGCCACGTCCTTTTCCTTGACCCTGCCGCCGCTGCCGGCGCGCTGTTTCTTGACCTTGGTGACTATGATGCCCTGGCGGCGCAGCGTGGCGTTGACCACGTGCTCGCCGCCGGCGCGCATCTCGCCTTTCATGACCTTGCCGGACTTGTCCTTGCCTTCCCAGTGGAAGGTGATTGCCTTGACCTTTGCGGATGCGGCAGCGGTTGCCATAGCGTTCCCCCTTACTTCCCTCTTTGGTGCAGACCATGACTTCCTTGAGCGAAGTCATTCATGTTTGACCTTGAGCATGCACCGAGAAGGCCGCGGGCACCCTCGCGGCGCGCCTGTTCGGCGACTTGGATCGCGTTGCTTCCGAATGATGATGCGGCTGCTCTCTTCCGGGATCGGCATGACCCGGCAAACCCCGACGTGAATCTTGTCGCCGCCGCCCGTGCAGTGCCTCGTGGAGGGATGTTATCCGGGGTCTTGCAGGCGCACAAGCGCCGTGCGAGACGCTGGGCGGTAATAAGTATCACGCTGGATGCGATATTGACAGACGCGAGGCGCGATTGGATCGACATCGGGTCGTCCGGGTCGACCGGAAAGTGCGCCATTTCGATCGCGCTCATGCGCTTGCCGGCGACGGGTTGCTTGATGAAATAAAGATCGGCTGTTTTGGCTTTACTCGCCGGCGTCCGTGCAGCGCCGGGGATGATCAGAGTGAAGCTGTTCGCCACCATGAAGACTCGATGCTCAAAGGACAATTTGCAGATGATGCATCGGCACACGCTTTTTGTAAAGTCTCAGAGTCTTTTCATAACAACTTGAAGATAGAGAGCAAATCACTTCTGAATCGAGTGTCTCGCACGCCCAAGGCAATTGCTGCGCCATGACAATGGCATGATTTCAGGCAACTTCGGCAATATCGGGGAGGCGCGGCTTGAACAGTTTTACCGTCTTGATCACGCGATCCTGGGTCTGGACGATTTCCATCGGCACCTCCGCGATCTTTACGCTGACCCCGGCTTCAGGAATGTCCCGGAAATGTTCGAGAATGAGCCCGTTCAGCGTCTTTGGTCCATCCAGCGGCAGCGTCAGTCCCAGCTTGCGGTTGATCTCGCGCAGCGGAGTCGATCCCTCGACAAGAGCGCTGCCGTCCCTGTCCCACGCATAGCTTTCCGACGTCACCGGCGCGGAGGTGGTGAACTCGCCGATGATCTCCTCGATGATGGCATCGAGCGTGACCAGGCCTTGAAGCTCGCCGTATTCATCCACCACCAGAGCGACGCGCTGGTGGTTTTCCTGGAAGTACTGGAGTTGGGCGAACGCCGGTGTGCCGGCGGGAATGAAATACGGCTCGGCGAGCAGTTCCGCAAGCGCAACACGGTCGAACTCGCCTGCCTGCACAAGGCGCAGCACCTTGCGCAAGTGCAGGATGCCGACGATGTTGCCGAGCTCGCCGCGGTACGCCGGCAGGCGCGTGTGGTAGGCGGTGGACAGCCGGGCGATGATGTTTTCCGCAGGGGCGTCGAGATCGATCGCCTCGATCTGTGTCCGGGGGGTCATCACGTCCTCGACCGTGATCGCTTCGAGGTCAAAAAGGTTTACCAGGATGCTCTGGTGCTTCTTGGGCATGAACTGACCGGATTCCAGCACCAGCGAGCGCAACTCCTCCATCGACAGCCTTTGCGGCTGGTCGCCGCCCTTCGACTTTACCCCGAACAGGTAGAGCAGCGGCGCGACGAACAGATTGACGAACCAGACGATGGGGTAGAGAAACCGGAGAAGGGGCTTGAGCACGTAGCTGACCGCAACTGCAATCGGCTCGGCATAGGCGGCGCCGATCACTTTCGGCGTGATCTCGGAGAAGATCAATAGTGCGAAGGTCACTGCGACTGCGCTGGCCGCCGGGATCCATTTGCTGTCGCCGAACAGCGAATGCGCAATCAGCGCTGCCAGGGTAGCGGCGCCGGCCGCGACCAGCGTGTTGCCGAGCAGGATGACACCGAGCAGCTTGTCGGTCTGCGCCAGCAGATCGGAAGCCAATTTCGCGCCGCGATGCCCGAGGCGCACCAGCGCCCTCAGCCGATAGCGGTTCAACGCCATCATGCTGGTTTCGGCGATCGAGAAGAAGCCGGAGACAACGAGCAGAACAGCGAGCGCGAGCAACTGCGCCGCTAGGGGAATGTCGTCCAAGGCGAATGCTTAGATGACGATGACGAAACCAGTATAGCTCAGGCGAGGCTGCGCTGCAGAATCACTTCCATGACGAAGCGGCTGCCGACGTAGGCGAGCAGGAGCGTGACGAAGCCGGCGAGCGTCCAGCGCAGCGCGATGCGCCCGCGCCAGCCGTAGAAGTAGCGCCCTGCGAGAAGCGCGGCGAAAATGAACCAGGAGATGACGGCAAAAAGGGTCTTGTGATTGAACTTCATCGCCTGCCCGAAGAGCGTTTCCGAGAACACGATTCCGGTGGCGAGCGTGAGCGTGAGCAGGACGAATCCCGCGAGGATCACCCGGAACAGCAGCCGCTCCATCGTCAGCAGCGGCGGCAGTGCGGAAAACGGTCCGGAGACTGCGCCGCCGTGCAGGCGCCGCTCCATCAGCGTCATTACCATGGCGTGCAGCGCCGCAATGGTGAACAGGCCGTAGGCGAGCATGGCGAGAACCAGGTGCAGCCGGAATTCCGTCGATTGCGTGTACGGCGGGCTGGCAAGGCCCGGGAACATCGCCGGGAGCGGCGCGCACACCGCGGCCAGCGCGAGGATCGGGGCCTGCATGCCCTCGAGCTGGAAAAACAGGCTCTCGATCCAGTAGAGCAGCACCGCCAGCCACAACATGACCGAGAGCGCCTGCCCGAAGCCAAAGCGCAGCTCCGGCGCGGCGAACAGCATGTCGTAGACCAGCCAGGAATGGACTGCAAGCGGCGCAAGAATTGCGGCACGCTCCCAGGGAACGATCTCGGTTGTGCCGCTGCCGCGCCAGCGCGTGCGCCAGAAGTGAAACGCGAGCGCGGCGTAGAGAATGAATGCCGCGGCGTAGAGTAAAATGGACGGCATCCCCGCAGTTTACACCACGCCATTGCAATGCTTGAGAACCTGACCCAGCGGCTGTCGCGCGTCGTCAAGACGATTCGCGGCGAGGCGCGCCTGACCGAGGCCAACGTCGCCGAAGCGCTGCGCGAAGTGCGCATGGCGCTCCTCGAAGCCGATGTGGCGCTGCCGGTGGTGAAGGATTTCATCGCCGCTGTGCGCGAAAAAGCGCTCGGGCAGGAAGTGGTCGGCAGCCTCACGCCTGGCCAGGCTCTGGTCGGCGTCGTGCACCGCGAGCTTGCTGCGCTCATGGGTGGGGAGAACGCGGGGCTCGACCTCGCCGTGACGCCGCCCGCGGTGATCCTGATGGCGGGCTTGCAGGGCTCGGGCAAGACCACCACCGTCGGCAAGCTCGCGAAGCTCCTGCTCGAGGGGCAGAAGAAAAAACCGCTGCTCGTCTCCTGCGACGTCTATCGCCCGGCCGCGATCGAGCAGCTGAGGGCGCTCGCCGGCCAGGTGGGCGTCGATTTCTTCCCGTCGGAAGCCGGGCAGAGGCCCGTCGATATCGCGCTCGCCGCGCTCGACCATGCGCGCAAGCACTATCACGATGTGCTGCTGGTCGACACCGCGGGCCGGCTCGCGATCGACACGCAGATGATGCGCGAGATCGCAGAGCTTCACGCGGTGCTGAAGCCGGCGGAAACGTTGTTCATCGTGGATTCTATGCAGGGCCAGGACGCGGTCAATGTTGCGAAGGCGTTCAACGAGGTGCTGCCGCTCACCGGCGTGGTGCTCACCAAGCTCGACGGCGACGCGCGTGGCGGCGCTGCGCTGTCGGTGCGCCATGTGACCGGCAAGCCGATCAAGTTCGCCGGCGTGGGCGAGAAGCTCACCGGCCTCGAGCCCTTTCACCCCGAGCGCATGGCCGCGCGCATCCTCGGCATGGGCGATGTGCTCTCGCTCGTGGAAGAGGCGCGCAAGAGCGTCGACGTGGAAGAGGCGAACAAGCTCGCCGAGAAAGTGAGGAAGGGCAAGGGCTTCGACCTCGAGGACTTCAGGCAGCAGATCGGCCAGATGCGCAAGATGGGCGGGGTCGCGGCGCTTGTGGACAAGCTGCCGGCGCAGTTCGTCCCGGCGGCGCAGTCATCCCAGTTCGACGAAAAGCAGCTGCGCCGGGTCGAAGGCATCATCAATTCCATGACCCGCGAGGAGCGCGCGAGGCCCGAGATCATCAAGGCCTCGCGCAAGCGCCGCATCGCCGCCGGCGCCGGTGTGCCGGTGCAGGAAATCAACCGGCTGCTCAATCAGTTCGAGCAGATGCAGAAGATGATGAAGCAAATGCAGAAGGGCGGCTTGCAGCGGATGATGCGCGGCATGAAGGGGTTCATGCCGGGAATGAGATAGGGTTATCCCTGCTGGCGCGGGTCGCTTTCCTGTGCTTTCTTTCGGCCATCCGGACGGGTGGCGGCGCCCGCAGGGCGGCGACATGACGTCTTGAATCAAGAGCCTTACACATCGCCAGGCATTGAAATGGCCGACCGCAACGGACAATCCACCGCGCCCGCGCTCGCGGGCCTTTCCGGGCTCACCTCGCACGCAGCGGCGAAGCGGTTGCTCGAGGACGGCTACAACGAACTTCCGGCCGCCAATCCGCACACGCTCGGCAGGATCGTCTTCGAGGTGATTTTCGAACCGATGATCCTGATGCTGATCGTCGGCGCCGCCCTCTACGTGGTACTCGGAAGCGTCGTGGACGCCATGATCATGCTGGTGTCGGTCGCGGGGGTTGCTGCGATCACGATCTATCAGCAGCGTCGCACCGAGCGCGTCCTCGACGCGTTGCGTGACCTGTCCAGCCCCCGGGCTCTGGTGCTGCGTGAGGGACGGGAACTGCGCATTCCGGGACGCGAAGTGGTGCGCGGAGACGTCATGCTGCTGCGCGAGGGCGACCGCGTTGCCGCCGACGCGCTGGTGCTCGACGCCGACGACCTGCTGCTGGACGAGTCGCTCCTGACGGGAGAGTCGGTGCCGGTGAGAAAGTCCGCCGCGCCCGGCGCTGCGCCAGCGCCTCGCCCCGGTGGCGACGGCCAACCGCACGCCTTCGCCGGTACGCTGATCGTGAAGGGCCACGGCATCGGGCGGGTAACGGCGACGGGACCCCGCACCGAGATGGGCAAGATCGGGGTCTCGCTGAAGACATTGCCGCGGGAGACAACGCCGTTGCAGCGCCAGACTGGACTTCTGGTGCGCAATCTTGCCGTGATCGGCCTTGCGGTGTGCCTTCTGGTCGCGGTCATGTACGGGGCAAGCCGCAACGACTGGACAGGCGGCCTGCTCGCCGGGCTCACGCTGGCGATGGCGATCCTGCCGGAGGAGTTTCCGGTGGTGCTCACCGTGTTTCTCGCGCTCGGTGCCTGGCGGATCTCGCGCGAGCGGGTGTTGACGCGCCGCGCGCCGGCGATCGAGACGCTCGGCTCGGCCACGGTGCTTGCGGTCGACAAGACCGGCACGCTGACGGAGAACCGCATGGCGGTGCACTCCGTCTGGACGGTGCGCGAGGGTGCGGCAGCGACGGCTGCGGGAACAGCGGGGCCGGAGGCCCGTGACGCGCTCCGCGTCGCGATGCTGGCGAGCGAGCCACGCCCGTTCGACCCCATGGAGCGGGCCGTGTTCGATTCAGGGCATTCCTGGAATATCGCGCTTGCCGCCGGTGACGAGCTGGTGCGGCACTATCCAATCTCGTCCGGGCTGCTCGCCGTCACGCATGCCTGGCGGCTGGGAAAGAAATACGGATTGTTCGCCAAGGGCGCGCCGGAAGCGATCATGTCGCTGTGCCGGTGTCCGGACGACGAAACCGAGGCGATTTTGGAAAAGGCGACTGCAATGGCGCGCTCCGGATTGCGGGTGCTCGGGGTCGCGTCCGCGCCGGTCGCCGGGGGGCATTTCCCCGACTCCCTGACGGCGGTGCCATTTCGCTTCATCGGCTTGATCGGGTTTGCCGACCCGGTGCGGCCGACGGCCCCGGCCGCGGTGCGCGAATGTCGTGGTGCCGGCATCCGCGTGTTGATGATCACCGGCGACTATCCCGAGACGGCGAAGGCGATAGCGCGCGAGGTCGGGCTGGAAAATCCGGAAGAATGCCTGAGCGGCGAGGAGATGGCGCCGTTGAGCGACGCCGAGCTCGCCGGGCGACTGGCGCGCGTCAACGTGTTCGCGCGGATCGTGCCGGCGCAGAAGCTGCGCATTGTCGAGGCGCTCAAGGCGCGGGGCGAGATTGTGGCGATGACCGGCGACGGCGTAAACGATGCGCCGGCGCTGCGCGCGGCGCATATCGGCATTGCCATGGGCGGGCGCGGTACCGACGTGGCGCGCGAGGCGGCATCGCTGGTCCTGCTCGACGACGATTTCGCCTCGATCGCCGGTGCCGTGCGCCTCGGCCGGCGCATTTTCGACAATTTGCGCAAGGCCATGTCGTACATCCTGGCGGTCCACATCCCCACCGTCGGCATGACCGTGATTCCAGTGGCGGCCGGCTGGCCGCTGGTGTTCTTCCCGGTGCATATCGTTTTCCTCGAGCTGGTGATCGACCCGGCGTGCTCGATCGCGTTCGAGGCCGAGCCGGCCCGGCGTGACGCGATGCAACGGCCTCCGCGCGATGCCGCCGAGCCCCTGTTCGGAGGCACGGTGCTGCTGTTGAGTCTGCTGCAGGGGCTGCTTGCGCTCGCTTTCGTGTTGGTCCTGTATTGGTATGCCCACGCGACCGGCCGCAGCGAGGAAGCACTTCGGGCGCTTGCCTTCAGTGGCGTGGTGGCGGCCAACCTCTACCTCATTTTCTTCAACCGCGGGGCCGGAGGGCTGATCACCCGGATCACGACCTGGAACCGGGCGCTGTGGGTAGTGGTCGCAGGTACGTTGCTCGCATTGGGAGCCGTTTTGGCTGTTCCCGCGCTGCGGTCGCAGTTCCGCTTTGCGCTCCCGGATACGGGTGATTTCGGCGTCCTGGCGCTGGGGCTTCTGGCTCTCATCGCCGCGCTTGAGGCGTTGCGGCTGATTTCACCCCGTCCCGTGCCGCGGGGCCACTGAGCCGCCGTCGCCGTTGCGGTTTTCCGTTGCCAACCAGGGTAAAACTCGCGTAAAATCACGACCCTTTCGATACCGGGATTCAACATGGTGGTAATTCGTCTTGCCCGCGGCGGCGCCAAGAAGCGTCCGTTCTACAACGTAGTGGTCGCCGATTCCCGCAAGCCGGCCGGCGGCCGCTTCATCGAGCGCGTCGGTTTCTACGATCCGAAGGCGCCGAAAGGCCGTGAAACATTGCGCTTCGCGGCCGATCGCGTCAGTTTTTGGCGGGGCAAGGGCGCCAAGCTCTCTCTGACCGTCGCGCGCCTGTTCAAGGGCTACGGCGTGCCGACCGCGGACGCAGCCAAGTAAGGCGGCGCACCAGCGCGCAAGCGGTTGGCGACGCCGGCCAAGATGATCCTGATGGGGCGCGTGGCGGCGCCCTTCGGCGTGAAAGGCTGGGTGAAAGTCGAGCCCTGGAGCGCCGAACGCGCCAGCCTCTGCAGCTTCCCCGCGTGGTGGGTGGGCAAGCCCGGCAAGATGCGGGAAGTTGCGGTGGCGGAGTGCAGGGAACACGGTGCCGTTCTGATTGCGCGCTTCGAAGGATGCGAGGAGCGCGATCAAGCCGGCACCTACAGCGGCAGTGATGTCGCGGTGAAGCGTGAGCAATTGCCGCAGACCGCAGAGAACGAGTTTTACCAGGCTGATCTTATCGGCCTCGCAGTGATGAATGTGCAGGGCGAGCAGCTCGGCCGGGTGGCCGGGTTCTTCGACAACGGCGCACACGGAGTGATGCGCATCGAGCACCCGGGAGGCG
>JBARMB010000101.1:0-7532 GCA_049802235.1 Burkholderiales bacterium | reverse complement strand
GGGTGGTGTTGTACACGCCGAGCGCGGTGCCGCGGGCCGAAGCCGGCGCCAGGCGCGACACCAGCGACGGCAGGCTCGCCTCGAGGATGTTGAAGGCGACGAAAAAGCCCACCAGGAGCGCCACCAGCACCGCGAAGTCGTGCAGTTCGAACACCATCCCCGCCTCGACGGCGAGCAGCAGCACGATCGAGGCGATGAAGAGCGCCTTGATCCGGCCGTGGCGCTCGGCGTACAGGATCGGGGGGACCATCAGCGCGAACGACACGATCACCACCGGCAGGTACACTTTCCAGTGCTCCGACAGCGGCAACCCGCCGTGGGTGACCAGCGCCACCGGCACGACCACGAAGATCGCCATCTGCACCACGTGCACCGTGAAGATGCCGAGGTTGAGCCGCAGCAGCTGCGGATCCCGGAGCACCTGCCCGAGCTTGGCCCGCTGCACCTCGCGCGACGGATCGGACACGGCGCGCGGCTCCGGCGGCACCACGGCGAGCGTCAGCCAGATCGCCGCGAGCGACAGCACGCCGGTCAGCGCGAAGATGCCGCCCATGCCGATGAAGCGGTACAGGGTGGGCCCCGCCACCAGCGACAGCGCGAACATGAGGCCGATCGAGCTGCCGATGATGGCCATCGCCTTGGTGCGGTGCTCCTCGCGCGTGATGTCGGCGGCGAACGCGGTGATCGCGGCGGAGATCGCGCCGGCGCCCTGCACCGCGCGCCCGAGGATCACGACGTGGATGTTCCCGGCGAGCGCGGCGATGAAACTGCCGGCGGCGAACAGCAGCAGGCCGAAGACGATCACGCGCTTCCTGCCGTAGCGGTCCGAGGCCATGCCGAAGGGGATCTGCAGAACGGCCTGGGTGAGGCCGTAGGCCCCGAGCGCCAATCCCACCAGCGTCCGGTCGCCGCCGCCCTCGATGTGGCGGGCGTGGACGGCGAACACCGGCAGGATCAAAAAGAGCCCGAGCATGCGCAGGGCGAACAGCGAGGCGAGTGACAGGCTGGCGCGTAGCTCGAGCGGCGACATCCGCTCCGGAACTGCCGGAGAACTCATGTGGGTAGCAGGAACACTGCGAAATTGCGTATATTAGCAGGTTCGACTTCGCTCACCGGCTTGTCCGGGCGCCATCGCAACCAGGCTTCACGCTTGCGACGGCGACATTTAGGGGAACGCGAGGGGATGTTTCCCCTCGCACTGTAAACACGGCATGGACCAAATTCGCATTCGCGGCGCGCGCACGCACAACCTGAAGAACCTGAACGTCGATCTGCCGCGCAACCGGCTGATCGTCATCACCGGGTTGTCGGGATCGGGAAAATCGTCGCTCGCCTTCGACACGCTCTACGCCGAAGGCCAGCGCCGCTACGTCGAATCGCTGTCGGCCTACGCGCGGCAGTTCCTGCAGCTGATGGAGAAGCCCGACGTCGACCTGATCGAAGGATTGTCGCCGGCGATCGCGATCGAGCAGAAGGCGACCAGCCACAATCCGCGCTCGACCGTCGGCACCATCACCGAGATCCACGATTACCTGCGGCTGCTGTACGCGCGTGTCGGCACGCCCTACTGCCCCGAGCACCGGCTGCCGCTCGCGGCGCAGTCGGTGTCGCAGATGGTCGACCACGCGCTCGCGCTGCCCGAGGACACGAAGCTCATGGTGCTCGCGCCGATCGTCGCCAGCCGCAAGGGCGAGCAGCACGAGCTCATTGCCGAGCTGCGCGCGCAAGGCTTCGTGCGCCTGCGCGTGGACGGGAAAGTGCACGAAATCGACTCGGTGCCGAAGCTTTCCAGGAACGTGAAGCACTCGGTTGACGTGGTGATCGACCGCCTGAAAGTACGCGCGGAAGTCAAGCAGCGGCTGGCAGAGTCGCTCGAGACCGCGCTCCGGCACGCCGACGGCCGCGCCATGGTGCTCGAGCTCGACTCCGGCCGCGAGCACCTGTTCTCGGCCCGCTTTGCCTGCCCGGCGTGCGACTACTCGCTGCCGGAGCTCGAGCCGCGGCTGTTCTCCTTCAACAATCCGATGGGCGCCTGCCCCGAGTGCGACGGCCTCGGCTCGATCAGCTTCTTCGACCCGAAGCGCGTGGTTGCGTTCCCGAGCCTCAGTCTCGCCAGCGGCGCAATCAGGGGCTGGGACCGGCGCAACCAGTTCTACTTCCAGCTGCTCACCAGCCTCGCCGCGCATTTCGGGTTCGACGTCGAGGCGCCGTTTGAGACGCTGCCCGAGTCGGTGCAGAACATCGTGCTCTATGGCGCCAAGGAGCGCATTCCGTTCTCGTATCTCAGCGAGCGCGGCCGCACCATTGTCAAGGAGCACGCCTTCGAAGGCATCATTCCCAACCTCGAGCGGCGCCACAAGGAGACCGACTCGCTCGTGGTGCGCGAGGAGCTGGCGAAATACCTGAACACCAAGACCTGTCCGGCCTGCGAGGGCACCCGCCTGAGGAAGGAAGCGCGCCACGTCAAGGTTGCCGACAAGGCGATTTACGAAGTGAGCGGCATGCCGCTCAAGGCCGGCCTCGCCTTCTTCAGCAAGCTCAAGCTCCCCGGCGCGAAGCAGGCCATCGCCGAGAGGATCGTCAACGAGATCGCCGCGCGCCTCAGCTTCCTCAACAACGTGGGTCTCGATTACCTCTCGCTCGACCGCGCCGCCGACACGCTCTCCGGCGGCGAGTCGCAGAGAATCCGGCTGGCGAGCCAGATCGGCTCGGGACTGACCGGCGTGATGTACGTGCTCGACGAGCCTTCGATCGGCCTGCACCAGCGCGACAACGGCCGGCTCCTCGCCACGCTCAAGCACCTGCGCGATCTCGGCAACACGGTGATCGTGGTCGAGCACGACGAGGAGGCGATCAATTCCGCCGATCACGTCCTCGACATGGGCCCGGGCGCGGGCGAGCACGGCGGCCAGGTGGTCGCCGAGGGCCCGCCCGAGGCCATCAGGAAGAACCCGGCCTCTCTCACCGGCCAGTATCTCTCCGGCAAGATCGAGATCGCGATCCCGAAGAGCCGCCGCCGCTTCGACAGGAGCCGGAGCCTCAAGCTGCGCGGCGCGCGCGGCAACAACCTCAAGAACATCGACGTCGAGTTGCCCGTCGGCCTGTTCGTGTGCGTGACCGGCGTCTCCGGCTCAGGCAAATCGACGCTCATCAACGACACGCTCTTTCACGCCGCGGCGCGCCATCTCTACGGCTCGGCCGTGGAGCCGGCGCCGCACGATTCGATCAGCGGGCTGGAATTCTTCGACAAGGTGATCAGCGTCGACCAGAGCCCGATCGGCCGCACGCCGCGCTCCAACCCCGCGACTTACACCGGATTGTTCACGCCGGTCCGCGATCTGTTCGCGGGCGTTCCCGCGGCGCGCGAGCGCGGCTACGGGCCGGGGCGGTTCTCGTTCAACGTCAAGGGCGGCCGCTGCGAAGCCTGCCAGGGCGACGGCGTGATCAAGGTCGAGATGCACTTCCTGCCCGACATCTACGTGCCCTGCGACGTTTGCCGCGGCAAGCGCTACAACCGCGAGACGCTCGAAATCCAGTTCAAGGGCAAGAACATCCACGAAGTGCTGCAGATGACGCTGGAGCAGGCGCACGATTTCTTCCGCTCGATCCCCGTCGTCGAACGCAAGCTTCAGACCCTGCTCGAGGTCGGCATCGGCTACATCCAGCTCGGGCAGTCGGCGACCACCCTCTCGGGCGGCGAGGCGCAGCGGGTGAAGCTCTCGCTCGAGCTGTCCAAGCGCGACACCGGGCGCACGCTCTACATTCTGGATGAGCCCACCACCGGGCTGCACTTCAAGGACATCGACTTGCTGCTTTCCGTGCTGCATCGCCTGCGCGACCACGGCAACACGGTGGTGGTGATCGAGCACAACCTCGATGTCATCAAGACCGCCGACTGGGTCGTCGACCTCGGCCCGGAGGGCGGCGACGGCGGCGGGCGCATCGTCGCGCAAGGCACGCCCGAGGACCTCGCCGCCACCGAGGCGAGCTTCACCGGACGATATCTGCGCAACGTTCTCGCAAAAAGAGTGCGCCGGGCGGCGTAAATCGCGACCGGTTTCTCCGCGGGTTCTTCTGCAGGACCAGGGCGCGAGCGCGCCCGGCGTCAGCGCTTCGGCGGCGACTCGTAGCGCGGCCGCGTCAGCGCCTCGGGCCGCAGGATTTCGTCGAGCCGCTCCTTCGACAGCAGTTTTTTCTCCAGCACCAGGTCGTACACGCTTCGGCCCGTCTCGAGCGCCTCGCGCGCGACCTCGGTCGCGTTCGAGTAGCCGATGTAGGGATTGAGCGCGGTGACGATGCCGATGGAGTTCTCGACCATGCGGCGCAGGTGCTCGCGGTTGGCGGTGATGCCTTTCACGCAGCGCCCGGCGAGAGTGACGCAGCCATTGCGCAGGTGCGTAAGGCTTTTGAACAGACTGTGTGCGATGATCGGCTCGAACGCGTTCAGCTGCAGCTGGCCCGCTTCGGCGGCGAAGCTCACGGTGACGTCGTTGCCGATCACTTCGAATGCGATCTGGTTCACCACCTCGGGAATCACCGGGTTGACCTTGCCCGGCATGATCGAGGATCCCGCCTGCACCGGCGGCAGGTTGATCTCGCCCAACCCCGCGCGCGGCCCGGAGGAAAGCAGCCGCAGGTCGTTGCAGGTCTTGGAGAGCTTCACGGCGATGCGCTTCAGCACGCCCGAGAGTTGCACGAAGGCGCCGGCGTCCTGCGTCGCCTCGATCAGGTCCGGCGCGGTGACCAGGCCGATGCCGGTGATGTCGGAGAGCCGCCGGCACACGAGCGCAGCATAGTCCGGATGCGCGTTGATACCGGTGCCGATCGCGGTTGCCCCGAGGTTGATTTCGGTGATGAGCTGCGCCGCTTCCTTCAGCCGATCCTGGTCCTCGGCGAGCATCACCGCGTAGGTGCTGAATTCCTGGCCGAGGGTCATCGGCACCGCCTCCTGCAGTTGCGTGCGGCCCATCTTCAACACGCCGGCGAACTCCCCGGCTTTGTCCTCGTACGCGCGGCGCAGCTCGCCCATCGCCTGGTGCAGACGGTCGATGGCGAAGCGCAGCGCCACTTTCAGCGCCGTGGGATAGACGTCGTTGGTGCTCTGGCTCATGTTCACGTCTTCCACCGGATGCAGATACCGGTAGTCGCCGCGCCCATGGTCCATCAGCTCGAGCGCGCGGTTGGCGATCACCTCGTTCGCGTTCATGTTGGTCGAGGTGCCGGCCCCGCCCTGGATCACGTCCACCACGAACTGCTCGAGCAGGGCGCCGGCGCGGATTTCCTCGCAAGCCCTCGCGATCGCCCGGGCCTTGCCCTCGGAGAGCAGGCCGAGTTCGTTGTTGGCGAGCGCGGCGGCCTGCTTGACACAGGCGAGCGCGCGCACCAGGTCGGGGTAGATCGAGATCGCCGTTCCGGTGATGGGAAAGTTCTCGAGCGCGCGCAGGGTGTGGACGCCGTAATAGGCTTCGGCGGGAACGGAGCGGTCCCCCAGCAGGTCATGTTCCGTGCGTACGGCGTGTTCCGGCATGGCGGGACTCCTCTTCAGGCGAACCGGGCGCGCGAGGACCGGCGCAAACCGTCCGTTTCAACCGGGATTCTAGCGCCGCGCCCCCCGCTTCATGTTGCAGGCGAATGTTGGGCAAGCATACAATGGCCGAAAACCCGGTTCCCGCCAGAACCATACACCAGAGGAGATCCAAGATGGCCTGCCTAACCAGAATGATGTTCGCCGTCCTTGCTTTCGCCGCGGCCCTCGCCGCAACGGGCGCCCAGGCCCAGCAACCCGGCGGCACGCTGCAAAAGATCAAGGACACCGGCGCGATCACGCTCGCGCACCGCGAATCCTCGATTCCCTTCTCCTACTACGACGACAAGCAGCAGGTAGTGGGTTATTCGTACGAGATCCAGCTCAGGATCGTCGACGCGGTGAAGCGCGAGCTCAAGCTGCCCAAGCTGCAGCTGAAGCTCATCCCGGTGACGCCGGCGAATCGCATTCAATTGATACAGAACGGCACGGTGGACCTGGAGTGCGGCTCGACCACCAACAACACCGAGCGCCAGAAGCAGGTCGACTTCTCCAACACCATCTTCATCATCGGCACGCGGCTGATGACGAAGAAGAATTCGGGGATCAAGGATTTTCCGAACCTCGCCGGAAAGAACGTCGTCACTACGGCAGGCACGACCTCGGAGCAGATCCTGCGCAAGATGAATGAAGAAAAGAAGATGAACATGAGCATCATCAGCGCCAAGGACCACGGCGAATCGTTTCTCACGCTCGAGTCCGGGCGCGCCGTGGCTTTCATGATGGACGACGCGCTGCTCTACGGCGAGCGCGCCAAGGCGAAGAAGCCCGCGGACTGGATCGTGGTCGGCACGCCGCAGTCGTTCGAGGCCTACGGCTGCATGCTCAGGAAGGACGATGCGCCGTTCAAGAAGCTCGTCGACGCCACCATCGCCAAGCTCGAGACCGGCGGCGAGGCCCAGAAACTCTACAACAAGTGGTTCAGGTCGCCGATCCCGCCCAAAGGGCTCAATCTCGACTTTCCCCTGAGCGCGGACATGGTCAAGCTCTACAAGAACCCGAACGACAAGGCGTTCCAGTAGCGCGGCGGGAAACGGTTTTCCCGCTTTCCGGTTCCGGCGGCGGTCCAGGCGCGGCACGATGGGCTACCACTGGAACTGGGGCGTGTTCTTCAGCCGGGTCCCGTCCGGCGAGACGACCTACCTGGGGTGGTTCCTCCAGGGCCTGCAATGGACGGCGGCGATGTCGCTGTCCTCCTGGATGGTGGCCCTCTTGCTGGGCGCGCTGCTCGGCGTCCTGCGCACCGTGCCCAATCGCTGGCTCGCGGGCATCGCCGCTGCTTACGTCGAGGTTTTCCGCAACGTCCCGCTGCTGGTGCAGCTGTTCGTCTGGTACTTCGTGATTCCGGAGCTGCTCCCCGAGCAGCTGGGCACGGCGATCAAGAACACCTCGCCGCTGCTGCAGCAATTCCTCGCGGGAATGCTTTGCCTCGGCCTGTTCACGGCCGCGCGCGTCTGCGAGCAGGTGCGCTCGGGCATCGGCGCGCTCGCCCGCGGCCAGAAGAACGCCGGCCTGGCGATGGGGCTGACGCTGCCGCAGACCTACCGCTTCGTGCTGCTGCCGATGGCGTTCCGCATCATCGTGCCACCGCTCACTTCCGAGTTCCTGAACATCTTCAAGAACTCGGCGGTGGTGTCGACGATCGGCTTCATCGAGCTGTCGCGCCAGGCGCAGCAGCTGGTGGATTACACCGCCCAGCCCTACGAGGCGTTCATCGCCGTCACCCTCGCCTACCTGGCGCTGAACGCGATCATCATGCTGGTCATGCGCCGGGTGGAAGCGGGCACGCGTGTGCCGGGCTTCATCGCCGCGGGCGAAACCTGAGGATTGCATGAATGGCCAACAGGCACTTCCCTCCGGCCCGTCATTCCCGCGCACGCGGGAATCCAGCGTCTTTCCGAACGTCACCGGGTCCCCGCTTGCGCGGGGACGACGATAAGGCTGTCAG
>JBARMB010000100.1:0-2682 GCA_049802235.1 Burkholderiales bacterium | reverse complement strand
ACTTCGATCCGAGCATCTACGTTCTGGAGGGGCGCCCGGCGGCTTCGGCGGCCGGAGCGCCGAAGCGCGACCTGGTGCTGCTGGTCAGCACCCCGCAGGCGCGCCCGGGGTTCGACACGGCGCAAATCGCCTATGTACGGCAGGCGCACGAGCTCGATTACTTCGCCAAGAGCCGCTGGGCGGACACGCCTTCGCGCATGCTGGCGCCGCTGCTCGCGCAGGCGCTGGAGCAGACCCGCGGCTTCCAGTCCGTGGTGGAATCGGCGAGCGCGGTCGCGTCGGATCTCCGGCTCGATACCGAGCTGATCCGCCTGCAGCAGGACTTCGCTACGACGCCGAGCCAGGTGCGGCTGACGCTGCGGGCGCAGCTGGTCGACGTCCGTGGCAGACGGGTGATCGCCGCGAGGGAGTTCGACGAGGTCGAGAGCGCCCCGAACGAGAACGCCTACGGGGGCGTGATCGCGGCCAATCGGGCGCTGCAGCGCGTGCTGAAGCAGCTCGCCGATTTCTGCGTCGCCGGGTCGCCGAGCCGGTGATCGCGCCGGCCGCGCCGCGGTCAGGCGCCGGCTTTCTTCTGCGCCTTCATCTGCGCCAGCGCCTTTGCGCGCCACAGCGGCCAGGCGCGGCCGTAGTCCTGCACCGGGGTCGACGCCCTGACTTCGGCATCGTCGAAGTAAGTGATCCTGCCGCCGGGTCCCGCGATCGTCATCGCCTCGAGCTGCATGCGGGCGCTCATCTCCAGGTAGACGCTGCGGCCGACGGCGCGCGGCAGATTTTCCCCCACGGTGACCGAGCCGTGCCCGCGCATCAGCGCCGCCGGGCAGTTTCCCAGCGTCCTGGCGAGCGCCGCACCGAGATACGGCGTCTTCACCAGCAGGTCGGTGCCCTTCTGGGCGTCGCGGATGTCGAAATTCGGCACGCCCTCGCCCACGAACGCGGCCATGTGGAAAATCGGGCGCAGCGGCACCGTGGTGACGCTGAACGGGACCACCGCGGGCGAATGGTTGTGAACCACCGACTTCACCTCCGGCCGCGCCTTGTAGATTTCGCCGTGGATGAAGCGCTCGCGCACCGACTCGCGCCCGCGCGCATCGACCGGATTGCTGTCGAGGTCGTACTCCATGATGTCGTCCTCGGTCACCAGTTCGGGCGCGAGCGAGCGCGCGAGGAAGTAGCGCTTCGGATCGCGCTCCGAGCGCACGCTCACGTGGCCATACGCGTCGATGACGCCGTGCTCCGCCAGGATGCGGTATGCGGCGGCCAGGTCTTCGATGAGGTTCATTCCGGATCGTTCCCTTGCGTCGGGTTGCGTTCGCTCAATCCGCCTTGATGCCGGCCTCGGCGACGACGCGCGCCCAGCGCGCGACGTCCGCCTTCAGCAGCTTGCCGAAGCGCTCGGGCGGACCGCCGCCCGGGGTCAGTCCCTGCTTCGCCAGCAGCTCGCGAACGTCGGGCTGCTGCAGCAGCGCGTTCACCCCGGCGTTGATCTTGGCGACGACGTCGGCCGGGGTGCCGGCGGGAGCGAGCATCCCGTACCAGGTATCGACCTCGATGTCCGGCACCCCTTCCTCTTTCAGTGTCGGCACATCGGGAAACGCCGGCGAGCGTTCCGCGCTCATCACGCCGAGCATGCGCAGCTTGCCGCCGTGCACGTAGGGGGCGGCGGTCTGCAGCGGCACGACCATGACCTGCACATGGCCGCCCACCAGGTCGGCGAGCGCGCCGCCCGTTCCCTTGTACGGCACGTGCACGATGTCGATGTGCGCCCGCAGCTTGAGGAGCTCCATCGCCAGATGCTGCGGCGTGCCGTTGCCCGGCGAAGCGTAATAGAGCTTGCCCGGCCGCGCTTTCGCGAGATCGATCAGCTCGCGCACCGATTTCACCGGCAATCCGGAATTGACCACGACGGCGGCGACATTGGTGGCAATCAGCACCACCGGCTCGAAGCTCCTGATGGGATCGTAGGGCAGCTTGTGGTTGACCGCCGGGTTGGTGCCGAAAGTCGTCGCGGTGCACAGCAGCGTGTAGCCGTCAGGCGCCGCCCTCGCGACCAGCTCCGCGCCGATATTGCCGCTCGCGCCCTGCCGGTTATCGACGACCACGCCGACGTTCCAGCGCTCCGCCAGCTTGGGGCCGAGAGTGCGCGAAAGGATATCGGCGCCCGTGCCCGGCGTGAACGGGACGACGATCTGGACCACGCGGGCCGGATAGGTGTCGGCGGCTGCGGCGCCGGCGATCGCCGGCGAACACGCGGCAACGAGATTCGCGATCAGGCGCACCCTGCGCCAGCCATCGAGTCGTTCTTGTCCGTATGTCATCGAGTTCCTCCTCCTGCGAATTGCGCCGAAACGGAAACACGGCGGCCAGGGATCATCGCCGGCCCGCGGCGCGCGGGCCGGCCCCGTCCGTCCGGGACTATAGCGGCTCTCGGGACGGCGTGCCAGATTCGCCGCTCCGGAGACCGTCCGCCAGACGATTGAAATATTTCCCCGGGGCGACTAGGATTGGCTGGTGTTCGTCCGAATTTCATATCTGACGGAGGAAGCCATGGCTGCGAAAAAGAAAGCGAAGGCGAAAACCAAAGTAAAACGGAAGCAGACGCCGGCAACAAGACCGGCTCTGCGCAGGAAGGCCGCACCGGTCAGGAAAAAGACGGCGGCAAAGAAACCGGCGGCGAAGAAG
>JBARMB010000099.1:0-11535 GCA_049802235.1 Burkholderiales bacterium | reverse complement strand
GCGCGGCGATGACGGAATTGATGCGGCGCGCGCTGGCGCGCTCCGGCGTCGCGGCGGCCGACGTCGCACTGGTCAAGGCCCAGGCGGCGGGCAGCCCGGCGAACGATGCCGCCGAGGCGACGGCGCTGAAACAGGTGTTCGAGGCCGTTCCTCCGGTCACCTCGCTCAAGGGATATATCGGGCATGTACTCGGCGCCAGCGGTTGCGCCGAGCTGGCGCTGCTCATCGGTTGCTGGCGCGCCGGCTTTACGCCCGCCATGGCCGGATACGCGACGCCGGACCCGGCACTGGCATGGCAGCCGCTGCAACCCGCGCCGCCTCCCGGCGTGCCGCGTCATGCGCTGCTCAATCATGTCGGCTTCGGCGGCGGCCAGGCGGCACTCGTGGTCGGACACGACCTGCCGTGAAAGTCGCCGCGATCACGCATTGGAGCGGCGCCGATGTGAATGCGGCGCTGGCGCTCGCGGTCGGCACGCCGCCGCGCCGCGCGGGGCGCTTCGCCGAACTGGCGCTGCTCGGCGCCATGCAATGCGCCGCGGCGCTCGAGCTGCCGACCGATACCATGGTAATACTCGCCACCCGCTACGGCAATCGCCGTGTGGCCAGTGAATTGGCCCGCACCGTAGCGGTCGAACGCTCGGCGCCGATGCCGTTTGCGTTTATCTCCAGCCAGAACGGCGCAGCGTGCCAGTTGATCGCGCGCCATCTGGGTCTGAACGGCACGGCGTTGTGTCTGTCGAGCAGCCATGCGCTGCTGGAACGCGCGCTGGCGCTGACGGCAACGCTGCTGGAGCAGGATGGCGGGCGCACGGCCCTGGTCGGCTGGGTGGACCAGGACCACGCCGACGGCGCAACGAACGCCGTAAGCCATTGGCTGTGCCTCGATGCCCGGGTGCAGGCGCGGGGCGCAGACATCGCCGTATTGACCGAAGCCGATGCCGCGCAGGCGAAGGCATGGGTGGCATCGGCGGGCGGTGATGTCGTGTTCGATTTCGACCCAGGCGTCGCCGCAACGCTCGACATGGATAACGGCGATGCCGACGATGCCGCGATGGCGCGGCACGTTGAATCCTGGTGGCGCGACGGCGGAACTTACCTGCGGGTACGTGCGGTCGAAGACGATCGTTACGTGGTGCTGAGGCTCAGGCGCTGACTTTCTATCGCTCTCGCGATCTCGATGGCGGACCACGGCGGGGTCTATCCCGCGAAGTCGATCTGCACCATCGTCGCCTATCTACCGGGGCGAGCGGCAACATCGGCACCGAACTCGCTACGGGTTAGGCCGGATCGGCCACAGATCAATGTATTGCCCGATTCGAGATCGCGCCGCGGCCGCGGCGGCGAAGCGGGACGCCCCTCAGAAGACGATGCTTACTCCGGCAAGAATGCCGCTGCCGCCGACCTTCACCTCGTTGCCGGTGCTCCCGGGAGTGGAGGCAAGATACTTGTACTGCACATAGAGACCGACCTGCTGGAAGCGGAATTCCATTCCCACCACGCCCTGATAAGCCAGACCGGTCGTCTTCCCTGCGAAGCCACCACTATAGGCAGCATTGGTGTAACCGACGCCGGCGCCCGCGAAAGGATGGAACCAGTTTGCCACGCGGAAATAATGCTTTCCGTTCACCATAATTACGAGCACTTCCTGCTGGCCGAGAATTGGTCCGGTCGCGACCAGATCATTCTTGTATTGGAAGATCTCGCCGCCCACAGCAAAGTTCGCCTTGCTGCGCCACTCGGCCTCAACACCGAACACCGACTTGGAAGAGGTGTCGTAGGTAGTTGCGAGTCCGGCGAGCACCTGATTGCCGTTAGCCATTTTGAACGTACCCCCGTTCGCGATGAGCGCAAAGTTCCAGTCGCGACCTGACTCGGTGGAGGCGGATATCTCCGGCGCAGCCGCCGGCTGCGTTGTCGCAGGCTTGGCGGCATAGCTCGGCTCCTGGGCGGGCGGCGCGGCGGCAATCTTTGGCGCAGCAGCCGGTTGCGCTGCAGCAGGCCGGGCGGCGACGATTGGCGGCCGGGCGGTGGGCGGCGCGGCGGCGATCTTCGGCGCAGCGGCGGGTTGCGCTGCAGCAGGCCGGGCAGCGACGATTGGCGGCCGGGTGGTGGGCGGCGTGGCGGCGATCTTCGGCACAGCGGCGGGTGGCGTTGCAGCAGGTTGGGCGGAGACGCTTGGCCGCCGGGTGGGCGGCGTGGCCGCCATCGCCGCCGGCGCGACCCCGATGAAGCGACTTTGCGCGAGCGAGGTGCGACCTTCGGTTTCGCTCACCAGACGCGCCTCCGTTCGCACCGGCGTCAGACCGGCGATGGCCTCGACCCGCACGAAATAGCTTTGGCCGGCCGCGGCCACGAGCGAGAGTATGTTCAGCACGCGATCGCCAATGCGCAGGTAGGTCCGCCCGGGACTGACGGTCGCAATGACGAAGGTGCCATTCGCCAGCTCGCCGACGAGCACCGTGTTCACGATCACCGGCACCTGCGCGGCTACCGGCTCACGCTCGCTGCGAAAAACGAACACCAGCGCCTTGCCAGGCGGCGGGGTGGCCCGGCGGGCATCCTCCTCGGCGTACGTCGGCGGGGCCGAAAGCAGACCATACAGGGCTGTGAGCAAGAGGGCGCCGCTCACCGAGAGGCATGCGCGCAACTGATTCATGGGTGGATCTCCATCCCGTTTCTTCTTTGCATTCCTCGCGGGGCCGCGGAGGATCGTCCTTGACACTCACTTTCCATTGTAGCGTCCGATGGACAAAAACACGATAGATCCTACTATGCAGGGCCGCGAGGGTTACCCTCTGGTGGCCTTCTCAACCGTAAAGAGACTGAAACCGGAAGATGAGCCCAGCGAGCCGTGGCGACAAGGGTAACGCAAAGGTGCCGGCGTTGTACATGGCACCGGCGCTGAGCAGCACGACCAGGAAGGTGGTGTTTGGCGATGGGGCGAGGCGCCGCCAGGTAGCGGTGTCGGCAGGCGAGCGGGTGAAGCTTCAGGAAACAAGAGATTGGAGAATCCATCCTCGATGCCCGGGTGAGCGCGGGGCGCAGAACTTGCCGTATTGACCGAAGCCGATGCCGCGCAGGCGAAGGCATGGATGGCATCGGCGGGCGGTGATGTCGTGTTCGATCTCGACCCAGGCGTCGCCGCAACGCTCGACATGGATAACGGCGATGCCGACGATGCCGCGATGGCGCGGCACCTTGAATCCTGGTGGCGCGACGGCGGAACTTACCTGCGGGTACGTGCGGTCGAAGACGATCGTTACGTGGTGCTGAGGCTCAGGCGCTGACTCGGGCGCTGGCTGCGGCCAGGCGGCGGAACAGCTGTTCCTCGCGCGCCGCCCCTTCCATGAACATCCGTTGCAGATGCGAACAGTCCATCGGCGTGCGCCCCTTGCACATGCGCGCCGCGGCCAGCGCGAACTCGCGCCAGTGATCGCCCGCGGCAGTCGTCTCGACCGCTGCTTGTGCCAATGCCGGATCACCCAGTTTTTGCGCCGCTTCCTGCAGGAACGAGGCGTAGATGAAGCGGAAGCCGCCGCCGCCGGTGCCGATCTCTTCCTGCATGCGCACGACATGCCCCACGAACAGCGCCGTGCGTTCGGCGTCGCCGGAGCGGGCAAGCGCACCGATGCGCCGCGCCAGCATGCGCATGCCGCGAATGCCGATAATGGGCAAGGGCGCGTGCAACATGACGCGCGCGGTGCGGCGGATCGCCGCCATGACGGCCGGACGCAGATCGCGCGGCGGATCGAGGCGCACCGGGTAATAGAGCAGGCCGCGCGGCGCGAGCACGCCGCGCGCGAAGCGCGCCTTTTTCAGGTCGGCCGATGCCGCGCGCACCGGCGTTTCCGCGACCGGATCGCTGATCAGGTATTCATCGCCTTCTTTGCCGTAGACGATCAGGTTGTGGGCGTTGAAATGAAACCGCATGTCCGGCGGAAAATACGGCAACCAGTACACCGAGGCCTGCAAGCCGACCGGCTGTCCTTGCGCCAGCAATTCATCCAGGCGCGCCATGCCGGCCGCCGTATCGCGGAAGGTTTCGTGGCGCATGCGCACGCCGAGACGCTTCTGTATGCCCTTCAGGATCGCCTTGGGCGGCATGCGGTAAGCGATCAAGGGCAGCCCGGAAATCCGGATGAAGGGCAAGTAGGCGAATGCCAGCGCGCTTGCCAGGCCGAAAGTCATCGCCTCCGAGACATCCATGCCATGATGTTGCAGCAGCGACGAGACGACGCCGGACTCGCAGTGAGCGGCGTGCTGGTGCTTGAAGTTCATGCTCACTGCACGCGTTGCAGTGCGTCGACGGAGATGCCGAGCGCCTCGGCGTAGCGCGCCAGCAACGCCGGCTTCAGCCGCGCAAACACCCGCGGCCGGAAATGGCGGCGAATTCGCCAGCGCCACAGCCCGGTGGTTTGCGCCAGCAGCGCCGGGTCCATGCGGCAACGGTACATGTGAAATTCGAGCGGCGAGGCCGACCCCTCGAGCGCGCGGCGACGGGCATCTTCCTCCAGGCGTCGAAACTGCTCCACCGCCTGCAGCGTGACCGTTTCCTCCGCTTCCCACCCGCTCGAGGGCACGACGGTGTAGCGCCCGTCGGGACCGACGGCATAGACCGCCTTGCGATGGCCGCCCAGGGTTGCGTTGCCGTCCTGCGGGACCTGGTCGGCGCGCACGCTCAGACCACCGCGAGCAAGGCAAAGGCGCTGGAGAAACGACCGCTCTCCGGCACCATCATCAGAATACGTTCGCCGGCGCGCAGCCGGCCGCTGCGATACAGATCATCGAGCATGATGTAGGGCGAGGCCGAACCGGTATTGCCGCGCTCCGTCAGGTTGGTGAACCAGCGCTCCTGCGGAATCGCAAAGCCCATCTCCTCCAGCGCCCTGGCGATCGGCGCACGGAAGTACTCCGAGGACATGTGCGGCAGGAAGTAATCCACGTCATCCGCACGCAGGCCGCGCCTGGCGATCAACTGCTGCAACGGCTTCACCAGCGTGTGGCGCACCACGTTTTCATTGAGCAGTTTCACATCCTGCCTGACGGCGAATATCGACTTGGCCAGCCACTCCGCCGGCTCGAGCACGCGCCAACTGACGAGGCGTTGCTGTTCGTCCTTTTCGGCGCCGGCGTACATGCAGGCCGGCAGCTCATGCGCGTAGGAAAACAGATCGATCCATTCGATGCGCAACGAGACGGCATCCGGGCGCGGTCGATCCTGCAACAGCAGGGCGCCGGCGCCGTCCGACAGCATCCAGCGCAGGAAATCCTTTTCGAACGCGATCTCCGGCCGCTCTTCCAGTTGCGCCGCCTTGCTTTCGATTTCCGCGGAGAAATGACGCGCATGCAACTGTACCGAGGCCACTTCGGAGCCGGTGGCCACGGCGTGGCGCGCCTGGCCGGCCAGCACCGCGAGCCAGGCGTACTTGAGCGCGGTAAAGCCGGAGACGCAGATACCGGCGGTCGCCACCACCTCGCAGCAGGGGTTGCCGAGCTCGCCGTGCACCATCACCGCGTGGTTGGGCATCAACTGGTCCGGCATCGAGGTGCCGCAGGCAAGACAGTCGATGTCCCGGAGCGCAAAACCGGGCGCCGACAAACCGCGCACGGCTGCGGCAGTGAGCTGCGCATTGGTGTAGAGCGGCTTGCCGCTCGCGCGATCCAGCACGTAGTAACGCCGGCGGATGCCGTTGTTGCGCAGCACGAGGCGACGCGCGCGCGAGGGGCGGCCGCCGACCATGCCGAGCACGGCCTCCATGTCGTCGTTTTCCACCGGCTCGCCGGGCAGGAATGCAGAGGTCGCGGTGATATACGCCGCGCGCTCAACCATGGATTGTGCTCATGCGCTCCGATGATGAACCGGATGGTTGTTCAAAATACGCCTTTTGCGCCGCCAACCGCCGCGCCAGCAGCGGCCGCAGGAGCGCCTTCACCCCTATCGCGAGCGGTACCACGGTGACGATCATGCACACCAGAAAAACGACGTAGATCGCCAGCACCGGCACGCGCTGACGCGAGCCCGGCCCGCCCACTGCGCGCAGCAGCCGGCCCCACAGCAAAAAGCTTCGATGGCCGATGCGCTCGCTCGCAATCAGCCGCACCTCCGCATCCGCGGCCCGCAGGCCCGTCAGCATGGGACGGCCGCTGCGTTCTTCGTCGCGTGCCAGCGCCGCAACCAGGGCATGACCGAAACGGGCACAAGCGGCGATTTGAGCATCGCTCAGCCCGGCCGGCGGCAACCCCCAGAATCCGTCCCGACGCCCGGTCAGAAGCCAGCGCGGCGTGGTCACGAAGGTGGACAGACCGCCGCGGTCGGTGAGCGCCACGTTATCGGTCAGACGCGCCCCGACCGCCGCCAGCAGCGCCTTCATTTTCTCCTGGGCCATCAGCCACATATTGCGGCACGCGATCAACGTCACGACCGGTTTGCCGGCGAGCAGGCGCTGCGCGGCGCGGCTCTTGAGAAAAGCGGTCACGGGCTGCGACGGCGACAGAAACCATACCTGATACGCAAGAATCACCAGATCGTAGTCTTCATCCGGCGCCACCTCGATGGGCACAATCGGCGCCGGATCGAGGTGGACGGATTCCGGAAAAACATCGAGAAAGCGGAAAAAGCGCCAGGGGAAAGGATACGGTGTCCGGGGTTGCAGGGCAATCAAGCGCAATTCGATGTCCGCGCATGTTGCCAGGGGTGCGGTGAAGCTGCGTACGACCTCGCCCGACTGTCCGGTCTGGGAGTAATACACCACCAATACGCGCTTCACCGTGAGCTTCCCCGTCAAGTGGACGTCGTGGAAAGAAGTAGAGTCTTGACCTGCGAGCAGGAACTCGCGACGCGCGGCAGGCGGCAGGCTTCACAAGATTATCATGCAGTCGTTCTTCGCTGGCATGACTTTACCAAAGGATCCGGTTTTTTTCCCTGAAAATTCCCCGAACCGGTCGCTCATGCGGGCCATAGAGGCGGTTCGTCCATGAGCGCGATCTGCTCCCGCAGTTCCAGAATCCGGTCCTGCCAGTAGCGCTGGGTGTTGAACCAGGGAAACGCGGCGGGGAAGGCCGGATCGTCCCATCGCCGCGCGAGCCACGCCGAATAGTGGATCAGGCGCAGCGTGCGCAGCGCTTCGATCAGATGCAGCTCGCGCGCGTCGAACTCGTGGAAATCCTCGTAGCCGGCCAGCACGTCCGCGAGGCCGCGCGCCATCGCGGCGCGCTCGCCGGAGAGCAGCATCCACAAGTCCTGCACCGCGGGCCCGGTGCGGCAATCGTCGAAATCGACGAAGTGCGGGCCAGCGTCGGTCCAGAGCACGTTGCCGGCGTGGCAGTCGCCGTGCAGCCGCAGCGTGCGCACGTCGCCGGCGCGCTCGAAGCAGCGCGCCACGCCCGCGAGCGCGAGGTCGGCGACGCTCGTCCACGCGTCGAGAAGGTCGGCTGGAATGAAAGCGTGCGCCAGCAGCCAGTCGCGCGGCTCCTCGCCGAAGCTCTCGATGTCGAGCGCGGGCCGCTGCGTAAATGGGCGGATCGCGCCGACCGCATGAATGCGGCCGATGAAGCGTCCCATCCATTCGAGGGTGTCGCGGTCTTCCAGTTCGGGCGTGCGGCCGCCGCGGCGCGGATACACGGCGAAGCGAAAGCCCTGGTGCGAGTGCAGCGTCTTGCCTTCGATCACGAGCGGTGCGACCACCGGAAGCTCGCGCTCGGCGAGTTCGAGCACGAACTCGTGCTCTTCCAGAATCTGCGCGTCGCTCCAGCGCGCCGGGCGGTAGAACTTCGCCACCACGGTCGCCGACGCGGGCGGCGGCGTTCCCGCCTCGTTCGACTCCAGCCACACCTGATAGACGCGGTTCTCGTAGCTGTTCAGCCCCAGCAGCCGCCCGTCGCCGCGCAAGCCGACGCTGTCGAGCGCGTCGAGCACGACGTCGGGCGTGAGGCCGGCGTAGGGCGGCGATTCGTCGGGCTGCATGCGCCCATTGTACGAGGCATAAGACGGCACTTGCGACTGTTAATCCGGCAACGACCCAGAGCGGGATCAGCGAGTCACCTGTTCGCCGTAGCTTTTTCGTAAGGTTTCGACAGCAGTTCAGTTAACGAAGGTCTGCTTATGGCCAAAGGCGGACGCTGGCGAGAAGTAATGCCAGTCGAATCGCCGGGGAGGTTCGAGCCCCGCGCGGCTCCCCGATCGGGGCTCGAACCTAAGGTCCCTGAATACCAGTCAGGGGGAATGACCGCTTTGGGTCGTAAGCTGACGTCAAAGGTTTTTCCAAACTCATTAGTTTTTTTGCGAATGATCGATAAAAAAACGTCGGGAAAGGTGCCGCGTCGGGTGGACAGGCGCTTTCAGCTATTTCCAGAACTCCCGCGATGCGATCCTCGCGCCCTCGGCCATCGCCGCCATCTTCGCCCACACCACGTCGGCATCGACCGCCGCCTGCCCGACCCAGGTGCCGTAGCCGCAGTCGCTGCCGGCGATCACGTTCTCGCGGCCGACGAGTTTCGCGTAGCGGCCGATCCGCTGCGCGATCAGTTCCGGGTGCTCGATGAAATTCGATTTCGACTCGAGCACGCCCGGGATGAGCACTTTCCCCTCGGGCAGTTTCACGGTCTCGAACAGCTTCCACTCGTGCGCGTGGCGCGGATTGGCCGCCTCGAACGAAATCGCGCTCGGCCGCGCGTGGAACACGATATCGACGATGTCGGCAAGCGGCACGTCGCAATGATGCGGGCCTTCGTAGTTGCCCCAGCACAGGTGCATGCGCAGCTTTTCCGGCGCGATGTCGGCGAGCGCGTGATTGAGCGCCTCGACGTGCAGTTGCGCCTTCTTGCGGAACTCGGCGACGGAAAGGCCGGCGTACTGGATGTGCCGGCCCATCGCCAGATCGGGGCAGTCGATCTGCAGGATGATGCCGGCCTTCGCCACCGTCTCGTATTCGTGGCGCATGGCCTCGGCGATGGCATAGAGGTAGGCCTCTTCGCTCGGATAGTATTCGTTCCTGAAGAAAAGCGAGATGACGCCGGGCGATGCTGCGCTCATGAACGCTTCGACCGACTTCACCTGTGTCAACGCCGCCTTGAGATTGTCCACGTCGGTCTGCGCCGCGGCGGCGTCGCGCACGCCGATCGGGCCGTTGCACGCCGGCGTTTTGCGGCGCGAGCGCCCCGGATCGCCGAAGACTTTTTTCGCCAGGTTCGGAAATTCGACCAGGTCCTGATAGACGAAGGTGTTGCTCGCGCCGCCGAAACCGTCGAGGCGGTCCTTGACGTAAGTGGCGTAGCTCGGCTTGCTCATCTCGCCGTCGTTGACGATATCGACGCCGGCCGCGGATTGCTTCTTTACCACTTCCGCCACCGCCGAGCGGATGCGCGCCGCGAGCGCCTCGCGCTCCACCGGCACGCCTTCCTCCCTGGCAAACATCATCCGGATGAGATCTTCCGGGCGCGGCAGGCTGCCCGTATGGGTGGTGAGAAAGCGCTCGCTGCTGCGTTTCATCGTCGCTCCTTGTCTCTCGTCGGCACGGCGAAGCGATGCTAGCACCGCCGCGGTGGGCGCGGCAAACCGCCGCCGGGGGGGCTCGCGAAGGTTGACCTGCGTCAACCCGGCGGGGCGGGGGCGGTTCAAACTGGTGTTTGATTTCGAGCCGCCACCGTGCCTGCCGCTCCTTTCGAAAACGTTGCATCGCCGTCGCCGGTTTTCCTCGCGCGCGCCGTCACCAAGGTCTATCGCATGGGCGAGGTCGAGGTGCACGCGCTGCGCGGCGTGGACCTCGACGTGTCGGCGGGCGAATTCATCGTGCTGCTCGGCGCCTCGGGCAGCGGGAAATCGACCCTGCTCAACATCCTCGGCGGCCTCGACACGCCGACCTCGGGCGAAGTGCGCTTCTGCGACCACGATCTTACCCGCGCCAGCGAAAAGGAGCTCACGCGCTACCGGCGCGAGCACGTCGGCTTCGTGTTCCAGTTCTACAATCTCATTCCCAGCCTCACTGCGCGAGAGAACGTGGCGCTGGTGACCGACATTTCCGCGCACCCCATGGCGCCCGAAGAGGCGCTCGGCTGGGTGGGGCTCAGCGACCGGCTGGACCATTTTCCGTCGCAGCTCTCCGGCGGCGAGCAGCAGCGCGTCGCCATCGCGCGCGCGGTCGTCAAGCGGCCGCAGGTGCTGCTGTGCGACGAGCCGACCGGCGCGCTCGACTACGAGACCGGGAAGCTGGTGCTCGAGGCGATCGCGCGCGTCAACGCCGAGCTCGGGACCACGGCGATGGTGATCACGCACAATGCCGCCATCGCCGGCATGGCCGACCGGGTGTGGCGGCTCGCCAACGGCAGGATCGCCGGGGTCGCGAGGAACGAGCGCAAGCTCACGCCGGGGGAGCTGTCCTGGTGAAGACGATCGACACCAAGCTCGTGCGCGACCTGTGGTCGCTCAAGACGCAGGTGACTTCGATCGCGCTCGTCATCGCCTGCGGCATCGGCGGCTTCATCGCCTCGCTCTCGACGCACGAATCGCTGCTCTGGTCGCGCGAGCACTACTACGATACGGCGCGCTTCCCCCAGGTGTTCGCCGACGTCAAGCGCGCGCCCTTGTCGCTCGCGGCGAAGATCGCGGCGATCCCCGGGATAGCGGAGGTCGAAACGCGCGTGGTGCGCGACGTGCAGCTCGATGTTCCCGACGTGGCGCAGCCGATGGTTGCGCGCATGATCGGGCTCGACTTCGGCCGGCCGCAGGCGATGAACCGCATCACGCTGAAGAGCGGCCGCTGGCCCTCGCCCGGCGCGCGCGGCGAGGTGATCGTCAACCAGCGTTTCCTCGACGCGCGCGGGCTCTCCCCCGGTGCGCGCGTCAACGTGCTGCTCAACGGCAAGCGCGAGCGGCTCACCATCGTCGGCGCGGCGCTCTCGCCCGAGTACATTTTCGCCACGCGCGGCGGAACGCTTCCGGACGACGAGTGGTTCGCCGTGATGTGGACCGATGCCGCGCAGCTTGCGGCGGCCTACAACATGGAAGGCGCGTTCAACTCGGTGCTGGTGCGCCTGGACCACGGCGCCTCGAGCGACGCGGTCGTGGCAGCGCTCGACCGCCTGCTCGACTTCTACGGCACGCGCGGCGGCTACGGGCGCGCCGACCAGATTTCGCACAGGATCATCACCCAGGAGATCGAGCAGCAGCGCGTCATGGGCACGGTGCTGCCGGCGGTGTTTCTCCTGGTGGCGGCGTTCATCCTCAACGTGGTGCTGCACCGGCAGGTCAACGCGCAGCGCGCCGAGATCGCGGCGCTGAAGGCGCTCGGCTACGAGGACGCGGCGATTGCCTGGCATTACCTCAAGTTCACTGCGGTAGTGGTAATCGCCGGCGCCGTTATCGGCGTGCTGCTGGGCGACTGGCTTGGCCGGCGCATGACGGCGCTCTACACCGATTTCTTCCATTTTCCGGAGTTCAATTACTTCGTGGCGCCGTGGGTGGTGGTCGTCGGCGCGGCGGTGGCGCTGCTTGCCGCGTTCGGCGGCGCGCTGACGGCGATCCGCGGCGTCGTCAGGCTC
>JBARMB010000098.1:0-8941 GCA_049802235.1 Burkholderiales bacterium | reverse complement strand
GTCTCGACGCGCTCGACGTGCAGCGCCTCGAGATTGACGAACAGCTGCGACAGCAGCGCCGTGCCGATCCCGGTGCCGGCGAAGCCCGGATCGACGCCGATGGTGTCGATCACCGCCACCGGCTCGGTGCGGCCGAAATCGCCGAAATCCACCTTGGCCATGATGTAGCCGGAGACCGATCCGTCCCGATACGCCGCGAGCGAGACCCGTATCGCGGAGTCGTTGAGCGCCTCGCCCACCAGGCGGGTGATGTACGCGGTACGGTCGCGGCCGGTGATCCTGTGGTCGATGCGCACGATGTTGCCGACGTCGCCGGAGGCGAGCGAGCGCACGTCGGCGCGGTCGCGCGCCAATGTCTCGTAATCGTTCGCCGCCGGCGCGCTGTAGTCGAGCTCGGCGGTGGTGCGGTGGTGCTCCGGCGCCGGTATCCGTTCCTCCTCGCCCTCCACGATCCGGCCGCCGTGCACCACGCAGTCGATGACCTGGTTGCGGCCGAGCTCGAAGCCGGCATGGTCGAGGAAGCGCAGCATGCCGTGGTTTCGCCACGCGGCCTGCGTGCGCAGCTCGCGGATTCCCTGCCGTTTCGCCTCCGACTCGAGCGCCTCGAGCAGCTTCGAGCCGATCCCGCGCCTTTGCGCACCAGGTGTCACGCCGATGATTTCGAGCCTGAATGCCGGCTCGACGCGGCCGAACTCGCCCTCCAGCCTGCGCGCGAGCACGTAGCCGGCGAGGCCCGGCCCCTGCTCCAGCGCGAACTGCAGGTGCAGCGACGGCTCGCGCAGGGCGGCATCGAGGCGCCGCTTGAAATAGTCGCGCCGCGAGCGCTCCATGAGGGCCGCATCGATGCCGACGACGGCGTCGAGGTCGCGCTGCGCCAGGCGGCGCAGTTTCGATTCGCCGGAAGTCGTTTTTACGCTCGTTTCCATGCGCCGCACCCGGTCAGCCGTGCAGGCTGTGGTACTTCTCGATCAACTGTTCGGGAGTTTCCTGGAAGTCCGGGTGCTGGACGATGCAGTCGGCGGGACACACGAGCTTGCATTGCGGCTCGTCGTGGGCGCCGGCGCATTCGGTGCACTTCAACGGATCGATGACGTAATAGGGGTCGCCGACGCTGATCGCCTCGTTGGGGCAGACCGGCTTGCAGGCGTCACAGGCGGTGCAGCTTTCGTTGATCAGGAGTGCCATGGTTTCCTTCCGGACAAGTGTCGATGGACGGTGCTCTCACGCCGCGGCGCGCTGCTCCAGCTCGCGCAGCTTGGCATGGCGGAACGCGCCCCACAACGCGGCGCCGATCGCCCCGGCGTAGATCGAGTCGGGGTGGCTGACGGCGGTGAGCCCCGTTATTTTCTCATTGACCAGCTCTTCCTGCAGCGCCGCCAGCAGCCCGGCGTCGAGCGCGAGGCCGCCGGTGAGCAGCACCGTGCCCTGGGTGATCCCGGTGACTTTGAGCAACTTCGCCAGCCGTGAGGCCATCGAAAGGTGGATGCCCTTGAGAATGTCCTGGGTGGCGATGCCGCGCGAGACCATGTTGATGACATCGGTCTCGGCAAGCACCGCGCAAATCGAACTCGGCTTCTCGGGGGTCTGGGAGGTCTTCGACAGGGGGCCGATTTCCTCGATCGCCACGCCGAGGTAACGGGCGATGTTCTCGAGAAACTGCCCGCTCCCGGAGGCGCACTGGCTGGTCATCTTGGAAGCGAGCACCTTGCCGCGCTCGTCGATAAAGATGGCCCGGCCGTTGAGCGCGCCGACATCCACCACCGCCTTGGCATCGGGCCGCAGGTATACCCCGCCGCGGGCGTGGGTGGTCATGGAATAGAAATGTCCGGTGGCGAATTTGACGTTTTCGCCTTCGCCGGTGGTGGCGGTGTACTGGATGTCGTCCGGCTCGAGCTTCGCTTCCTCGAGCACCTCGTTGTAGCTCGCACGGGCGAGCTCCAGCGCGACCCGCTGCCGGATGCGTTCGACGCGCTTGGCAAGCCATTCCGTCTTGCCACCCTCGTGCCGGAACAGCACCGTCTTGACTGCGCCCGAGCCGATGTCGATGCCGATGGTGGTAGTCATGCCGTCGCCTCCGTCCTGTCAGTGTTCATGCCGCGATTCGCGCGGTGGGCGGCCGAGTCCGTTCGCCGCGGTCGCATCCCCGCCTGTCGGCGCTCACGTCCTCGCCTCCGCGGTTTTGCCTTCCTCGACCACCGCGCGCCAGGCGAACGTCGCGCCGCCGAGTGCCCCGGTGTAGATCGATTCCGGATTGATGTTGAGCGTCAACTCGCCGTAGTTCTCTCGCACGAGGTCCTTGAGCGCCTTCACCGCCGCTTCGTTCTTGGCGACCCCGCCGGTGAAAGTGAATTCGTTGCGGATGCCGCCCGAGCGCGCCAGGATCGACATCGCGCGCAGGATGATGGCGCGGTGCAGGCCCGCCATGATGTCCTCGCGCTTGTCGCCGAGGGAGAGCCGGTCGCGCAGCTCGGCGCCGGCAAACACGGTGCAGGTCGAGTTGATCTTTATGGTCTTGGTGGACTTCATCGCCATCGGACCCAGCTCGTGCAAACCCATGTTCATCTCGTCGGCAATGTAGCCGAGGTAGCGTCCGCAGCCCGCCGCGCAGCGGTCGTTCATCTGGAAGCTTTCGACGATGCCGTTCTTGTCGACCTGGATCGCCTTGGTGTCCTGGCCGCCGATGTCCAGCACTGTCGCCGTGCCCGAGTGCATCACGTGCGCCCCGAGCCCGTGGCACAGGATCTCCGAGCGGATGTGCTCCTTCGAAAAGGGCAGGCGCGCCCGGCCGTAGCCGGTGCCGACGATGTAGGTCTCGTCCAGCGAGGTGTCCAGCACGCTCTTGATCGGCGCGCGGACGGCGTCGCCGCGGCTCGCGGTGTCGGGCATGGCGATGAAAGTGCGGTCCAGCGCCGCGAGCAGGTTGGTGCTGATCGCGTCGCCGTAGACGCGGTTCTCGACCTCGATGATGGAGCGGTCAAAGACGTTCAGCAGCATGTCGTAGCGCACGCCCATCTCCTTGGCGACCTGCTCGCCGATCGCGAGGTAACGGCTGCCGGCGATGTCGCGGAAGAAGTCCGACCTGCGCTTGGCGCCCGCGGCGAACAATCCGGGTGCCTCGGTGCGCAGCCGCTTGAAAACTTCGACCAGCGCCGAAGACACGGCCTGGGTCGCGTCGCCGAAGCGGGAGCCCTCGGCGTTGCGTTGGCACGTTGCCTCCAGGTCCGCGAGCTGCACCAGGAACTGCTCCAGCCGGAAATCGCGCTCGAGCTGACCGAGAAAATTCTCGAGTGCCCCGTTCAGCGCGCCCGATTTCGACAGCGCCTGCCGGAACAGGTAAAAGCGGGCATTGACCAGCGCCTCCTGCTTGGCGATCTTCGCCGCGGTGTCGTAATTCGAGCGCGAATTGGTGATGCCGCGGCCGATGACGTTCTGTCCCTCGTCGAGCACCACCGCCTTGGTGGTGGTGGAGCCGAGGTCAATGCCGATGAAGCAGCGCATGGCGTTTCCCTCTTCTCAATGCACTGCCGCGGCGCCGGTGGCCACGGAGCGCTTCTGCTTGATCATCTGGAAGTAGGATTCCAGCCGGTTCTTAATGTTGGCCGCGGAGAAGTAACGTGGATCCACGAGGTCCGACTCGATGAACGCGGTCGGCTTGCCGGTGCGTTTCTCCACTTCGCGCAGCATCAGCAGTTGTCCGGCGGAGAAGCTGTTACAGCTTTTTATAGAATTGATCAGCAGTCCGTCGGCCTGGTATTCGTCCATGTAGCGGCAGATCATGTCGATGCGCTGCGGGAAATTCATGTTGGTATAGCAGCCGAGGCAGTAGTCCGCGAGCGATTCCAGCGGATGGTCCGGGTCGTGCCGGAAGCCGAAGTCGTACACGCCGCCGACCTTGGCGTAGGTGCTCGTGACGACCACCGCACCCTCGTCGTAGAACATCTTCCAGAATTCGCGGAAGCTGGTCCAGTTGGGCGGACCCTCCACGACCAGCCGGTATTTTTCCTCGGCCATCTCACCTTCTGGCGTGATCGGCCCTTTTTTATCGCGCACGCGCTGGTCTATTTCCTTGCGCAGCACATCGTAGTACTGGGTCGCCTCCGGAGTGCCGCGAAACGCCGTGAAGATCGGGCCGATGTAGTACACCGCGCCAAAATAACCGTCGATGGGCGAGGGACGGTTCTTGGCCGACTGCAGCACCTTCACCAGATCGTCCTCGGCCTTGGCCGATTCCTTCATGTATTCGCGCAGCCGGTCGATGTCGAACTTCACTCCGGAGACGCGTTCCATGGTCGGGATCACGGTCTCCTTCAGTTGCTTGACGACATAATCGCGCATGCTTTGCGAGATCTTTCCGTCGCCCTGATAGGGCGTGTGCAGCATGACCGTTTCGCAGTTGTATTTCTGGCGGATCAGTTCGAACCACTTCATGAAGGTGAAGCAGCCGGTGTAGGACAGCAGCAGCAGGTCCGGTGTAGGCAGCTTCTCGCCCGTGGGCCCGATCTCTCCGCCCAGCATCATGCCCAGATCGGCCTTGACGTAGGTGCAGACATCCTCGGACTGACCGTCACGTTCCGCGTCCATGATCATCTTGCCGGATTTCTTGCGCATGCCGTTTTGAAGCGCGTTGGTCTCGGGCAGGCTGCGCGCGAAATCGAAGCACATCAGCAGTTCATTGAGATTTCCGGGGACAAAGGTGGCGACGACCTTCTTGCCGGTCTCATGAGCGGTGGCGAGCTCGTGATAGTTGCGGTTGATCATCTCCTTCTGCAGCAGCATCGCGTCCTCTTTCTGGGCCTGCGGCGCGGGCTTCCTGGACGGTTGCGGCGGCATCATCTGGACGGGCGTATTCATGGGTGGCTTCCTTTACTGTTGTGACGCATTCGTCGATGGCTCGTCGCTACCTTGCCGCATTCGCCTGGTCGCATCCCCGCCAAGCGGGGCCCCTGCTCGGCGGCTCATGCGGCGCTCCACAGTTTGATTGAATCGGCAAAGGTGCCGGCCTGCTCGCGGATCGGAGCCATCTGGCCGGTGTTCTCGGCATACTTGAACGCGGTGTAGGGAATCTTGTGTTTCTTGAGCACGTCCTGCAGCATCGGCCGCTCGAGCAGCGCCGGATCGCAGAACGATGGCGCGGCAAAGATCACGCCTTCGGCACCGTAGAACTTGACCGAATGCACTAAAAGCTTGCCCTTGTCCTCCTTTTTCTCGTCGTACTTCGAGGCCTGCTGGGCAGAGCGGTGCAGGAACGCCTTGGACAGTTCCTCGAGCGGATTGCCGGTCACCGGCACTTCGTCGAGCAGCCAGCGGTGCACCAGCCCGAAGTCGTCATCGACGACATAGCAACCGGACATCTCGATCGACTTGATCAATGTCAGCGGTGGTTGCTCGCAGAACGCGCCGGTGATCACGATGCGGGCGTTGTCGCGCTTCGGACGCGGCACGGCGTCGGTCGCGGCGATGTAATCGCGGACGAGTTGCGTGTGTTCTTGCGGGGGCAGGATCATTCCAGCGCGAATAACCAAATAGACTTCGGAGGTCGGCGCCTGCCAGGGTTTCTGCGCGCGGTAGGTATAGAGGTCCTGCACAGCGCGGCGGTTGTCGTTGTAGACCGCAATCGAGGCGCGCAGCGCGTCATCGGTGATCGGCTTGCCGGCCAGCTTGCCCAGGTCGTCGCGCAGCACCTGCATCTCGTGGATGTAGAATTCGCCGCCGACCGAGTCCAGGTAGTTCTGCGGCACGTCGATGTAGCGCACGTATTTGTCCTTGAACAGGATCTGCCACATGCCAGACAGGTTGCGGATCACGTCGCATATCGACGGGAACAGCATACCGTCCATGCAGTCGAGACGGCCGGTGAGGCCCATCTCCAGCGTAGAGCGCGGGATGCGGCAGATGTAGCTCTGATAGTAGGCATCGCCCTGAATGACTTCGAGCTGATCACCGCCCCCGAAGATGCCCACCGGCAGCATGCCCGCGGCATGGACGATCTCGCGCGGCACGTACACCGGCATGTAACCGATCGCCTTGCGGCCCGGCACGGCCGCCTTCCATTGCTTCACCGCGTTGAAATGCAGGTCCTCGAACAGCTTGGTGCAGCGGTCAATGATTCCCAGGACATTCTCGCTCATCGGTGCTCCCACTTTGGCTCGCGCTTGGCGATGAAGGCGGCGAGGCCTTCGTTCGCGTCGCGGGTTTTCATCAGGCGTTCGAGATACAGCCGTTCGACTTCGGCGATGCGGCGCTTCACTTCGGCAACGTAGCCGCCGCGCGCAGCGGCCACCGCGCAGGCGAGCGACGCGGCGCTTTTCCTGGCGAGGTGCCGGTCGAAATAATCGAGCGCCGCGGCTTCGGGATCGCCGCTGACGCCGGCGACGAGGCCCAGCGCTTTCGCCTCGGCGGCGTCGATCGAGCGGCCCGAGAAAAGCAGATCTTCGGCAGCGGCCTGACCGATGCGCGCGGGGAGCAGGCACGAGGCGGCAGGAGCGAACACGCCGAGCTGGATCTCCGGCTGGCCGAACCTGGCGTCGTTGGCGGCGAAAATCAGGCTGCCCGCCATGGCGACTTCGAGTCCGCCGCCCAGGCACTGGCCGCGCGCGGCGACCAGAATCGGCGCGGGCCACTCGAGCATCGCCAGAATCAGCGCGTGCAGGCCGGCAAGCATTGGCGCGCAGCGCTCGGCGAGGTGCTCCTCGACGCTCGCGCCGAAGGAGAAGTGCGGGCCCTCGGCGTCGAGCAGCACCGCGACGATGTCCGTATTTCCCCGGTGCGCGGCGAGCGCCTCATGCAGCGCCGCGACCATCGCCGCGTCGATGAGATTCGCTTTCGGCCGGGCGAGCCGCAGGCGCAGCAGCGCGCCGTTGCGATCGAGCCAGACCTTGAGCGGCGCGTCACTCATTGCCGTCATTCCCGTGCAAACGGGAATCCAGCGGCTTTTCTGCCGTCAACGGCACTGGATCCCGGCGCGCGCTCGCGATGCTCGGCTTGGCCGGGATGACGAGGCCTGGTCATTTGCCCTTCCCCGGCTGAATGCGCTCGGTGAGCGCGTCCGACCAGCCTTCGCCCTGCGCAATCGCGCGGCGCAGCGCGATGAAGTCCACTTCGCGGTCGTCCTTGGTGCCCTCGTTGAAGGCGCGGAAGCCCGCGCGTCCCTCGGTCATCATGTTGAGCGCCAGCCACGCGCGGTGGTTCTCCTTGTTGCGGTTCCAGGCCTCGAGCTTGGGTTTGCGCAGCTCCTCGATGGTCTTGGTGGTGCAGTCGGGAAAGGTAAGCAGGAGCTTGGCGCACATCTCCTCGACCTTGGCGTCGAGCAGCGAAAGATCAACGGCGCCCTTCGCCATCAGCGCCTTGCCCGCCTTCGCGGCTTCCCCTGACTTGAAATCACCGAATACGACGCGGCCGTATTCATCGGAAAAGCGCTGCGTTTCCACCAGCGGGTTGGCGATGAACTTGCCGTCCAGCTTCAATGCCGGGACGAAGTCGGCGAGCATGCCCCAGTGGTAGGCCTTGTGCGCCGAGAACGGCTCGCACATCACGCACGCGACCATGGCGCGGTCGGCGCCCATGACCGGCGGCAGGAAATCGGTCGCGCCGCCGATCGGCGCCGAGCCGTGCTTGGGCCCGGCCTGGCCGAAGCGCGCGAGGTCCTGCGCCACGGAAAAGTCGCAGGCGAGGCCGAGTTCCTGGCCGCCGCCGACGCGCATGCCGTTCACGCGGCAGATCACCGGCTTGTCGCAGGCGAGGATCGAGGAGACCATGTCGTTGAACAGGCGCATGTACTGGCGGTATTCCTGCGGGTGGCCGGCATAGTATTCGGCGTACTCCTTGGTGTTGCCGCCGGTGCAGAATGCCTTGTCGCCCACCGCGGTGAACACCACGGCGTTCACGTCGCGCGCATTCGATGCGGCGCGGAAGGCCATGATCACACCCTTCGCCATCTCGGTGGTGTAGGAGTTGAACTGCGTCGGGTTGTCGAGCCAGATCCAGGCGTTGTACAGGCCCGGCACGGTTTTGCCGTCGGGGGTCTTCGCCGGGCGCTTCTCGTAGCGCACGCCGGGGACGACGTAGCCTTCGGCGAGGTCGTGGCTTCGCAGCGCGGCGGGGGTGGCTGCTGGTACGGTTGAATTCATCTTGTCTCCCGTGTGCGGTTTGTTTCATTGCGCCGGCCTTGACGGAGCCGCTTGCCTGCTCTATACTGGTATTATCGTACCAAATTGCAATAATAGAAGTCAAGACTGAATTATGATACGGCTGGTACAAGGGAGGCAAGTTTGTGCCAAATCAAATTCCGGGCGTTTTGGTGAACTAGCCGGCGATACAAGAAAACGGAGGGCGGGGTGAAAGCCAAGTCAATGACAGACAAGGATTTGTCGAGCGTCTCGTTGGCGCTGACCGGGAGCGGCGGGGCCGGCGTCATGACCGCCGGCAACATGCTGCTCGAAGCGGCCGCGCAGGCGGGCTGGTACGGTCTGATGGTGCGCTCGAGCGGCCCGCAGATCCGCGGCGGCGAGGCGGCGGCGCTGTTGCGCCTGGCCGCGCATCCGATCGACTGCCTCGACGACCGTTTCGACGTGCTGATCGGCGTGGACTGGCAGAACATCCACCGCTTCGCCGACGAGATCCCGGTGGATTCGGCGAGCCTGATGGTGGGCGACCCCAGCCAGGGCGACCCGCCTGAAGTGTTCGTGAAGCGCGGTGCGCGTTTCGCGCCGGTGCCGCTGAAGCAGCTGTCGAAATCCATCCCCGGAAGCTGGCCCAACATGATCGTGCTCGGCATCGCCGCCGCGATCGTCGGGCTGCCCGCCGATGCGGTGAAAGCGGTGGTGCGCAAGACCTACAAGAAAGGCAGCGAGGGACTGGCCGCGAGCCTGGCCGCGGTGGACGCGGGATTCGCCGCGGCGCAGACGCTGCCGCCGGTGCCGCGCCTTGCCGCCGCGACGCGCTC
>JBARMB010000097.1:0-39872 GCA_049802235.1 Burkholderiales bacterium | reverse complement strand
CCGGGTCGGTGGTTCGCAGGGTGGACCTCGCGGCAGGGGTGGTCGAAGTCGACTGGGGAGCGGACTGGTGATCCGGTTCGACTGCGTGACGCTGTTTCCCGAGATGCTCGCTGCGGTCACCGACTGGGGCATCACGCGCCGCGCACTGGAGCAGGGGCAGTGGAGTCTGGCGTTGTGGAATCCGCGCGATTTCACCAGCAACAACTACCGTACGGTCGATGACCGGCCGTACGGCGGCGGCCCGGGCATGGTGATGCTCGCCGAGCCGCTCGAGCAGGCGATCTCCGCGGCGAAGTCGACAGCCGAGGGAGCAGCGAAGGTGATCTATCTCTCGCCGCAAGGGGCGGTGCTGGATCACCGCAAGGTGATGGCGCTCGCCAAGGAGCCGCGGCTGGTGCTGCTGTGCGGACGATACGAAGACGTCGATGAACGCCTGATCCGCCGCTGCGCGGACGAGGAAGTGTCGATCGGCGACTACGTCCTCTCCGGCGGCGAGCTGGCGGCGATGGTGCTGATCGATGCCGTGGTGCGGCAGTTGCCCGGCGTCCTGGGCGACGGGCTTTCCGCCGCGCAGGATTCGTTCGTGAACGGATTGCTCGATTGCCCGCAGTACACGCGGCCCGAAGTCTGGCGCGGCGAAGCGGTGCCGGCAGTGCTGCTCTCGGGCGACCACGCCAGAATCGAGCGCTGGCGGCTGAAGCAGGCGCTGGGAAGGACCTGGCTGAGAAGGCCCGAGCTGCTCGAGCGGCGCGGCCTGAGCGAAGCGGAACGCAAGCTGCTTGAGGAATTCAGGCAGGAACAGGAACACTGAGGGGCTGTTTCAGAAGGATCTGAAACAGCTCCCGATTCAGGGAAGCACGAGGGGATGTTTCCTCTCGTATTGTGTTACAGGCACGAAGGAGTAAAAGCATGAATTTGATCCAGAAGGTCGAGCAGGACGAAATCAAGCGGCTCGGCAAGACCGTGCCCGAATTTTCCGCCGGTGACACGGTGGTGGTGAATGTCAACGTGGTCGAGGGCGAGCGCAAGCGCGTGCAGGCCTACGAGGGCCTGGTGATCGCCAAGAAGAACCGCGGCATCAACTCCTCGTTCACGGTGCGCAAGATATCCTCGGGCGAAGGCGTCGAGCGCACCTTCCAGACCTATTCGCCGCTGATCGCCTCGGTCGAGGTGAAGCGCAAGGGCGACGTGCGCCGCGCCAAGCTCTACTACCAGCGCCAGCGCTCCGGCAAGGGCGCCCGCATTCGCGAGAAAGTGGCGGTCCACGAGCAGGGCGGCGAGGAATAGCGATATCACGCCGTCGGAAAAGGGGCGCAACAGCGCCCCTTTTCTTTTGCGCGCCCCGCCTGCGTCGCGGAGAGTTTCCCCGATTCGCGCCGGCGCAGCGCAACGCAGTCGCCGGTTCGAAGGCGCGGCGCGGCGCCGAATGGCGTAAAATTCACGCACGGAAATTCTTCCAGCCCCATGAACCTCAGTTCCATCCCAGAAATCATCGCCGAGATCAAGTCCGGAGGGACGGTCATCCTGGTCGATGATGAAGACCGCGAAAACGAGGGCGATCTCGTTTTCGCGGCGGAATTCGTCACTCCGGAGAAAATCAATTTCATGGCCAGGTTCGGCCGCGGATTGATCTGCATGCCGATCACGGAGGCGCACGCCATGCGCCTGAACCTGCCGCCGATGGTGGCGCGCAACCGCTCCGTGCACGGGACGAATTTCACCGTGTCCATCGAGGCGGCATCGGGCATCACCACGGGCATTTCGGCGGCCGACCGGGCGCGCACGATCAAGACGGCGGCCGCGCCCCAGGCGACGCCCGAAGACATCGTCCAGCCCGGCCACGTTTTCCCCCTGGTCGCGCAGAACGGCGGGGTGCTGGTGCGCGCCGGCCACACCGAGGCCTGCTGCGATCTGGCCCAGCTCGCGGGCCTGTATCCGGCTGCGGTGCTGTGCGAGATCATGAAGGACGACGGCACCATGGCGCGGTTGCCCGATCTGATCGAGTTCGGAGGGCAGCACGGCCTCAAGATCGGTTCGATTGCGGAGCTGATCCATTTCCGCAGCCGCAACGAGTCGCTCATCAAGCGCGTCACGGAGCGCGTCATCCACACCCCCTTCGGGCCGTTCCGGCTGGTCGCGTACCTGGAAAAGATTGCAGGCGAGACCCACCTGGCGCTGGTGCGCGGCGAAGTCACCCCCGGCACGGAAACGCTGGTGCGGGTGCATGAGCCGCTATCGCTGCTCGACCTGCTCGACACCGGTCCCGGCGTGCATTCGTGGACGGTGCATGAGGCGCTGGAGAAAATCGCCGCCGAAGGCACAGGGGTGATGGTGCTGCTCAATTGCTCGGAGAGCGCGGCGCAACTGATCGAGCGCGTGGCCTCGAACGCCCGGCCGAAGACGCCGGTAAAGATGGATCTGCTCACCTACGGCATCGGCGCGCAGATCCTGCGCGACCTGAATGTCGGGAAGATGCGCCTCATGGCGGCGCCGCGCAAGATGCCGAGCATGGCCGGCTGGGAGCTCGAGGTGGCGGGCTATGCGCAGGCGGACAGGAAAAAGCGGGCGCGCTGATGGCGGAAATCAGGCCCGATCGCGGCGGCGCCGGGCTGCGCGTGGGCATCGTGCGCAGCCGCTTCAACGAGAGCATCGGCCTGTCGATGCTCGAGGCTTGCCGCAGGCGGCTGGCGGAGCTCGGCGTCGCCGATGTCACCGTTGTCTCGGTGCCGGGCGCGCTCGAGGCGCCGCTGGCGCTGCAGATGCTCGCCAACACGGAAAAATATGACGCGCTGATCGCGCTCGGCGCGGTGATCCGCGGCGATACCTATCACTTCGAGATCGTCGCCAGCGAATCGGCTTCGGGCCTCATGCAGGTGCAGCTCGACAGCGGCATCCCGGTGGCGAACGGCATACTCACCACCGATACCGAGGCCCAGGCCGAGGCGCGGGCGGCGCAGAAAGGCGGCGACTGCGCCGATGTCGCGGTGGAGATGGCCAATTTCGGCAGGAACGTCGCCAAGAGCCACAGATGAAATCGGCGCGGCGCCGTTCGCGCGAGCTCGCGCTGCAGGGACTCTACGCCTGGCAGCTTTCCGGCGGACAGGTCGCCGACCTGCGTTCGCAACTGGCCGAAACAAGGGATTTCGACAAGGCCGACGGGGAGTATTTCGCGCGCCTGCTGTCCGGCACGATCGAGCACGCGGCTGCGCTCGAAGGCCTGATCGCACCGGCGCTGGACCGCAAGCCGAAGGAACTTTCCCCGGTCGAGCGCGGCATCCTGCTGCTGGCCGCCTTCGAGCTGCAAAATGTCCCCGACGTGCCGTACAAGGTGATCATCAACGAAGCGGTCGAGCTGGCGAAATTGTTCGGCGGCACCGATGGGCACAAATACGTCAACGGCGTGCTCGACAAGCTCGCCAGGACCCTGCGCTCCGGCGAGGCCGGCAAGTGACATCGGAATTCGACATCATCCGCAAGTACTTCACCCGGCCGACGCCGACGGCGGTGATCGGCGTGGGCGACGACTGCGCGCTTCTCCGGCCGCGCCCCGGGATGATGCTCGCGGTATCGACCGACATGCTGCTCGCCGGGCGCCACTTCTTTCCGGACGCGGAACCTGCCAAGCTCGGCTACAAGGCGCTCGCGGTGAACCTGTCGGATCTCGCCGCGATGGGCGCGGACCCGCGCTGGGCCCTGCTTGCGATCGCCCTCCCGGAGGCCGACGAAAAATGGATCGCCGCATTTGCGCAGGGATTTTTCCGCCTCGCCGCGCGCTGGGAGGTCGAGTTGATCGGCGGCGATACCACGCGCGGGCCGCTTACGATCTGCATCACCGTCATGGGCGAAGTGCCGCCGGACCTTGCGCTGCGGCGCGACGCGGCGCTCGCCGGCGACGATATCTGGTTGTCGGGCGCGACCGGCGAGGCGGCGCTCGCGCTTGCGCACCTGGAAGGCCGCGTGCGGCTCGACGGCGCAGCGCGCGACGCCTGCCTCGCGCGCCTGCACACGCCGGAGCCACGCGTGGATCTCGGCGGGCGGCTGCGCGGCATCGCCCGCAGCGCCATCGACGTCTCCGACGGGCTGCTCGCCGATCTGACGCACATCCTCGAAGCCTCGGGTATCGGCGCCGACCTGGCCTGGGACAACATTCCCCGTGCGCAGGCGATCGCGGCCTGCCGCGACGAAGCACTCGCCCGGGACTGCCTGCTCGCGGGCGGCGATGATTACGAGCTGCTGTTCACCGCTCCGCCTTTCAGGCGCAGTGAGATCGAAGCCCTGGGGAAAGATCTTGGCCTGCCGCTTACGCGCATCGGCGTCGCGATCCCCGGCGAGTCCCGGGTGACGCTGCGCGATGCCAGCGGCAACCCGGTCCCGGTCGCCCGCAAAGGTTTCGATCACTTCGCATGATCCTGCGCCCCGGCGTGAGCTTCACGCTCGCGCACCCCGCCCATTTCATCGCACTCGGCTTCGGCACGGGGCTCGCGCCGGTCGCGCCGGGAACCTTCGGCACGCTGCTCGCGTTTCCCCTGTATTACGCGCTCGAGACGTGGCTCGGGCCGTTCGACAGCCTGCCTGCCGCGCTCGAATTCATCGCCGTCATCGCCGTGCTCTTTGCAATCGGCGTCTGGGCCTGCGACAGGACCGGCCGCGCGCTCGGCATCGCCGACCACAGCGGCATGAACTGGGACGAGGTGGTCGCGTTCCTGCTGGTGCTGCTGCTCACTCCCGCGGGCTGGGCGTGGCAGGGGTTCGCGTTTTTCGCCTTCCGTTTCTTCGACGTGGTCAAGCCGCCGCCGATCCGCCACTTCGATCGCACGCTCAAAGGCGGATTCGGCGTGATGTTCGACGACATCCTCGCCGCGTTCTACACCCTGCTGCTGATGGCGGCGGTGAAGCAGGCGCTGGGCTGATGGCTCACGAGACGCTCACCGCGCTGGCCACGCTCGTCGGTGCGCGGCTGAAGGAGCGCGGACTGATGCTTGCCACGGCCGAATCCTGCACCGGCGGCTGGGTGGCGCAGGCAGTCACCGCGATTTCCGGCGGCTCCGCATGGTTCGACTGCGGGTTCGTCACGTACTCCAACCAAGCCAAGCAGGAACTGCTCGGCGTGCGCGAGGAGACGCTGAGGAAATTCGGCGCGGTGAGCGAGGAGACCGCACGCGAGATGGCGGCGGGGGCGCTTGCTCGCAGCCGTGCAGGGGTGTCGGTGGCGATCACCGGCATCGCCGGCCCCACCGGCGGCACCAAGGACAAGCCCGTGGGGACGGTGTGCCTCGCCTGGGCGCGCAAGGGCGCAGATCCGGAAAGCCTCACCCGCCATTTCTCCGGCGACCGCGAGAGCGTGCGCCGGCAGTCAGTGATCACTGCGCTGCAGGGCGTGCTGGAGCAACTCGAGCGCTGATCGGCTCGCCCCTTGCTTAACCGGGGCGAGACCCCACATTGCAGACACGTGCCGGGAATTGTTCCGGTGTTGACCTATCATCAAGGCGTGAAAATCGAAACGCAAAGCGGAGTCCGGCCCGCCGCCGTTGCCGGGATGTTCTACCCGGGCGATGCGGGTACGCTCGCGCGCGAGGTCGGGGAATATCTCAGGCAGTCCGCCGAGGAGCCGCTGGCGCCGGGTTTCCCGAAGCTCGTGATCGTGCCGCACGCGGGCTACATCTACTCCGGCCCGGTGGCGGCGCACGCCTACAGCCTGCTGCGGCCGGCACGCGGCAGCGTGCGCCGCGTGGTGCTGCTCGGGCCCTGCCATCGCGTGCCGGTGCGCGGCCTTGCGCTGCCCGGGGCCAAAGCATTCGAGACGCCGCTCGGGCGCATTGCGGTGGACGAGCAGGCCGCCGCCGCGATTCGGGATCTTCCGCAGGTGGTCGAATCGCCCGCGGCGCATGCGCAGGAGCATGCACTCGAGGTGCAGTTGCCGTTTCTGCAGCAGGTGCTGGGCGAGTTCTCGCTGCTGCCGCTCGTCGTCGGCGACGTCGCGCCGGAGAAAGTCGCGCAGGCGCTCGAGCGCCTGTGGGGCGGGCAGGAGACACTGATCGTCATCAGCTCGGACCTGTCGCACTACCATCCGTATGAAGTCGCGCGCGAGATCGACGGCGCCACGGTGCGCGCGATCCTCGGCTTCGACAGCGGCATTTCGCACGAGCAGGCCTGCGGCGCGACGCCGGTCGCCGGGGCGCTGCTCGCGGCGAGGCGCCGCGGCCTCGTCCCGAAGCTGCTCGACTGCCGCAACTCGGGCGACACCGCCGGCGGCAAGGGCCAGGTGGTCGGCTACGCGTCGTTTGCCTTCGTGCCCGATGAGAGCCGCTACGGCAGCGGGCACGGCGGGAAGCTGCTGAAGATCGCGCGCGCTTCCATCGGCGGCGCATTGGGGTTCGAGTCGCGCATGCCGGCGATCGACGAGCCCTGGCTCGAGGAGCTGCGCGCCACCTTCGTCACCTTGACGCAGGACGAGGAACTGCGTGGCTGCGTCGGCGCGCTCGAAGCGCACCGGACGCTTGCCGAGGACGTCGCCGCCAACGCGCGCGCGGCGGCGTTCCAGGACACGCGCTTTGCGCCGCTGACACGCGATGAATTCGCCCGCACCGACATCGAGGTATCGCTGTTGTCGGTGCCGAAGGTGATCGAGTTCGAGAGCCACGAGGATCTCATCGCGCAGCTGCGACCGGGCATCGACGGCATCATTCTCGAATACGGCGAACGGCGCGCGACCTTCCTGCCGCAGGTGTGGGAAGGGCTGCCCGATCCGGAGCAGTTTCTCGCGCACCTGAAGCACAAAGCCGGAATCCCGCAGGCGATGAGCACCCACCATTGCCGGGTGAAGCGCTACACCGTGCTCAAGTGGCGCGAGGCGGAGCTGCGTTCATGAACGCGGTGATCGAGAAACCCTACATCGGCCGCTGGTGGCACATGCTGGAAGACGGCAGGCTGCAGTGCGACCTGTGCCCGCGCGACTGCCGCTTGCACGAAGGCCAGCGCGGCGCCTGCTTTGTGCGCATGCGCGAGCACGACCAGATGGTGCTCACCACCTACGGCCGCTCCTCGGGTTTCTGCGTCGATCCGATCGAGAAGAAACCGCTTAACCAGTTTTATCCGGGGACGAGCGTCCTGTCCTTCGGCACCGCCGGCTGCAACCTCGCCTGCAAGTTCTGCCAGAACTGGGATATTTCCAGGTCGCGCGATTTCGACACGCTCGCCGATAGCGCAAGCCCGCAGCAGCTTGCACGCGCCGCAGTGGATCTCGGCTGCAAGAGCGTCGCCTTCACCTACAACGACCCGGTGATCTTCGCCGAATACGCGATGGACGTCGCCGACGCCTGCCACGCGGTCGGCGTGGAGACGGTGGCGGTCACCGCCGGCTACATGCACGCCGTGCCGCGGCGCGATTTCTACGCGAAAATGGATGCGGCCAACGTCGATCTGAAGGCCTTTAGCGAGGATTTCTACTTCAAGCTGACCGGCGCGCACCTGCAGCCCGTGCTCGACACGCTCGTGTATCTCAAGCACGAGACCGACGTCTGGTTCGAGATCACCACGCTTCTCATCCCCGGCAAGAACGACAGCGACGAGGAGCTCGACGCCGAATGCCGCTGGATCGCGAAGGAATTGGGCCCCGACGTGCCGCTGCACTTCAGCGCATTTCATCCCGACTGGAAGATGACCGATATCCCGGCAACGCCGACCTCGACCCTGACGCGGGCGCGCGACATCGCCCTGCGTCACGGCCTGCGCTATGTATATACAGGCAACGTGCACGACACCGAGGGCGGCAGCACCTGGTGCCCGCATTGCGGCGCCGCAGTGATCGTGCGCGACTGGTACAGCATCCTCAATTACCGTGTTACCGAGGACGGCAAGTGCAAGGAGTGCGGCGGCGCGATCGCCGGCCGCTTCGGGCAGTTTACAAAAGCCTTCGGCTCGCGCCGGATTCCGGTTCGTCTGAGCGCAGGCGCGCATTAGCCTCACCGGGCCGGCCTCGGCCTGGATGCCGGCCTTAATCCCTTGATTTCTCTAGAGGGGTTGCCTTTTCACAATTACTGTATAAAAATACAGGTCAACCCGGTTCGCCTATCGCGCGTTGAGCGGCTGGGAGGCTGTTCCAACGCGCGAAGTTGAAGCGGCGGTAGCGTCCGCTTCAACATTTTTTGGGGGATAATCAAATGATCAACGAAGGAAAAATCATGGAAGAAGGCAAAGCCAAGGCCTTGCAGGCTGCTCTTGCGCAGATCGAGAAACAGTTTGGCAAGGGCTCGATCATGCGCATGGACGCGGGGGCCGTGCAGGACGTTCAGGTGGTTTCGACCGGCTCGCTCGGCCTCGACATCGCGCTCGGCGTCGGCGGCCTGCCGCGCGGCCGCGTAGTCGAGATCTACGGGCCGGAGTCCTCGGGCAAAACAACGCTCACGCTTTCCGTGATCGCCCAGGTGCAGAAGACGGGCGGCACCGCCGCCTTCATCGACGCCGAGAACGCGCTCGACCCGCAGTACGCGCAGAAACTCGGGGTCAACATCCAGGAACTGCTGATCTCCCAGCCCGATACCGGCGAGCAGGCGCTCGAGATCGCCGACATGCTGGTGCGCTCGGGCTCGGTGGACGTCATCGTGGTCGACTCGGTCGCGGCACTCACCCCCAAGGCCGAGATCGAGGGCGAGATGGGTGAGCCGCAGATGGGGCTGCAGGCGCGGCTGATGAGCCAGGCGCTGAGGAAGCTCACCGCCAATATCAAGCGCACCAATACGCTCGTCATCTTCATCAACCAGATCCGCATGAAGATCGGCGTCATGTTCGGCAATCCCGAGACCACCACCGGCGGCAACGCGCTCAAGTTCTACGCCTCGGCGCGCCTGGACATCCGGCGCATCGGCTCGATCAAGAAGGGTGACGAGGTGATCGGCTCGGAGACCCGCGTCAAGGTGGTGAAGAACAAGGTCGCGCCGCCTTTCCGTCAGGCCGAGTTCGACATCCTCTACGGCGAGGGCGTATCGCGCGAAGGCGAGATCCTCGAACTGGGCGTGAACTGCGGCGTGCTCGACAAGTCCGGCGCCTGGTACAACTACAAGAAGGACCGCATCGGCCAAGGCAAGGACAACGCCCGCGATTTCCTCAAGGAAAATCCCGAGCTTGCGGCCGAGATCGAAGCGAAGATCCGCGAGAAGCTCGGCGTCAACGCCCCGCAGGGCGCGGCGCCCGTCACCGCCGAAGTGTAAGCGGTAGATGCGGCACGAGCCCTTGCTGCGCGAGCGTGCCATCCGGCTGCTCGCGCGGCGGGAGCACAGCCGCGCCGAGCTTGCGCGCAAGCTCAAGGCACATGCCCAACCTGGAGACGACCTCGACGCGCTGCTCGACGATCTGTCGCGGCGCAAGCTGCTGTCGGATGAACGCTACGCCGAATCGCGCTCGCACGCGCTGTCGCGCAAATTCGGCGCCGCGCGCATTGCGCAGGAGCTGCGCGCGAAAGGCGTAAGCGATGAGCTTGCGGGGCAGGCCGAGAAGGCCGCGCGCGCGACCGAGGTCGAGCGCGCGCGCACGGTCTGGCGCAGGAAGTTCCAGGCCGGCCCCAAAACGCGCGAGGAGCGGGCGAAGCAAATGCGTTTCCTGCAGTCGCGCGGCTTCTCTTTCGATGTGATTCGTGCCGTTCTTGGCGGTGCTGACGATGATTGAGGCACTGTGCCCGATCGGAGGCGGGGCGCCGCGATGATCCGGAGGTGCGTAACTGCGGACTTCGACGCGGTCCTCGCGATCGTCAACGACGCCGCGCAGGCCTACAAGGGCATCATTCCCGCCGACTGCTGGCATGAGCCGTATATGTCCGCGGACGAGCTGCGCGGTGAAATTGCCGCCGGGATCGACTTCTCGGGCTTCGAGCAGAACGGCCAGCTGATCGGCGTCATGGGTGCGCAGCCGGTGCAGGATGTGACGCTGATCCGGCACGCCTACGTGCTCACCGAATGCCGCCGGCACGGCATCGGCGCGCGGCTGCTCGAATTTCTCCTGAGCCGGACCGGCCGGCCGGTGCTGGTCGGCACCTGGGCGGCGGCGGGCTGGGCGATCGCCTTCTACGAGAAGCATGGGTTTTGCCTTGTTCCGCAAGACAGGAAAGCCGCGTTGCTGCGAGAATACTGGGCCGTGCCGGAGCGCCAGATCGAAATGTCCGTCGTGCTCGCCGACGCGCGCGCCATGCGCGGACCGCGGGCGCACTGAGTAACCTTGCCATGTATGAGCACCGCAGCCAGCCGCTGATCTCCCACCGGGCTTTTGCGCGGCGGCTTTCTCGCAGCCTCGCTGCCGGTGCCGCGATCGTCGCGGTGTCGCTTTTCGCTGGAATGCTCGGGTACCATGGGCTCGAGCGGATGTCGTGGCTCGACGCCTTCTTGAATGCTGCAATGATCCTGTCGGGAATGGGCCCGGTGGCGCCGCTGCAGACGGACGGCGGGAAGCTGTTCGCCGGCCTCTACGCGATCTACAGCGGGCTGACGGTGATTCTGGTCGCGGGCATAATGTTCGCGCCGGTGGTGCACCGTTTCCTGCACCGGTTCCACCTGGAATCGGAAAGCCGTAAATAAGAAGGAACAAGATGGTCGACGAAGGCTGGATCGACGAGACACGCTCCGCCTATCTCTATCGCGTGATCGCGGAAGTCGAGCGCGGCTCGCCGCGTTCGACCCTGTTCCTGGAGCTCGCGCGCGAGGCCGAGGGACAGGCGGCGATCTGGGCGAAGAACGCCGGACTCGCCGCAGTGCCGGCGTACGAGCCTGACCTGCGCACGCGGATCGTGGCGGGCCTGGCACGGCGTTATGGCCCGCGCGCCATGCGCGGGATCCTGGCGGCGATGAAGGTGCGCGGCCTGTCCGTCTACAGTCACGAGGCGCCGGGCCATCCGACGCCGGTGTCGCGGGAGGAAATCGGCTCGCGCCACCGCGGCATGGGGACGGGTGGCAACCTGCGCGCAGCGGTGTTCGGCATCAACGACGGCCTGGTGTCGAACGTCTCGCTCATCCTCGGCGTCGCGGGGGCTTCCTCGAACAACGGCATCATCCTGCTTTCCGGCGTGGCGGGGCTGCTTGCCGGCGCCTTTTCCATGGCAGCGGGGGAATACGTGTCGGTGCGCTCGCAGCGCGAGATGTACGAGCACCAGATCGGGCTGGAGCAGGCCGAGCTGGAGGAGTATCCGAACGAGGAGGCCGAAGAGCTGGCGCTGATCTACGCCGCGCGCGGCATGGCGAAGGATGAGGCGCATGCTCTCGCGCAGCGCACCATCGCCGATCCGCAGCGGGCGCTCGACACGCTCGCGCGCGAGGAACTGGGCCTCAATCCCGAGGAGCTGGGCTCGCCCTGGGGCGCGGCGCTGTCGTCGTTTTTCGCCTTTGCCGTCGGTGCCATCGTGCCGCTGCTGCCGTTCGTCTTTTCGGGCGGCAATACCGCGCTCATCGCGGCGATCGCCGTGACCGGCGTCGCGCTGTTCTGTGTCGGCGGGATCATCAGCCTGTTCACCGGCAGGAGCGCCGCGCGCGACGGCCTGCGCATGCTCCTGATCGGCGGCGGCGCGGGGGCGATCACGTATTTCGTCGGCAGGCTGCTCGGCGTGAGCCTGTCCTGAGCGGCCGCGCCATCGGACATGGCGCTGTACGCGAGCATCCTCTCGAGGGTCATCCCGGACGCGATCGGGCACATCCCCATCGCCTCGATCTTCAGCACACCCGCCGCCATCGCGGTGTCGATCCTGATGGTTCCATCCGGTGCGCCGGTCACACAAGGAACGCTCGTGCCGACGCGAGCCGCGACTTCCAGCGCATCGGACACGCTCGCCACTTGCATTGCCGGTGCGGTCGTCGCAATGCATTATTAGCGGATCGTTGCGCGAAGCGCGGATTCAGGCGAAAATCACGGCTCTTCAACGAGTTGTCAGCAGGCGGCGAGCGCAGTCGCCGTTTTTGTCCATGAAATCGGCCGAGATCCGAAGCAGATTCCTGAAATTTTTCGAAGAGCGGGGCCACGCCATCGTCGCCTCGAGCCCGCTCGTGCCGGCGAACGATCCCACGCTGCTGTTCACCAATTCCGGCATGGTGCAGTTCAAGGACGTGTTCCTCGGCAGGGAAACGCGTCCCTACAAGCGCGCCACCACCGCCCAGCGCAGCCTGCGCGCCGGCGGCAAGCACAACGACCTCGAGAACGTCGGCTACACCGCGCGCCATCACACCTTTTTCGAGATGCTGGGGAATTTTTCCTTCGGCGATTACTTCAAGCGCGATGCCATCCGGTACTCCTGGGACCTGCTGACGAAGGTATACCGGCTGCCTGCGGAAAAACTCTGGATCACGGTCTATCAGACCGACGACGAAGCCTACGACATCTGGACGAAAGAGATCGGCGTGCCCAGGGACCGCTGCGTGCGCATCGGCGACAGGGCCGGCGGCGGGTCCGACAACTTCTGGCAGATGGCCGATACCGGCCCCTGCGGCCCGTGCAGCGAGATCTTCTATGACCACGGTCCCGGCATCAAGGGCGGCCCGCCGGGATCGGCCGACGCCGAAGGCGACCGCTACATCGAAATCTGGAACCTCGTGTTCATGCAGTTCGACCGCGACGAGCAGGGCAAGCTGCATCCGCTGCCCAGGCCTTCGGTCGACACCGGCATGGGCCTGGAGCGCATCGCCGCAGTGCTGCAGGGCGTGCACTCGAACTACGAGATCGACCTGTTCCAGGACCTCATCCGCGCCGCGGCGCGCGAGACCGGGACGAAAGACCTCTCGAACAACTCGCTCAAGGTGATCGCCGATCATATTCGTGCCTGCGCGTTCCTCATCGTGGACGGGGTCATTCCCGGCAACGAGGGCCGGGGCTACGTGCTCCGGCGCATCGTCCGCCGCGCCATCCGTCACGGCTACAAGCTCGGCCAGAAGCAGCCGTTTTTCCACCGTCTCGTCGCCGACCTGTCGCGCGTCATGGGCGCGGCCTATCCCGAGTTGCCGCGGGTACAGGAGCGCGTCACCCAGGTGCTCAAGGCGGAAGAGGAGCGCTTCGCCGAAACGCTGGAAAACGGCATGAAAGTGCTCGAAAGCGCGCTGCATCGGGAGGACCGCATGCTCGACGGCGAGACCGTATTCCAGCTCTACGACACTTTCGGCTTTCCCGTCGATCTCACCGCCGACATCGCGCGCGAGCGCGGCATCATGATCGACCACGCGGGATTCGAGGCGGCGATGGGGCGGCAGCGCGAGCGCGCGCGCGCCGCCGGCAAGTTCAGGATGGAGGCGAGCGTCGAGTACTCCGGCCGCGCCACCGAATTCCGCGGCTACGACACGCTCTCACTCGATGCCGCCGTGCTTGCGCTCTACCGCGAAGGCAGCCAGGTCCGGGAAATCGGCGCCGGCGAAGCGGCGGTGGTGGTGCTCGAGCGCACGCCCTTCTACGCCGAGTCGGGGGGGCAGGTCGGCGACCGCGGCGAACTCGCCTCGGCGGGCGGCACGTTCACGGTGGAGGACACGCAGAAGATCCAGTCCGAGGTGTTTGGCCACCACGGCAAGCTGAAAACGGGCAGGCTGCGCGTCGGCGACAAGGTAAAGGCGCAGGTGGACACCGTGGCGCGTTCCCGCGCCGCCTGGAACCACTCGGCCACCCACCTGATGCACGCGGCGCTGCGCCAGGTGCTCGGTGGCCACGTGCAGCAGAAGGGATCGCTGGTCGATCCGCAGCGCACGCGCTTCGACTTTTCCCATGACGAGCCGCTGGCGGAAGAGCAGCTCCGCCGGGTCGAGGAACTCGTCAATCGCGAGATCCGCAAGAACGTCGAGGTCTCGGCGCGCATCATGAAGTACGACGACGCGATCAAGGCCGGGGCGCTGGCGTTCTTCGGCGACAAATACGGCGACGAAGTGCGCGTGATCGGCATGGGGGAGTTCTCCACCGAGCTCTGCGGCGGCACACACGTGAAACGCACCGGCGACATCGGCCTGTTCAAGATCGTGTCCGAGTCGGGCGTGGCCGCGGGCATCCGCCGGGTCGAGGCCGTCACCGCCGACGGCGCGCTCGCTTACGTGCAGCAGCAGGAGGCGAAGCTCGCCGAGGCGGCACACGCGCTCAAGGCGCAGCCGCAGGAGCTGGCGCAGAAAATCGCGCAGGTGCTCGACAACGTGAAGGCGCTCGAAAAGGAACTGGCGCGGCTGAAGTCGAAGATGGCCGCGTCGCAAGGTGACGACCTTGCCGCGCAGGCGGTCGAAGTGAAGGGCGTGAAAGTGCTGGCGGCGGCGCTCGACGGCGCGGATGTGAAGACGCTGCGCGAGACGCTCGACAAGCTCAAGGACAAACTCAAGTCCGCGGCCATCGTGCTCGGTTCGACCGAAGGCGGGAAAGTGAGCCTCGTTGCCGGCGTCACCGCCGATCTCATCACCAAGCTCAAGGCGGGAGATCTCGTCAATTTCGTCGCGCAGCAGGTGGGCGGCAAAGGCGGGGGCAGGGCGGACATGGCGCAGGCGGGTGGCACCGAGCCGGCCAAGGTGCCCGCTGCGCTCGGCTCGGTCCGGGCCTGGGTGGAACAGCGGCTCTAGGGCGAAATCATGCATTACCGGGTTGACGACGTCAGGATCCAGGGAATCAAGGAGCTCGCGCCGCCCGCGCGCCTGCTGCGCGAATTTCCCTGCTCGGAGAAAACCGCAGAGCTGACGTATCACACGCGCCAGGCGATCCATCGCATTCTGCACGGGTCCGATGACCGCATGCTGGTCGTTATCGGGCCCTGCTCGATCCACGACACGAAAGCCGGAGTCGAATACGCGCGGCGCCTGCTGGAGATGAAGCCGGAGCTGGAACAGGACCTCGTGGTGGTCATGCGCGTGTATTTCGAGAAACCGCGCACCACGGTGGGCTGGAAGGGCCTGATCAACGATCCCGACCTGGACGGCAGTTTCCAGATCAACAAGGGCCTGCGCCTGGCGCGCGAGCTGCTGATGGAGATCAACGAGCTGGGCGTTCCCGCCGGCACCGAGTTCCTGGACATGATCTCGCCGCAGTACTACGCCGACCTGGTGAGCTGGGGAGCGATCGGCGCGCGCACCACCGAATCGCAGGTGCACCGCGAGCTTGCGTCGGGCCTGTCGTGCCCGGTCGGATTCAAGAATGGCACCGACGGCAACGTGCGCATCGCCGTGGATGCGCTGAAGGCCGCGCGCACCCCGCACCATTTCCTCTCGGTCACCAAGGAGGGACATTCGGCGATCGTCTCGACCAACGGCAACGAGGACTGCCACATCATCCTGCGCGGCGGCAAGCATCCGAATTACGATGCCGCCAGCGTCGATGCCGCCGCGAAGGAGCTCGCCGCCGCCGGCCTAGAGCAAAGGCTCATGATCGATTGCAGCCACAGCAACAGCCAGAAGATGTACCAGCGCCAGATCGATGTCGCGCGCGAGGTCGGGCGCCAGGCCGCCTCGGGCGAGGACCGCGTCATCGGCGTCATGGTGGAGTCGAATCTGAAAGCCGGGCGCCAGGACCTCGTCCCCGGCAAGCCTCTCGTGTATGGACAGAGCATCACCGATGCCTGCATCGGCTGGGAAGACAGCGTGCCGCTGCTCAGGAATCTTGCCGAAGCCGTGCGCAAGCGCCGGCTGGTGCTCGCGGAAGATCAGTGACGCGACGTCGCCGCTGCCGCGCGGCGTATAACCGGCAGCCATTTTTCCGCGCACAGAAATGACACCGACCCGCGTGCGCAACGGGCTGCTTGCGACCGCTGCGTTGATCCTCGCGTTCAAGCTCTGGCTCTCGGCGGTCTTCCCCTTCACCGGAGACGAGGCGTATTTCGTCTACTGGGGCGTCTTTCCCGACTACGGCTTCTATGATCACCCGCCCATGGTGGGCTGGCTGTTGCATCTGCTGCTCGAGTTTTCCCGCGCCGAATGGGCGCTGCGGCTTCCGGCGACGCTGCTGCCGCTGCCGATCGCGGCGGGAATCTATCTGGTGCTGCGCCGCGAGGACCGGATCAAGGCGGCGCTCGCCGCGCTTGCCTTTCTGCTGGTGCCGGTGAATGTCTGGAACGTCCTGATCTCCACCGACACTCCGCTGATTTTCTTTTCCTTCGTCTCCGCCCTCGGTTTCCGGCAGGGGCTGGTGCGCCGCTCCCCCGGCTGGTACGCGCTTGCCGGCGTTTTTCTGGGGCTCGCGTTCCTGTCGAAATACTTCGCGCTGCTGCTGGGCGTCGCCTACGTTGCCTACGTGGTGCTCTCGCCGCGGGGCGAGCGCCCCTGGGGCGGCCTCGGCATCGCGCTGCTCTGCTCGCTACCCTTCGCCGCCGTCAACCTGTGGTGGAACTACGAACACTGCTGGGCCAACCTGATGTTCAATCTCTACAACCGCCACGGCGACGCCGGCTGGTCCTGGAAAACGCCGCTCGTCTATGTCGTGACCGTGCTGTACGTGCTCAGCCCGGTGGCGCTGTGGCAGCTCGCGCGCGGTCGCGGCCGGTTGAGAGCGGCACTCGCCGACCCGACGTTGCGCTTCTTCACCGTTGTGTTCGCGGTTCCCTTCGGGATTTTCGCCGCCATGTCGCTGGTGAAGCTCGTCGGGCTGCACTGGGTGCTGTCGTTCGTGCCGTTCTTTTTCATCGCGCTGGGGTTGCTGCTTTCGCGCGAGCAGTTGCGGCGATCGGTCTTTTATCTCGGCGTGCTCAGCGCCGTGCATGTCGCGGCGATCGTCGGCACCGCATCGCTATCCATCGAGACCTGGAAAGGCAGCCGCCTCTACGACGGCATCGTCTATTATTTCCGCATCCACGACATCCTGCGCCAGTTGCGGCCCTACGAGGGAGAGTTCGAATTCGCCGCCGACGGCTACTCGCCCGCGGTGGCCGCGTCGTTTTACTCGGACCGCCGGGATCATCGCGCCTCCGCTCCGCGCCAGCCCTCTCCGGCCGGGGAGGAAGGCGGCAACATCGGTGCGCTGCGCCGGAATTATTTCTTCGTCTTCGGCACTGCTTCGTCGCACGCGCGGCACGACGACATCGTCACCGACTTCCGGGCGCTCGACGGAAAAAACATCCTGGTGCTGCGCAAGAATCCGCCGGATGACTCCGATTACAAGCCGTATTTCAAGTCGGTGGAGTACCGCACCATGACGTTTTCGGGCGCCACCTTTCACATCGTGCTCGGGCGCGGCTTCGATTTCGCCGCCTACCGCGACAAGGTGCTGCGGCCCCTGCGCGAGCGCTACTACGCCATTCCGTGGTACCTGCCGCAGGGACGCTGCTATTTCTGCGAACGCTATTTCGGCGCCGCGACCTGCCCGGCAAAGGAATGATCCCTTGCTGAGCGCAATCGTCCGCCTGATGCGGCCCCACCAGTGGGTCAAGAACGGTTTCGTGTTCGTCGGTTTCGTGTTCGGCCACGGCTGGGAAGACGCGGCACTGGTGATCGACGTGCTGATCCAGTTTGCCGCATTTTGCCTGGTGTCGAGCGCGGTCTACGTCATGAACGACATCGCCGACCGCGACGCCGACCGCGCGCATCACGGCAAGCGCCATCGGCCGCTTGCCAAGGGCGAGATCGGCGTGCGCGCGGCGCTTGTGCTTGGCCTGGCGCTCGCGCTGGCGGGGCTGACGCTCTCGGCCTGGGTATCACGGCCTGCGCTCCTGATTGCGGCAACCTACATCGTGCTGAATCTCGCCTACAGCGCCGGTCTCAAGCGCGTAGCCATCCTCGACGTATTCCTGATCGCCGCGGGCTTCATGCTCCGTATTCTCGCCGGGACCACCGGGATCGGCATTGAACCTTCGAAATGGCTGCTGTTGTGCGGGCTGATGCTGACGCTGTTCCTCGGATTCTGCAAGCGGCGCGCCGAATTGGGCGCGGCGATGGGGGCCGGCGAGGGTTCCGGCGGCAGGAAGATCAGGCAGCGCGCCGCGTTGAACGGCTACAGCCTGGCGCTGCTGGATCGCCTGGTCGCGATCAGCGCTGCCGGTGCGGCGATCGGTTACGCGCTGTACAGCGTGGATTCGGATACGGTGATGCTGCATGGTACCGACAAGCTGATCCTGACCCTGCCGTTCGTGCTCTATGGTCTGTTTCGGTATCTGCACATCGTGTATTCCAGGGGCGGCGGGGGAGATCCCGCTTGGGAATTGCTGCACGACCCGCACCTGATCGCCGCGACTGCGGGCTGGTTGGGGGTCACAGGGTGGCTGCTCGCGGGTTGATGTCAGCATCCAGAAAAGATTTGTGGTTGCCGCAGCGATTCGGCATAATTCCCCGCGCCAGATGCAGAGGGTGACGAGGGGTCGGGCGCGGTAAGCGTTCAACCGGCGTATCAGGAGGGCGTCCAAAGACATGGCAGAAATCGCCGAACAGTCCCGGCTGTCCCAACTGGAACCGCTTGGTGATGCGACGCAGTACGCCGACAAGCTTCACGGCCTGATCACGTTCTCACCGCTGTTCGAGAATTTCAATCTGGCTGAAATCCAGCTCATGAGCGGCTTCATGCGGGTCTATCGCGCCACGCCCGGCGCAGAGATCATCCGCGAAGGCGAGTCCGGGGATGTCATGATCCTGTTGATCGAGGGCAGGATCGAGGTATTCAAGCAGGACCGCTGGAATTCCCCGCGGCTGATCGCGTTGATCGGCCCGGGACAGTCGCTCGGCGAGATGTCGATGATCGACGGCGAACCGCGTTTCGCCAGTTGCATCGCCGGGGAAACCTGCCTGCTCGCGGTGCTTTCCAGGGAGAATCTGGCGCGCATCATTCTCGAGCAGCCGACCCTCGGCGCGAAGATACTCATGGAATTGGTGCTGCTGCTGTCGCAGCGGTTGCGTCACACCAGCGCCAGGCTGGTCGGCTACATGGACAAGGAACAGGGCAGGGAGTAGAACCGGCCGCGCAACATGTGGCAAAATGGGCAATCGGAGAGGCGGAGGATGGAATGAAAATAACGAACGGCAAGGATTTCTGGGCCGGCTTGATGTTCATCGCGTTCGGGCTGGGCTTCCTGGGCGTGGCCCAGAACTATTCGCTGGGGAACGCGGTGCGCATGGGGCCGGCATATTTTCCGACGATGCTCGGCGGCATCCTCGCCGTCCTCGGCGCGATCATATTCATGCGGGCCTTCTTTTCCAAGCTGCAGAATCCCTTGCAGGTATTTCCGTTCCGCGGCCGGGTCCTCGCCGCCGGACTGGTATTGAGCGCGATCGCCCTGCTCACCATTGGTACGCGCGATTCCGGAACGGTGGCGCAGGCCGCGCATATGGCGCTCTCGGGTGTTGCCATCGTGCTGCTCTTCGCCGCGTTCGGGCCGAAATCGCTGTGGGTGGTTCTCGCCTCGGTGATCGTGTTCGGCTACATGCTGAAGCCGGCCGGCCTGGTGATCGCCACCGGGCTGCTGATTTTCGGCAGTGCCCTGGGCGGGCATGAATTCAAGGCGAAGGAAGTTACCATCGTGTTCGTCGTTCTGGCGATCCTTTCGGTTGCGGGTTTCGTGCACGGACTGCAACTGCCGATGAACGTCTGGCCGGACTTCCTGGAGTAGCGACGATGGAAGGACTCATTGCTCATCTCGGCGTCGGCTTCGGCGTCGCGCTCTCCTTACAGAACCTGTTCTACTGTCTGATGGGCGTGCTGCTGGGTACCCTGATCGGGGTGCTGCCCGGCATCGGCCCGATCGCGACCATCGCCATGCTGCTGCCGGTGACGTTCACGCTGCCGCCGGTGTCGTCGCTGATCATGCTCGCCGGAATCTACTACGGCGCTCAGTACGGCGGCTCGACCACCGCGATTCTTGTCAATATTCCGGGCGAGTCGTCATCGGTCGTCACTTGCCTCGACGGCTACCAGATGGCGCGCCAGGGCAGGGCGGGCCCGGCATTGGGCATCGCCGCAATCGGCTCGTTTTTCGCCGGCTGCGTCTCGACCGTGATCATCGCGCTGTTCGCGCCGCCGCTCGCGGAAGTGGCGTTGAAATTCGGGCCGGCGGAGTACTTTTCCCTGATGGTCCTCGGCCTGATCGCCGCGGTGGTGCTCGCGCACGGTTCGCTGATCAAGGCGATTGCGATGGTGATCCTGGGCCTGCTGCTCGGCCTTGTCGGCACCGACGTCAACTCCGGTGTGGCGCGATTCGATTTCGGCGTCTCGGAGCTTTCCGACGGGATCGGGTTCGTGTCGGTGGCGATGGGCGTGTTCGGATTCACCGAGATCATCCTCAACCTCGAGCAGAAGGAAAAGCGCGAAGTCTTCGTCAAGAAAATCACGAATCTGATGCCGACGCTCCAGGACTTCAAGGATTCCTGGGGAGCGATTCTGCGTGGCACGGCGCTCGGCTCCGCCCTCGGCATCCTGCCCGGCGGTGGCGCGCTGCTTTCCTCGTTTGCCGCCTACACCCTGGAGAAAAAGGTGTCGAGGAACCCCGAGAGCTTCGGCAAGGGAAACATCCGCGGCGTGGCCGCGCCGGAATCGGCGAACAACGCCGGCGCGCAGACCTCCTTCATTCCGCTGCTCACCCTCGGTATTCCATCCAATCCGGTGATGGCGCTGATGATCGGCGCCATGATGATCCAGGGCATCGCGCCGGGGCCCCAGGTCATGACCGAGCGGCCGGAGCTGTTCTGGGGAATGATCGCCTCGATGTGGATCGGCAACCTGATGCTCATCGTCCTCAACCTGCCGTTGATCGGCATATGGATCAAGCTGCTCACCGTGCCCTACCGCATCCTCTATCCTTCGATCCTGCTGTTCTGCTGCATCGGCGTCTACAGTCTCTCCAACAGCCCGTTTGACGTGATGCAGACCGCGGTCTTCGGTCTGATCGGCTACGTGTTCGTGAAACTCGAATGCGAGCCCGCGCCGCTGATCCTCGGCTTTATCCTCGGGCCGCTGATGGAGGAGAACCTGCGCCGGGCGATGCTGCTGTCGCGCGGCGACGCGCTGGTATTCTTCCAGCGCCCGATCAGCCTCGCGATGCTGGTCATCTCGGCATTCCTGCTGCTGATCGTGATTGCGCCGGTAGTGCGCAAGAAGCGCGAAGAGGCCTTTGTCGAAGCCTGAGGTCAGGGCTAAAGCAAGCACCCCGCGGCTGTCGCCGCGGGCATTTTTCTTGCCCGTTGTCACCGGGCAATCCACTCCGTCTTCGGCCGTGCCTACCGATTCCTGCCCTGCTGCCAGAGCACGTCGCCGCGGCCGCTGCTGCGGTTGAGCACGCGGGCGAGCACGAACAGCAGGTCGGACAGGCGGTTGAGGTAGACGCGCGACCCGTCGCCGGTTTTTTCGCTGCGCGACAACGCCACCAGCGAGCGTTCGGCGCGTCGGCACACGGTGCGGGCAAAGTGCGCCAGGCTTGCCGCACGCGTGCCGCCCGGGAGGATGAATTCCTTCAGCGGCGGCAGGTCGCGGTTGAATTCGTCGAGCAGCGCTTCGAGGCGCTTGACCTGGCTCTCGGCCACGCCGGTGCGTCCGGGAATGCAGACTTCGCCGCCCAGATCGAACAGATCGTGCTGGATGCTCTCGAGGGCTTCGCGCACCTTGTCGGGAAGCGGTTCGGCGAGCAGCACGCCGAGGGTGGAATTGAGCTCGTCCACTTCTCCCAGAACGGCAATGCGGGCGCTGTCCTTGCCGGTGCGCGAGCCGTCGCCGAGGCGGGTCTCGCCGCTGTCGCCGGTTCGCGTGGTGATCTTCGACAGACGGTGGCCCATTGAGAGGAGCAGGGTGTCGGGGAAGCTTTAATATAGCACGCGACCCGCACCCTCCAGCGGCCGGCGCTCCCGCAAGGCCGGGGCGGGTTTGAGGATCAAACCGTGTGAGAGTGTTTGCTATCATGCTCGCATGCCGATCGCGAGCGAGCAGCGCATCCCGACGTGGTTCGGCGAAACCCGGTAAACGGCAATCCTTCCAGGAGAAACACGCAGTGCACGCAACGCTCCCCCTGCTCGAGGTCTCCGATTTCCCCGCGATACGCCGCAAGCCGCTCGAGACCCTGCAGGTCAATCTCGGTTACAAGTGCAACCAATCCTGCGTGCACTGCCACGTCAACGCCGGCCCGACGCGCACTGAGGAGATGCGCCACGAGACCATCGAAACGGTAATCGAATTCCTGCGGGCTTCCGGCGTCGCGACGCTCGACATCACCGGCGGCGCGCCGGAACTCAATCCGCATTTCCGCGAGCTGGTCGAGCGCGCCCGTTCGCTCGGAGTGCGCGTCATCGACCGCTGCAACCTCACCATCCTGGAGGAGCCGGGGCAGGAGGATCTGGCCGCCTTCCTGGCGGCGCAACGCGTCGAGGTCATCGCCTCGCTGCCGTGCTACACCCGCGAGCTGGTCGATCGCCAGCGCGGGGAGGGCGTCTACGATGTGAGCATCCGCGCGCTGAAAAAGCTCAATGCCCTCGGCTATGGCCGGCCCGGAACGCAGCTTGTCCTCGGCCTCGTCTACAATCCGCAGGGGCCGTCGCTGCCGCCGGCGCAGGAAAAGCTCGAGGCAGATTACCGGCGCATCCTGGGCGAGACCTTCGGCGTCGAGTTCAACCGTCTCTATACGCTCGCCAACATGCCGATCGCGCGCTTTGGCTCGATGCTGATCTCGAAAGGCCGGTTCAACGCCTACATGAAGCTGCTGCACCAATCGTTCCGCGAGGAAAATCTCGAAGCGCTCATGTGCCGCAGCCTCATCTCGGTGGACTGGCAGGGCCATGTCTATGACTGCGACTTCAACCAGATGCTGGGGTTGCCGCTCGTCATCGCCGGCAAGGCGCGCACCAGCCTTGCCGATCTCATCGGCCGCGATCTCGCCGGCAATCCGGTCACGGTCAAGGACCATTGCTTCGGCTGTGCCGCCGGACAGGGATCGAGCTGCGGCGGAGCGCTCAATGGCTGAGGCAAAGCCGGGACGGTCCTGCCCGCGCCATTACCGCTACTCGCCGGCTGTGTTCGCGCAGGCCGCGGCGCTGCGCGCCGAGTCGCTCTATGTCGTCGGCGGCCTGTACGGAAACCCTGGAGCGCTCGATGCCGTCCTCGAGCTCGCGCGGCGGGAAGACGCGACGCTGGTGTTCAACGGCGACTTCAACTGGTTCGACGTCACTGCCGGAGATTTTGCCGCCGTCAACGAGACCGTCCTGAAGCACGCCGCGCTGCGCGGCAACGTCGAGACGGAAATCGCCGCCGAAGACAGCGGCGAGGGCTGCGGCTGCGGCTACCCGGAATGGGTGGGCGATGCCGAAGTCGGGCGCTCCAACGAAATTCTCGCGCGGCTGCGCGACACCGCGCGCGGCTTCCCGTTGCTGCGCGCGCGCCTGGGCGCGCTGCCGATGCACCTCGTCGCCGAAGTGGGCGGCGTGCGAATCGGCATCGTCCACGGCGACGCCGATTCGCTCGCCGGATGGAGATTTTCCCAGGAAATGCTGCGCGAGCGGCCCGGGCGCGCGCGGGAATTGCTCGAGCTCGCGGCGGTCGACATGTTCGCGTCCTCGCACACCTGCCTGCCGGTGATGCAGGGCTTCGTTACGCCGCGCGGCACAGCGCTCATCGCCAACAACGGTGCCGCCGGCATGCCCAACTTCCGCGCTACGCAGTTCGGCCTGGTGACGCGGATCGCGCCCCGGCCTTCGCCGGAGGCGCTCTACGGCGCGCGGCTCGGCGCGGTGTGCGTCGAAGCGGTGCCGGTGCGCTACGATCACGATGCCTGGCTCGCCCGCTTCGACCGCGCCTGGCCGTCAGGCTCGCCTGCCAGCGCGTCTTACCGCCAGCGTATCGTCTCCGGGCCGGCGTACGGCATCGAACAGGCGGCGCGGATCGCAATGCCGGACGGCGCGCTGTGGCGCGCCGCCTGAGCGGAGCGGACCATGAGCCGCAACCGGCTGCTGGTCGCAGTCCTGATGGCGGCGCTGATCGCGGCATTCTTCGCCTTCGACCTCGGCCAGTATATCCGCCTCGAGTACTTCAAATCGCAGCAGGCGGCGATCGACGGCTTCTACCGCGCCAATCCGCTGCTCGCCGGCGGCATCTTCTTTGCGATCTATATCGCCGTCGCCGCGCTGTCGCTGCCCGGTGCCGCGGTCCTGACGCTCTTCGGGGGCGCGATCTTCGGCCTTGTCTGGGGCACGGTCATAGTGTCCTTTGCCTCGACCCTCGGCGCGACGCTGGCGTTTCTTTCTTCCCGCTTCCTGTTCCGGGACGCCGTACAGCAGCGATTCGGCGACCGGTTGAAGGCGGTCAATGCCGGATTCGAGAAAGAAGGGGCGTTCTATCTGTTCACGCTGCGCATGATCCCGCTGTTTCCGTTTTTCCTCGTCAATCTGCTGATGGGGTTGACGCCCATCGGCGTCTGGACTTACTACTGGGTGAGCCAGGTCGGCATGCTGGCCGCAACCATGGTCTTCATGAACGCCGGCGCGCAGCTGGCGCAGGTCACGACGCTATCCAGCGTCTTGTCCGCCAAGCTGCTCGGTTCGTTCATCCTGCTCGGCATCTTTCCGCTGATCGCGAAGCGGGCCGTGGATTTCGCCAGGGCGCGCAAAGCGCTGGCGAAATGGCCCAGGCCCGCGCGCTTCGACCGCAACCTAGTGGTGATCGGCGCCGGATCGGCCGGCCTGGTCTCGGCGTACATTGCCGCCGCAGTCAGGGCGAGAGTCACGCTGATCGAAAAACATAAAATGGGCGGCGATTGCCTGAACACGGGCTGCGTGCCGTCGAAGGCGCTGATCAAGTCCGCGCGGGTGATTGCGCAGATGAAGCGCGCGCGGGAGTTCGGCCTGAAGCCGGTGAACGTGGAGTTCGATTTCGCCGACATCATGGAGCGCGTGCAACGGGTGGTGAAGGCGGTCGAGCCGCACGATTCGGTCGAGCGCTATACGCGCCTCGGCGTCGAGTGCATGCAGGGAGAAGCGAAAATCACCTCGCCCTGGACGGTCGAGATCAAACGCGAAGGCGGGGGCGCGCAGATGCTCACCACCCGAGCCATCGTCATCGCCGCGGGCGCGCGGCCGTTCGTGCCGCCGATCCCGGGGATCGAAGAGGTCGGTTACCTCACCTCGGACACTGTGTGGAATCTGCGCGCGCTGCCGAAGCGCCTGGTGGTGCTCGGCGGCGGGCCGATCGGCTGCGAGCTGGCGCAGTGCTTCGCCCGCTTCGGCTCGCAGGTCACCCAGGTCGAGATGCTCCCGCGCATCCTGGTCCGCGAGGACCCGGAAATCTCCGACCGGGTGGCGCGGCAGTTCCGCGACGAGGGTATCGATGTCCGCGTCGAGCACAAGGCGAAGCAGTTGCTGCGCGAAGACGGCGAAAAAATCCTCGTCTGCGAACACGAAGGAAGCGACGTGCGCATCCCGTTCGACGAACTGCTGTGCGCGGTCGGGCGCATCGCCAACACCTCGGGCTACGGGCTGGAGGAACTCGGCATCGGCACCACTAGGGCACGCACCGTCGACATCAACGAATATCTGCAGACGATCTATCCCAACATTTACGCCTGCGGCGACGTCGCCGGCCCGTACCAGTTCACCCACACGGCCTCGCACCAGGCGTGGTACGCGGCGGTGAACGCGCTCTTCGGCGGGCTGAGGAAATTCCGCGTCGATTATTCGGTCATTCCTGCGGCGACATTCACCGATCCGGAGGTGGCGCGCGTCGGCCTGAACGAAACCGAGGCCAGGGAAAAGAATATCCCGTTCGAGGTCACGACGTACGGCATCGACGATCTCGACCGGGCGATCGCCGACGGCGAGGCGCATGGCGTGGTCAAGATACTGACGGTGCCGGGCCGGGACAGGATCCTGGGCGCGACCATCGTCGGGGAGCACGCCGGCGATCTCATCGTCGAATTCATCGTGGCGATGAAGCATGGCATCGGTCTGAACAAGATTCTCGCCACCATCCATATCTACCCGACGTTCGCGGAAGCAAACAAGTACGCCGCCGGCAACTGGAAGAAGGCGCATGCGCCGCAGAGGCTGCTGGCCATGGCGGAAAAGTTTCACGCCTGGATGCGGGGTTGAAAGTGAGATGCCTGGTCTTTATGCTGTTGCTGCGCGCGCCCCGAGTGCACGGCGAGCCCCGGGCGCGCCTCGCGCGCAACGATTTGCGGCGCTAGTCCGATGCGGCACCAGGAGGCACACGCGACGTGCAACGCATTTCCATCATCGTCCCGGCGCTGAACGAGGCTGCGGGCATCGCGGCGACGCTGGAGGCGCTCGCGCCGCTGCGCGTCCGCGGCCACGAGGTGATCGTCGTCGACGGCGGCTCCGCCGACGGCACCCAGGAGCGGGCACGCGCAGCCGCAGACCGCATCGTTTCCGCCCCGCGCGGACGCGCCGGCCAGATGAATGCCGGTGCCGCGCTCGCCAGAGGCGAGGTCCTGCTGTTTCTTCATGCCGATACGCAGCTGCCCGGAAACGCCGACGCGCTCGTTCTCCGCGGCCTGGCGGTGAGCGGCAGAGCCTGGGGTCGCTTCGACGTTCGCATCGAGGGCAAGAGTCCGCTGCTGCCGGCGATCGCGCTCGGCATGAACCTGCGTTCCCGCGTCACCGGCATCGCCACCGGCGACCAGGCCATATTCGCGCGCCGCGACGCATTCACGCAGGCGGGCGGCTTCCCGCCGATCGAGCTGATGGAGGACATCGCGCTGTCGCGCGCGTTGAAACGCATCTCGCCGCCGCTTTGCCTCGCCGACAAGGTGGCGACTTCCGGCCGCCGCTGGGAGAGCCGCGGCGTAGTGCGCACGGTGCTGCTGATGGGTTGGCTGCGGCTGCAATTCTTTTTCGGCGCGGCGCCGGCGCGCCTTGCGCGTCTCTATGACAGCGAGCGCGGCTGAGGCCGGCTGCCGCGTGCTCGTATTCGCCAGGGCGCCGGAGCCGGGCAAGGTCAAGACGCGCCTGATTCCCGCGCTGGGCGAAGCCGGCGCTGCCGCGCTGTACCGCCGGCTCGTGCTGCACGCCATCGGCGCGGCGAAGGAGGCGGTTCTCGGCCCGCTCGAGCTGTGGTGCGCGCCCGATGCGACCCCGCCGTTCTTCTCAGAATGCGCGCGCGAGTTCGGGCTCGACGTATTCGCCCAGGGAACAGGCGATCTCGGCGAGCGCATGCAGCGGGCGCTGGCTGCGGCGCTGGCGCGGTCGGAGCGGGCGATCCTCGTCGGCAGCGATATTCCGGCGCTCTCGGCGCAATACCTGCGCGACGCCGACCGTTCGCTCGCCGGCGGCGATGATGTGGTGCTCGGGCCGGCGGAAGACGGCGGCTACGTGCTGATCGGCCTGAGGCGTTGCGATCCGGAACTGTTCCGGGAAATTCCCTGGGGCGGGCCGACCGTGCTCGCGGAGACCCGCTGGCGCATCGCCCGGCTCGGACTGCGCAGCCGCGAGCTGCCGGCGCTGTGGGACGTCGACCGGCCGGAGGACCTCGAGCGGCTGCCCGTGGAAATGCGGCAGCGGTTCCGAAGCGCGGATTGAAACGTATTCTCCTCGGCGGCGGCGGCGGGCGGTGCCATCCGAGGCAATATTGAAAATGGGGCTTGCTTCATTCGGCCGGCGGTGCTATCGATAAAGTAGCTGTTCCACAGAAGGAGGTGCCATGATCCGCAAAGTCGCTTACTTTTCGATGCAGATTCCGAACCGTCCCGGAGGGTGCGTTGGCATGCTCAAAGCCATCGCGAAAGGCAAAATCAGCCTCCTCGCATTCACCGGGTTTCCGAACGGAAGCAAGGCGCAGGTGGACTTCGTTCCGGCGAATCCCGGCGAATTCGCCCGCACGGCTAAGAAGATGGGCATCAATCCGGGCAGGAAGAAGACTGCGTTCCTGGTCCAGGGTGAGGACCGTGCCGGCGCGCTCGTCCGTATCCTGGACACGCTGGCGAAGACGAAGATCAACATGACCGCGATGGATGCGGTCACCGCCGGCAAACACCGCTTCGGCGCGATCTTCTGGGTCAAGCCGAAGGACGTCGGCCGCGCCTCGCGCCTGCTGCATGCAAGATAGACGCTGCACGCCGTTCTTCATACGAGCGCTGGATGCACGCGGTGGCGCAGGCGCTGATCGATCGCGGCGTGATCGGCGTCGCCGAGCTCGTCACCCGCGACAGCCTGATCGGGGTGGCGATGCCCAGCCTGCCCCGCTAGCCTGCGTCAGTCCGGCTTGATCACCCAGAATTGATACATGCCCGCGAAGATGTGCGGATTCGATGCCTCGTATTGCCCCCATTTCTCGAGCGAGACGGCGGCGGGATCTTCCGGATGCCGCTGCTGGTAGTCGCGCAGCACCGCCAGGTCGGTAAACTCGAAGCCGAGAAATTCCAGCCCGAGCGCTTCGATCGCTTGCCGCAGGCGCGCGGTCGTGAAGCGATGCTCCTGGACGTGGAGCATCAGATCGCGCGCGCCGGAAGCCGAATAGAAGTCGCGTGACAGGGTGAGCGATCGCGCCGGGCTTTCGCCCGGTTGCTCGAAAACCAGCTTGCGCGCGGCGCGTATGCTTTCCATGTCGCCGCCGAGGCCGAGCCGCGCGGCCAGTTCGCGGGCCGCGACGACGCCGCGGCGGCCGAGCTCGCTATAGAGGGCGATCCTCATGACGCCGCCGGGATTCAGCAGCGACACGAGAGTGCGCCAGCCGGCAAGCGGGTCGCGGAGGTGATGCAGGACCCCGGTGCATTCGACGAGGTCGAAGCGCTCCGGCAGTGAACCCAGGCGCAGAATGTCGCCCTGCGCAAAGCGCACGTTGGAGACGCCGAGCTCGCTGCAGCGGCGCATCGCGTAGGCCAGGCTCGCGCGGCTCAGGTCGACCGCGAGCACGCGTCCGGTGGGATTGAGCAGCGCGGTGATCGCGGCCTGATAGCCGGTGCCGCCGCCGGCGATGAGGATATCGGGGGATTCCGGCGCGGTGATTCGGGAGGGTTCGAGGTGCGGGAACAGCGTGCGCAGCCGGCGCCGCAGCGGATAGGCGGTGGTAAGCGAAGCCGGCACCCGATGCCAGCGCGGATACGGATTCTGCTCGTATTGTTCCCGAACGGCGCGCGATACATCGTCCGCGATCGGCGTGAGCGCCGGAATTTCGCCGCGCAGGCGCGCCTCTTCGGCCGGCTCCTCGACCTGCCGGCGCCACATCCGGTCGAATGCCTGGCTCCCGGATGCGGGACGGGCAAGTCCGGGGATGCCGGCGAGAGGCCGGTACGCGGCCAGCAACGCCAGCTCGGCCGGGCTGGCTTGCGCCTGGGCCAGGGCCGCGAGCTGCTCCGCGCCGGCCGACTCCCCGGCGCTCTCGGGCCACAGGTATTCGTTGAGGAAGCACTGCTGGGCGAGCGCGCACAACAGCTCGAGCAAGCGCGGTGAATCCGCCAGCGCCCGCTTGCGCCAGGCAGCGATCGCATGGGCGCGGAGCGCTCGCAGGAACAGCTCGAACTCCGGATCCGGAACGAGCGCGTTCTCGATCAAGGCGAGCAGCAGCGGATGAGCGAGCGCCTCGAGGCGCTTGCCCTGGAGGCAGCCTGCCGCGGATTCCTCATCGGTGCGCAGGGCGCGGATCACCGGCGCGAAGTCCGGATCGAGCGCGAGCAGGCTCGAGGCCGCCTCGGCGAGCGGTCCCGCGTCGACCGTCGGATGGAGCAGAACCCGCGTCAGCTCTTGCGCCGCAAGCGGATCCCAGTCGTGGAACCGGGCTTGCGAGAATTCCTCGGCGAATTCCTGCCAGGCCGGCGCGAAATCGGGCCCGGCATGGACCGCATTGTGCAAGGCATCGAACGACCCGCGCCGGTCCGACACTTCGCGCAGCGCGGTCCCGAGGTTGTGCCAGGCGGTGGCATAGCGCGGATCGAGTTCCACCGCCTTGCGGTAGCTCTCGATCGCGGCGCGCACGTCGCCGGCCGCACGCAACGCCGAACCCAGATTGTTGACCACGACCGGGTTGCGCGGTTCGCGCGCAAGGGAGCGCCGGATCCATACCAGCGCGGATTCGATTTCACCTTTTTCCAGGAGGCAGTAGCCCAGATTGCCGGCGATGATGGGGTCGTCGGGACGTCGCTCGATTCCCGCGCGGTAGGCGGCGAGCGCGTCGTCGAGCCGGCCGAGCTGCTGCCGGACCATGCCGAGATAGCCGTGCGATGTCGCGTTCCCGGGCTCGAGCGCTATCGCCTCGGCGAGCGTCTTCTCGGCGGCGACAAGCTCGCCGGCGGCGGCGAGCATGAGCCCGTAGTTGTGGCGGTACATGACGCGCTCCGGCGCCAGCCGCAGCGACAGCGACAGCAGCGGCAGGCCCTCGTCCTTGCGGCCCGACTGGACCAGGCAAATGCCGAGGAAATGCGTGGCGTCGGCGTGGCCCGGGTCCCGCTCCAGAACCTGCCGGTACAGCGTCTCGGCCTCCTGCAGCTGGCCGCCCTGGAGCTTTGCGGATGCCTTGGCGAGAAGCGGCTGCAAGCCTTCGTGACTTGTGGACATGTTTTTTCCGTTCATGAACGATCGGGCGGCAGCTTCACTGTTCCCTCCGCGCCTCCTGCCGGAAAAGCCGGTCCTGCGTCGAGCGGAGGTCTAGAACTTCTCCGCCCACGGCCGCAGGTCTACCTCGAACGTCCAGGCGTTCCGCGGCTGCTGGTGGATGTGGAAGTACATCTCGGCGATGTCGTCGGGCTTGAGCATGCCGTCCTGCGGCTTCTCCGCCACCCGCTCGGGGAAACTCTCGCGCACGCGCGGGCTGTCGATCATGCCGTCGATGATGACCGTAGCCACGTGGATGCCCTTGGGCCCGAGTTCGCGCGCCATGCTCTGCGCGACCAGGCGCACTCCGCCCTTGCCCGCGGCGAAAGCGGCGAAGTTCGCCGCGCCGCGCAAGCTGGCCGTGGCGCCGGTGAAGATGATGGTGCCGTGGCCGCGTGGCGTCATGTGGCGCGCGGCTTCGCGCCCGACCAGGAACCCCGCGTAGCAGGAAAGCCGCCAGACTTTCTCGAACATCTCGGCCGGCGTGTCGAGGATGGAATTGCGGTAGTTCGCCCCGGTGTTGAACACCGCCACCGACACCGGGCCGACCTCGGCCTCGACGTCATCGAATAATTTCGTCACCGCGGCTTCCTCGCGGATGTCGGCGACGTAGGCGAGGCCGCGTCCGCCCGCGGCTTCGATGCCGCTCGCGATGCGCTCGAGACGCTCGGCGCTGCGCGCGACCAGCACCACGGTGAATCCGGCCCTGGCGAAGCGCCGCGCCACCGCGCCGCCGAGGCCCTCGCCGACGCCCGCGACCAGCGCCACCTGCTTTGCTGTGGTCATGCCCTACTCTCCGGTCGGACGATTCAGCGCGCGGCGAGGCGTGCCCTTGCCGCGATCATCCGCGCGGATGATCGCGATTTTCTTTTGTTGCAGCATCACGGCACTATAGCAATTTGCGTCCTCAAACGGCGCCGGCTTTCTTCAGCAGCGCCGCGACCGCCTCGGCAAGGCGCGCGTAACCCCTGGCGTTCGGATGAACCAGGTCGGACTTCAGTTCGTTGTCGGTGAGGATCTTCTTCAGCGCCGCGTCCTCGTACGGGAGCCTGAATTCCCTGGCGATGTCCTCGTAGAACCCGGCCGTGGAGGGCAGCAGTCCCGGCTTGGGCACGCCGATCAGCATCACCTGCGCGCCCTGCGCCATCGCCAGGCGCACCATCGCGCGGATATTGTTCGCCGTCTGCACATCGTCGAGCTTCCTCAGGAAATCGTTGCCGCCGTGGCAAAGGATCACGAGTTTCGGTTGCACTTCTTCCAGCAAGCCGGCCAGGCGCGCGAGCCCCGCGCTGCTCACTTCCCCGGGGACACCGGCGGCGACCACCTTGCGTCCGATGAGCTTTTCCAGCTGCGCCGGGTAACTTCGTTGCGGATCGGCGCCGGTGCCGAAGGTCAGGCTGTCGCCAAAGGCGAGCACCACCGCGTCGCCGGGAAGCTGCGCGAGCTTCGGCGTTCCGCCGCCGCAGGCTGCGAGCGCGGCCAGCAGCGCCAGCAGGGCGACGCGACGCGGCCGGCTCATCGGTCGCTCGGCTCCGGCAGGCCGCGGCATTCGTCGAAGATGCGCGCCCGGCAGGTGGCGCAGATCGAGCGGTCGAGCCGCGCGAACACCGAGCCGATCGCTTCGTGCTTGCCGCGGAAGATGTTCTCGCGGCCGATGTCGGCGAGGTAGCCGCCGCTCTCGAGCAGCTCCTCGACCGGCTCGCGCAGACTGTAGAAATAGAGCCGGCCGCCCTCCGCGCGCCGGCGCCCTGCCTCGTGCGCGAGCAGCTCGGCGCCCGCCATGTCGACGAAATTGACGCTCTTCGCCATCAAGAGCAGGTGCTTCTGCCCCGGGTTGTGCTGACGCAGCGTATCGAAGTGTTGCCGCACGTGGCTCACGGCGCCGAAATAGATCGAGCCCTCGATTCGCAGGATTTTCAACTGCGGGCATTCCACGAGGCCGTCCTCGATCGCCGCCAGCTTGCGCTGCGAGTGGCGGGGATCGGGAACAAGGCTCCGCATCGTCGGGTGCGAGGTGCGGTTCAGATACAGCACCAGCGACACCACGATGCCGACGAAAATCGCGAACTGCAGGTCGAGCAGGAGCGTCGCGAAGAAAGTGACGGCGAGCACCGCGCTCTCGCTGCCGCTGGTTGCGACGATGGCGCGCGCGCGCGCAAGGTCGATCAGGCCCCAGGCGACGAGAAACAGCACGCCCGCGACGACCGCGATCGGCAGATAGGCGGCGAGCGGCGCGACCGCGACGAGGACCACGACCAGGAGCGCCGCGGCGAAAACCGCCGACAGCGGCGTGCGCGCGCCCGACTCGTAATTGATGCCGCAGCGGTTCACCGATGCGCTCGTCGGAAAGCCGGAGAAGAAGGCGGCGGCGATGTTTGCGAGTCCCTGGCCGATGAACTCCTGGTTATTGTCCAGGTGCTGTCCCGATTTGAGCGCGACGGCGTGGACGATGGAGATCGCCTGGGTCAGCGACACCAGCGTCACGGCGATCGCGGCTCCGAGCAGACTTTGCAGCGTGCCTGCGGAGAGATCCGGGACCGAGAGCGGCGGCAGCGCGCCCGGGAGCGCTCCCAGCGTGCGCAGTCCGGTGCGCTCCGTCCCCAGCCATTGATTGAGGCCGAAGGCGAGCAGGCTGCCTCCAATGGTCGCGATCAGCATCGGCGGGATTTTCGGGATCACGCGGCGCGAGGCGACGCCGATGACGAGGGTGGCGGCGGCGACCGCCGCGACCCAGGGCCGCGCGTCGCCGAGCCGGGTCAGCGTGTTGAGCATGATCCGCGTGAAGCTGCTCGCGTGCGGCGTCGCAATGCCGAGGAAGCTCGCCAGCTGGCTGGCGAAGATCAGCACGGCGATCGCGGCGGTGAAGCCGACCACGACGGTGCTCGACATGAAGTTCACCAGCGCGCCGAGCCTGAGGAAGCCCATCGCGACCATGATCGCGCCCGACATCAGCGCCAGCGTGAACGCGAGCTGGACGTAATGCGGCGTTCCCGGCGTCGCCAGAGGGCTGAGCGAGGCGAGCACCATGAGGGACACGGCGTTGGTGGGGCCGGAGACGCCGTGCAGCGAGGAGCCGAACAGCGCCGCGGCCAGGGTGGGCACCATGGCGCAGTACAGGCCGTACTCCGGCGGCAGGCCCGCGAGCGTGGCGAAGGCGACCCCCTGCGGCAGCACCACCACTGCGCCGACCAGGCCGGCGAGCAGGTCGGCGCGCAGCGTTTCCCGGCTGACGTGCGGCCACCACTTGAGGAAAGGCAGAGCGCGCCGCAGGGCGGGATGGACGGAGAGGGGCATCACTTCGGAGTGCAGTCGCAAAGCGCTATGGTACCAAACCGCCGCACCCGAGGCCGCGCGCGGCGGCGTGTTATTCTCCGGCGAACTCCGATTGCCGAGGAATAAACTTGTCGTCCCCCCGCTGCGGCGTGAGGCGGCGGCAGGAATATGTCGCTCATAAGCGGACGTCATTCCGGCCGCGCAAAGCGCGAGCCGGAATCCAGTGGCTTTAGGGAGATTTGCACATGTCCGACCTGAATGATCCGAGGGTCTTCTTCGCGGCGGAGCGCACTTTGCTCGCCTGGAACCGCACCAGCCTCACATTGATGGCGTTCGGATTCGTGATCGAACGCTTCGGGCTGTTCTTGCACATGCTCTCGCCGAAGTCCGGGGAGATGCTCCAGCGCGGCACCTCTTTCTGGATCGGGATTGCCTTCATGGCGTTGGGCTCGATCTCTGCCGCCGTTGCAATTGTCCAGTACCGGAAGGTGCTGCGGACGCTGAAACCCGTCGAGATACCGGAGGGATACCGGGTAGATCTGGGTGTGTACGCCAATCTTGCCGTTGCCGTTCTCGGCATCGCGCTTACCGTCTATCTGTTCCTCGGCCCGGGTTTGTAGTCGCGTCGGCGCAAGCGATCGTTGCAGAACGAAGTCCCTGCCATTGTCATCCCTGAATCCTTCGCTGCACTCAAGGGTAAACTCCGCGAAGGCTCTGTTTTTTGAATCAAAGCTTCGATCACTGCTTCACCACCGGAGGAGATGCCATGAACAGCAAGCCGATCAGCCGCTATCCGGTGCCGGAACTCCGGGAACTGCCGCAGGATATCCGCGAGCGGATCCTGGCGGTACAGGACAAGGCGGGCTTCGTGCCCAACGTGTTTCTCACTCTCGCCCACCGTCCGGAGGAGTTTCGTGCCTTCTTCGCCTATCACGATGCGCTGATGGAGAAAGAGAGCGGGCTCACCAAGGCGGAACGCGAGATGATCGTCGTCGCCACCTCGAGCGCCAACCAATGCCAGTACTGCGTCGTCGCCCACGGCGCCATTTTGCGTATCCGCGCCAGGAATCCCCTGGTCGCGGACCAGGTGGCCACGAACTACCGCAAAGCCGACCTCACATCGCGTCAGATGGCGATGCTCGACTTCGCCATGAAGGTGTCCCGGCGTGCGGAGGAGATCGCGGATGCCGACTTCGCTGCGCTGCGCGCCCACGGTTTCTCGGACGAGGACATCTGGGACATTGGCGCCATCGCCGCCTTTTTCGCACTGTCCAATCGCATGGCCAACCTGATCGACATGCGGCCGAACGACGAGTTCTACTTGATGGGGCGGGTGCCGAAGCAGTGAGGACTGAGGACGTGACGGCCCGGCTGCACGCGGACGCGATGCTGCGCGACGCTGGGTCGTGACATCGCGAAAACTCCAATCGCGAAGCTGAGCCAGCGCCCCGGCGTCCGGTTTCGGCAGAAGCTGAAAGCGCCCCGGCATCCTGCTTGTAATCAGACGAAGATACCGCAATGCCCAGATTCAGCGCCAACATCAGCATGCTGTTCAAGGAGGTCGAGTTTCCCGAGCGCTTCGAGGCGGCGGCGCGCGCGGGCTTCAAGGCGGTCGAGATCCAGTTCCCCTATGACTGGGACAAGGGCCGGCTCGCCGACATCGCCGCGCGCGCCGGCGTCGAGGTGGTGCTCATCAACCTGCCGGCCGGCGACAGGGGAAACAGCGATCGCGGCATCGGCTGTCTGCCATCGCGCGTCGCCGAGTTCCGCGACAGCGTCGGCCGTGCGATCGACTACGCAAAAGCGCTCGGCTGCAGGCAGGTGAACTGCCTCGCCGGCCTCGCGCCGCCGGACATGGCCGGCGCCACGCTGCGCGAGACCTTCATCTCCAACCTGCGCTACGCCGCGTTCGAGCTCGGGCGCGAAGGCATGACGCTGCTGATCGAGCCGATCAACACGCGCACCGTGCCGGGTTTCTATCTGCACCATTCCGGCCAGGCGATCGCGATCATGGATGCGGTCGGCGTTTCCAATCTCAAGCTGCAGTACGATTTTTTCCACATGCAGATCATGGAAGGCGACCTCGGCGGCACGATCGAGAAAAGCCTTCCGCGCATCGGCCACATGCAGATCGCCGACGTGCCCGGCCGCCACGAGCCCGGGACCGGAGAGATCGATTTCGCGTTCCTGTTCGGGCACATCGACGGTCTCGGCTATCGCGGCTGGGTCGGCGTCGAATACGAGCCCGCCGGCAGGACCGAAGACGGCTTGGCGTGGGCGCGGAAATATCTGTAAGCTGATTGAGATTATTTCGCTGTGGAAAGACGCGGCACGCCATGAACATGCGCATAACCGGAGTCAACTTCATCCGCCAGGCGGAGGTGGTGGCGCGGCTGCGCCAGGTGCTGCCGGCGGACGCGGTGCTGCACGCCGCCGAGGACACCCGCGCCTACGAGTGCGACGGGCTGTCGGCGTACCGGCAGTTGCCCATGGTCGTGGCGCTGCCCGCAAACGAAGACGAGGTGCGGCAGGTGCTGCGCGCGTGCAGCGAGCTGAAGGTGCCGGTGATCGCGCGCGGTGCCGGCACCGGCCTCTCGGGCGGGGCGCTGCCGCGCGAGGACGGCGTGCTGCTGGCGTTGTCGAAGATGCGGCGCATCCTGTCGCTCGACCCGGTCGCCCGCACCGCGCGGGTGCAGCCCGGCGTCACCAATCTCGCGATTTCCGACGCCGCCGCGCTCTACGGGCTGTTTTACGCGCCCGATCCCTCGTCGCAGATCGCCTGCTCGATCGGCGGCAACGTCGCCGAGAACTCGGGCGGCGTGCATTGTCTGAAATACGGTCTCACCGTGCACAACGTGCTGCGGGTGCGCGCGGTCACCATCGACGGCGAGTGCGCCGAATTCGGCAGCGAGGCGCTCGATGCGCCCGGCCTCGACCTGCTCGCGCTCATGATCGGCTCGGAGGGCATGCTCGCGGTCGCGACCGAGATCACGGTGAAGCTGCTGCCGCAGCCGGAGCTGGCGCAGTGCGTGATGGCGGCTTTCGACGACATCTCCCGGGCCGGCAACGCGGTCGCGGCGATCATCGGCGCCGGCATCATTCCCGCGGGACTGGAGATGATGGACAAGCCCATGATCGGCGCGGTCGAGCCGTTCGTGAACGCCGGCTATCCGCTCGACGCCGCGGCGATCCTCCTGTGCGAAGCCGACGGCACGCCCGAGGAAGTCGCCGAGGACGTCGCCCGGATGAAAGCCGTGCTGAAGGAAAACGGGGCGACCGGGCTGCGCGCGTCGGCGAGCGAAGAAGAACGGCTGCGCCTCTGGGCGGGCCGCAAGGCCGCGTTCCCCGCGGTCGGCCGCATCTCGCCCGACTACTACTGCATGGACGGCACCATCCCGAGGAAGCGCGTCGCGGAAGTGCTGCTCGGCATCGCCGCGATGGAAAAGAAGTACGGCCTGCGCTGCGCCAACGTTTTTCACGCCGGCGACGGCAACCTGCATCCGCTCATCATGTTCGACGCCAACGACGCGGACCAGTTGCGCCGCACCGAGGAATTCGGCGGCGAGATCCTGGAGCTGTGCGTGAAGCTCGGCGGCACCATCACCGGCGAGCACGGCGTCGGCATGGAGAAGCTGAAGCAGATGTGCGTGCAATTCTCGCCGCAGGAGCTCGAGCGCTTCCACGGCGTGAAACGCGCTTTCGATGCGCACGGGCTGCTCAACCCCGGCAAGGCGGTGCCGACGCTGAATCGCTGCGCCGAGTTCGGCAAGATGCACGTGCGCGGCGGCCGGCTGCCGCATCCCGAGCTGCCGCGGTTTTAGGATGCGCCCGCGTTTTCTGCTGCTGGTGCTTCCGCTGGTTGCGGGACTCGCGCCGACGTTCGACGCCGCGGCGATCGAGGACGAAATCCAGGTCTATACCGACGAGCTCAACGAGCGTGGCGAACGCGGCCTGGAGCTCCACCTCAACACCACGCCGCGCGGCAGGAAGACGCCCGATTACGCGGGCGACCTGCCGCCTTATCGGGGCCTGCGCATCACGCCGGAATTTTCCCGGGGCCTGGGCGGCAACCTCGAGGCGGGCCTGTACCTGCCCATGGCGACCGATGCCGACGGTCAACTTTATCTCGGCGGCGCCAAGGCGCGGCTGAAATGGCTGCCGGTGCACGGCAGCGAAGAGGAGGGCGGCTGGTATTTCGGCGCCAACACCGAGGTGTCCCGTGTCACCAGGAAATTCTCCGAGTCGCCGCTCAGCGCCGAGCTGCGCGTGATCGGCGGCTATCGCGCCAGGGACTGGCTGATCGGGATGAACCCGATTTTCGGCTGGGGCCTGTCGCCGGGGCATCGCGGCAGCCCTGATTTCACGCTCGCGTGGAAAGCCGTGCACAAGGTTGCGCCGGGGATCGCGCTCGGCGGCGAGTACTACGATGGCATCGGCACGCTCGGTGACCGCCTGCCGCGCGACCAGCAGGATCGCACTTTGTATTTCGTCATGGATTTCGACCGCAAGCCCTGGGTGTTCAACCTCGGCATCGGCCATGGCCTGACGCCGGCGTCCGACAACTGGACGATCAAGGCGATTTTCGAGATTCCCTTCGACTGATGTTCACCGCGCCCGTGACGCCATGACGGATTCCGTTCTGGAGCAGCTCTCGCAAGCGGTGCGCGCGGCGGCGGCGGCGAAGCGCCCGCTGCGCCTGCGCGGCGGCGGCAGCAAGGATTTCTACGGCCAGTCGCTCGCAGGCGACATCCTCGACACGCGCGCCTGGTCCGGCATCGTCGCCTACGAGCCGAGCGAGCTCGTGATCACCGCGCGCTGCGGCACGCCGCTTGCCGAAGTCGAGGCGGCGATGCGAGCGCAGGGCCAGATGCTCGCCTTCGAACCGCCGCATTTCAGCGGCGGGGCAACCTCGTTTGCGACCATGGGTGGCATGGTCGCGGCGGGGCTGTCGGGGCCGCGCAGGCAGGCGGCGGGGGCGGTGCGCGATTTCGTTCTCGGCGTGACCCTTCTCGATGCGCGCGGCGACGTGCTCGCCTTCGGCGGACAGGTGATGAAGAACGTCGCCGGCTACGATGTCTCGCGGCTCATGGCAGGCTCGCTCGGCACGCTCGGGCTGATCCTGGAAGTGTCGCTCAAGGTGATGCCTTTGCCGGTGGCCGAGGCGACGCTGAAGCTGGAGCTGCCCGAGGACAAGGCGATCGCGACGCTCAACCGCTGGGGCGGCAAGCCTTTGCCGGTCAGCGCCGGCGCCTGGAGCGGCGGCGAGCTCGCGGTGAGGCTCTCCGGCGCGCGGGCGGCGGTCGCGGCCGCGTGTAAAAAAATCGGCGGCGAGCGCATCGACGACGCGCAGGCGCAGCGCTTCTGGGCCGGCATCCGCGAGCACACCCATGTTTTTTTCGGCACCGAAGCACCGCTGTGGCGGCTGTCGGTGCCGTCGACGACGGCGCCGCTGAAATTGGGCGGAGAGCCATTGATCGAGTGGGGCGGCGCGCTGCGCTGGCTCGCCTCGAATGCGGACGCGCGCATCGTCCGCGAAGCGGCGCAGCGCGCCGGCGGCCATGCCACGCTGTTCCGCGGCGGCGACAAATCCGCGGGCGTGTTCCAGCCGCTCGCCCCGCCGCTGATGCAGATCCACCGCGAGCTGAAGCGGGAATTCGATCCGCACGGCATTTTCAATCCGGGACGCATGTATCCGGATCTTTGATGCAGACCCGCCTCGCCGACTTCATTCGCGACACGCCCGAGGGGCGCGAAGCCGACGCCATCCTGCGCAAGTGCGTGCACTGCGGCTTCTGCACCGCCACCTGCCCGACCTATCGGCTGCTCGGCGACGAGAACGACAGCCCGCGCGGGCGCATCTACCTGGTGAAGCAATTGCTCGAAGGCGCGGCCGTCAGCGCGAAAACCCGGCTGCACCTCGATCGCTGCCTCACCTGCCGCGCCTGCGAGACGACCTGCCCGTCGGGCGTGCGCTACGGGCGCCTGGCCGATATCGGCAGAAAACTTGTCGAAGCGCGGGTAGCGCGGCCGGTGTGGGAGCGAATCAAGCGCCGCGCGCTTGCCGGGGTGCTGCCGCGGCGGGCGCTGTTCACGCCGCTGTTGAAACTGGGGCAGCTGGCGCGGCCGTTTCTTCCCGAGGCGCTGGCGCGAAAAGTGCCGCCCTCGCCGCCCCGCGCCGGCGCTTGGCCCGCGCCGCGC
>JBARMB010000096.1:0-71814 GCA_049802235.1 Burkholderiales bacterium | reverse complement strand
CGAGAGAGGTCCGGGCATGCGGCTTTCATCAGGGCCAGAGCATTCATTGCTCACAAACAGGCCGGTTATAGTGACGCAGTCCGACCTCTTCTCATCCGCCTTGCAGTTCCGGGGAAGTCCTTATAGTGCGCATTGGCCGGCGAGCCGCTCGCGGCGAGTCCGGTCGAATGCGTGGTTCGGCGTCATGTGTTTATTCGACATAGGTTGCAGCAAGGCGCGTGTCCATTGGGTCGCATGGATAAAAAAGCCGAGCTTCGTTCAGCCCGGTTCCATTCCCTGCGATTTGATGACCGGAATGGCAGTTGGACCAGTGAGGAACTTGATCAGATCGCGCGCTGCGTCCGGCGCCTTTGAGTTGGCGCTGACGCCAGCGGTGAACACGGTGTAGAACTGAATCTCCGGCGGGAGCGGTCCGACCAGTTCGACGCCGGGTGTCGTCAGAATCTGCGTGATAACCACCACCCCGAGCTCGAGTTCGCCTTTGGCTACAAGTTCGGAAACGATATCCGAAGCCGGTATTGTGGTTTTCGACTTGATGGCATCCGCGATTCCAAGCCGATCGACCAGCTGCGGCACCCCACCGATCGGGAGATAGCCGATCGATTTGGCATTGAGCAGCGCACGCTTGAATGCCTCGACCGAGCTGATGTCAGGTTTGGGCGCGCCCGCGCGCACTTCCACGCCAATGCCGGAGCGGACGAGATTGGTACGCGTAGCGGCAAGGACCTTGCCGTCCTTGATCAATCCGTCGATGGTAGGCGGTGGACTGACAACAACATCAAACGGCTCGCCAGCATTGATCCGCTTTACGAAGATAGGGCTGAAGCCGGTGATCACGTTGAGCTTGTGGCCGGTAGTGCGCTCGAACTCAGGCCCGATCTTCTCCAACACGGTCGCGATCGCTCTAGCGGTAAAGACCTTGATTTCAGCGGCGTTGGCTGCACCGCCGTGAACCAAGAGGGTCACAGGGAAGAAGATCGCTGCCGTTCTCACAACCGTAACGGCTTTTACGAACAATCGCTCGGGTGTCGTGCAAACATCGATCCCTGCGCAAACATTCCTTAACATAACTTCCTCCTCGTGTAAGTGTCTCAGCCGAACGTTCGAAATCAGCGGCGGGCCGCTGCGATGTAACCACAGGCACAACGCTTCCGGCCCGTCCGCTCTGGATTGAGGGGTTAGGTGTCTTGGTCGCGTTTGCCATAGCGTTGCTCGAAATCCTTGACCAACCGGAACTCTCGCCACAAGTGAGCAGCAACGATAGCGATTGCCACCAGCACACCAATGACAAAGGCCAAGAACCCAAATTTCTCCACGAAAGGAACTGGGCGAAATCCTGGACCAAAAGATTGCTCGGTGACCCACAAGATAACGCCGGCTGCCAACACCGCTACCGCAACCACGGTCGTTTTCACCCATGAACCTTTGCGCGGGGTAGTCATAGACACCTAACGAGGCTGTATAAAAAGTCTAAAACTTAAAAATCGCATCATTCTCGGGAGTACGTTTACCTCTCCGGAGGTCACGATCGTCGAATACAGGGCATTCTGAGAGGCCGATTTCTGCATGTTGATGGCTCGAATACGACGATGGGACTTTTTATACAGCCTCAACGGTCTTGATCAGCCGCCGGCCGCTTCCGGCCGGTCGGCTGCATTAAGTGGTTAGAGGTTACCAGTCTCGAATCCACGATCTTCGACGACTTTCAGTAGGCGCAGGTGGCGAAGGCGGTGCCTTGTAATCGGGATTCTCAAACCACATTAGGCAATCCTTTACGACACAGCGCCATCCACTTTCAAATTCTTTGAGAGGGGCACGGACCTTTGCGCTGTAGCAGGAAGAGCAGTAGTAAACGCCAGTCTTGCGGTCTCGGTATATGCCCAGTCTTGTATCAAACTTGAGGCGAGGTCTGAAGAAGAGCAGGAGTGCAGTTAACCATCCCGCGATGGCCACGAGTAATGCAACCGCTCGGAGAACGGTCGTTGGACTGACTTGAGATACATATGGCACCAACTCTGCCTCAGCAAGTAACAGCCAAGTCGGAATAGCGGTTCCAAGCGCCGCGAGCGCTGCCTCAAAGGCGTGCGCTTGGAGTTTTTCTTTCAGTGCGGCTGCCACCGTTACGGTAACCTCTAACGTCAAAGCTCAGAGGCGCGCCGCTTGCGGCGCGTCCCCTGCAGCACGGGGTTGGGCGCCCCTAACACGAACGTACAAAGCTACATTGTTCGAGCCGTCGCCCGTCTGGACCTCACTGACCTCTAAGAAATCCTGTTTACGCACCAGCTCGCCAAGCTTCGAGAAACCGTAATTCCTCGAGTCAAATGAAGGGTGGGTCTTGCTGATCATGGCTCCGACGCCCGACAAAGGAGACCATCCGCTTTCTCTCGCGGTAGCTTCGATAGCAGTCTTGATGATTTCATCGAGCGGCGGGACGGTCGAGCTAGCGGGCACGACCTGCGCTGTCTTCTTCGGACGCAGTATCTCGGTGTAGATGAACTTGTCGCAGGCAGATACGAATGGTTCGGGCGTCTTGGCTTCGCCGAATCCGTAGACCACTACCCCTGACTCGCGAACGCGCGTGGCAAGTCTGGTGAAATCACTATCCGACGACACGAGGCAGAACCCGTCAACCCGACCTGAATGCAGAAGGTCCATCGCGTCGATTATCAGCGATGAATCCGTGGCGTTCTTGCCGGTTGTATAGCTGAACTGCTGGATCGGCTGAATTGCGAGCTTATGGAGATGCTCTTTCCAGCTTTTCAAATTCGCCGCCGTCCAATCTCCGTAGGCCCGCTTGACGCTCGCCGTTCCGTACCGGGAGATCTCCGTCAATAGCTCTTGAGCGATTGAAGCCTGGGCGTTGTCGGCGTCTATAAGGACAGCAAGTCGATCACTCGTCTGAATTGCCATGCGATCTCCTAGGGGGCCCAACGTCCACGCCCACCGGCGCGCGCACCCCGGTGACTGCAAACGCACGCTGGCTCGCGCGCGTCCGGGTGGGGCGTGTTGTTAGACCGCGCTCTACGCAGGAATGACAAGGCGGACAAGTAGGCCCCTATTTGCCATTGAATGGTGGATGCCGACACACAAGTAACCGCTACGACTCAACTCTTCTAGTTCCTGATTCTGCACCATGGCTCCGATCCACCGTGCACCGGGGTCGAGTTCGTGCGGCAGCGGCTGATTTCCAGACGGTAGGCCGACGAGAAGTGTCCTCGTTGACTTGCGACGGAGGCGCGCCCAGCGACTCGGAAAGTAGCAAGCGAACATGTGGGTGATAGTTGTCTTCTTGTTCCCCACGTTCACCGCTTCAACGGCGACCAACGTTTGATTCGGATCGACCCAGTTCGGTATTACGCCCATGTGCTCCATGTTGGGCGACACAGTGAGCCGGATGCGGGCACCAGCTTGGCGCCACTTGTAGATGTCCCATAGGAACACCAGGGTCGCGATGGTCGCGCCCCACCATGCGGCAATTGCGGTCGGCGTGATGTCGGAAGCCATGCGCGGTCTAACGTCCTGGTGAACGGCGGGCCAGCGCGATGCTAAGCGATCGGACGTCGCCTATGGCCCGTCCGTTCGACCTTGAGTTATGCGTTTCCGCCATCACCGAGATACGCATGAACCGCACGCGCGATGTGATGTACCGATACACCTGTAATGGTATTCGAATTGATATCGCCTGAGCAGACGAGGGCAACGATTCTTTGTTTACGATCAACTATCGGGGCTCCGCTGCAGCCTTTGAAAGCCTCATGGCCAGGGTGTTCTACTGGTAGTTCAAACATGTGGTAGTACCCTTCCGTGCGCCTGTATCTTAGCCCGGGGTATACGTTTGGTTCTGACCAATATGTCGTTTCATCGAGTTGCGCAGTGCGTACGCATCCGGTGAATGCGTACAACTCATCATTGATAGGGAGATCCGTTAGCGACGTTATGAACTCGTGTCGTAGGCGTTGATTCACAATCGTTCCGACAGAATCGCGCTCTTGCATCATTGAAAAGAAGTCGGCCGGTACTTCCGTAAAGGAAAAATCCAGTGCTTCAGACATCAATGTGGTTTGGTCAAGGTGCCGCGCGGTCCATTGCGTTCCGAAGTAATGAACTAGGGTCTTATCGAGAGTTGTATCGAACTTCATTTCCGCGACCCAACGCCCGCTGCCAGTTGCGTGCGAAACCGAGAGCATCAGCTTCCGTCCGCCGATGTTGACTAGGCAGCCGGAAGCGACGCCGACAGGCTTATCCTCGCCATCCACTTGATATAACGGGAAGGACGTCAGGCCTACCCACTGAAGCCATTCCATCGTTTCGGCGCTTACGATCATTGCCTCCTCTCGAACGCATAACGTCGTGCTGTGCGGCGGGCCCGCACGGCGCAAAATAGTGGCACGGCGCTGACGGCCCGTCCGCACCAGCTACGGGTTAGCTGACAAGCCACACGAGCTAGTAGCACTCGCACTTCCACGGGCCGTCGTAGCGACCCTGCCCAACCGTACCTTGTGGGTAGGGTGAGACAAGTCGCCAAGAGCGCTGCAGCTTGGCGCACTTTTCGTGACACGCGTTTTCCTCACTCGATCGGAAGCGCTGCAAAGGACCTCCGACATATAGTCCGACGAGGCCCACCAAGAGAAAGACGACGACGATCACTACTTTGGTGTGACGCGTGACCTTGGGCTTCGGATTGCTGTTCTGCTCGATCATCTTGTCAGCTAACGTTCAATCATCTTCCGAAAAACCAACTAACATGACCCGGAAGTCTACGCTTGCCAGAAATCGCCTGCAAAATCATCGCATTTTGGGAAACTGTGTTGATATACAGTCTGTGATAGGTTGCAGCCGGAGACTCAGGTGTCTGATTTCTCACAAGGTGAAACCCCGCATGGGCGGCAGCCTCGCCTGCTGGATCAGGTACAGGAAGGAAAACCGTCGCGTCAGAGACGAATTGTTCGTTATGCGGAAACTTCAGTTCCGGCGGAAGGTATCGCAGTACTCCGCCGGCCCCTGCCAGGTCTGTTCTTCTACACGTCCGTCCTTGAAGATCAGGGTGCGTTCGCAGCGGACAATCTCGCCGCCGGGTCCAAAGATCACGCCGGTGCCGACGCCCATCCCGCCGCGGCCGCCGTAGATGCCGATCGACGGCCGGACACTTCCCGAAGAGGCCGCGTCTTCGGACACCCAGGTGTAGACGTCGCGGCCGTCGGTGAGCTTGGTGCTGCGGACCGGCGTGCCCCAGCGCAGCACGACCTCGTCGTAGGCGGCGCCGTGCCAACTGTCCCTGGCTGCGGTGACGCCGCCCTCCGGTGTGGCGCAGCCGGCGAGTAAAACGACGACCAGCGCTGCGACTCTCATGAATTGTCCTCCAGTCTTCGAGCAGAAGTGTTCCGCGGTATATCCGGTGATTCCCGTTCCCGTGCGCGGCAATCTCGCGACCGCGAGTGCAATGAATTCGCGCAGAGAATTCTCCGTGTCGCGGAGTGCGCGGGCAAGCGCAGCCCGCGTCCCGCTCGAACACCGGGTTGGCCGAAGCAAACACGGTAATCCGCAACCTTTACTCCGAACCGGCTTTTTCCGAGGCTGCCGTGATCCACGGTTCCAGCCGTTTGCCGAAAGCCACCTCAACCTCGTAGCGCGCCGACGGACTGTTTTGGCCTGCCCGATTGTTCTGGGGCGAGTGCTCGAACACCTGCCGGAAGGCCACGGGCACATTGATCTTATCGATGCTCAGGCCGCCGACGTATCCCGAGAGCCGCTGTTCGTTGTCATGACTGACCCGCTGCGGACGGACCTGGCCGCGAACGATCGCGTAACGCGCGCGATCCGGGTACTTTGCGCGCAGCGTCCCGATGTCGAGACCGGCATCGACGACGAACAGGCGGGTGTTTTCGCGTTCCTCGCGGGTGGCGTGGTCTTTCGCCGCTTTCGCTCGCTGCTCGAAGGCCTTGTTGCCGGCGTTGGCGGCGTACGACGCTTCGGCGCGGGCGGCGTTCTGCCGGGCGCGCTCGAGCGACTGCTGATAGGCCGGGCCCTCCAGTTCCAGAACCAGGAGCACCTCCTTCGCCAGCTGCTTGTCGTAATGCTTGCTGCCGTCCGCTGCGGCCTTTGGCTCGGATGTCTCGAATCCGAGCGACGCCAGCTTGGCTTTGTCCAGCCAGGCGGGGCTGCCGCCGATGCCGCCGAAATTCATCACCGGGCCGGGCGAATCGGCGGTTTCCTCGATGGGCACCCGCCAAAGCAGAGTGAGCGCGACGCCGCTGTTCTCGACGCTGCTGCGCCAGCTATAAGGAGGTTGCAGCTCACGCTGGGTCAAACGCAGGACGCTGTCCGGATCGCCGCTGCGGTTGTAGGCAACCCCGGCCAGGGCCACGGCGTTGACGGCCAGAATCAGTGCAATACCGGCGACAAGGGTGCGCCGGCGCGACCATGTGATCATGGCTTATCCCCCTTGAACAGGTTAACGGCCGCCGTCCGCATGCGCCGAAGGACGAACAGAAGCAGCACGGCGGTGAGTCCCAGCACCATGAAGAAGAGATACTTCGGCATGATTTCCCACCACCAGTCGAAGAACTTGGTGTAGAGGAAAATCACGAAGAACGTCACTCCCGTGTTCAGCACTTCGGGCCAGTTGCGCCGCGCACCGAGCCAGATCGCGCCGGCGCTGCCGGCGAAACCGAGAATCTGATAAAAGCCCTGGATCGTTTTGGGATCGAGGTAGAGGTAACTCGTCTGCCCCCAATTGGCGAGCACCAGCATGGGCAGAAAAAGCGTCAACAGCCCGAACACGCGATAGATCGCGGCAAAGCCGGCAAAACGCTCGTGGTGAATGAGCTGGGGGACGAGAAACAGCGCCGCGGCAGCCGGAAAGAAATTCTCCGGCCGCTCGCCGAAATACAGCCAATACATCCCGCTCCAGGTTCCCATGCGCGCCGAAACAAAGGCAATGATGCAAACAATCCCGGCCGCCAGCAGCAGCCGCAGATCGCAGTTGTAGGCGAGGAGCAGGGCCAATGCCGCCCAGGGGATGAGCGCCTTGTCGGAGGGCGTGATGTTGAAGATCTGGCCCAGCATGGCGATGTTCAGCACGAAGCAGGCGAACGCAACCATGGCGGCAAGCTTGGTGAAGTAGCCGGAGGCGTCCTTGCCCTGGATCCATGCTGTCGCCGCAAACGTGCCCAGCGCCGCGAGCAGCAGGACCGCCACCTGCGTCGTCGCCGGGAACATGCCCCAAAACTGGTAGAACAGGAAAAACACGCTTGCGGCCAGCGCCAGCGCGCCCAGGAAAGAGGCGATGCGCATGCCGAGCGAAAGCTGCCTGGCCTGCACGTCGGGATCGATGTCGAAGGCCCGGGTGTAGCGCACCAGGAGGCCATCGTGGTGCTCGGCCACCGCGCGACGCTGCGCCTCGGTCAGCGCAAGTATGTCTTCGCGCTCCAGGCGGTCCAACTCGCGACGGAAAACCCGGATTTCATCGGCCCGTTGCTGGGCCTCGGTTCGAGAGAGCGTTGTCATGGAATTTTCACTGTACGCCATTTGATTGTGGCTGGCGCCTGGGCCGATGCCGCCGCCACAAGCAGCGCTGCCGCAGTGACGAGTTTTCTCAGCATGGTTCCTCCTCCTGGAAAATTCGCATGGCGCCTGGAGACCGTTTCAGAATGACCGAAACGGCCTCCAATATAGGGGAGCATGAGGGGATGTTCCCCCTCATTTTGTAACCGGCGCTTACGCGCACATTTCTTCTTTCAGCCGCCCGAGCAACCGCTCGCACTTCACGATCTGCTCCAGCGCGACGTATTCGTTCGGCGTGTGCGCCTGCTCGACGAAGCCTGGGCCGATGACCACGGTCGCGATGCCGGCGCGGTGGAAATGCCCGCCGTCGGTGGCGAAGGGCACGCGCCCGGGCCGGCCGTTGCCCGAGAGCCGCGCGCCGAGACGGGCGAGGGGATGGTCGGCGGCGGTGTCGAGGGCGGGCGCGTCTTCCTCCAGCTCGATGCGGATGTCGGCATCGGCGGCGACGCGGCGCATCTCGGGCAGCAGCGTGTCGGCGGCGAAGCGGCGCAGGCGCTCCAGGGGCTCGTCGGCGCTCGTGCCCGGCAGGGTGCGCAAGTCGAAGCGGAACTCGCAGTCGCGCGGCACGATATTCGATGCGGTGCCGCCCCTGATGGTGCCGGTGCTCAGGGTGAAGAAGGGCACCGAGAAGCTTTCATCGCGCGGGCCGCTCTGGCGCAGCTCGAGCGCGATCTCGCGGATGCGGACGACGAGACGCGCGGCATACTCGATGGCGTTGACGCCGGAGGGCGCGATGGAAGAGTGCGCTTCCAGCCCGCGCACGTTGCAGCGGTAGACGCGCAAGCCCTTGTGCCCGGTCATCACCTGCATGCCGGTCGGTTCGCCGACGATGCAGCCCGAAGGCTGGATGCCGGCCGCCTGCAAGTCGCGGATCAGCAGCGGCGCGCCGAGGCAGCCGACTTCCTCGTCGTAGGTGAAGGCAAGATGGATCGGGCGCTTGAGCGGCGCTTCGAGGAACGCCGGCGCCGCGGCGAGGGTGCAGGCGATGAAGCCCTTCATGTCGCAGGCGCCGCGGCCGTAGATGCGCTCGTCCCGCGTCACCGCTTTGAACGGATCGCTGTCCCAGGGCTGGCCGTCCACGGGCACGACGTCGGTGTGCCCCGAGAGCACGAGGCCGCCGTCGCGCGCCTCGCCCAGCGTCGCGAACAGGTTGGCCTTGGCACGCGCGGCGTCGTAAGTGAGGCGCGATGCGACGCCGAGGCGCTTGAGGTAATCGCGCACCCACTCGATCAGCCCGAGGTTCGAGTTGCGGCTCACGGTGTCGAAGCCGATCAGCGTTTCGATCAGCTCGACGGTTTGAGGGCGGGGGGCTTGCATGCGCCGAGTATAGGCGCCGCCGGGGGCCGCGTAAATTTCCGCTCAGTTGCGCAAGCGCGGGTTGAGCACGTCGCGCAGCCGGTCGGCGACGAGGTTGATGCCGACGATGAGTGCAAGCAACGCGAGTCCGGGAAAGAAGCTGATCCAGTATTTGCCGGACAACATATAGGTGAAGCCGTTCGAGATCAGCAGGCCGAGCGACGGTTCGGTGATCGGCAGCCCCAGGCCGAGGAACGACAGCGTCGCTTCGAGCGCGATCGCCGCGGCGGCCTGCACCGCGGCGACGACGACGAGCGGCGGCAGGCAGTTCGGCAGCAGGTGCCGGAACACGATGCGGGCGGGCGAGAACGCAAGGCAGGCCGCCGCCTCGATGTACTCCTTCCTGCGCTCGACCAGGGCGCCGGCGCGCGCGGTGCGGGCGTAATAGGCCCATTGCACCGCGATCAGCGCGACGACGATCTTGTCCAGCCCCTGGCCGAGAACGGCGAGCAGCACCAGAGCGATGAGGATCGACGGAAAGGAGAGCTGCAGATCGGCGAGACGCATGATCAGCGCGTCGAGCCAGCCGCCGGAATACCCGGCGAGCAGCCCGAGGGTGACGCCGATCGCCAGGCCGCACGCGGTGCTGGCGAAGCCGACGCTGACGCTGATGCGCAGGCCGTAGAGAATCGCCGACAGCATGTCGCGGCCCTGGGCATCGGTGCCGAGCCAGTAGACGCCGCCGGCGGAGGAGCGCGAGCCGGGCGGCAGGCGCGAGTCGAGCAGGTCGAGCTGCGCAAGATCGTAGGGGTTCTGCGGCGCGATCAGCGGCGCGAGCAATGCAGCGAGCAGGATCAGCGCGAGCAGCGCCAGGCCGGCGAGCGCAACGCGGCTCGCGGCGAATTCGGCGGCGAAGCGCCGCAGCGGCGTCGGCTCCTGCCCCGTCACGTGCGCGCCCCGGTCAGGCTTACCCGCGGATCGAGCCACGAGTAGAGCAGGTCGACGACGAAGTTGATCCCGATGAACAGCGTCACGACGATGCAGAGATAGGCGACGATCACCGGCCGGTCGAGCACGTTGATCGAATCGATCAGCAGCTTGCCCATTCCCGGCCACGCGAATATGGATTCGGTGACGACGGCGAAGGCGACCACGGAGCCGAACTCCAGGCCGACGACGGTGACGATCGGGATGAGGACGTTCTTCAGCACGTGAACGCCGACGATGCGCGAATCCGGCAGTCCCTTGGCGCGGGCGAACCTGACGTAGTCCTGCTGCATCGCCTCGTGCGTGCCGGCGCGCGCGAGGCGGATGATGAGCGACAGCTTGAACAGGGCGAGGTTGGCCGCGGGCATGACGAGATGGCGCCAGCCTTCGAGCGAAAAAACGCTCACCTCGATGCCGAGCACGCTCGTCGTCGGCCCGCGGCCGCTCGCGGGCAGCCAGCCGAGCCAGACCGAGAACACCATGATGAGCATCAGCCCGACCCAGAAGGTCGGCAGCGAAAATCCGAGGATCGAGCCCGCCATGATGGTTTTGCCGGCGGCCGAATCCGGTTTCAGTCCCGCCCACAGACCGAGCGGAATGCCGAAGACCACGGCGATCGCCGTCGCGGCGACCGCGAGCTCCAGCGTCGCCGGCATGCGCTCGAGGATGAGCCGGATCGCCGGCACGTTGAAGGCAAAGGAGTTGCCGAGATCGCCGCGCGCCGCCTGCCCGAGGAAAGTCAGGTACTGATCGAGCAGCGGCTTGTCGAGACCCAACGCGGCGGTGGCGCGGGCGATCTCCGCCTGGTCGGCCTGCGGGTTGACGAGAATGTCGATCGGATTGCCGACCGCGTATACGCCGGCGAACACCAGCAGCGACATGATGAACAACACCATGGCGCTCTGCATCAGGCGGCGAAGTATGTGGGCGAGCATTAGCGACCGGAAAAAGCGAAAAACCTTAACACCGAGAACACAGGGAAGGCACAGAGATCACAGAGGAAAAAATGCATTTTCTCGAGGCTTTTCTCTGTGTGCTCTGTGATCCCTGTGTTGCCACTTTTTCTTTTATATCATTTCGCCAGCACTTGATGCGCGAAGGTGAACTCGTCGGTGCGGCCCGGATAGGTCAGCCCGCGCCTGAGCGCCCAGACCGCGATCTGGTGATGCAGCGGCACGACCCCGAGGTCGCCGAGCATGAGCACCGCCGCTTCGCGGGCAAGCGCTTCGCGTCTGGCGTCGCCGGGGGTGGCGAAAGCCTGCTCGAGCAGCGCGTCGGCGCGCGGATTCGAATAGCCGCCCCAGTTCCATGCGCCCGTGCCTTTGTCCGCGTCCGGCGTCGCGAGCAGCGCGCGCAGCGCGAGCTCGCCGGAGAAAGATCCCCAGCCCAGCATGGCGAAGCTGAATTCGCGCCTGCGCGCCTTGCCGAGGTACACGGCCACGGGCATCGTTTCCACCCGCGCGCGGATGCCGATGCGCGCGAGCATCTGCGCCACCGCCTGGGCGATTTGCTCATCGTTGACGTAGCGGTTGTTCGGCGCGTGCAAAGTCACGCCGAAGCCCTCCGCGTAGCCGGCCTGCGCCAGCAGCCGCTTTGCGCCCTCGGGGTCGTAGGGCTGGGGCTTCAACTCCGGCGCGTAGCCGAACACCGGCGGCGAGACGATGTTGGCGGCGGGGAGCGCGAGGCCGTCCATGACGCGCTCGGCGATGGCGCTGCGGTTGATCGCCATCGAGATCGCGCGCCGCACGCGCAGGTCCTTGAACGGGTTGTGGCCGAGCGGCTTGCCGGACTTGTCGGTCACGAAGGGCGGATCGTCGCGCTCCTGGTCGAGCGTGAAAAAGAGAGTGCGCCAGGATACTTTGCGCACCACCTCGTAGCGCGGATCGCTCTTCAGCTTCGCCGCGTCGGCGGTGGGCAGGTTGTCGATGAGATCGACGTCGCCGGCAAGCAGCGCCGCGAGGCGCGCGGGATCGTTGGGGATGATGCGGAAGGTGACGCGGCCCCAGGCGCTGAGTTTTTTGTCACGCGCCCCCCAGTAAGCGTCGTTGCGCGCCAGTTCGACGCGGTCGCCGCGCGCGAAGCGCACGAACCGGAACGGCCCGGTGCCGATCATCGCGCGGCCGGAATCGAAATCGGCGCTCGTTGCGCCGGCCGCGGCCTTCTTCGACACGATGAACACCGAATCGAGGTCGTAGGGCAGCATTGCGTATGGCGTGGCGGTCTTCAGGCGCAGCGTGTGCGCATCGACGATCCGCTTCGCGACGATGCGCCGCGTGAAGCTCGCGAACTGGCCGTTCGGCACGCGCAGAGTGCGCTCGATCGAGAACACGACATCATCGGCGGTGAGCGCGCTGCCGTCGTGGAATTTCACCCCGGGGCGCAGCTTGAACTCCCACGTGGTCGGGTCGATGGCCCGCCACGAAGTGGCCAGCCCCGGAATCAGGCGCGCGTCGTTGTCGACATGGGTGAGCGCATCGAACACGTGCCAGGCGATGTTGTTGTTCGGCGCGATATTGAGGAACTGCGGGTCCATCGAGGTCACGTCGGCCGAGAGGCCGATGCGCAGCTCCGCGCCGCGAGCACTGCACAGCCACAGCAGCGACGCCGCGATCAGGGCCGGCAGCAGGCGGCGCATGGCGTTGCCGGACAGCGGCCTATTTCGCTGCCGGCGGCCCGATGAGCTGCAGCAGCTGCACGAATATCTTCGGATTGCCGCAGACGATGCGACCCGATTCCAGGTAGCCCGGCTCGCCGCGGAAATCGCCGACCAGGCCGCCCGCCTCCTGCACCAGCAGGGCGCCCGCGGCCATGTCCCAGGGCGAGAGTCCGATTTCCCAGAAACCGTCGAGCCGGCCCGCGGCGACATAGGCGAGATCGAGCGCCGCGGCGCCGGCGCGCCGGATCCCTGCGGTGTGCGCGGTGACTTCGCGGAACATGGCGAGATACTCCCCGAGATGCGTCAACTCGCGGAACGGAAAGCCGGTGCCGATCAGGGCATCGCCCATGTGCGCGCGTTTTGAAACCCGGAGGCGGTGGTCGTTGAGGTGGGCGCCGCGGCCGCGCGAGGCGGTGAAAAGCTCGTCCTTGGCCGGATCGTAGATGACGCCGTGCGTGAGCACGCCCTTGTGCTGCAGGCCGATCGAGACGGCGTACTGCGGAAAACCGTGGATGAAATTGGTGGTGCCGTCGAGCGGATCGATGATCCAGGTGAACTCGGAACCGCCCGCTTTTCCGGCTTGGGCGCCGGACTCCTCTGCTAGAATTGCATGGTCAGGATAAGCGCGCCGAAGCACATCGATGATGGCCAGTTCCGCGGCCTTGTCGACTTCAGTGACGAAGTCGGCGTGGCGCTTGCGCGTCACGGCCAGCGTGTCGACGTCGCGCGCGGCGCGATTGATGATGGCGCCGGCCCGCCGCGCGGCCTTGACCGCGATTCCGAGCATCGGGTGCATGGGTCGTTCCTGGAATTGAAAAAGAGCGGTAGTGCGAAGCGCGGCATTCTAATATGAATTCACTCGAGGCGCTGTCGCGGATCCGCATCGTCCTCTCGCATCCGTCGCATCCCGGCAACGTCGGCGCCGTGGCGCGGGCGATGAAGACCATGGGCCTTGGGCGGCTCTACCTGGTGTGCCCGAGGAGCTTTCCCGACCCCGAGGCGTGGGCGCTGGCCGCGGGTGCGATCGACGTGCTCGATTCGGCGCACGTCTGCGCTTCGCTCGAGGAGGCGCTCGCCGGTACCACGCTCGCGGTGGCGATGAGTGCGCGCCGTCGCGATCTGTCGCATCCGCCGCTCGATGCGCGCGCCGCGGCGCAGGAGCTGGTGCGCTCGGCGCAGCATGAAGAAGCGGCGCTGGTCTTCGGCAACGAGACGGCGGGGCTCGTCAACGAGGACGTGATGAAGTGCAACCGCCTGGCGCGCATTCCCGCGGTTCCCGATTACGCATCGCTCAATCTTGCCCAGGCGGTGCAGGTGATGGCCTACGAAGTGCGCATGGCTGCGCTCGGCCCGGCGCCGGAGAGCTCGCGGGAGGGGTACGCGCGCCACGAGGAAGTCGAGAATTTCTACGCGCATCTCGAGCGCAGCCTCTGCGCCAGCGGGTTCCTGGATCCGAAAAATCCGCGCCGGTTGATGCAACGCCTGCGGCGGCTGTTCGCGCGCTCACGGCTGGAGAAGGAGGAGGTGAACATCCTGCGCGGGATGCTCAGCGCCTGGGACGAGGGGAACCCGAGCAAAAAATAGTGGACTAATTCACTACGGTTTCCGATAATTCAATGCAACTACCTGGAAAACCGATGTTTCGTCGTATCAGAGAAGACATAGCCAGCGTATTCGAGCGCGATCCCGCGGCGCGCTCGACGTGGGAAGTCATCACCTGCTATCCCGGCTTTCATGCGCTGCTCATCCACCGCCTGTCGCACTGGCTGTGGCAGGCGAAGCTGCGCTGGCTCGGCCGGCTGGTCTCTCACGCAGGGCGCTTTTTCACCGGCATCGAGATTCACCCGGGGGCAACCATCGGCCGGCGCGTGTTCATCGATCACGGCATGGGCGTGGTGATCGGCGAAACCGCGGAGATCGGCGACGACTGCACGCTCTATCACGGCGTCACCCTCGGCGGCACGACCTGGAACAAGGGCAAGCGGCATCCGACGCTCGGACGCGGTGTGGTGATCGGTGCGGGGGCGAAACTGCTGGGACCGTTCACGGTCGGCGATGGTGCCAAGATCGGCTCGAATGCGGTGGTGGTGAAAGATGTTCCGCCCGGTGCGACGGCGGTCGGGATTCCGGCCCGCATCATCCTTAATGAGCAGGACAAGAGCCGCGAAGAGAAAGCCGCCAAGCTCGGATTTTCCGCTTACGCCGTCACCGCCATGGCTGAGGACGATCCGCTGGCCAAGGCGGTGCAGGGAATGCTCGATCATAGCCTCGAGATGGATAAGCGTATCGAATTGATTTTGAATCAGATTGGCGAGCTGAGAGCCGAGATGGACCAGGGCCGGCAGCTCCTGAGGCCCGAGCCCAAGGTCGCGAATAAATAGTTGACTGATTTAATCAAGTACCTTATAGTTGAGTACGTTTATCGGGTATTCCGGAACATTCGGAGCGCGACCATGAAACTGACGACCAAGGGACGATTCGCAGTGACCGCCATGCTGGATCTGGCGATGCATCGAGGCAACGGGCCGGTGACGCTTGCCCGCATCAGCCAGCGGCAGAGCATTTCGTTGTCCTATCTGGAGCAACTCTTCGGCAAGCTGCGCCGGCACGCGCTGGTCGACAGCGTGCGCGGCCCGGGCGGCGGCTACACGCTCGCGCGCGGCCTCGAGAAGGTGTCGGTCGCCGACATCATCATGGCGGTGGACGAACCGCTCGATGCGACGCAGTGCGGCGGCAGGGAAAACTGCCTGGGGGAAGAGCAACGCTGCATGACCCACGACCTGTGGGCGAAGCTGAACGAGAAGATGTACGAGTACCTCGATTCGGTGAAGTTGTCCGACCTCGTGGCGCAGCAGGCGGCGAACCAGGAGCGGGTGGTGCTGCAGGACAAGCGCCCCAAGGAAATCGCGGTGTCGGCCTGAAGAGACATTGCGGAGAATAAAATGAAATTTCCGATCTACCTCGACTACTCCGCGACCACGCCGGTGGATCCGCGCGTGGCGCAGAAGATGATTCCCTATCTCACCGAGCAGTTCGGCAACCCGGCGAGCCGCTCGCATGCGTACGGCTGGGGCGCGGAGAAGGCGGTCGAAGAAGCGCGCGGGCATGTCGCGGCGCTGCTGAACGCGGACCCGAAGGAGATCATCTGGACCTCGGGCGCGACCGAAGGCAACAATCTCGCCATCAAGGGCGCGGCGCATTTCTACAAGGGCAAGGGCAAGCACATCATCACCGTGAAGACCGAGCACAAGGCGGTGCTCGACACCGTGCGCGAGCTCGAGCGCCAGGGATTCGAGGCGACCTACCTCGATCCGGAGCCGAACGGCCTTCTCGATGTGGAGAAATTCAAGGCCGCGATCCGCCCGGACACGATCCTGGTGTCGGTGATGATGGTGAACAACGAGATCGGCGTGATCCAGCCGATCGCCGAGATCGGCGAGATCTGCCGCTCGAAGGGCATCATCTTCCACTGCGACGCGGTGCAGGCGGCCGGAAAGATTCCCGTCGACCTGCAGAAGTTGAAGGTCGACCTGATGACGGTGACCGCGCACAAGGTCTACGGGCCGAAAGGCATCGGTGCGCTGTACGTGCGGCGCAAGCCGCGCGTGCGCATCGAGGCGCAGATCCACGGCGGCGGCCACGAGCGCGGCCTGCGCTCCGGTACGCTCGCGACGCACCAGATCGTCGGCATGGGCGAGGCGTTCCGCATCGCCAGGCTCGAGATGGCCACCGAAGGCGAGCGCCTGCGGATGTTGCGCGACAAGCTGTGGAACGGTCTCAAGGACATGGAAGAGGTGTACGTCAACGGCGACTTTGATCACCGCATACCGGGCAACCTCAACGTCAGCTTCAACTTCGTCGAAGGCGAGTCGCTGGTCATGGCAATCAAGGACGTCGCGGTGTCTTCGGGCTCGGCCTGCACCTCGGCCAGCCTCGAGCCTTCCTACGTGCTGCGCGCGCTGGGGCGCTCGGACGAGCTCGCGCACAGCTCGATCCGCTTCACCCTCGGGCGTTTCACCACCGAGGAGGAGATCGACTACACCGTGAACCTGCTGCGCGCCAAGATCGGCAAGCTGCGCGAACTCTCGCCGTTGTGGGAGATGTACAAGGAAGGCGTCGATTTGAACAGCGTGCAGTGGGCGGCGCATTGAAACAGGTGATTTGGCGATTTGGCGATTAGGTGATTAGGTGATTAGGTAATTGGCGAGCGGTGACGAAGCAATCACCCAATCACCTAATCGCTCAATCACCCAATTACCCGCTAAGCTAGGAGAGAAAAGTGGCATACAGCGACAAAGTCATAGACCATTACGAAAATCCGCGCAACGTCGGTTCTTTCGACAAGGGCGACGAGCATGTCGGCACCGGCATGGTCGGCGCACCGGCCTGCGGCGACGTGATGAAGCTGCAGATCCGGGTCAACGAGCAGGGCGTGATCGAAGACGCCCGCTTCAAGACCTACGGCTGTGGCTCCGCGATCGCGTCCTCTTCGCTCGTCACCGAGTGGGTGAAGGGCAAGACGCTCGACGAAGCGGAGACAATCCGCAACACCCAGATCGCCGAGGAGCTGGCGCTGCCGCCGGTGAAGATCCACTGTTCCATCCTGGCCGAAGACGCCATCAAGGCGGCGGTCGAGGATTATCGCAAGAAGCACGGCATTGCTCCCGTGGAGCAGGCCGCGAAGGCCGCCTGAGGTCAGCCATGCCGGTTACTCTCACCGAAAAAGCCGCATCCCACGTTGCCAGCTTCCTCGCCAAGCGCGGCAAGGGCGTGGGCCTGCGCCTGGGCGTGCGCACCTCCGGCTGTTCCGGAATGGCCTACAAGCTGGAGTACGCCGATGCAGTCAATCCCGGGGACCTGCTGTTCGAGAGCCACGGCGTCAAGGTGGTGGTCGATCCCAAGAGCCTGCCCTATCTGGAAGGCACCGAGCTGGACTTCACCAGAGAAGGGCTGAACGAGGGCTTCAAGTTCAACAATCCGAACGTGAAGGACCAGTGCGGCTGCGGCGAAAGCTTTAACATTTGATCTTTCGTCATTCTTCGCGAAAGCGGGAATGACGGGGTGCGATGACCAAAGGGGGCCTGAGCCCCCTTTTTGCTGACTAATATGGCGCTCAATCTCAAACATAACCACTTCGAGCTGTTCGGTCTGCCGCAGCGTTTCAGCGTCGATATTGCGCAGCTCGATACCCGCTATCGCGAGCTGCAGCGTGAAGTGCACCCGGACCGCTTTGCCGCCGCCTCGCCGGCCGAGCAGCGCGTCTCGATGCAGCTCGCGACGCGGGTCAACGAGGCCTGCCAGACGCTGAAGTCGCCGCTTGCGCGCGCCCGTTATTTGCTGCAATTGCACGGCGTCGATCCGCAGTTCGAAACCAACACTGCGATGCCGCCGGGATTCCTCGACGAGCAGCTGGAGTTGCGCGAAGCATTGGACGAAACCGCGCAGGCCGGCGATGCTGCGCGCCTCGATGCACTATCGACGCGGTTGCAACGCGACCGTGACGCGCTGCTCTCGAAGCTCGAGGCGCAACTCGACGTGCAGGGCGCCTGGGCGGCGGCGGCGACGACGCTGCGACAGCTGATGTTCCTGGAGAAGTTCCGCGACGAAATCGACGCCGCCGAAGAGCGGTTGGAGGGCTGATGGCGCTGCTGCAGATCTCCGAGCCCGGCGAATCGACGCCGCCGCACCAGCACCGGCGCGCGGTGGGCATCGACCTCGGCACCACCAATTCGCTCGTCGCCACGGTGCGCAACGGCATCGCCGTGGTGTTGAACGACCACGACGGCCACGCGCTGCTGCCCTCGATCGTGCGCTATTTGCCGGACGGCAGCGTCGAAACCGGCTACGAGGCCGAGGCAATCCAGGCGCGCGATCCGAGGAATACGATCGTGTCGGTCAAGCGCTTCATGGGGCGCGGCTTGAAGGACGTTACTTACGTCGAGAACAGCCCCTACGACTTCGTCGATTCCCCCGGCATGGTGCAGATCCGCACCGCGGCCGGCGTGAAAAGCCCGGTCGAGGTGTCGGCCGCGATACTCAAGGAGCTGCGCGAGCGCGCGGAAGAATCACTCGGCGGCGAGCTGGCCGGAGCGGTGATCACCGTGCCGGCCTATTTCGACGACGCCCAGCGCCAGGCCACCAAGGACGCGGGAAAGCTTGCCGGCATCAACGTGCTGCGGCTGCTCAATGAACCCACCGCCGCGGCGATTGCCTACGGCCTCGACAACGCTTCGGAGGGCGTCTACGCGATCTACGACCTCGGCGGCGGGACGTTCGATATTTCCATTTTGAAGTTCTCGAAGGGCGTGTTCGAGGTCTTGGCGACGAGCGGCGATGCTGCGCTCGGCGGCGACGATTTCGATCACCGCCTGTTCTGCTGGGTGGGGGAGTTGGCGAACTTCGCACCGCTCTCCGCCGAGGACACGCGGCTGCTGCTCACCCGATCGCGCGCCGCCAAGGAATTCCTCACCGCCAACGCCGAGGCGCGCATCACCGCGACGCTCGGCAGCGGCGAGAACGTGGACGTGACGGTGACGCAGAAGCAGTTCTGGGACATGACCCGCCAACTCGTGGCGAAGACCCTCGGCCCGACGAAGAAAGCCTTGCGCGACGCGAAGCTCGATGTCGCCGCGGTCAAGGGCGTGGTCATGGTCGGCGGCGCGACGCGCATGCCGCACGTGCAGCAGGCGGTGGCCGGGCTGTTCCGCCAGACGCCGCTCACCAATCTCGATCCGGACAAGGTAGTGGCGCTCGGCGCGGCGATCCAGGCGAACGTGCTCGCCGGCAACCGCGCGAACGGCGAGGACTGGCTGCTGCTCGACGTGATCCCGCTTTCGCTCGGCATCGAGACCATGGGCGGCCTGGTGGAAAAGGTCATTCCGCGCAATTCCACCATTCCGGTGGCGCGGGCGCAGGAGTTCACCACCTTCAGGGACGGCCAGGGGGCGATGAGCCTCCACGTGGTGCAGGGCGAGCGCGAACTGGTGTCCGACTGCCGCTCGCTCGCCAGGTTCGAGCTGCGCGGCATTCCGCCGATGGTGGCCGGGGCGGCGCGCATCCGCGTCACCTTCCAGGTCGATGCCGACGGGCTGCTTGCGGTGTCGGCGCGCGAATCCACCACCGGCGTCGAGGCCGCGATCGCGGTCAAGCCCTCCTACGGCCTCACCGACGAGCAGATCACGCAAATGCTGAAGGACTCCTTCGAGCACGCGCGCGAGGACGTTCACCTGCGCGCGCTCAAGGAATATCAGGTCGAGGGCGAGCGCATGATCGAGGCGACCGAGGCCGCGCTGCGCGAGGATTCCGATCTGCTCTCGGCGGAGGATCTGGCGGCGATTCGCGCGGAGGTGGAGGCATTGCGGCGGACGCTTTCCTGCGCCGACCATCGCGCCATCAAGTCGGCGGTCGAGCGCGTCAACCGCGCCACCGAAGCGTTCGCCGGCCGCCGCATGGATCGCTCCGTCAGGCGCGCGCTCGCCGGCAGGAAGATCGACAGCGTTTCCCTCTGAGCGCCATGCCGCAGATCATCGTCCTGCCGCACGAGGAACTCTGCCCCGAAGGCGCCGTCATCGACGCCAAGCCGGGCGTGTCGATCTGCGACAACCTGCTTCAGAACGGCATCGAGATCGAGCACGCCTGCGAGAAGTCCTGCGCCTGCACCACTTGCCACGTCGTTATCCGCGAGGGCTTCGAGATGCTCGATCCCTCGGAAGAGAAGGAGGATGACCTGCTCGACAAGGCCTGGGGCCTCGAGCCGACCTCGCGGCTGTCATGCCAGGCGCTGGTCAAGGACGGCGATCTCACCATCGAGATCCCGAAATACACCATCAACATGGTCAAGGAAATCAAGTAGCGGCATGAGCAGGAAGCAGGGGCCCCACTCTGTGGGGATGCGACCGACCGCGATTGCCGCAGCCGCCGACGGCGCGAGCGTCAATCTCGCACCAGCGTTTCGGAGGCGGCGGCATGAGCAGGAAGCAGGGGCCCCACTCTGTGGGGATGCGACCGACCGCGATTGCCGCAGCCGCCGACGGCCGGTCCTTTATGTTGGTGACGAATTACCGGAGGCGGCAAGGGGACCGACAATGAAATGGACTGATACGCTCGACATCGCCATCGCGCTCTCGGAGAAGCACACGGACGTGGACCCGCAGCGGGTGCGCTTCACCGACCTGTTCGAGTGGGTGAGCGAGCTCGACGGCTTCGACGACGATCCGAAGCACTGCGGCGAGAAAATCCTCGAGGCGATCCAGATGGCCTGGATCGACGAGGTGAAGTAAGCGCGACGGTCCGATGCGTAATGCCGCCAAGACCGTTCGGACGACGGGCGGTCGGCCGGCTACCGGCGAGGCTGCCTCGCCTCAGCGTTCGCCCTTGTTATCCCTGGCCGGATCCCCCGGCGGCAGCACGTCGCGGAATTCCGGAAACTGCTTCCACTTCGGCACCGGCGGCGTGTGGCCCTCGCAGGGGGCATAGGACGAGGACTCGATCATCTGCATCTTGTGGATGTAGCGAGGGCAATTGGGGAAGATGGCCTCGGCGCGGACACGCACGATCAGCTGCGCGCCCGTGAATTCGGAGAGCAGCGGATCACCCTCATTCATGCTCGCCTGTCCGTTCACGCGCAGGCGCTTGGGGCTCTCGAAGTCGATGAAGAGCATCCCGACATGCGGATTGACGGACAGGTTGCCGAGGCTCTTGAACATGCCGTTGCCGTCGTAGCTCGGGAACGCGAGCGTCTGCGGGTCCACGACCCGGACGAACCCCGGCAGGCCGCCCTTGTACGAGCACTCGGGCCGGCCTTCGGCGTCGGCCGTGGCGAGGAAAAAGAGCGGGCGGCTTTCAATGAACGCGCGGTCGTCATCGGTGAACGCGGTTCGCGCCAGTACCTCGACCAGCCGGTCGGCGAGCCTGCGCGTGTCGAACCGGTCCTGCAGCCGCCGCGAGCCTTCGTGATACATCGGGATGTCTTCCATGCAGACCTCCGCCGGGCCTTACGGATGAATTACCTGGGTGCCTCGAATTCCACCGGCTTGAGCGGATTCCGGTTTACGCGCAACTGGAAGATATCCGGCCTGGAGTAATGGCCGACGACATCCAGCGCGCGCCGCGCGATGCCGACGCGCTCGAGGTCGATTTCCGCGTAGAGAATTCCCAATTCGCGCCGCATCGGCCCGGCCGCGATCTTCCCGCCCGGTTCGACTACCACGGAATCTCCCGGGTTGACCCATTCCTCCGGGTCCGGGTACAGATCCGACTTGCCTGGAACGCTGTCCGGAATGTCGCAAGCCCGAAAGGCCACGCCGCTTCCAATGACCCAGCATCCGCCCTCGCGCGCAATGTGTTGCAGGGTGCCGACCCATCTGTCCCCGGCATCGTAGGTCGGGGCGATGTAGATCTCGACCCCCGAGGCGTAAAGCGCGCAGCGCGCAAGCGGCATATAGCTTTCCCAGCAAATGAGCGTGCCGATGCGACCACAAGGCGTATCGATCGCCTTCAAGCCGGAAGCGTCGCCGAACCCCCATACCATCCGCTCCGGATTGGTCGGCATCATTTTTCGATGCCGGTTCAGCAGGCGGCCGTCCGGGCCGACGACGACAACGGTGTTGTAAAGGGTCCCGCGGCTGAAATCCGCGTCCCGTTCGTCCATGCCGCAGACGACCGTGACCTGGTGCTCCTTCGCCGCCTCGCGCAGCGGCGTCAGATCGTCGCCATCGAGGTTGACTGCGTTTGCGAGCAGTTGCGAATAAAGCTTGTCCGAGAGCGCCATGTCTCCACCGGGCCGCAACCTCCAGATCCATGCCGGATAGCCGGGAATGAACGCCTCCGGAAACACCACCAACTGGGCGCCTTGGGCCGCGGCCTCCCGGGTCGCAGCGACGGCGTCAGCGATCGTCTTGGAACGGTTCAACAGCGACGACGGCTTTTGAACCACGGCTATTCGCATTGCCCTCCTCCCCTGATCCTCGTCGGGCTAACGTCCGCGCCCGAATGCGCCGTCAGGCATCAGCGCTACGCTGAATCGGGATGGAATCTCCATACGCGAACTGCCGGACCGGGCTTCTTCGGTTGCTTCGGCTTCTTCGGTTCCCTGCGTTGTCTGTCACGGTTGCCCATCAGCGGTCTCCCTTTCTGGCGTGAGTGAGTGATCCTTCGGCGCCTTGGGCGCGAAGCATTCGAGCCATCGCTGCCTTGCGACGAAGAGTTCGAGAATCAGGGGTGACATGCAGATGCCTGAGGTTCAATAGTTTGCAAAATTGCCATTCATCATAACTCGCATTTTCATAATCTGTCGTCACCCTTTCCTGAAATCAGGGAATAACCGTCGCCGACCCCATCCCCATTTCAGGACCGGTCAATCGTAGAGATTCCCGGCTCCCGACCCCATCCCGGATTGGTGGGGTCACCGGCCCCCGCGTATCGGGTGCGAGTGCGAATTGATCAGGCCGGGGATCACCGTGCGCCCGTTGAGCTCCACGACGCGGGTTGCGGCGCCCCGATCGGCCATGACCGTCGCAGCGTCGCCGATCGCCCAAGGGACTGCCGCGGCGGCATGTCCTTTACGCCTATGTCAAGCGACGGGCTCCGGGGACTTCGAGATTGAAGTAGTATATTTTCACGCCGCCCTGACCGGTGGCGAGACCGGCGCGACGAACGTTGGCGCCGGCCCCGTGATTTCAACAAGGAGGAACCATGGCAAACGCGAACACCGATCGGTATCTGGAAAACAACAAGCAGTACGCGAGCGGGCAGGCGATGCACAAGCCCGTTTACCCGGGAAAGCAGCCGATTAACCCGGCCAAGCACGTGGCGGTCGTCGCCTGCATGGACGCGCGGCTCGACGTAGAGGACCTGCTCGGCCTGCAGACCGGCGACGCGCACGTCATCCGCAACGCCGGGGGCGTGGTGGGCGACGATGTGATCCGCTGCCTTATCATCTCGCATCATCTGCTCAATACCAACGAGATCATCCTGATCCACCATACCCGCTGCGGCATGCTCGCCTTCACGGACGACTTGCTCAAGGCCGGTCTGGAGGGCGACCCGGCGGCCGAGAAACTGCTTGGCCAGGCGACGGGACGGGCGTTCATGAGCTGCAAGAAGTGCGCGTCGACGCCGTCCCAGTTTCATGCCTTCCGCGGCGCGATCGAGCCGCTCGACGCCCCGCGCACCGCGAAGCAAACTGAACGCCTGGCGTGGGACGTGCGGCGGGGGATGTCTTCGATCCTGAACCACCCATGGATCCCGACCAGCGGGCCGGACGCGGTCACGGTGCGCGGATTCATCTACGACGTGGACACCGGGAAGCTCGAGGAAGTGAGCTATCCGGGATCCATGGGATCGATCGGTTGACGCGCCGCGCCCCAGGATATGGATGTCGAGCGCCGCGCTCCGTAGCGCGTGCGCTCGACCTGCTGCGTCCTTGACAGCGTCAAGCCCGATCAGCGTCCGCGCTTGGCCTTGCTGATGATCTCCTCGCGCACGTCGGTAATTTCACGGGCGCGCGACGCGCTGGCGCCGTCGCAATGCTCCGTTCGCGGACAATGCGTGCTGCGCGGACAGATGATGCGTGCGGGACTCGATAACGCATCCTCGACCCAGGCGATGTTCAGCACCTTGGCCGCTCCCTTGATCGCCTCTGCGGCGGCCCTGGGAATTCTCGCTTCGCCATGGTGATGCAGGCATTCGCCGGTGATGCTCGCGACGATATCTTCCGCATCGACGCCGTGCGAACGCAGCGCCGGCAGCAGATCGATCCCGACCGACAGCACGTGGGGATTGCCCGCCATGTCGTCGGTGCGCCGCGAGTGGCAGCAATACAGCAGGGATTGATCGCCGTCACGCAGCACTGAAATCTGCGAGCCGCGATCGGGACCGCGATTCTCGTTGAGCATGCGAAAGACGGCCCAGTTCGGACAGGGGTCGGTGACTTGCGCCATGTTGCCCCAGGGCAGGGGAATCCCGTTGCCGCGATACACCGCGCGCAGATATCCGGGCGGATAGGCGTCGAAGAAATGCCAGTAGGGATACGGCGATACCTTGGTCATGCGCCGCATCACCACCGCCGGCGTGAGCTCGATTTTTTCTCCGGCTTCGACCCGATAGGATTCGCGCGTCAGGAAGCGCCGGAACGGGATCTTGGGACACAAGAGTGCGCCGGCAAAGAAACTGCACTCGAAATCGCGCCAGGCGTGCAGCACGTCCTGCGCGTTCATGCCGGCGGCGATTTCCGCGCCGCCTTCCGGACTGCCGCCCATTTCCCCGCCGGTGGCATGCGCGGACTTGAGTCCGTCGCCTTCGTGCAGGACCTTGTGGCCGAGGTGCGAGGCGAGGTCGAACTTGAGGCGCGCCGGGTCGGCCTGCAGCTCGCGATTCAGATAAACGGTGCGCGGCGCTTCGAAAAACGAGCGCACCATGCTGCGCAGTTCGCGATCGTTGTCGCGCGCGAGCACCGGCTTGCGGTCGAACCAGCGCAGGGTCAGACCGTGGTGCCTGCAGAGACGCATCAGGTCGTCGGCGCCGAGCGGAAATTTGCGCTCGCCGACGCCCTCCGCCGATCGCTCGAGATCCGGAAAGTCGTTGCGCGACATCTCCTGATGCGAGCGGATCAGCAGATGCGCGAACTGCCGCCCGGTGGTGCCGGTTTGCGCCAGCAGCTCGGGGATCGCCGCCTGCAGCAGCTCCTTCGAAAACAGGAACGCAGGTTCGAGCGGCACACCCGCCGCGCCGCCGGCCCGCTGCTTGAATGCAGGGGTTTCTGTTTCCGGATTGCCGTCGAGAAACCAGCGCGGTTCGCGCTGAAACAATGATGACAGCAGCCCGAGCACGCCTTCCGACGGAACCCGCTTGCCGCTCTCGATCATGCTCAGGTAGGAGACCGATGGCGCGCTCTGCGAATCCAGTTGAATGCAGCGCGCCGACAGCTCTTCCAGGGTCAGGCCGTTGCGTTTGCGCAAGGCGCGCAACTTGGTGCCGAGGAAGTGGCTGTTGCGGGTGTGCTGGGTCATGGCCGGTTCATGGAAGAGTGTGAAATTAACATTGTGAAATTTCCATAGTCAATTTTACCGATTTCTGGGCCTATGATGCACCGTATCGACGCCGATGACCATGGCGTGCTTGAGCGGAGGGCCGAATCGTGAAATATCGCGTTCTCATTCTGGGGGCCTCCTACGGCTCGCTGCTGGGCACCAAGTTGCTGATGGCCGGGCACCGGGTTTCGCTGGTCTGCACCCGGCCCACCGCCGAGCTGATCAACCGTGAAGGGACCGTGGTGCGCTTCCCGATCCGGGGCCGGGAATCGCTGCTCGAGATCGCCTCGAAGGAACTTCCGGGCGTGCTTTCCGCGGGCACGCCCGACGAAATCGACCCCAGCGCGTTCGACCTGGTCGTGCTCGGCATGCAGGAGGCCCAGTACGGCTCGCAAGGCGTCCGGGAGCTGATGGGCCGTGTCGCCCGCGCGCGCAAGCCGTGCCTGGCGATCATGAACATGCCGCCTTTGCCCTACCTCAAACGCATTCCCGGGCTCTCGACGGAAGCTCTGGAGGGCTGCTACGCGGATCCCGCGGTCTGGGAAGGCTTCGAACCGGGGCTGATCACGCTGGCGAGCCCCGATCCCCAGGCATTTCGCCCGGCGGATCAGCCGAAGAACGTTCTCCAGGTGGGCTTGCCGACCAATTTCAAGGCGGCGCGCTTCGAAGCCGGGGAGCCGACCGCGCTGCTGCGGAAACTCGAGGCCGACATCGAGGAAGTCCGGTTCCACCTCGGCGACGGCGCCATCGAAATTCCGGTGAAGCTCAAGGTGCACGATTCCATTTTCGTGCCGCTGGCCAAATGGCCGATGCTGATCACCGGCAACTACCGCTGCATCCAGCCGAACGACATGATCCCCATCAAGGAGGCGGTGCACGGGAACGTCGACAAATCCCGGGAGATTTACGACTGGGTGGCGCAACTCTGCACCGGGCTGGGCGCCGGGTCTGCCGACCTGGTTCCTTTCGAGAAGTACGCCAAGGCCGCCGAGAGCCTGGGCAAACCGTCTTCCGCGGCGCGCGCGCTTTTCGGCGGCGCCGAGCACATCGAGCGGGTCGACAGCCTGGTCCGGCGGATCGCCCGCCAACGAGGACTCCAGTCCGACACGCTGCACGAGATCGTCACACTGGTGGACGAGCGTCTGGGACGGAACCGCCTGGCGCGCGAGCGTTCGGTCAGGCGCGATTTGACCGATGAGAGTGCAAATCCCGGTCTTGCCTTTGCGGGATGACCGTACCCCGGTCGCCCGTTGAGCTTGCGTAACCGCCTCAGCGCGGATTCTCATCGCATCGAGAAGCGACGGCGCGGCGTCCCGTCTGAGCTCGAGCTTTCCGATCAGGACGGGATTCCGGCCGTGTGACGCGACCCGTGTTGCCAATCCCGCGATCCCGCGCGCAGAATACCCGCAAGCATAACGAGGGAGAGCGCCATGACCGACACGGTGAAGTACGTCCTCGACGAAACCCGCATCCCGAAGCGCTGGTACAACATCGTCGCGGACCTGCCTTCGCCGCCGCCGCCGGTGCTGCATCCCGGGACGCTGCAGCCGATCGGGCCCGACGACCTCGCGCCGCTCTTTCCGATGGCGCTCATCATGCAGGAGGTGAGCACCGAGCGGGAAATCGACATTCCCGAGCCCGTGCGCGAGGTGTACCGGCAATGGCGGCCATCGCCGCTCTATCGCGCGCGGCGGCTGGAAAAGGTGCTGCAGACACCGGCGAAGATCTACTACAAATATGAAGGCGTCTCGCCCTCGGGCAGCCACAAGCCCAATACCGCCGTGCCGCAGGCGTTCTACAACGCCCAGGCGGGCATCAAGAAGATCGCGACCGAGACCGGCGCCGGCCAGTGGGGCTCGTCGCTCGCCTTCGCCGGCGCGCTCTTCGGCATCGACATCAAGGTCTTCATGGTGCGGGTGTCCTACGACCAGAAGCCCTATCGCCGCGCGCTGATGGAGACCTACGGAGCAAAATGCATCGCCTCGCCCTCGAGCGAAACGCAGTCCGGGCGTGCGATCTTGGCGCAGGACCCGAAGCACCCGGGGAGCCTCGGCATCGCGATATCAGAAGCTGTCGAAGTCGCGGCGACCCACGACGACACCAAGTATTCCCTGGGTTCGGTGCTCAACCACGTCCTCATGCACCAGACGGTGATCGGCATCGAGGCGATGGCGCAGATGGAGATGGCGGGCGACGACCCCGACATCCTCATCGCCTGCGCCGGGGGCGGCTCCAACTTCGCCGGGCTCGCCTTCCCCTTCCTCGGCGCGCAACTGCGCGGCGGCAGGAAGCGCCGCCTGATCGCGGTGGAACCCGCCGCCTGCCCCTCGCTCACGCGCGGCAAGTACGCCTTCGATTTCGGCGACACCGCCCACCTCACGCCGCTGGTCAAGATGTACACGCTCGGCTCGACCTTCACGCCGCCGGGTTTCCACGCCGGCGGCTTGCGCTACCACGGCATGTCGCCGCTCGTTTCGCACCTCAAGGAACTGGGTCTGATCGAGGCCGTGGCCTACCAGCAGACGAAATGTTTCGAGGCGGCAGTGCAATTCGCGCGCGCCGAGGGGATCGTCGCGGCGCCCGAGTCGAGCCACGCCATACGCTGCGCAATCGACGAGGCGCTCAAATGCCGCAGCGAAGGCCGCGGCCGCACCATCCTTTTCAATCTCTCCGGACACGGCCACTTCGACATGCAGGCCTATACCGACTACTTCGCCGGGAAACTTGAGGACCGGGATTACGACGAGAAGGCGCTCGCCCAGGTGCTGGCCGGGCTGCCGGCGGTGCCGAAGGCGGCGTAGCCGGTCCTCACAGGTAGTCTTCCTCCCGCTGATGCCGTACAGCCAGAATGTTGACCTTGTTGCCGGTCTCGATTTCGAACAACGCCACATAGCCTGCGGAGCCGAAGGGAATGACGAGTTCCCTCAGGAACGGATTGTCCCTGAGCACCTTGCGGCAGGAGAACGGCGAGAAGCGCAGCAATTCGACGGCTTCTCTGATCGCTTCGAACGCCCGCTCTGCCGCAGCCAGGTTCTTTTCCAGCAGGAAGTCGTAGAGACGCAACAAATCGTCTTCCGCCTCCAGCGTGAAGCGGACCCTGTAGTGTTTCACCGATCTAAGCCGCGCGTTCCTTGGCCTTGACCAGCTTGCGGGCGAGCTTCCCGATCACCTTGTCGGCCGGGACATACTTGCCGGTTTTCCTGGCTCGAGCGGCGCTCGCGAGTCCTCGCGCAGTAAACTCTTGTCGAGCCTTGCGGTACTGGGTGTTCCGATTCAGGTATTCCGGCATCTCCTGCCGCAGCACCTGGCGCAATACTTTTTCGGTGACCAGTTGATCGGTCTCGGAAAGATAGCTCCGCAGCGCTTCGTTCATCATCGTTTGATAGCCGGTGCCGGCTTTCTCCGCGCGCGCCCTGAATTCGTCGAGCACGGAGTTGTCGATGAAAATGGAAATCCGCGTTTTGCCCTTTTGCGGGATGACCGCGCCCCGTTTGCCTTTTGAAAAATCGTATTCAGCTCTCATAGGTTTTCCGTTCCTTTCGCGTGGCTCGGCGGGCCGAGATCAGGCGCACGTCTTCGCCACGCATCGTATAGACCACGACCAGTAAGTCGCCTGCGCTCCCCACCCCGACGGCGATAAAGCGCCGTTCGCCCTCCGCATCCGGGTCTTCCTGGGTAAGAGCGAGCGGGTCCTGGAAAACACCCTCGGCATCCGCGAAGGCGACGCCGTGTTGCTTGAAATTGGCGGTGGCCTTGGCGGGGTCGTACCGGAACCGCATTCCCGGATAATATATACATTATATGTACCCCGCAAGAGGTCCCGCGATCGGGTCCGGGATGAAGCCAGTCCCGCGATGAGACCGGAAGCGGGCAGGTTGAAAGGGGCTATGCCGAAGATCGCTTTTGCCGCTGCGCCTTCGCCCTTCAACGCAAAGGCCCCGGGATGAAGCGCGACGACGAAAAGACAGGAAAGCCCGAACGTCAGCGCCCCGGCGCCGAACACCTCCGGAATCGCCATCGCCATCGTGAGAAGCCCGCCATCGCGGCGATCAGCGCCAGGCGCATCTGCCAGCTCACGCCGGCGTTGTTCGTCAGCCAGACATAGCCGCCATAGTGAGACCCAGCGGTCCTCAGATGGCGAAGCGTATGTTCTGTCTCTCTTGGGAGCCTCGATATGTGCCTCCGTTGGAAGTGCGAAGTCTACTCCCGAAATTGCTACCGACGCGCGGCTCCTTAGTGATTGGAGGGACTAGGCGTAAAGATTCAACAACCCATCCAACCCGACATAGTCGAAACAGTAAGTCGCTTTCTCCCGCACCACCGGCTTGGCGTGATACGCGATAGAAACGCCGGCTTCCGCCATCATCGCAAGGTCGTTCGCGCCGTCGCCGATGGCGATGACCTGGTCGCGCGTGAGCCGCAGCCCGTCGCGCAGTTCGCGCAGTTTCGCGGCCTTAGCTTGCGCGTCGACGATGGGCGCCAACGCTTTGCCGGTGAGTTTGCCGTCACGGATTTCGAGCGTGTTCGACAGCGTGTAGTCGAGCGCAAGGCGTTCCTTCAGGCGCTCGGTGAAGAAGGTGAATCCGCTCGAAACGAGCAGGGTCTTGATCCCGAGCGCGCGCCGCCGCCTGGATCGGGCGATCCCGGCTGTCATGCCGGGGACGGCGCCTGGAAGATCCGCGCGGCCGGGTTCTCACCCGGCACCACGTGCCTCTAGAACGGTATCGAAAGCTTGAGGCTCACGCCATACCCGCTGGTGTGACGGGAATACTCGCCAAAAGTGCTCAGCCGCAAATTGTGGCCTTCCCTGTTGATCAGGTCGACGCCGATTGACAGCGCGGCAAATGTCTTGTCCGTTTCGGCGGTCACATTGAAAGGCGCCACGCCTGCGGGCGCACCTTCCATGGTTGCCGTTATCTGCGGATTGCCGCCTGATACGTAGTGAGTAACGCCGAGCTGAAAGAACGGCCGGACCAGCGTGCCATCCTTCAGCATGAGCTCGCCACCGACTTCAGCCGCTGGACGAAGGCTCACGTAGGTGTAATCGCTGCTTGCGACATGAAGGTTTGCCCCACCCGCGCCGGACTCTTCGAACCCCCCAAGGCGCGCGCTACTGACTGCGAAATCGATCATCGGTCGTACGTACCAGTCCGTACGCTCGAAGTCGTGCGCAAGACGGAACTGCCCCGACGCGACCGTGATTTCCTGCGTGCCTTTCGCCGTCGTGCCAGGCACTGGAAGATCGACGATACGGGTGGTGTGATAACGGCCGAGCGCGAGGCTAGCCGATCCGGACAGGGTGGTTGCACCAAAACCCCGTTTCATTATCAGGCCAACTTGATATCGATCTCCATTGCTCCTGCCGAATCCGTCAGCGACGTTCAGCGTGCTGTCTTCGTACGACAAGCCAAAGCCGGCATGCCAATCCGCGCCGATCGCACGTTGCATGCCGCCCGCCACGCCAAATGCGTCCTCGCGAAAGCCGATCGCCTGTGGCGAGCGTTCGCGGTCGAGCGTGCGCCCCGACGCGCGCATCCACCAGCACTCGTCTTCCCGCACGAAGCGGAACTCGCCGTCCGGCACTCGACAACTGTGCAACGCGTTGTTGAACTGGTGATTGGATGCGGACATCGCGGTCACAGTGCCTAGATATGCCTCCGGGCTCAACCGGTCGTACACAGCCGCAAGGCTCTGCGCGTCCGGCATCGCGAGCAGCGCGCTGGCGATCGATGCGAAGCTGTCGGAGCCGCCGGCGCGCTGGATCGCATTGATGTAGTCGCCGACCGCCGTCTGATTGCCGTTGAGGTTCGGCGCCACGTAATCGACTGTCAGGCCGACCTGGACATCGGTTGCGTTGGGGTAGGCGAGATCGTAGCGGGCGACAGCCGAAGGCGGAGCGACCAGACCGAGCCCCGAGTTCGTGACGCCGCCGGCGCTCGACAGGATCGTGAATCGATGTGTACCGGGCATGACGTAGCCCGGATTGAATACGCTGGCGTGCACGGTTCCCGCTAGATTCGCGGTGCCGCTGGCATCGACGCGGTCTGCACTGGCATGCGCGGTGTCCAATTCCACGCTCAAGCTGCCCGAGCGCGTCTGCACCAGGTTCCCTGTCAGCGTCGACCTCTGGACAACGCCGGCTCCGCCGGGGGCGAGCGTGCCCGCGTTGTTGAGCGAATTGCCGGAACCCAAGTTGAGCGTCGGGCCGGCGTTCAGTATTGCGCCCGACTTGTTGTTGAACGTGTTGCTGCCCGCACCGAGATCGATCGAGCCGGTGACGATACCGAAGTTGTTGATTGTCTCGCGACCGGCACCGCCGACGATCGCCCATCCGTTCGCGCCGCTCAGCGTAGTGATCGTTCCTGAATTGTTCAGCACGTTCGGTGTGACGTTGGCGTCGCCATCCATGGCACCGTCGATGAAGCGCACGCCGACGCCGCCGAATCCGGTGCTGCCCGCCGCGAGTCCGCTGCCAGCGACGGTGCCGCTTCCGACGTTCATCGTGATCGCGCCGTTGTGGCGGTCGAACGTGTGCATCTCGTGGCCGGTGAGCACACCGAAGGCATCGAAGACCGGCACTTCAAGCTCGCCGCCGCCGGCGCTCTGCGCGCGGATACCGTCGGCGTTACGTCCCATCGCGACGACGTTGCCGTTCAGCGTGACGGTCACGTTGCCGCCCGATTTGCCATTCGTCCCGGCGCGGCTCTGCGCGAGTACACCGTGCGCGCCGTCGCCGAAGGTGTAGATGCTGCCCGTGTGCGCGACGGTGATATCGCCGGCCGCGCCGTCGCCGCCGACGCTGCCCCAAAACCCGCCAGCCTTACCGCCGCCGCCGCCGACGCTCTGCGCAAAGATGCCGTGCGCCTCGAGGCCGTACGTGCGGATCGTTCCGCGGCTGGTGACGGTCACCTTGCCGCCGTCGCCGGCGCCACCGCCGCTGCCGGCGATTCCGAGCGGGTTGTTGCCGATATCGCCCGCGCTGCCCGCGCCACTGCCCAGTCCTGCGCATCCGCCCTCGGGCAAATTGAGCGGGTTGTTGCACAGATCGCCGACGTCGCCGCCGCCGCCGCCGACGCTCTGCGCGAAGATGCCCGTGGCGCCTTCGCCGCGCGTCGTGATGTTGCCGGTATAATCAACGGTGACCGCACCGCCGTTGCCGGAATTGCCGCCGCCGCGGCCGAACGAGATGCCGAGGCCGATGTTGAGTCCCAGCGATTTCGCCGAGCGATTGACGTCGCCGGACATCCCGCCGCCGCCGCCGACGCTTTCCGCGTAGATACCGTGCGAGCGCTTGCCTGAGACAAGATCTTCTTCCGACGCCGCGCCGGTTTCGATATCGCCCACTTGCGTGACCGACACGTCGCCGCCCGTTCCCGCGCTACCGGCGCCGCCTGCGACCGAGATCTTGCCGAGTAAACCGGCGTCCGCCGATCCGCCCACACCACCACCGCCGCCGACGCTCTGCGCGAAGATGCCGGCCGAATCGTCTCCCAGCGTTCTGATGTTGCCGGTGTTCGCCACCGTGACTGCACCGCCCGAACCGCTCGCGCCTTGGCTGCCACCGACGCTGACGTCCCAGCTCGTCAAGTAATTTTCCGCGACGCCCTTGAGCTTGTCCTTCTTCGCCGTGCGGCGATACTGATCCAGTTCGCGCAGCTCGAGGATGACGTCCAGCCCTTCGGCGATCTTGTCCGCGATCGCGCTCGGGACGACGCCGCCGAAGCCGAACGCGCCGTTGCCGCCGTTCCCACCTCCGCCGCCGATGCTTTGCGCGTAGATGCCCGGCGACTGATCGCCGACGGTCGTGATGTTGCCCGTATTGGTCACGCTGACGATGCCGCCGTTGCCGGCGCCGCCGCCGTTGCCGCCGACTGCAACGGCAATGTTGACGTTGGTGCCGCCTTCCTTCTGCTCCTTGAAGAAGCTGAACGAGTTGGCGTTGCCGCCGACGCCGCCGCCGTGTCCGACGCTCTGCGCGAAGATGCCGGTCGATTCCGTCCCGAGCGTGACGATGTCGCCGCCGCGATTCACGGTGACGTTGCCGCCATGGCTGCCGTCGCCGGCGGCGCCGCCGATATTCACGCCGATGTTCACCGACGTGCCTTCCTTGACGGCTTCCTGGCCGAGCACGAGCTGAAGGGTCGAGCCGCCGTTACCGCCGCCGCCGCCGATGCTGTGCGCGAAGACGCCATGCGCATTGTCGCCAAGCGTGACGATGCTGCCGCCGCCCGTCACCGTGACCGCGCCGCCCGTGGCGCCGTCGCCGCCGGCGCCGCCGAGGTTGAAGCTCGCGCTGACATTGGCGCCCGCGTTGGTGTTCGGTTTGCCGGGCAGCCCGAAGACGAGCGTACCGGCGAAGCCGCCGTTGCCGCCGCCACCGCCTACGCTGTCGGCGTAAATGCCGCTCGCGCGCACGCCGTCGGTCAGGATCAGCCCGTCATTGCGCACTTCGACGTCGCCCGCCTGGCCACCGCGACCGCCGAAGCCGCCGATGCTTACCGCGATGTTCTTCGACTCGCGACCACCGAGCGCGCCGGCGAAACTGAATCCGCCGTCGCCGCCGCCGCCGCCGATGCTTTCGGCGCGAATGCCGATCGAATCGTCACCGTGCGTCGCGATGCGTCCGGAGTTCTCGACCGTGACCTTGCTCGATTCGCTGCCGTCGCCGCCGAAGCCGCCGATGCCTACCGCGACTTGCGCATTGAGTGTTTTCGAGTTGCAGGTCTTGCCCGCCTCGCAAGGCTTAGGCAACGACGCACCGAGCGATCCGGCCACCGCGAATCCGCCATCGCCACCGCCGCCGCCCAGGCTCTTCGCGGAAATGCCGTCGGCGTTGTTGCCGAACGTTCCGATGCTGCCGTCGTTCACGACCCGGACTTCGCCGCCGACGCCGCCTGCGCAGTCTTGACCCTCTGCGACGCCGGAGAACGCGCAACCGCCGATCGCAACGCCGAGGTTGCCCGACTTCTCTCCAGTTCCCAACGTCAATGCGAGACCGAAGCCGCCGTTGCCGCCGCCACCGCCGAGGCTTTGCGCCTTGATGCCGGACGAATCGTCCGCATGCGTCGTGATCGCGCCCGAATTGATGACGGTCGCTTTCTTCGCATCGCCGCCATTGCCGCCGCTACCGCCGACCGCAGCAGCGACCGCGAGGCTCTTGCCGCCGCCTTCCTTGTCGTCGGGCTTGCTGAAGCTGAAGGTGAGGGCACCAGCGAAGCCGCCGTTGCCGCCGCCGCCGCCGACGCTCTGCGCCAGGATGCCGTGCGAGCTCGCGCCCGATGTATCGATCACGCCGGCGTTGCGCACGGTGATTTCATCTGCACCGGTTGCCGGTCCACCGCCGCCGCCGAGAGAAAGCGAGAGACCGCCGGTCGAGTTGCCGCCGCCGGTCAGCGCGCCGGTGACGCTGAAACCGCCGTTGCCGCCGCCACCGCCGATGCTCTGCGCGGTGATGCCGCTCGACAGCAAACCGTGTGTCGTAATGTTCGCGCGGCTATCCACGCTGACCGTCGATCCAATCCCGCCCACACCGCCCTGTCCACCCATCGCGAACGAAGCAGCGAACCTGCCGACGGTGCCTGCGACGCTGAAGCCGGCATTGCCGCCGCCCCCGCCCACGCTCTGCGCCAGGACGCCGCTCGAGTTATCGCCCGAAGTTTCGATGCGGCCGCGAATCGGATCGGTCGCCGTGCCGACCGTGACTATCGATCCCGCGCCGCCGGTGCCGCCGCTGCCGCCGACGCTGATCGACACGGCCAGACCATCGCTGCCGCTTGCCGCAACGGCGAAGCCGCCGCTGCCGCCGCCGCCGCCGAGGCTTTGCGCGAAGAGGCCCTCGGCATTCGAGCCCTGCGTTGTGATGTTGCTTTGACTGTATACATTGACCGTGTCGCCGCCTCCGCCTCCGCCGCCGCTCCCGCCGACCCCGATCGATGCCGAAAAGCCTTTGCCTGCGGATGCAGCGACCGCATAGCCGCCGTTACCGCCGCCGCCGCCGAGGCTTTGCGCAAAGATGCCTTTGCCGCCGTCGCCGCAGGCAGCGCGATCCGGCGTTTCGCCCGCCGGCGCGTCGCCGCAGCGCGTTCGCTCAGGCAGGACACCGTTGGCGAAATCGGCGCCGGTAACGATTTCGACCGCGCCGCTCTGCACCGTGACCTTTCCGCCCGCACCGCCGAGACCACCGCTGCCGCCGATTGCGACCGAGCCGAATGCGCCCGCGGACACCGCCGCGCCGCCATTGCCGCCGCCACCTCCGAGGCTTTGCGCATAGATGGCGGCGGAATTGAATTCGAAGGTGGTGAGATTGCCGCTATTGGTGACATCGACCGACTTGCCGGCCCCACCGCCGCCACCGCCGCCGCCGATTGAGACGAGGCCGCCGCTAGTACCGCCGCTACCGCCGCCGCCGCCCGTGCTCTGCGCGTAGAGCGCGTTCGACGAGGCGCTGATGGCCGCGTTGTTCGTCACGGTCACCGCGCCACCATCGCTGGTGGTACTGCCCTTGCCGCCGATCGCGACCAGCGCACCGGAGTTGCCGCCATCGCCGCCGCCGCCGCCGATGCTTTGGGCGTAGATGCCGCGCGAATTGGCGCCAAGCGCATTCAGCGAAGCGTTGTTGGTTACGATGACCGCGCCGCCATTGCCGCCGTTCGACCCTTCGCCGCCGAGGCCCACGAGTCCGTAGCCGCTGCCGGCGCTGCCACCGCCGCCGCCGATGCTCTGCGCCAACAGCGCATGCGCATCGCCGCCGCGCGTCGTGACAACGCCGCTGTTGACGACAGTCACCGTGCCGGCGTTGCCGGCGTGGCCGCCGCTGCCGCCGAATGCGACGATGCCGGTGGCGCCGCCGCCGCTGCCGGAAAAGCCGCCCACGCTCTGCGCGAGGACGCCATGCGAGTCGCTGCCCGAGGTGTCGATGTCGCCGCTGTTCGTGATCGATACATCGCCGGCCAGAGGGGTATCGCCGCCCGTGCCGCCCGTGCCGCCAAGCGCGCCGCCGCCGCCGCCACTGCCGCCCGCGCCTGCCAGGCTCTGCGCGAAGATGCCGATCGCGCTTGCGTTCTCGGTCGTGATCGACGCATCGTTGAAGATCGATACAAGACCGCTCGCGCCGCCGGCGCCGCCGTTGCCGCCTTTGCCCGCGATGCCCGATCCACCGCCGCGACCGCCATCGCCACCGATGCTGCGTGCCACGATGCCGTGCGAACCCGCGCCGTGGGTGACGATGCCGCTGTGGTTGGTCACGGTAATCGTCCTCGCGGCGCCGCCCGCAACGCCGGCGCTGCCATTGAAGATGCCGCCGCCGCCGGCTGCGCCCTGGCCGCCTTTGCTTTGCGCGTAGATGCCGAACGAGTTCTGGCCGCGCGTCTCGATGGTCCCGCCGCTCGTCACGACGACATCGCTTCCTACTCCGCCCACGGCGACGTCCCTGAGCAAGGCGTCGTAATAGGAGACGAGATCCGGTCGCAGCGTCGTCGCCGCGGTCGCCGACGGTCCATAGGCCATGAAGAAGACGTCGGGAACGACATCGAAGCCGCCGTCGGCGCGCTTGGTCACTTTCAGCGTAAGGACCGCGTCGGAGTCGAGGTCCGTCGTTCCGGACCACGACACGCGGTAGCTTACGCTGGTCAGCAAAGACCGGCCGACCGCCAGGTTGGTGAACTGGTCTCCGGTCAGCGAATAGGAGTAGCTCCCGTTGGCGTTGAGGGTGAACGCGCCGCCGTTGCTGCCCGCGACGCTCTGGCCGACGCTTCCCGCCTGCTCTGAGACCGATACAATCGAGAACCCGGCATTGTTCGTCGATCGCATGCTTTGCAGGAAAGCGATCGTCTCATCCGAATAGCCGCCGGCGCGGCTCTGAGCTGCGATGCCGTGCGCCGTGCTGCCGTCGGTCGTGATGGCGCTCGAATTGAAGATCGACACTGCACCGCCCGAGCCTCCGACACCGACCGGGAAGGCGAGACCGAACAGCGTCTGCGTCCCCACCGGCGTGCCGCGGCTCTCTCCGAGCATCGCGCCGGCGTTGTCGCCGGAGGTCGTGATGACGATGCTTTGCTGCGGGCTGCCGCCGCGAATGATCAACGCCGCGCCGGCGTCGTTGCGGAAATCGATGCCCGGCGTGCCGGTGGTCGCCGGCCGCACCGCGGTGTCGACGTTCAACGTCGTGACGGGCGGCGACTGGAAATCCACGCCGCTTTTTATTCCGCCCGATTGATCTCCAGTGCAGGTGACTTCGCTAGCGTTCGGCGGATTCGCGGGCGCGCAGGCGCCGGGTCCTGCGTAGGCGGATTCGGCGATCGTCCAAACCACGCCAAACAATAGACCGCCACGGACGAGCCACATGGATGCGCCGAAGCGAGTGTGAGTTGCCATGATTTTCTGCCTTTACGTTGTCGTGCATGCGTACTGGCGACGGCAGCGTGATGGGATGTCGAGTTGCGTCGAACCGCTGGACGTTCGATCGGACCGCTTGCCGTCAGTCGATGTGACAGGCGGTCGATCAGATTTCCAGCGGTACATCATCTGGCCGGCGAGCAAGCCCCATCAGCGCGAGCATGACGATGCCGAAGGGCACGTCCGGACGCGCGGACAGGATCGCCGCGAGAATGCCGATGAAGGAAATGCCCAGGATCAGCCAGGCCAGCGCGGGCGACCAGCGCCAGAGATTGGCTGCGGTAATGGGTCCCACGATGGGACCGGCCGCCGCGATGGCCTTGAAGTGATAACCGAAGAGGACGTTACGACTGGTCGGCATGAAGTCGACCCCGTCCATGTACATGCGCGCCGGCGTAGCCCGCTTGGCGTCGGCCTGGATGACATACCGGTCGATGCGTTTCGCGTACAGGTTGTAGGCCAGATAGATGGTCAACACGCCAATGACGACGATCCAGAGGGTGTTCATGAGATACCTACTCGTTCGTTCGAGTGGCTGTAGCCGCCGGTTAGAGGCCAGCGGGATCAAAACATTGTTCTCTTTTGAAAAAAACGCGTGTTGACGTGCGTCAAGCCGCGTCGGTATTGGCCGGCGGCGGAAGGACCGCGGTCAGTCCTGCCGGACACGGTGACCGAAGAGCATCCGTTGTAACAGACTGTCTTTCCTGACGAACTGGTGGTAGAACGCGGCGAGCACGTGTAAGGCGATGAAGGCGGCCAGGAGCGTCGCGATGGCGCCGTGCGCGACCCGGGTCGGATAAGTCGTGAAGGTGGATGGCAGCGGGGCGCCCGAGCCGGCGAACACGATCTCCGGGAGCCCGGGGAGAATCGCCGTCGCATAACCGGTTCCTGCCATCAGGACGACTAGGACGTAAAGGCCGTAGTGGGTCACTGGCGCGACGCGGTCGAGGAGGGGATAACCGATCGTCGCATGTGCCGGTCTCGATATCATCATCCGGACGATGAAGCGGATGATCATCAGGAAGAGGATCAGCATGCCGCCGGCCATGTGCAGCTTCAGAATGCCGATCTTCCGGGGGTCGGAGTTGGGTGTCGTCGCGAGTTGGAAAAATCCCAGAGTCAATGCGAGGCCGATATCAGACGTTGGAGAACTTCTTTGGGCTGCGCCCTCAGAAGACAACGTTGAGGCTCTAGGCGTAAAGATTCAACAGCCCGTCGAGGCCGACGTAGTCGAAGCAGTAAGTCGCCTTTTCCCGCACCACCGGCTTGGCGCGGTAGGCGATGGACACGCCGGCCTCGCTCATGAACTTGAGATCGTTCGCTCCGTCGCCGATGGCGATGATCTGGCCCGTTGTCACCCCGAGCTCGTCGCGCGCTTCCAGCAATCCTTCGCGTTTTCCGTCCGCGTTGACAATGCGGCCTTCGAGCTCACCCGTGAGTTTTCCATTCCTGACTTTGAGCGTGTTCGAGCGCACGTAGTCGAGTCCCAGCCGCGTCTTCAGCCGCTCGGTCACGTGGGTGAAGCCGCCGGAGACGAGCAGGATCTTCAGGCCCGCCCGCTTCACGCCTGCGATCATCTGCTCGGCGCCCGGTGAAAGCTCCACCCGTTCTGTATACAAACGCTCGAGTGCACTTTCCTCCAGGCCCTTCAGCACCGCGACGCGCCGCCTCAGGCTCTCGTCGTACTCGATTTCTCCGCGCATCGCCTGCGCGGTGACCGCCGCGACCTCCGCCTTGCGGCCGACGAGGTCCGCCATCTCATCTACGGTCTCGATGGTGATGAGCGTGGAATCCATGTCCATCACGAGAAAACGGAAGTCGGCGAGCCGGCGCGGCTGCAGCACAAAGGCGAAGTCGAGCTTCGCGCCGGCGCAGTATTCGGCGACGCCTTGCTGCGTCTTGTAGTCGTGCAGGTGGAAAGCGTTGCTGCCGATGCCTTCGATGCGCGCGGCGCCGGAGAGCTTGGCGATTTCTTTCAGGTCGGGGGTTTCGACTTCTTGGCCCTGGATTACTAGGTAGGACACGTGATTGCCTCGATTAACGTCGCTGGATTCCCGCTTTCGCGGGAATGACGGATTTAGAGGGAATGACGGAATTTGAGGGAATGACGGAAGTTGCGGGAATGACGACGGCCGCATGCCCGAGCGTCTCCAGCACCTGCCGCACCGCAGCCGCGCGCTCGGGGAGCTCGCTGGTCACACGCTCGACGCGCAGCTTGTTCGGTCCGCTGAGCTTCCAGCCACGCTGCTTTTGCACGAGCTTCAATACGGCAGCCGGGTCGAGCGGGGGATGCGGCACGAACTGCAGCTGGATGAATTCCGGAGCGGCATCGACGCGGGCCACGCCGAGCGCGCGGCCGAGGACGCGCAGCCGGTGGCTTTCGATCAGCGCGCGCGCCGCCGGCGGCAGGTCGCCGAAACGATCGACCAGTTCCTCCTGCATCGCCTCGAGCTGCTCGGCGCTCCCGCAATTGGCGAAGCGCTTGTAGAGCACCAGGCGCTCGTGCACGTCGCCGCAGTAGCTCGCGGGCAGCAGCGCCGGGAAATGCAGATTGATCTCGGTGATGACTTCGAAAGGCTGCGACAGGTCCGGCTCGCGCCCCGCTTTCAGCGAGCGCACCGCATGATCGAGCATGTCGGCGTAGAGATTGAATCCCACTTCCTGCATCTCGCCCGACTGCGACTCGCCCAGGACTTCGCCCGCGCCGCGGATCTCGAGGTCGTGCATGGCGAGGTAGAACCCGGAGCCCAGCTCCTCCATCATCTGGATCGCCTCCAGCCGCTTCTTCGCCGCGGCGGAGAGCGCCTCGTCGCCGGGAGTGAGCAGGTAGGCGTAGGCCTGGTGGTGCGAACGGCCGACGCGGCCGCGCAGCTGGTGCAGCTGCGCCAGGCCGAACTTGTCGGCGCGGTTGATGAGGATGGTGTTGGCAGTCGGGATGTCGATGCCGGTCTCGATGATGGTCGAGCACAGCAGCAGGTTGTGGCGCTGCTGCAGAAACTCGCGCATCACGCGCTCGAGATCGCGCTCGCGCATCTGGCCGTGGGCGACCGCGATGCGCGCCTCGGGAAGGAGCTTCGCGAGCCGCTCGCGCATCACCTCGATCGAGGCGACGTCGTTGTGCAGGAAAAAGATCTGGCCGCCGCGCTTCAGCTCCCTCAGCGCGGCCTCGCGGATGATCCCCGGCGAATACGGGGTGACGAAGGTGCGGATCGCGAGGCGCCGCTCCGGCGCCGTCGCGATCACCGACAGGTCGCGCAGGCCTTCGAGCGACATCGCCAGCGTGCGCGGAATCGGCGTCGCGGTCAGCGTGAGCACGTCCACCTCGGCGCGCAGCGCTTTCAAGGCTTCCTTCTGGCGCACGCCGAAGCGGTGCTCCTCGTCGACGATGACGAGGCCGAGGCGCTTGAACTTGACGTCCTTCTGCAGCAGCTTGTGCGTGCCGATGACGATGTCGATCTCGCCTTCGGCCAGGCCTTTCAGCGCGGCGGTGGTCTCCTTGCCGCTGCGAAAGCGCGACAGCTCGGCGATCTTCGCCGGCCACTCATTGCCGGCCTGCGCGAAGCGGTCGCTGAAGGTGTGGAAGTGCTGCTCGGCCAGCAGCGTGGTGGGGGTGAGCACCGCGACCTGCCGGCCGTCGGCGACGGCGACGAAGGCGGCGCGCAGCGCGACTTCGGTTTTGCCGAAGCCGACGTCGCCGCAGATGAGGCGGTCCATGGGCTTGCCCTCGCGCATGTTCGCGATCGTCGCGGTGATGGCGGCGGCCTGGTCGGGCGTTTCCTCGAAGCCGAAGCCTTCGGCGAACGCCTCGTAGTCGTGCTGGCTCAACTTGAACGCATGGCCCTCGCGCGCCGCGCGCCGGGCGTAGAGGTTGAGCAGCTCGGCGGCGGTATCGCGCACCATGCGCGCCGCCTTGCGCTTGGCGCGGTCCCACTGGTCGCCGCCCAGCTTGTGCAGCGGCGCCTGCTCGGGCGGCCCACCCGAGTAGCGGCTGATCGAATGCAGCTGCGCCACCGGCACGTAGAGCTTGTTGTTGTCGGCGTATTCGAGCAGCAGGAATTCCCCCGGTTCCGAAATGCGGCCTTCGCCGAGATCGAGCTCGACCAGGCCCCTGTAACGGCCGATGCCGTGCTGCACGTGCACCACGGGATCGCCGGCGCGCAGCTCGGAGAGATCGCGCAGCATGCCTTCGATCGAGCTCACCCGCGCCTTGTCGCGGGCGGTGCGGGCGCGCGCGGTGCCGGCGTAGAGTTCCGACTCGGTGACGAAGCAGAGCTGCTCCGAGTCGAGGCTGAAGCCGTTCAGCAGCGGCGATACGCCGAGCGCCAGGCGCGAGTCCGAGCGCCGGAACTCCTCGAAGCCGGCGCAGGCGTCGGGTTTGAGTCCGTACTCGGCGAGGTACTGCGTCAGCGTCTCGCGGCGCCCGGGCGATTCCGCGAGCAGCATCACGCGGCACGGCGTCGCGGCGAGAAATTCCTTGAGGAGGTGCAGCGGATCGGCGGCGCGCCGCTCGACCGCGAGCTCGGGCAGCGGCTGCGAATTCAGCGCCCCCTTGGCGGCATCGAGTTCGGCTCGCGCGAAATCCCTTGCGCGCAGGAAAAAATCCTCCGCGGTCAGAAACAGTTCCGCAGGCGGCAGCAGCGGCCGGGTGCGGTCCCCGCCCAGCAGTTGGTGGCGTTGCTGCGCGTCGCGCCAGAACTCGGTGAAGGCGGCGTGCACGTCCGGCCGCAGGCAAAGGGTGGCGCCCTTGGGCAGGTAATCGAAGATCGTCGCGGTCTGCTCGAAGAACAGCGGCAGGAAGTATTCGATTCCGGCGGGGGCGACGCCGTTGCTCACGTCCTTGTAGACGTTGCTCCTGGACGGATCGCCCTCGAAGGTTTCGCGGAACTGGCTGCGGAAGCGGTTGCGCCCCGCCTCGTCCAGCGGAAACTCGCGCGCCGGCAGCAGCCGGATTTCGCCCACCTTGTAGAGCGTGCGCTGGGTGTCGGGATCGAAGGTGCGGATCGATTCGATCTCCTCGTCGAGCAGGTCGAGGCGGTAGGGCAGGGCGCTGCCCATGGGAAACAGGTCGATCAGCCCGCCGCGCACGCAGAACTCGCCCGGCGCCACCACCTGGCTGACGTGGCTGTAGCCGGCGAGCGCGAGCTGCGCGCGCAAGGCATCGAGCCTGAGGGTTTCGCCGCGCTTGATGAAGAAGCTGTACGCGGCGAGAAAAGACGGCGGCGCAAGGCGCTGCAGCGCGGTCGTCGCAGGTACGATGACGATGTCGAAATCCTCGCGCATGATGCGGTAGAGCGTCGCCAGGCGCTCCGACACGAGGTCGTGGTGGGGCGAGAAGCTGTCGTAGGGCAACGTCTCCCAGTCGGGCAGCAGGAGCACCGAGAGCTGCGGCGCGAACCAGGGAATCTCGTCCTTCAGCCGCTGTGCCTCGGTTGCCTGCGCGCAGAAGACCACGACCGGCCGCGAGCCCAGAGCCAGGCGCGCGAGCGCGAGCGCATCGCTCGAGCCGTGAAGGCGGGCGGCGCTCGCGGCCGCTTCGGGAAGGGTGACTGCGCTCATCGTTTACTCAATGGCTCCGTCATTCCCGCAAAAGGCTCCGTCATTCCCGCGAACACGTGAATCCAGTGTCTCTTTCGTTTCGTCATTCCCGCGAAAGCGGGAATCCAGTGTCTTTTTCAGAGAGTCACTGGGTCCCCGCTTTCGCGGGGACGACGAATATTTTTCATACATATTCGGTACACTCAACAGGAAGCAGAAATAGCAAAACCCGAGTTAACCGCCGCCTCGATTTGCGAGGCGGCGGTTTGAACTCGGGACCCAGTTATAATTATATCGTGACCATTTACTCGAATCCCGCCCGATTTCAGTGACTTCCCGATACTTCGGTCTGGTCCCGGCCGCCGGCTCCGGTTCCCGCTTCGGGGTCGCCGGGCCAAAGCAGTACTCGCTGCTCGCGGGAAAACCGATGCTCTACCATGCGGTGCAACGCCTGCTTGCTGCGCCGGAGATGGAAATCGTGTTCGTGGTGCTCGCGCCAGGGGACACGGAATTTCGCCAGCATGACTGGAGCGCGTTCGGCGAGCGGCTCGCTCCGCTGTACTGCGGCGGCGAGAGCCGCCGCGACAGCGTGCTGAACGGGCTCATCGCGGCGGCGAGCCTCGTCGATCCGGACGACTGGATGCTGGTGCACGACGCCGCGCGGCCGTGCCTGGGAAAAGCCGAGCTGCGCCGCCTCATCGACGAGGTGAGCAAGGATGAAGTCGGCGGCATCCTCGCCGTGCCGGTCGCCGATACCTTGAAGCGCGCCGACGGCGAGCGCCGCATCGTCGCCACCGAGCCGCGCGACGGCCTGTGGCAGGCGCAGACGCCGCAGATGTTCCGTCAGGGTATGCTGCTGCGTGCGCTGCGCGCCGCGCAGCGCGGCGCGACGCACGTCACCGACGAGGCGGCGGCGGTGGAAGCGCTCGGCTACAAACCGCGGCTCATCGAAGGCAGTACGAAGAACCTGAAGGTCACCTTTGCCTCGGACCTCGAGATGGCGGAACGCATCCTGAAGGAGGCGGCGACATGAGAATCGGACAGGGTTTCGACGTGCACGCGCTCGTCGCCGGACGCAAGCTGATCATCGGCGGGGTGAAGATCGCGTTCGAGAAAGGGCTCGAGGGCCACTCGGACGCCGACGTGCTGATTCACGCGGTGTGCGATGCGCTGCTCGGGGCCGCGGCGCTCGGCGATATCGGCCGGCACTTCCCCGACGACGATCCGAAATACAAGGATGCCGACAGCCGCACGCTGCTGCGCGAGGTCGGCAGGAAGGTGCGGCAGGCGGGCTTCGCCATCGCCAACGTCGACGCCACCATCATCGCCCAGGCGCCGAAGATGGCGCCGCACATCCCGGCGATGGTCGCGAATCTCGCCGCCGATCTCGAAGTCGCTCCCGGCCAGGTGAACGTCAAGGCGAAGACCGCCGAGCGGCTCGGCGCGATCGGCCGCGGCGAGGGCATCGCCGCCGAGGCGATCGCACTGCTCGCCGCCGGCGCCTGATTTTGGCGCCTGTCTGTGGTTGCGGAGTTGAGTAATAGCAGGATTAGTTGCGCCGTCATTCCCGCGCAAGCGGGAATCCAGTGTCGTTGCCTGAAAGTCACTGGGTCCCCGTCCCCGATAGGAGCATTCGGGGACAGGCCCCCGCGGGGACGACGGAAATTTGTCAATGATTTGCGCGATTCTCGGGAGTCACCCCGAGTCACAAACCCGTGAGGCTGTTCTTCGCGCTCTGGCCGGAGGAGCGCGTGCGCGCACAACTCGCCCGTTGGGCGCGCGAGCTTCACGCGGCCTGCGGCGGCAGGCAGGGGCGCCCGGAGAACGTTCACATCACGCTCGCATTCCTCGGCAATGTCGATGACGCGCGCGTTGCTGAAGTCGAGCGCGCGGCCGATGCGGTCGCGCCGCGCGCTTTCTCCTTGATTCTCGACCAGCCGGGCTACTGGAAGCGCAACCGCATTGCCTGGGCCGGTGCTTCGGTTGTCCCGCCGGAACTCGAAGCGCTGGTCGCCGATCTTCGAGCTGCGCTCGCGAATGCGCGCGTCGCCTTCGACCCCAAGGCGTTCGTGTCGCACGTGACTCTCTTACGGGACGCCAGCGAACCTCGGGCGATGCCTGCGCTGCCGCCGATCGAATGGAAGCCGGACAGCTTCGCGCTGGTGCGCTCGGAAGCGTTGCCGCGCGGCAGCCGATACGAAGTCCTGAAATCCTGGGGAGTCTAGCAGCAGTCCGACTGCGACTGCCGCGGCGGGCATTTCACCGAGCCGTAGGAGCAGAACACGCAGCAATCGCCGGGCTTCGGCTTGAGCAGCGCGCCGCAGGACGTGCATTCGTAGAAGAACTGGCACGCGTCGGCAGGCATGATCTCCTCTTTCGCGAAGCCGCAGCGCGGGCAGGTGAGAGTGGAAGCGAGAATCGCATTCACGCGCCCGTTCCTCCCGCAAGCGGCAGGCGCACCCTGGCGATCAATCCGCCGCCATCGCGCGCCAGCAGCTGGAAGCTGCCGCCGTGGGCGCGCACCACGCGCTCGACGATGGCGAGGCCGAGCCCGGCGCCGCCCTTGTCGCTGCGGGCGACTTCGAGGCGCGTGAACGGCTGCTTCAGGCGCTCGACCTCCCTGGCGGGGATGCCGGGGCCGCGGTCCATCACTTCCAGCACCGCCGCGCCGGGTTCGGTGCGCGTCGCCACGCTCACGTCTTTCTCACCGTAACGCAATGCATTGTCGATGAGATTCAGCACCACGCGCCGCATCGCCATGGTTCGCAGCGGCAACTCGGGCACGCCCTGGAGATCGGTCGCGACGCTCATGCCGCGGCGGCGGTAATGCTCGGCCACTTCGCCGGCGATCATGTCGAGTCGGGCGGGACGGGGTGCCTCGCCGCCGTCGGCGCGGGCAAAGTCGAGAAACTGGTTGATGATGCGGTCCATCTCCTCGATGTCGGCGGTCATGCCCTGCCTGAGCGGGGCATCGCCGCCGCTCATCTCGATGCCCAACCGCAATCTCGACAGCGGCGTGCGCAAATCGTGCGAAACGCCGGCGAGGATCAGCGCGCGGTCGGCATCGAGCCGCGCCAGGTCCTGCGACATCTGGTTGAAGGCGCGCGACAGCGTGCGGATCTCATCGGGTCCGGTCTCGGGAATCGGCTCCGGCATTTTTCCCTTGCCGATCACGCTCGCGGCCGAAGCGAGCGCCTTGAGCGGCCGGTTGACGCGGGAGACGATGAGGTAGGCCGCGAGCAGCGACAGCGCGAGGGCAAGCGCGCCCCAACCCAGCCATCGCTGCGCGATCTGACGCTCGATGCGCTCGCGCGGCACGCGCACCCAGTACTCGTCGTCGTCGATGTGGAAAGTGACCCAGAACCCGGCCCTGCCTTCGCGCTCGACCGCAAAACGGGTGTTCTCCCCGAGCTGCCGGCGCACGGCCTCGCTTACCAGGCGCACCAGCGGCCGGTTGGGCGGGGGCACGATGCGCTCGCCCGCCTCGGCAGGATAGACCTGGATGCCCTCGCGCACCGAGAGCTCGAGCAGCAGCTCGCGGCGCTTGTCGGGCTGCGAAGTGATCAGCGCGGTGCGGGTGAGGTTGACGACGCTGACGAGGTTCTGCGAGATCTGCCGCGCGCGCGGCTCGATCTCATAGGCGCGGAAAATCTCGAACCAGGCGTACGTGGTGGCGAGCACCAGCAGGGCGAGCAGGACGAAAGTGCGCCAGAGCAGCGAGCGCGGCCAGAGTTTCATCGGGGCGAATAGTGAATGGGAAATAGTGATTCGTGAATCGGAAACCGGGAATCGTGAAGGCCGGAGCATGCCGGCAGCCTGGATTTCACCATTTACGATTCACGATTTACGATTCGCCTGCATTTCCATCGGGCACGAACACGTAGCCGAAGCCCCAGACGGTCTGGATGAAGGCGGGATGCGCGGGGTCCTTTTCGACCAGCTTGCGCAGCCGCGAGACCTGCACGTCGATGGAGCGGTCGAACACTTCGTACTCGCGGCCGCGCGCCAGCTCCATCAGTTTGTCGCGCGACAAGGGCGTTCTCGGATGGGTCACCAGCACCTTGAGCAGCGCGAATTCGCCGGTGGTGAGCGAGAGCGACTGGCCGTCGTGCTCGAGCGTGCGCGTGGCGAGGTTGATCGTCATGCTGCCGAAGCTCACACTTTCGGGCTCCGACGAGGGCGCCCCCGGGGGCCGCGGTGCGGCGCGCCGGCGCAGCACCGCATTGATGCGCGCGACCAGCTCCCGCGGATTGAACGGCTTGGGCAGATAGTCGTCGGCGCCCATCTCCAGGCCGACGATGCGGTCCACGTCCTCGCCTTTGGCCGTGAGCATGATGATCGGGATCGTATCTTTCGTGCCGCGCAGGCGGCGGCAGATCGACAGTCCGTCTTCGCCCGGCAGCATCAGGTCGAGCACCAGCAGGTCGAAGCGCTCGCGCGCGAGCAGCTTGTCCATGCCGGAAGCGTCCGAAACGGTGTGCACGGCGAAGCCTTGCTCGGTGAGATAGCGCTGCAGCAGGTCGCGCAGGCGCAGGTCGTCGTCGACCACCAGGATTTTTGTCTTGGATTCAGCCATCGACGCCTATCCTACCTTGAGCACCGGCATCGTTGCAGCGCAAGCGTAACGGCGGGTTGCCATCGGGTGTCCGGAAACAACCTGTTACAAACGGCGGGCCGGCGGTCGTAAATGGATTACAAACCCCGTTTAACCTGCGTTCACCATCGGATCCGCCCACTGTTGATTCAAGCGGACGCGCGGCTCGGATGACTCGCGAGGGCTCGATGGGAGTTAGAATGGAAGCGAAACGAAACGGCCGGATTGCAAATACACGCGTCGTCGCGCGGTGCCGTTGATTTTGCGGGTATGGCACCCGCGAGGAGCAGGGTGTGAAGCACCGGATTGCATTGATGAGCGCTTTTCTCGTTCTCATGGCCTCGCTGCCTGTAACGGCGCAGCAGGTCCAGGGCGACCGTAGGGTCGGCCGCGCCGCCCCGGTGGGGCCGATGCCGGCGCAGCATCAGGCGCCGGCGCGCGAAGCGAACCGGCAGAACCGCGAAGCGCCGCGCGATGGTCGCATGACGCCGGAGGAGCGGCAACAGTTGCGGCGCGACGTTCACGACCACGGCCGCGAGATCTACCGCGACCGCCCCGGTCCGGGCAGGCGCTGATTGTTTTCTGCGGTGCCCCGCCGATTCCGCCCGTGGAAATTCCGCGCATCAGGACGCCGGGGATGGCGGCGGCCCGGAACCACGGGTCGGTGACGATTTCGAATTTCACGCCGCTTTGGCGGCGGCGTCGCGCAGCACGCGCTTGAGGATCTTGCCGGTGGCGCTCTTGGGCAATTCCCCGACGATGTCGATCCGCTGCGGTGCCTTGTAGACGGCAAGGTAATCGCGACAATGCACGATGAGTTCTTCCGGGCTCGCGTGCTTCCCCTCCTTCAACACCACCGCGGCGCGCACCTGTTCGCCCTTCAGCGGGTCCGGCGCACCGTACACGGCGGTTTCCTTCACCGCGGGATGCCGGTAGAGCACGTTCTCGACCTCCGCCGGCCAGACCTTGAAGCCGGACACGTTGACCATGTCTTTCACGCGGTCGACGATGTAGACGTAGCCCTCTTCATCCATGCGGCCGATGTCGCCGGAATGCAGCCAGCCGCCGCGCAGCGCGACCTCCGTGTCAGTGGGCTTGTTCCAGTACCCCTTCATCACGCCGGGACCGCGGATCACGATTTCGCCCCACTGGCCGCGCGCAACTTCCTTGTCGTTCGCATCGAAGATCTTCACCTCGAAATCCTCGATCGCGGTGCCGACGCTGCCGAACTTGTGCTTCGAGACGTGATTGTAGGCGGCGCACGGCGCGCACTCGGTGAGGCCGTAGCCCTCGTAGACGCGCCGGCCGAAGGCGTCGGCCCAGCGCCGCGAGATTTCCTCGGGCATGGTCGCGGCGGCGGAGAAGTAGTAGCGGATCGAGGCGAACTTTTCCTTCGGCACGCCGGCGTTCAGCAGCGAGATGTAGATTGTCGGCACGGCGAAGAACATGCTGACGCGTTCGCGCCGGATGCCATCGATCACCTCGTCCGGCACGAAGCGGCGCCACAGCACCAGCGTCGCCCCGACCTCGAAGCAGCCGTTCATGATGAAGTTCTGCGCGAACACGTGGAACAGCGGCAGGAAGCACGCCAGCCGGTCCGCGCGCTTGAAGCCGGCGCACCGTGCCGTGGCGCGGACGTTCGACTGGATATTGCGATGGGTAAGCGTGACGCCTTTGGGGACGCCGGTGGTTCCCGAAGAATAGAGCAGGGCGGCGGGGTCCTCCGGCTGCATGGTCTCGGCCTTGAATCCGGGCGCATCCGCGGCGAGCCAGTCGTCGAGCGGAATCTCGTCGGGTTCCGATCCTTCGCACAGCACCGTATGCTCGATCGACGGACATTCCGGGCGCGGCAGGTTGGGCAGCAACTCAGCCGTGGTGAACACGACCTTTGGGCGGGAGTCGTTGACGATGTAACGCACTTCTTCCCATTTGAAAATGGCGTTGATCGATACCGCGATGGCGCCGATTTTCTGCGCTGCCAGATAGGCGAGCGCGAACGCCGGGATATTGGGCAGATAAAGCGCGACGCGATCACCACGCCGTACGCCGTGCCGCTTGAGCGAGTTCGCCAGCGCATTGGCGCAGCGGTTGAGCACGCGGTAGCTGACCCGCTTGCCTTCGAAGACGAGGGCCGGATGATCGGGATGGCGCCGTGCCGCGCGCTCGACGTGCTCTGCGATATTCATGTTCGGCCCCTTCGGATTTTTCGGCGACCCGTTGTCCTGTCCGCCACGAGGGGGAAGTCTAGCCGAACTGGTTGCGATGCGGGCGCAAGGGTCGGGGCCGGTCGGTCCGTCCGATGCAGCCGGCAGAGCACTGCGCGGTCGATGCATTACCGCGCCGCCCTGAACCCGCAGCAATCCGGGCAGAAGACAAGAGCCGGAATTGATTGCGGAAAATATTTAATATAGACTGAATTGAAAGAGTTGATTTCATCGACCGGCAATCCGGAAAGTTGGCCGTTGGTGAAGTTCCTGCGCCAGGCTTGACGCTGCGCCAAAAAAGGAGGAACCATGACAAACCGAAAAAACGTGAACCGCCGTCAATTCAACACCGCCCTCGCCGCAGGAGGCGCGCTCGCCGCACTTTCCCCTTTCGGCATCGCACGAGCGCAGGGGGCGAAGCTCAAGGTCGGAGTGCTGCTGCCGCGCTCCGGGGTGCAGGCCCAGATCGGCCAGTCCTGCCAGAAAGGCGCCGATATCGCCCCGGGGATCCTCAAAGGGATGCTGGGAGTGGACATCGAGCTCATGAACGCCGACACCGAGAGCAATACCGACGTCGCCCGCACTCGCGCCGAGCGCCTGATCCAGGAAGGCGCCAACGTGCTGGTGGGGGCGTTCGACTCGGGTCAAACGGCGGCGATCGCCCAGGTGGCCGAGCAGCGCGGCGTGCCGTTCGTGATCAACGTTGCCGCCGCGCCGCAGATCACCGAGCAGGGCTACAAGTTCGTGTTCCGCAATTTCCCGACCGCGATCGACCTGACGCGCAATGGCCTGTCGCTGATCGGCGACCTGTTCCAGGCCACCCACACCGCGCCGCGGACCGCCGTGTTCATGCACGTCAACGATACTTTCGGGCAGGCGATGAACAGGGGAATCAGCGCCATGCTGCCCGGGCTCACCCAGCTGCCGTTCAAGATCGTCGAGACCGTTTCCTACGATCCGGCGGCGAAGGACCTCACCATCGAGGTGTCCAAGGCCAAGGCGGCCAACGCCGACTTCCTGCTGCTGGTGAGCCGCCTGAACGATGCCGTCATCCTGCGCCGCGAGATGGTGAAGCAGCGCTGGAACCCGATGGCGGTCATCAGCCCGGGCTCGCCCGGCATGTACGAGGAGCAATTCTACAAATCGCTCGGCAAGCTTTCGGATTACTGCATTTCCAACGTGCCCTGGTACAACCCCAAGGCGGCCCTCACCAGGACCGTCGAGACGGCATTCAGGAAGCAGTTCCCGAAGGATCAGATGATGTTCCACGCGCTCAACGTCGGCTGCACCTTCGAGGCGATCCTGATCGCCGCCGACTCCTACAAGCGCGCCCGCTCGACCGACCCGAAAACCCTTGCCGATGCGATCCGTCAGACCGACATCACGAGCCGCATGATTCTGGGCGGACCGATCAGATTCAACTCCAAGGGACAGGTCGAGGGCATTCTGTCGGCTTGCATACAGAACCTGAATCTGAAGCCGACCGTGGTTCTGCCTGCGAATGCCGCCGAGGCAAGGCCGGTATTCCCGGTGCCCGGCTACAAGGCGTAAGCCTCCGGTTGTCCAGGAAAAGGGGCCGGCACAGCCGGCCCCTTTTATTATGCCGCTCGATCTCGTCGTCAACGTCGTCATAGCCGGCGTCCTCACCGGACTGGTGTACGGCCTGATGGCGCTCGGGCTGTCGGTGATTTTCGGCGTGGTGCGCGTGGTCAACTTTGCGCACGGCGAAATGATGACCATCGCCATGTATGCGACGGTCGTGCTCTTCGCCGCGCTCAAGCTCGATCCGTTCCTCGCCGTCGTGCCGGTGGCGGTCGCCTTCTTCGTCTTCGGATACGCGTTGCAGGCCGGCCTCATCAACCGCTTCATCACGCGGCCGGAGCATACGCAGTTCATGCTCCTGCTGGCGGTCGCCATCATATTCGTGAACGCGCTGCTGATGATCTTCGGGCCCGACGCGCGCAACGTGCAGGTGGACTACCAGCTCGAATCCTTCGCCATCGGCCCGATCCTGTTTGACAAAGCGCGTCTCTACGCAGCCGGGTGTGCCGTGGCCGGCAGCGCCGCGCTTTTCGCGTTTTTTCGTTTCTCGCGCACCGGCACGGCGATCCGCGCTTGCGCGGACAACTATCTCGGCGCGAAAGTGGTCGGCCTCGATGTGAAGCACCTCTACGCGTTTACGTTCGGCCTGGGCTCGGCCTGCGTCGCCGTGGCCGGCTGCATGATGATCCTGCTCGTGGACGTGACGCCGGTGCTCGGACCAGGGTACACCCTGCTCGCTTTCGTGATCGTGATCGTGGGCGGCCTCGGTTCGATGGCGGGCGCGCTGCTCGGGGGCGTGCTGATCGGCGTTTCGGAAGCATTGGGAGGGCTGTTCTTCGCGCCCTCGGCAAAAAGCATGTTCAGCTTCGCGCTCCTCATCCTGGTGCTGCTGTTCCGCCCGCATGGCCTGCTCGGCAGGAAGAGATGAACCGGCGCGCCGTACTGCTCGCCGTACTGCTCCTCGCGCTCGTCGCGCTTCCGGCTGTCGCCAACAACTATGTTCTGTCGGTGGCGACGCTGATTCTGTACTTCGCGTTTACCGGACAGGCCTGGAACGTGATGATGGGCTTCGCCGGGCAGCTCTCACTCGGTCATTCGCTGTACGTCGGCCTGGGGGCGTACGCGTCGGCCGCGCTTTTTGTCCACTACGGCATCGGCCCGTGGGCGGGGATCTGGCTGGCCATGATGGTGTGCATGGCGATCGGCGCGGCGATCGGCTTTCTCGCTTTTCGCTTCGGCATCTCGGGTGTGTACTTCGCGCTGCTGACCATCGCCTTTGCCGAGTTCACCCGTATCGGTTTCGACCATGTCGACTGGCTGGGCGGGGCGGGTGGCCTGTTTCTCAAAGTCGCCCAGCGCGAGCAGATGGACCTGCTGAATTTTCGCGGGCCGCCGGCGATGTACTACTACGTCATGCTGGCGCTCGCCGCCGGCGCGCTTGCGTTCTGTTCGTGGCTGCTGCGCAACCGCGCCGGCTACTACTGGCAGGCGATCCGCGAGGACGAGGAGGCCGCACAGGCGCTCGGCATCAATACCTTCCGCTACAAGATGCTCGCGGTGCTGGTCAGCTCGGCGATGACCGCGGTGTCGGGCGTGTTCTTCGCCTTCTATTACAACAACCTGTTCCCCGAGCAGATCTTCAACATCAGCCGTTCGATCGAGATCATCCTGGGGCCCATCATCGGCGGCATCGGCACGTTGTTCGGGCCGATCCTCGGCGCCGCGGTGCTTACCGTTCTCGCCGACGGCATCACCGAACTGATGGGCGTTTTCGGTCTCGACATTCCGGGGATCAAGCAGGTCTTCTACGGCCTCTGCCTGCTGCTGGTGATCATGTTCCTGCCGAACGGCATCTGGCCCGTGCTTGCGCGCCGGCTGGGCCTGGATCGGGAAGAGGCGAGGGCTGCCGGGGCCCGTCCCGCATCTTCCCCGGCGGACGCCCGCAAGGACGCAGGCCGTTCGCGGATGAGTTGACGTGGCGCTGCTCCAGCTCAAAGGCATCTCCAAGTCGTTTCGCGGCCTGCGCGCGGTTGCCGACGTTTCGCTGTCGGTCGAGCCCGGGCACATCGTCGCGCTGATCGGTCCGAACGGCGCCGGCAAGACCACCTGCTTCAACATGATCGCGGGCGTATTGGCGCCGGATGGCGGCGAGATCGTTTTCGACGGCCGGCGCATCGACGGTTTGCGCCCGGACCAAGTCTGTGCCGCCGGCGTCGGGCGGACCTTCCAGCTGGTGAAGCCGTTTGCCGGGCTGTCGGTGCTCGAGAACGTCATCGTCGGCGCCCTGCATCAGGCCCGTAATGTGGCGCAGGCGCGCAGCAAGGCGCTTTCGATCCTCGACCGGCTGGGGCTCGCCGACCAGCATGATCGTCCGGCCTCTTCGCTGACCCTGCCCGACCGCAAGCGGCTGGAAGTGGCGCGCGCGCTCGCCACCGGGCCGAAAGTTCTTCTGCTCGACGAGGTCATGGCCGGGCTGCGGCCGACCGAGACCGACCAGATGGTTTCGGTGTTCCGGCGCCTGAACGAGGAGCACGGCCTGACGATCGTGCTGATCGAGCACGTCATGCGCGCGGTCATGGCGCTGTCGCGCGAGATACACGTCCTGCACCACGGCGAGCTGATCGCGACCGGGTCGCCCGATGAGGTGGTGCGCGACGCCGCCGTGATCCGGTGCTACCTGGGTGAGGGAGCGCTGTGATGCTGGAAGTACGCAATCTCGACCTCTACTATGGCGACGCACAGGCGCTCGACCGGGTTTCGCTCGAAGTCGAGCCCGGCCGGATCGTCGCGATCGTCGGCGCAAACGGCGCCGGCAAATCGAGCCTGATCCGGACGATCGCCGGAATCGAGCGGCCGCGCGCCGGAAACATCATCTTTCGCGGACGCGACATCACCGGCTGGGACAGCCACGACACTTGCGAGCTCGGCATCGGTCAGGTTGCCGAAGGCCGCCAGATATTTCCCGGCCTCAGCGTCGAGGAGAATCTGGCAATGGGCGCGCTGCTGCGGCGCGCGCGACGCGACTCGCGCCGGACCCGGGAAGAAGTGTTCGCGATGTTCCCGACGCTTGCCGAGCGGCGCGCGCAGCTCGCCGGCACCATGTCGGGCGGCGAGCAGCAGATGCTCGCCATCGGGCGCTGCCTCATGGGGCAGCCGGAGCTCATCATGTTCGACGAGCCCTCGCTCGGGCTGGCGCCGACGGTGGTGCGGGAGGTCTTCCGCATCATCCGGGCGCTCAACGAGCGCGGAATCACGATTCTGCTCGTCGAGCAGCATGTCGCGGCATCGCTGAATCTTGCCGCCCGGGCCTACGTGCTCGAGAACGGCCGCATCGTGATGCGCGGTACTGGCGCGGAACTGCTCGCCGACGACCGGGTGCGGCAGGCGTACCTGGGTCTCTGAAAGCGGCATCGCGGTGCGCCGCCCGGCGCCGCGGTCATCACCTGCCGCTCAGACGGCGGCGGCGATGGCCTTGCCGACATCGGTGGTCGAGGCCGTGCCGCCGATGTCCCGTGTGCGCGGGCCCTCGACGAGAACGCGCTCGATGGCCCTGACGATCGCGCCGGCTGCGTCCTGGTGGCCCAGGTGCTCGAGCATCATCGCGCCGGACCAGATCTGGCCGATAGGGTTGGCGATGTTCTTCCCGTAGATGTCGGGCGCCGAGCCGTGCACCGGTTCGAACAGCGAAGGATAGACTCTCTCGGGATTGATGTTGCCCGACGGTGCGATGCCGATGGTGCCGGTGCAGGCCGGCCCGAGGTCCGAGAGGATGTCGCCGAAGAGGTTCGAACCGACCACCACGTCGAACCAGTCCGGGTGCTGCACGAAGTGCGCGCTGAGGATGTCGATATGGAACTGGTCGGTCTTCACCTCGGGATATTGCGACGCCATCGCCTTCACGCGCTCGTCCCAGTAGGGCATGGTGATCGAGATGCCGTTCGACTTGGTGGCCGAGGTGAGATGCTTCTTCGGCCGGCTGCGCGCCAGCTCGAAGGCATACTTGAGTATGCGGTCCACGCCTTTGCGCGTGAACACGGTCTCCTGGATCACCGCCTCACGCTCGCTGCCCTCGAACATGCGCCCGCCGATCGAGGAATATTCGCCTTCGGTGTTCTCGCGCACCACCCAGAAATCGATGTCGCCCTGCTTGCGGCCGGCGAGCGGCGAGCGGATGCCCGGCATCAGGCGCACCGGCCGCAGATTGACGTAGAGATCGAAGCCGCGCCGCATCGGCACCAGCAGCTCCCACAGCGACACGTGATCCGGCACGCCGGGGAAACCGCAGGCGCCGAAGAAGACGGCATCGTGGTTGCGGATGATCTGCAGGCCGTCCTCCGGCATCATGCGCCCGTGCTTCGCGCGGTATTCGCAGCTCCAGGGAAACTCCTCCCACTTGAGTTCGATGCCGAACTTCCGTCCCGCGGCTTCGAGCGCGCGCAGGCCCTCGGGCATGACTTCCTTGCCGATGCCGTCGCCGGGGATGACTGCGATTTTGTATTTTTTCATGACGGGCTGTTTCTTTGCCGAAAATCAAGTAACCGAATGACGGTGCTATTGACTGCGGCTGCAACGGGCGGGAACAGCATCACCATTCTCTAGAACGCGACGTTGCGCCCGCCCTTGAGCTTCAGCATCTGCCGCGCCTCGTCCGGCGTGGCGATCTGAAGCCCGAGCTCCTCGAGGATGCGGCGGATCCTGGCGACCTGCTCGGCATTGGTTTTGGCGAGGGTGCCGCGGCCGAGCCACAAGCTGTCCTCGAGGCCGACGCGGACGTTGCCGCCCATGACCGCCGACTGGGTCGCGATGTACATCTGGTTGCGCCCCGCGCCGAGCACCGACCAGAGGTAGGCGTCGCCGAAAAGGCGGTCCGCGGTGCGCTTCATGTGCAGCACGTCTTCCGGGTGCGGGCCGATACCGCCGCGGAGGCCGAATACCGACTGGATGAACAGCGGCGGCTTGATCAGCTTGCGATCGAGGAAATGCGCGGCGGTGTAGAGGTGGCCGATATCGTAGCATTCGACCTCGAAACGCGTGTCATTGCCGCTGCACGATTGCAGGATATAGGCGATGTCCTTGAACGTGTTCTTGAAGATGCGCTCGTCGCTGCCGGCAAGGTACGGTTTCTCCCAGTCGTATTTGAACTCCTCGTAGCGGCCGAGCATCTCGTACAGGCCGAAGTTCATCGATCCCATGTTGAGCGAGGCGACCTCCGGCTTCAGCTGCAGCGCGGGCTGCAGCCGCTCCTCCACGGTCATGGTCGGCGCGCCGCCGGTGGTGAGGTTGATCACCACGTTAGAAGCGGCCTTGATCTGCGGCAGGAAGCGCATGAACATCTTCGGGTCCTGCGTCGGCCGGCCGTCGGCGGGCTCGCGCGCGTGCAGGTGGACGATGGCCGCGCCGGCCTGCGCCGCGCCGATCGCGCCTGCGGCGATTTCCTCCGGTGTCACCGGCAGATACGGCGACATCGTCGGCGTATGGATGGCGCCGGTGACGGCGCAGGTGATGATGACTTTGCCTTGTGCGGCGGCCATTTCCATTCCTTCCTTATACCGGCGCGCGCGATGAGCGGCGCCGCGTGAGCGATGCTACGACGGATTTTGCTCTAACGTCCGCTCGACCGCGCGCAAGTAAAGCCCCACGCGTAACGTGGGCGGCCGCGAGCGCAGCGTGTCGGCCTTTACTACTTCTTGTCTTCGACGCGGCCGATGCGGCGCACGGCGTCGGCGAGCATCTTCGCGTCCTTGTCCCAGAATTTCTGGAACTCCGGCGCATCGAGGTAGTAGACCGGTGTCTCGATCTTCTCCATGGTGCGCTTGAAGTCCGGGTCTGCCACCGCATGGCGCACGGCGTTGCGCAGCGCCTGTACGATCGGGGCGGGCGTGCCGGCCGGCGCGAACAGGCCGGACCAGATGTAGAACTCGATGTTGTAGCCGAGTTCCTTGAAAGTGGGAACCTCCGGCAGCGAAGCAAGACGCTTCTCGCCCCAGCTGGCGAGCGGACGCATCTTGCCCGCCTTGATGTGGCCGATCACTGCCGAAGGGCCCGAGGCGAGCGCATCCACCTGGCCCGAGAGCAGCGCGGCCACTGCAGGCCCCGCGCCGCTGTACGGTATGTGCCAGAGCTTGATGTCCGCAGCCTGCTCGAACATCGCCATGGCCATGTGCAAAGTGCCGTAGATACCCGAGGAGCCGTAATTGATCTTGGTCGGCCGGCGCTTTGCGTCCTCGACCAGGTCTTTCACCGTCTTCCACGGCGAATCGGCGCGCACCATCAGCACCGTCGGATCGGCCGAGATCAGCGCGATCGGCGCGAGCTGGCCCATTTCGTAGGGCGGCTTGCGGTCGAACAGCCTTTCGGCGGGCGGGATGATCGAAATCGACGACAGCGCCATGAGGATGGTGTAACCGTCGGGTTTGGCGTTCGCCACCGCCGCCATGCCGACCGCGCCGCCGGCGCCGGCCTTGTTCTCGACGATGATGCGCTGCTTCAGCACCTTCTCCATCGCGAATGCCGTGGGCCGGCCGGTGAGATCGGCCACGCCCCCGGGCGGGAAAGGCACCACCATCGTGATCGGGCGGGACGGATAGGCATCCTGTGCGAGCGCAGGTGCGGCGAGCAGCACCGATGTGAGCAGCAGCAGCCATTGACGCATGTTTCCTCCGTGATGGATGTCTTGTTCGAATGGCACAATCATCGTTGCAGACGCCGCCTGCGTCAAGCGCGCCGCGGGCGGCGCGGTGATCGGCTAGAATCCGCGCATCGTTTCCGCCTGCATCATCTCCGCCTTGTTCATGAACCTGCTCGCCATCGACACTTCGACCGATTACTGTTCGGTCGCCGCAAGCCGCGGGGAGACGATCGGTTTCCGTCATGAGCGGGCGGGGCAGCGCCAGGCCGAGCGGGTGCTCGGAATGGTGGACATCGTCCTCGCCGAAGCGGGACTGGCGCTTGCCGATATCAGCGGCATCGCCTACGGTGCGGGGCCGGGATCGTTCACGGGGCTGCGCGTCGCCTGCGGCGTGACCCAGGGCCTGGCGCTCGCGCGCGGCATTCCGGTGGTGGGTATCGGTACGTTGCTTGCGCTTGCGGAAGAAGCGGCGGAACAGGCGGCGGAAGAAGCGACCGAGAAATCGGCCTGCGGGCGCGTCATTGCCTGCATCGATGCACGCATGGGCGAGGTGTATCATGCCGCCTATCGGAAAACGGCCGCGGGCTGGGAAGAAATCGTGCCGCCGGGACTGTACCGTCCGGAAGCGGTGCCGGCCGTTCCCGGCGAGGGCTGGTCCGGCTGCGGCGGCGGCTTCGCTGCGTACGGCGGCGCCGTTGCGGCGCGTTATCGGGGGCAATTGACGGCGCTGCGTCCCGAGGTCGCTCCGTCCGCGCGCGCCGTGCTCAGGCTCGCGCTGCCGCGTTTCGCCGCGGGCGACACCTGCGACCCGGCAACGGCAATACCTTTGTATTTGCGCGACAAGGTCGCGCTCAAGACGAGCGAACGCGCATGAGCGCCGTACTCCGATCCGCACCGCGATTCGAGCCGATGGCCGAGGCCGACCTCGAGGCGGTGCTCGGCATCGAGCAGGGCATTTACGCTTTTCCGTGGACACTGGGGAATTTCCGCGACTCGATCCGCGCCGGCTACAGTTGCTGGGTATGCCGCGACGCTCGCGAGCTGATCGGGTATGCGGTGCTGATGCTCGCCGCAGGCGAGGCCCATCTCCTCAACCTCAGCATTGCCGCACAGCGGCAAAGGCAAGGCCACGGGCGGCGCCTTCTCGATCATTTGATCGAGGTGGCGCGCAAGCACGGGACTCAACTGCTGTTCCTCGAAGTGCGCCCGTCGAACGAGGCGGCCAAGCGCCTGTACGGCGGCTACGGCTTTCGCCAGGTGGGCGTGCGGCGCGATTATTATCCCGCACCCGGCGGTCGCGAAGATGCGCTCGTCTTCGTGCTGAATCTGTGAACTCGCGGCGCGAACGCTATCTCGAGGAGATGGGACTGGGGCCGGTGTGGCGGCTTCGTCGCCGCGGGCAGAAGCCGGCTGCGGCAACTCAGGATGCGAGCGGGCCGCATGCGGCGCCGCGGAAACTTTCACCGCAGCCGGCGCCCGGCAAGAACGCGGACACGACATTGGACCTTGCCGACGACCGCGCCGCGCGCATCCTGGCCATGGAGTGGCCGGAGTTGAAGGCGGCGGTGGCGGGTTGCGACGCATGCCCTCTGCACAAGACGCGCACCAAGACGGTATTCGGCGTCGGCGACGAACAGGCCGACTGGCTGCTGGTGGGAGAAGCGCCGGGCGCCGAAGAAGACGCGCGCGGCGAACCTTTCGTCGGCCAGGCCGGGCGGCTGCTCGACAACATGCTCGCGGCGATCGGCCTCAACCGCGGCAAGAATGTCTATATCTGCAACGTGCTGAAGTGCCGGCCGCCGGGAAACCGCAATCCCGCGCCCTTCGAGGTGGCGCAGTGCAGCCCCCACCTGCTGCGCCAGCTCGAGCTGATCAAGCCCAAGCTCATCGTCGCGATGGGGCGCTTCGCCGCGCAGACGCTGCTCGACACCGAAGCCACCATCGCCAGCCTGCGCGGCAAGCTGCACCGCTATCGGGGCGTGCCGCTCGTCGTCACCTACCATCCCGCCTATCTGCTGCGCAGCCTTCCCGACAAGGCCAAAGCCTGGGAAGACCTGTGCTTCGCGCGGCGCACCATGGCGAGCTTGTAATCCTGTCTTGCGCCCCCACCTTCAGATCGAATTCTTTCGGGAGTAATCCATGCGAAAACTCGGTGCGGCAGTCATCGTTCTTGCGACGCTCGCGCTGTCGGGCTGCGGCTACAACGACATCCAGCGCAACGACGAGCAGGTGAAGTCGGCGTGGTCAGAAGTGCTCAACCAGTACCAGCGGCGCGCCGATCTGGTGCCGAACCTCGTCAACACGGTGAAGGGCTTCGCGGCGCAGGAGCAGCAGGTGCTGATCCAGGTCACGGAAGCGCGCGCGCGCGTCGGCAGCATCCAGGCGACGCCCGAGCTGATCAACGATGCGGCGGCGTTTCGCAAGTTCCAGGAGGCCCAGGCGAACATGACCGGCGCGCTGTCGCGGCTGCTGGCGGTCGCCGAAAACTATCCGCAGCTCAAGTCGGACGCGAACTTCCGCGATCTGCAGGCGCAGCTCGAGGGCACCGAGAACCGCATCGCGGTGGCGCGCAACCGTTACATCAAGGCGGTGCAGGAATACAACGTGCTCATCCGCCAGTTCCCGGTCAATCTGACGGCGATGATGTTCAGCTACCAGGTCAAGCCGAATTTCAGCGTCGAGGACGAGAAGGCGATCGCAAAGCCGCCGTCTGTGGATTTCACCCAGCCCGCCAAAGCGGCGCCGGCGAAGCAGTAATTCGATGCTCAAGCGCTGGCTCGGCCGGGTTGCGGTCGGCGTCATTTTTCTTCTGGCGCCGGTCGTCTTCGTTGCTGCTGCGGACGCGGTGCCGGTGCCGCCGCTCAAGTCGCGCGTCACCGATCTCACCGGCACGCTGAGCGCGGCGCAAATCCAGTCGCTCGATGGGACGCTGCGCGAATTCGAGCGCGGCAAAGGCAGCCAGGTCGCGGTGCTGATGCTGCCGACCACTCAGCCGGAAGCCATCGAGCAGTACTCGATTCGCGTCGCCGAGGCGTGGAAAGTCGGCCGCGCCAAGGTTGACGACGGCGTGATCCTGGTGATCGCCAAGGACGATCGCAAGCTGCGGATTGAAGTCGGCTACGGCCTCGAAGGCGCGATCCCCGACGCGGTCGCCAAACGGATCGTGAGCGATGTGATCACGCCCCATTTACGGGCGAACGACTTCTACGGCGGCATCGCCGCCGGCACCGACGCCCTGATGAAACTCATCCAGGGAGAGGCGCTCCCGCCGGCGCTGCAACCGGAAGCGGCGCGGTCTTCGGCGCAGGATTATGAATCGATGTTCGTCCTGCTGCTGGTCGCGAGCATGATTGTCGGCGGCATGCTGACGACGCTCCTCGGCCGCTTCTTCGGCGCTGCCGTCACCGCAAGCGTCGTCGGCTTTGCCGCCTGGGTGGTCGCGGGCGGGCTCTTCGCGGCCGCGGCGGCGGCGGTGCTGGCGTTCATTTTCACTTTGGTGCTGGGCGCGACCGGCATTTCGCGGGGAGGCTGGGGAGGCTGGCGCGGCGGCGGCTGGTCGAGCGGAGGCTGGTCGGGAGGCGGCGGATTTTCCGGCGGCGGCGGGGGCTTCGGCGGCGGCGGAGCTTCCGGGAGCTGGTAAAAATGATGAACCTCAAGCGGCTCATCCGGCACCTGTTCACCGATCACTGGTCGGCGAGACGCGCGTTTCCCGCGGCTGCATTGCGCGCCATCGAAAAGGCGATCGGCGAAGAGGAGCGGCGCCATGTCGGCGAGCTGCGCTTCGCCGTCGAGGCCTCGCTGCCCTTCGCCGAGCTGCTCAGGGGCGCAAGCGCCCGCGAGCGCGCCGTCGACTGGTTCGGCCGGCTGCGGGTGTGGGACACGGAGCGCAACTGCGGCGTGCTCGTCTACCTGCTGCTCGCCGACCGGCGCGTCGAGATCGTTGCCGACCGCGGCATCCACGCCAGGGTCGGCGATGCGGAGTGGAAGACGATCTGCGGCGAGATGCAGCGGGAATTCTCGCACGGCCGGTTCGAGCGCGGCGTCGTTGCCGGCGTGCGCGCCATCGGCGAGCTGCTTGCCGCCCATTTCCCGGCGGGCGAAGGCGACAATCTGAACGAGCTGCCGGACAGACCGGTGGTGATTTAACGCCCGCGGCGACAGCCCGGCGGCTTCGATCGAAAGGTCGGAGTTCTGCGCGCGCCGCAGGGCCGTCACAGTGCGCGCTTGCCGATCCATGGTGGATCAAGCGTGGGGACAGGCCAGGGGAATATCAGGGAAACCCGCGCCTGACGCTGGTTTTCATCCCGATCAAATGCAGCGAATCGCCCTGGCTCTGGTTGTACTGGTGGCGCCGGATGACGGCGAGCATTGTCGCCGCCACGGACACGCCGAAGATGACGATGATCGTGTTGATGTGCATATCCGCCTTGATCATCGCCGAGTAGATGGCGAGCATCAGCAGGATCGATATGTTCTCGTTGAAGTTCTGCACCGCGATCGAGTGGCCCGCCGAAAGCAGGACGTAGCCGCGGTGCTGCAGCAGCGCATTCATCGGCACCACGAAAAAGCCCGCCATGGCGCCGATGAGGATCAGCAGCGCGTACACGATCGGCAGGCTGGTGACGAAAATCATGCAAATCACGACCACGCCCATGATGATCCCGGCCGGGAGCGTGTCGAGCGATTTCTTGAGCGGGACGAAGCGCGCCGCCATGATCGCCCCGAGTGCGACCCCGAACGCGGAGATGCCCTGCAGAACGGCGCCCTGGTCGAGCGGCAGGCCGAGGTGCGAGTCGGCCCATTTCAGCACGATGAATTGCAGCGTGGCGCCCGTGCCCCAGAACAGGGTGGTCACGGCAAGCGAAATCTGGCCGAGCTTGTCCTTCCACAGCATCGTGAAGCAGGCGTAAAAATCGCGCGTCAGCCGTATCGGGTTGGTCTGCTGGTGGGGGTAGCGGGCGCCGGTATCCGGAATGAAGAGATTGAATACCGCCGCGATGACATAGAACAGCGCGATAACGAAAATCGCCGCTTCGGTCGGCGTGTCGATGCCGGTGTCGATGTGCGGCACGTCGATTGCGAGCAGCGCCAGGGAGACCTTGGGGCTGATCAGGGCGCCGCCCACCAGGACGCCGAGGATGATGGAAGCGACCGTGAGGCCCTCGATCCAGCCGTTGGCCGCCACCAATTGTTCCGGGGGCAGCAGCTCGGTCAGTATGCCGTACTTGGCCGGCGAGTAAGCCGCGGCGCCGAGTCCCACCACCGCATAGGCGGCCAGCACCATCACGTATTCCGGAATCCCCGGCAGATCGATCCAGTCGACGAAGAACATCATCACGCAGCCGACGATCTTGATGGTGTTGGTGATGAACATGACGTGACCCTTCGGAATGGCGTCCGCGAACGCGCCGACGAACGCCGCCAGTACCACGTAAGATATGGTGAAGAAAAACTTCAGCAGCGGCGTCATCCACGCCGGGCCGTCGAGCTGGATCAGCATCGCGATCGCGGCGATCAGCAGCGCGTTGTCGGCGAGCGACGAAAAGAACTGCGCCGCCATGATGGTGTAGAAGCCGCGTTTCATCGTTTCGGGGTGCGGACGGAAAAGGAACTGCCGGCTGGTTTTTTGAACTGCCGGCTTTATACCACGAGTCCCGCGCCGCCGTGTGGAAAATCCGCCCTGCGACCGCCTGTAAGCTGGCAATGAGCACCCTTCTTATGCTTGAATAGCGCACGCGGATTGGAGGACGACGATGGCGGACAGGCGCTTGCAGGTATTTCACGCGGTGGCGAAGCAGATGAGCTTCACCAAGGCGGCGGAGGTGCTGTTCATGACGCAGCCCGCCGTGACCTTCCAGATCAAGCAGCTCGAGGAGCATTACAACGTGCGGCTGTTCGATCGCGGCCACGGCCACATCGCCCTGACGCCTGCGGGAGAGCTGGTGCTCGAATACGCCGGGCGAATCCTGTCGTTGTCGGCCGAGCTCGAAACCCGGTTGAAGGAGATGACCGGCCGCCTCTCGGGGCCGCTGCTGATCGGCGCCAGCACGACCATCGCCGAATTCATGCTGCCGCGGATACTCGGCGAGTTCAAGGCCCGCTATCCGGAAGTGCAGGCGCGGCTGGTGGTGGCCAATTCCGAGACCATCGAGAACCGGGTCGCCGAGCACCTGCTCGATATCGGGCTGGTAGAGGCGCCCTCGCACCTGTCGGGGCTGTCGATCGAGCCCTGCTGCGAGGATGAATTGCAGGTCATCGTGTCGCCGGGTCATCCGCTTGCGCGGCTGAAGTCGGTGTCGCCGAAGCAACTGCTGTCTCACCCCCTCATCAGCCGCGAGACCGGCTCGGGCACGCGCGAGTTCGCCGATCTGTATCTGCGCAAGGCAGGCATCAAGCCCGAGGACCTGCAGATCGAAATGGAGCTCGGAAGCCCCGAGGCGATCAAGGGCGTGGTTGCGGCGGGTCTGGGATACGCCATCATGTCGCGGGCGACGGTGGACAAGGAAAAGCGTCTCGGGGAACTGGTGGCGCTGCCGCTCTCGCCGAAGTTGATGCGGCCGCTCTCGCTCGTCCTCCCGAAGGAAGAATTCCGCTCGCGCCTGGTCAACACCTTCATCGAGTTTGCCAAGCAGAAGCTGCAGAATCCGGGCCGCTGAGACGCCGATCGCATGCGCCCGATCCGAGCCCGCATCGATGTCGCCGCGCTGCGCCGCAATCTCGGCGTGGCGCAAGCGCGGGCGCCGCGCTCGCGCATCTGGGCGGTGGTAAAGGCGAATGCCTACGGCCACGGGCTCGCGCGTGCCGCTCGGGCGCTTGCGGCGGCCGACGGCCTGGCCCTCCTCGAGCTCGATGAAGCGCTCGCGCTGCGGGCGGCCGGAGAGCAACGGCCGCTGCTGCTGCTCGAAGGATTTTTTTCCCCGCAGGAGCTGCCCGGCATTGCGGCGCACCGGCTTGTCACCGTGGTGCACGATCTGGAACAGGTGGCGATGCTGGAGAAGACAGCGCTCGCCGCGAAGATCCCGGTGCTCGTGAAGCTGAATACGGGCATGAACCGGCTCGGTTTCGCCGCGGGCGGTTTTCGCGCCGTGCTGGCGCGGCTGCAGCGCTGCGCCGGTGTCGGCGAAATTGCGCTCATGACGCACTTCGCTGATGCGGACGGCAAGCGGGGCGTCGCCTGGCAGCTCGAGCGCTTCGAAGCCATGACCACCGGGCTGAACCTGGCCCGGAGCCTCGCCAATTCGGCGGCGATCCTGCGCTTTCCGCAAACTCACGCGGACTGGGCGCGGCCCGGCATCATGCTCTACGGCTGCTCGCCGTTCCCCGACGAGAGCGCAGCGGCACTGGGGCTGAAGCCGGTGATGACGCTGTCGAGCGAGATCATCGCCGTGCAGAGTCTGCGCCCCGGCGACAGCGTCGGCTACGGCTGCACCTTCACCGCAGACGCGCCGATGCGCATCGGCATCGTGGCGTGCGGCTACGCCGACGGCTACCCGCGCCACGCGCCCGGGTTCAACGATCGGGGCACGCCCATCCTCGTATGCGGAAAGCGCACCCGCACCGTGGGACGCGTCGCGATGGACATGCTGTTCGCCGACCTGTCCGGAATTCCCGAAGCCGGCGTCGGCTCGCCGGTGACGCTGTGGGGCGAAGGGTTGTCGGCCGACGAGGTCGCCGCGAGCGCCGGCACCGTGAGTTATGAGCTGCTGTGCGCGCTGGCGCAGCGTGTGCCGGTCGAGGTCGTCGAATAGGTCAGCCGTGGCGAAGCCAAAATCCATCTACAGCTGCACCGAATGCGGTGGACAGTCGCCGAAATGGCAGGGCCAGTGCCCGCACTGCGGCGCGTGGAACACGCTGGTCGAAGCCATCGCCGAGACGGCGCCGAGGCACCGCTTCGCCGGCACGGCGAAAAGCTCGAAGCTGCAGCGGCTCGCGGAGGTCAGCGCGCGCGAGGCGCCACGGCTGCCGACCGGCATCGCGGAATTCGACCGCGTCCTCGGCGGCGGGCTGGTCGCGGGGCAGGTGGTGCTCATCGGCGGCGATCCCGGCGTGGGCAAATCGACGCTGCTGCTGCAGGCGTTGGCGGAGATGAGCGTCACTTCGAAGGCGCTCTATGTCAGCGGCGAGGAATCGGCGGAGCAGATTGCGCTGCGGGCACAGCGGCTGCAGCTCGACGGCGGCAAGCTCGAGCTGCTCGCCGAAATCCAGCTGGAAAAAATCCTCGCCGCGCTCGGCTCGGCCGGGCCCGCGATCGCCGTCATCGATTCGATCCAGACGCTTTACTCGGAGCAGCTCACTTCGGCGCCGGGATCGGTGGCGCAGGTGCGCGAATGCGTGGCGCATCTCGCGCGCCACGCCAAGTCGAGCGGTGCGATCATCGTCCTCGTCGGGCACGTCACCAAGGAAGGCGCGCTCGCCGGGCCGCGAGTGGTCGAACACATCGTCGATACGGTGCTGTATTTCGAAGGCGACACGCACCAGAGCTTCCGCCTCGTGCGCGCCTTCAAGAACCGCTTCGGCGCCGTGAACGAGCTGGGCGTGTTCGCGATGACGGACAAGGGACTGCGCGGCGTATCCAATCCTTCGGCGCTGTTCCTGTCGCAGCACTCGGGCGAAGTCGCGGGCTCGTGCATCATGGTGACGCAGGAAGGCACGCGGCCGCTGCTGGTCGAGATCCAGGCGCTCGTGGATGCGGCGCATGCGCCCAATCCGCGCCGGCTCGGCGTGGGTCTGGAGCAGAATCGCCTGGCGATGCTGCTCGCCGTGCTGCACCGGCATGCGGGCATCGCCTGCTACGACCAGGACGTGTTCGTGAACGCGGTCGGCGGCGTGAGGATCAGCGAGCCGGCGGCCGATCTCGCGGTGCTGCTTGCGATCGTGTCGTCGCTCACCGACCGGCCGCTGCCGGCGAAGCTGGTGGTATTCGGCGAGGTCGGGCTGGCCGGAGAAGTGCGTCCCGCGCCGCGCGGGCAGGAGCGCCTGCGCGAAGCGGCCAAGCTCGGCTTCACCCAGGCCATCATCCCGAAGGCGAACAAGCCGAAGCAGGTGATCGACGGAATCGAGATCATCACCGTCGAGCGCGTGGCCGAAGCCATTGCCTGCTTCCGGCGCTAGCGGCGAGCCGTCAACGTCCCGGTTGTCCTGTCCGCCGCGGCGATGCCGCTGCGCACTGCGGATTCAAGCGTCCCCGGATAATCGCTCGCGACGTAGTCGCCCGCCAGCGTCAGGCCCGGAACCGCGGTGGCTGCTTGAGGCCGCGCGAGCGCGAGCGTGCAGGAGAACGTCGCGCGCTTTTCGGTGATGGCCTGCGACCATCGCGGCGCAGGCAGCTCGCCGAGCGCCGCTTTCAGCTCGTTCCCGATCCGCGCCGTCAGCTTTTCCTTCGTCAGCGCTTCGTGCGCGCCCGAGGCGCTGATGACCGCCGCCAGCAATCCCTTTGGCCCGCCGAGCCGGCCGCGGTCGAACACCCACTGCAGCATGCCGCCATTGAAGCCGAGCATCGGCGAGGGCAGCGAAACCGATCCCGGATATTGCAGGTAGCAGGTGACGATCGGCTCGTAAGCGAAAGCGTTGATCGCGGCGAGCGCGTCGGCGAGTTCGGGCAACTGCACCAGCAGCGGCCCGGCCTGGTGCGGGCCGCAGGCGATGATCGCACCGGAAAACATCTGCGCGTCGTTGAGGCGGAAGCCGCCCGGCGCACGCTCGATGCGGTGCACCGGCGTGCCGAGCTCGATCGCGCCGCCGTGTGCTTTCACGTATTCGGCGGCGGGCTCGGGAAACAGGCGGCCGAGGTCGGTGCGCGGCAGCAGCAGGTCGCTGTTCCTGCGCCTGCCGGTGAGGCCGTCGCGCAGCGCGTTCGCGAACACCTGTGCGGACGCGTGCGCTATCGGCGTGTTGAGCGCCGACACGCACAGCGGTTCCCACAGGTGCGAGCGCAGCGCGCCGGTCTGCGCGTGCTCGTCGAGCAGTTGCGCGACGCTGCGATCGGGCTCGACGCGATAGCGCTTCGCGCGCAACGCCGCCATGAAGCGCATCGCGGCGAATGCCTGCGCACGCGTCAGCCCTTTGGCACCGAGCAGCGCGAAGATCAGGTTGAGCGGGGAGGGCAGCCGCGGCGCGCGCAGATGGAAACCGTCGGCGTAGCGCAAATCGAGCGGCGTGCGCAGCAGCGCCCGTTGCGGGTCCACGCCGACCTTGCGCATCAGCGCCAGCGTCTCGCGATAAGCGCCGATCAGGATGTGCTGGCCGTTGTCGAGATCGGTGCCGTCGATGCTGACACGGCGCGCCCGCCCGCCGAGGTTGCGCGAGGCCTCGAAGACGGTGACGGGGACGCCGCGTTCGGCAAGCGTGACGGCGGCGGCGAGACCGGCCCAGCCGGCGCCGATGACGGCGGTGCGACGGTTCGTACCGATCCCTCGGTCCGACCTCCCGTCAGCCGACGTTTGGAATATCGCTGTCCTCTCTCTGAATGACCTGCGGAGGCGTCGCGGAGAACCACAGCTGATACATCGTCGTTACCCACATGAAGGCGAAGCTCAGACCCATCAATCCACCAGCCAGCATCACTACCCAGGCGAAGGGATGATAGAGCTTGGTGATATACCAGGAACTGACATCGACCGTGACGGCAACAAAGGGCACTGCGACGACGGCGCATTTGAACCACACCGGCCGCACGTAGGCATGGCTGTACATCAGCCCGATGATGAAGAAAATGAAGGTGAGCCCGAACAGGTGAATGTGTGACACGCGGACGAGCGTGAAGACATCGGCGCCCGTGTCCTGCTCGGTTACTTTCTTCAGATTATCGTATCCGCTCAGGTTCGGAAGGTGCGGGTTGCTGCCGTCGTGGCAACTCATGCAACGCTTGTCCAACGTCGGCTTGATCTCCTTCTCGTACCTGGCGCGGTTGGCGCCGTCCTGCACCCAGGCGACGATGGTGGTGATCTCGTCGGGCGGCAGCATGTTCGACATCGGTCCGCGCAGGGCCGATTCGAGACGCGAACCCTTCCCGCTGCCGCTGTAGGCGACGACGAGATCCTGATATGTCAGCAACATCGGATTCCCCCCGGCCCGTCCGGCATAAGTGTGATACAGGTAGATCAGGGCGAACAGGTAGCCCAGCCCGAGTACGAGGAGCGTCGCCGTATACAACACGCGCTGGCTGTAGGGCAGCTCTGAATAGTGACGATAAAGCCGGTGCAGCGGGACATCACTCATGGTCGGTTCCTCCGGTATTGCGGGCCGGAACACTCGAGCGCGGCTCAAGCCGCATCCCGGCTGCTCCGGCCTCGGTGCTGATTGCTACTGCGGATACGGGCGACGGGACATCACTTTCCCTTGAGCGACGCATAGTAGGCAGCCAAATTTGCCATATCCTGGTCGTTGAGCTTGCCGGCGAATGTCTTCATGACCGCGTTTTTTCGCTTGCCCGATTTGTATTCCGTCAGCGCCTGAATAAACTGACCTTCCGGCTTGCCTGCCAACGCGGGGATCGTCGGTGCACTCCCCTCACCGTTCCCCCCGTGGCACCCTGCGCAGGGGCCGGCCTTGATCTTGCCCGCCTGGGCGTCTCCGCCCGCCTGGGCGGTGCCCACAACCCCGAGCAATGCGACGAATCCTGCGGTCAACAGCGTGCGTTTCATTATGTACCTCCCGTTTGAGCGTTGGACGAATCTAGCTGGGAAACATGTTGGCGATTTCCGGTATCGGCCGCGAGCCGCGGTCAGCTCAGCTCACTTACTTTGGCAGCGTCACGTATACGAAGGCACGCGCCTTCTGGCGCGCGTAATAGGCGGCGAGGTTCTCGACATCCGCCTCGGTCAGCACGTCGGACATGGCGGCCATAGCCGGGCTCTTGCGCGCGCCCGTCCGGTAGGCATGCAACACCTTTTCCAGATAATCCAAGCGCTGTGCCGCCAGGGCCGGCAAACGCGGGTCGGTGCTGTTGCCGTTGATGCCGTGACAGCGGTCGCACCTTTGCGACCACTCGGCGGTAGTCAGGGGCTTGGTTACGTTCGGCCGCTGCGGCTGCTGCGGCGCGTAAAACGCCGCCAGGTCCTTGATGACGCGGTCATCGAGCGACGCCGCCATGCCTTTCATCGTTTCATCGCTGCGCGATCCGTCCTTGTAGGCCTGAAGCGCGCTCGCAATGTACTCTGCATCCTGACCTGCGAGGCTTGGGGTGGCGGGATTCCCGCTGACACCTTGTTCGCCGTGACACCCGGCACAGGCCGCCGCAGCAGCCTTGCCCGCCGCCTGGTCACCGGCGGCCGGGTTTTGCGCCCGGGCAGGCTTTTGCAGAGCATAGTAGAGCGCGATGTTATTCAGATCTGCCTCGCTTACGGCCGCGAGCATGGATTTCATCAGGCTCTGCTTGCGCTGACCGCTCTTGTAGGCCTTCATGGCCGCGACAAGATATTTCGGGTCCAACCCGACGAGGCTCGGCATGCCGGGCGTCTTGCTGATGCCGCCCTCACCGTGGCAAGCCGCGCAGCCCGCTGCTGCGGTCTTGCCGGCCTGGACCGGGTCGGCTTTGGCGGCGGCTTTTGCGCCGCTCGTTGCGCGGGGTTGCGCGGGGTCGAGGCTGGCATAGTAGGCAGCTACTTTGACCAGCGCGTCGTCGCTCAGGAACTTGACGGCGCCGTCCATGACTTTTTCACCGCGGGCACCTGACTGGTAGGCTCGCAGCTCAAGATGCAGGTACGCCGGGCGCTGGCCGGCAAGATGAGGCACGCCTTTGGTCGTGCTGATACCGTTTACGCCGTGACAGTGACCGCACGAAGCTTGCGCGACGCGTTTGCCCTCTGCAACGTCTACTGCCGTGGCATACGCGGCTCGCAGGTCGTCACCGTCGCCAGGACTGATCTTCGTGGGTTGAGCTGCCGCGCTTGGGCAATAATCTACGATCGTTGCGCCCGCAACGAACATGAATACGATAAGGAAAAGAGTCTGTGTGCTTCGTTTCATCGACGTTCGCTCGAACGGTTATAGAAATCTTCAACACCCCTGCCGCCGTAGCCGAATTATCCACAGTTACTTCGGTACGCGCAATTCAAGAGCAAGCTCGTTCTAAAAAAATTACAGCGCGCCGGTGTGAGGCGAGGGCCAGGGTGTCGCCTGTTGGCAGCGACCACGACACAAACGGTCGCAACGGCGAGGATGCAAATTTTAGATTATCCCGCTCGACTTGCTCTCGGTAAATTCCCGCGGCCATCGTTGTCAGTCAACGGCTATGTGGCAGGTAATTCGTTCTGTTTCGGCATCCACGGCGGAAGCAGCTGCGTGAGCAGCCAGAGCAAGCCGAACGGAAGGGCGAAGATCGCGGCGACGATGAGGACGCCCTCGCGTCCCCAGATGGGCGGGACGTAGTAGAGCAGTCCGTGCATGGT
>JBARMB010000095.1:0-6849 GCA_049802235.1 Burkholderiales bacterium | reverse complement strand
GCTGATTCCGCTCACCCTTGCGCTGGTGCGCCTCGACTGGGGCGCGATGCAGGCGCACGCGCGGCGGCCCGCGCGCGTGGCGCTGATCGTCGCCTGGATACTGCTCGCATCGCCGCTGCTGTTATGGGCGGCGCTGTCGCCGGTCCCCATGCCGACGGCGCTCTACCACGGGCTGGTGCTGATGGCGGCCTCCTCGCCCATCGTCTCGAATGCCGCCCTCAGCCTGCTGATCGGCCTCGACGCCGAGCTGGCGGCGTGGGTGATCATCGCCGCGACCGCGCTCATGCCGCTGACGCTGCCGCCGCTCGCGCTCGCGCTGCTGCATTTGCGGATCGACATGGACCTGCCCACGTTCATGGGGCGCCTCGCGCTGATGGTCGGCAGCGCGTTCGCGGCGGCGCTCGTCATCCGGCGGCTGGCGCCCGCCGGCGCGATCGAGCGCAACGCCCGCCTGATCGACGGCGTCACGGTGTTCACGTTGATCGTGTTCTGCGTCGCCATCATGGACGGCGTCACCGCGGTCGCGCTGGCGCGGCCCGCCTACGTCCTGCTCGCCGTCGCCGGCGCATTCGCCGCCAACCTCGCGCTGCAGGGGCTCGGCACGCTGGTCGCGCTGCGCCTGGGCATGCGCTCGGCGCTGACGGTCGGCCTGTTGAGCGGCAACTGCAACATGGGGCTGATCATGGTGGCGCTCGGCGACAAGGCCGATTTCGACGTCATCGTGTTTTTCGCCATCGGGCAACTGCCGATGTTCATTCTCCCGGGGCTGCTGCTGCCCGTCTACCGGCGCTTGCTGCTGCGCGGCGGCGGCGCGGCAGGCGGCGTAAAATCCCCGGCACCGCCCGGCTGAAACGGATTGACGCATGCAGGCTCCGGTCAGGAAACTTGAAGTCGAGCGCAAGATCGTGCGCGCCGCCTGCCCGCACGACTGCCCGGACACCTGCGCCATGCAGGTCACGGTCGAGAACGGCGTCGCGGTGAAAGTCGAGGGCGCGAAAGACCATCCGTTCACGCAGGGCACGCTCTGCACCAAGGTGTCGCGCTACCTCGAGCGCACCTACAGCAAGGAGCGTTTGTTGTTCCCGCTGAAGCGCCGCGGACGGAAGGGTCCGGCCGGCAGCGGCGCCAACGGCAAGGGCGAGTTCACGCGCATCAGCTGGGACGAGGCGCTCGACGCCATCGCGGCGAGATTCAAGGCCGTCGCTGCCGACGATCCGCAAGGCATCCTGCCCTACGATTACGCCGGCACCATGGGGCAGGTGCAATGGCATTCGATGGGCAAGCGCTTCTTCCACCGGCTCGGCGCGTCGCTGCTCGAGCGCACCATCTGCTCCTCCGCGGGCAAAGCCGGTCTGAAGATCACTCTCGGCGGCTCGTTCGGCATGGATCCCGAGAGGTTCGACGAGGCGAAGCTGATCCTCATCTGGGGCTCGAACCCGATCGTTTCCAACCTGCACCTGTGGTCGCGGGTGCAGGAGGCGAAGCGCCGCGGCGCGAAAGTGATCGCCATCGATCCCTACCGCAGCCTGACGGCGGAAAAATGCAGCGAGCACCTCGCGCTCCTTCCCGGCAGCGACGGGGCGCTCGCCCTCGGGCTGATGCACGTCATCATCGGCGAGGACCGCATCGACCGCGACTACGTCGAAAAATACACCCTCGGCTTCGAGCAACTCGCGGAGCGCGTCAAAGACTATCCGCCGGAGAAGGTCGCGCGCATCACCGGGCTGCCGGCGGAAAAAATCGTCGCGCTCGCGCGCGAGTACGCCGGCACGAAGCCCGCGGCGATCCGGCTCAATTACGGCATGCAGCGCCACGCGGGCGGCGGCATGGCGGCGCGCAACATCGCCTGCCTTCCGGCGCTCACCGGCGCCTGGCGCGATGCCGCCGGCGGCGTGGTGCTCACCACGGCGGGCTTTTTCGACATGAACACGGCGAAGCTCGAGCGGGCCGATCTGCCGCCGCGCGCCTCCGGCAAGCCGCCGCGCAGCATCAACATGGCGGCGATCGGCGATGCGCTGCTCGAGGCCGGGCCGCCGGTGCGCGCGCTGTACGTGTACAACTCGAATCCGGTGGCGGTCGCGCCCGACTCGCGCAAGGTGATTGCGGGATTCTCGCGCGCGGACCTGTTCACCGTCGTGCACGACGTGTTCCTCACCGACACCTGCGACTACGCCGATATCGTGCTGCCGGCGACGACGCAGCTCGAGCACACCGACATCCACAGCGCTTACGGCCATCTCTACGTGCTCGCCAACAATCCGGCGATCGCGCCGCTGGGCGAATCGCTGCCGAACAGCGAGGTGTTCCGGCGCCTCGCTGCGCGCATGGGCTTCACCGAGGATTGCTTCAGGGATTCCGACGAGGACATCTGCCGCCAGGCGCTGGGTGGATCGAACCCGAGGATGCAGGGCATCGAGTGGGAAGCCCTCAAGGCGAAGGGCTGGCAACGCCTGAACCTGCCCGGGCGCTTCGCGCCGTTCGCCGAAGGCAACTTCGCCACGCCCTCGGGCAAGTGCGAGTTCTACAGCGAAACGGCGAAGAGCGAGGGCATGGACCCGCTGCCGGCCTACATCCCGCCGCGCGAATCGGCGCAGTCCAATCCCGCGCTGGCGAAGAAGTATCCGCTGGCGATCATCTCTCCGCCCAACCGCCACTTCCTCAATTCGTCGTTCGCAAACCTGCCGTTCGCGATCGCGGAAGCCGGGGAGCCGGGCCTCGACATCCATCCTGCCGACGCCGCGGCGCGCGGCATCGCGCAGGGCGACACGGTGCGCATTTTCAACGACCGCGGCGCGTTCACCGCGAAAGCCCGCATCTCCGAGCGGGCGCGCGAGGGCGTAGTGGTGGCGCTGTCGGTGTGGTGGAAGAAACTCTCGCCCGACGGGACCAACGCCAACGAAGTCACATCGCAGGCGCTGACCGATATCGGCCATGGCGCCACGTTTTATGATTGTCTGGTCGAGGTCGCGCAAATTGCCTGACACTGCGTCGGGAGCGAACCCTCGCCGCCTTGCCGTCGCGCTCGGGTTGGGCGGCCTGGTTCTGGGCGCGGCCTGCATCGCGGCCGAGCTGCTCTCGGGCTTCGGTTCTCGCTGGGGCTGGTGGCATTACAGCGTCGGCTTCGTGATTCTGCGCTGGGCGGCGGGGAGCAGCCTCGCGGTTGTGTTGCTGTCGCTCGTCGGCGCGATTCTGGCGGGTCGCGCCGGTGCAATGGCCGCGCTCGCGGCCGGAATTGCCGGCGTCGCGCTGGCTGTGCCGGCTTCAGGATTGCCGGCATATTATTGGTACCAGGGCCGGCACCTGCCGCACATCCACGACATCACCACCGACACCGACGATCCGCCGCGCTTTGTCGCGGTGCTGCCGCTGCGCCGGGACGCGCGCAACCCGGCCGAATACGGCGGTGCGAAGATCGCGGAGCAGCAGAAACAGGACTATCCGGACATCGTGCCCGCGGTGTTGGCGGCGCCGCCGGCTGCGGTGTTCGAGCGCGCGCTCGCCGCGGCGCGCGCGATGGGCTGGGAGTTCGTGGCTGCGGCGCCGGGCGAGCTGCGCATCGAAGCGACCGATACCACGCTGTTCTACGGCTTCAAGGACGACGTCGTCATCCGCATCGCGCCCGCTGCCGGCGGCAGCCGCGTGGACGTGCGCTCGCTGTCGCGGGTCGGGGGCGGCGATTTCGGCGCCAACGCGAAGCGCGTGCGGGCTTTTCTGCGGGAACTGACGGCGCCGCACCTGCCGATATAGTATTGACGCGATTTTTTGAAGCGAAACTCCACCGGAGAAGACCCACATGGAGCCGGAATCTTTTCGCGCGTTCGAGCATCGCGGCTGGGAACGTACGATCCTCGGATACGACAACGCGTTCGCGCGGCTGACGTGCCAGGCCATCGAGCCCTTGCTCGCGGCGGCGGGCGTGCGCGCGGGCGACCGTCTGCTCGATGTCGCGACCGGTCCGGGTTACGCCGCCGCCGCTGCCGCGGCGCGGGGCGCGCGCGTGACTGCAGTGGATTTTTCCGCCGCCATGGTCGAGCTTGCCCGCGCGCGCAATCTGCAAGTCGAATTCCGTGAAGGCGACGCCGAAGCACTGAAGTTTCCGGACGATCATTTCGATGCCGTGGTGATGAACTTCGGCATGCTGCATCTCGCGCAGCCGGAACGCGCCATGAGCGAGGCGCTCCGGGTGCTGCGTCCGGGCGGACGCTTCGCGTTCACGGTGTGGGCCGCGCCCGCGCAGGCCGTCGGTTTCGACATCGTCCTGAAAGCCATTCAGACCCGCGGCGAGGCGAACGTTGCGTTGCCGCCGGGCCCGCCGTTTTTCCGCTTCAGCGATGCGGCGGAAAGCAGGCGGGTTTTGCTCGCAGCCGGTTTCCAGGATGCGGCGGTCAAGGAGATTCCACAGCTCTGGCGGTTCCAGACTGCGGATGGGCTGTTCGACGCGATGGTCACCGGAACCGTGAGGACGGCGGCGCTGCTGCGCGCGCAATCGCGCGAGGCAATCGCGGCGATAGGCGCGGCAGTCCGCGAAGCCGCCGCCGCTTTCGAACGCGACGGCGCGGTACAGATTCCGATGCCCGCGGTGGTGGCTTCGGCGGTCAAGCCCGGGTAGTACGGGGAGGAGTTCCCGCCGCCGATCGAATACCCGATCCGAAACGCATCTCACCGTCCCCACCGATGGACGGATTGCCGGGAATAAACCCGATGGCCTGGCGGTAATGCAGGTAGTGGCCGGAGCGCCGGACCACGCCCATCCGAGGAGACCGCGATGCGCGACAGGATCGACCGCAGGGATTTTCTGAAACTCGCCGGTTTGGGCGGCGCCGTGTTCATGTCCGGCCTTCCGGGCTGCGCAACCACGGGCAGCCGGGCCGCGCAGCAGGACTTCTACTTCGTCCAGCTCTCCGACACCCACTGGGGATTCAACGGCCCGGTGGTGAATCCGGACGCGAGGGGCACGCTGCCCAAGGCGATCGCGGCGGTGAACGGCCTCGCGGTTCAGCCCGACTTCATCGTCTTCACCGGCGACCTCACGCACACCACCGACGATCCGCAGGAGCGCAGGAAGCGCCTGGCGGAATTCAAGGACATCGTCGGCGGGCTGAAGAACCGCAACATCCGTTTCATGCCCGGGGAGCACGACGCCTCGCTCGACAATGGCCAGGCGTGGAAGGAGTACTTCGGCGAGACCCATTACAGCTTCGACCACAAGGGCGTGCACTTCGTCGCGCTCGACAACGTTTCCGATCCGGCCGCTCGCATCGGCGATGCGCAGCTCGCCTGGCTCGAGGCCGATCTGGCCGGGCAGGGCAAGGACGCGCGCATCGTCGTCTTCACCCACCGGCCGCTGTTCGACCTGTATCCGCAATGGGATTGGGCGACGCGCGACGGCGACAAGGCGATCGCGATGCTGATGCCTTACCGCAACGTTACGGTGTTCTACGGCCATATCCACCAGGAGCACCATCGCATGACCGGACACATCGCGCATCACTCGGCGAAATCGCTCATGTTTCCGCTGCCCGCTCCCGGTTCCATGCCCAGGCGCGACCCGATCCGCTGGGACGCGTCGCAACCGTACCGGGGCCTGGGGTTCCGCGAAGTGGACGCGGAGATCCGGGATGCGGCGTACGCGATCACCGAATATCCCGTCGCGAGGACCTGAGCGATGAGGGCACAACGACGCCGCGTGCTCGCCGCCGGAATCGCCGGCCTTGCGGGCGCCGCGTTCGGCGCTTGGGTCTTCGCCCAGCCCGGGGGACAGGTGATCCGCGTCGTGGCGCGAAAGTTCGTGTTCCTGCCCAACGAGATCACGCTGAAGAAGGGCGTGCCGGCGGTGCTCGAGTTCACCGCGCCCGAGGTGGTCATGGGCTTCAGCGTGCCGGAGCTGAAGGTGCGCACCGACATTATTCCCGGGCAGGTGGCGCGCCTGCGGATGGTGCCCGACAGGGCAGGGACGTTCGACTTTCTGTGCGATATCTTCTGCGGCGAAGGCCACGAGGGGATGAGCGGCAAGCTCCACGTCGTCGCCTGAGGTAACATGCGCGCGTCGCCGCACCTCCCTGCGGAGTCGTGACTTGTCCGACCGCCAGCACCGATTCGAGCAGACCGTCCTCCCGCACCTCGATGCGGCGTACAACCTTGCGCGCTGGCTCACCCGCAACGATCACGACGCCCAGGACGTGGTGCAGGACGCCGTGTTGCGCGCCTTCCGCTTCTTCGACGGCTTTCGCGGCGGCGAGGCGCGGCCCTGGCTGCTCGCCATCGTGCGCAACGCCTGCTTCACCTGGCTGCGGGAAAACCGCCCGGCCGAGCTCGCCGGCTCGCTCGACGATCAGGGCGGCGACGGGTTTCACCTCGCCGAGGATCCGGGCCCGGGTCCGGAGGCGCTGGCGCAGCGCTCGCTCGACAAGCGCATGCTGAACGAGGCCATCGCGGCGCTGCCGCCGCAGTTCCGGGAGGCGCTGGTGCTGCGCGAGCTGGAAGACCTGTCGTACAAGGACATCGCGCGCATCATCGACGTGCCGATCGGCACGGTGATGTCGCGGCTCGCGCGCGCCCGGCGGCTGCTCTCCCAGTCGCTGCGGGTGATCGTCGCGGCTTCCGGATCGGGGGTGCACGGATGAAACCTGACGAAGCCGCCCAGCTCATGCACGCCTACGTCGACGGCGAGCTCGATGCCGCGAAGAGCCTCGAGTTCGAGGCGCATCTTGCCGAGAACCCGGCGTCGCGCGATGCCTGCGAGCGCCTGCGCGGGCTTTCAGCGGGAATCCGCGCCGATGCGAGCTATTACGCGGCACCGGAGTCGCTGCGCGTGCGCCTCGCGCGCCCGGCGCCCGAGGCGCTCCGGGC
>JBARMB010000094.1:0-12308 GCA_049802235.1 Burkholderiales bacterium | reverse complement strand
CTGTCGGCCTGTGTCCGCGCGCGCGAGCTTGTGGCAGGCGGGCCTGCGGGAATCGGCCTGGAAAGCGCTGCCGCCGTGCAGCCGCCGAAAAAAAAATCGCTATCGCCACAGCCACTCGTCGAAGTGCGCGGGCTGAAGACCTGGTTCGGCGCCAGCCGGGGACTCCTCGGCGGCGAGCGCGCCGTGGTGCGCGCGGTGGACGATGTCTCGTTCGACATCTTCCGCGGCGAGACGCTCGGGCTCGTGGGCGAATCCGGCTGCGGCAAGACCACGCTCGGGCGCACGCTCCTGCGCCTGGAGCGCGCGAACGCGGGCACGGTACGCTATGGCGGCAGGGACGTCACGCAAGCCAGAGGTGGCGAGCTCAAGCGCTACCGCCGCAGAATCCAAGTGATTTTCCAGGATCCGTACAGCTCACTCAACCCGCGCATGACCCTCGGCGCCGCCATCACCGAGCCGCTGCTCGTGCACCGGCTCGTTGCCGACCGCAAGGCGGCGAAAGCGCGCGTCGCCGAACTGCTCTCGCAGGTGGGGCTCTCCGATTACATGGCCGAGCGCTATCCGCACGAGGTCTCCGGCGGCCAGCGCCAGCGCGTCGGCATCGCGCGCGCGCTCGCGCTGGAGCCCGAGTTCATCGTCTGCGACGAGCCGGTGTCGGCGCTCGATGTCTCCATCCAGGCGCAGATCATCAACCTGCTGGAAGACTTGCAGCGGCGCCTGCGCCTGACCTATCTTTTCATCGCCCACGATCTCGCCGTGGTGCGGCACATCTCCGACCGCGTGGCGGTGATGTATCTCGGCCGCATCATGGAGATCGCCGGCCGCGACGCGCTCTACGGCGAGCCGCAGCATCCTTATACCAGGGCGCTGCTCGATGCCGTGCCGGTTCCCGACCCGGTGATCGAGCGCACCCGTTCGCGTGCAGTGCTCGGAGGCGAGGTGCCCAGCCCGCTCGCGCCGCCGCCGGGGTGCGTGTTCCACACGCGCTGCCCGATGGCGACGGGAGAATGCCGGCGTGCGGTTCCGGAGTTGCGCGAAGTGCGGCCGCTGCATTATGCGGCGTGCATCAGGCTTTAGCGGCGGAGAGCACTGGCCCGCGGCGCGCCGCGCCCGTTCAGTGCACCGTGCCCATGAGCTTGTCCGGCAGCCAGGTGGCGATCTCGGGGAAGGCTGACAGGATCACGATCGCGAGGAACATGCACAGCACGTAGGGAATCGTCCCCCACATGATGCGCGTCACCGGCACGTCCGGCGCGATCGCGCTGACGATGTAGATGTTCAGCCCGACCGGCGGGTGGATCAGGCCGACTTCCATGTTGATGGTGAGGATCACGCCGAACCACACCGGGTCGAAGCCGGCGGCCCGAATGATCGGATAGAGGATCGGGCTGGTCATCAGGATGATCGCCGCGGGCGGAATGAAGAAGCCGCACACCAGCAAGAATACGTTGATCATCGCCATGAGCACCCAGCGGTTGACGTGCATGTCGGCGATCGCCTGGGCCAGCGTCTGGGTGAGATAGAGCGAGGTGAGCATGTACCCGAACAGCGCCGCGGCGGCGATGATCATGAGGATCATGACCGACTCGCGCATCGTGTCGCGCAGGATGACCCACCAGTTCTTCGGCGACCACATGCCGTAGATCACGACGGCGAGCAGCACGCACAGCGCCGCGCCGACGCCCGCGGCTTCAGAGGGCGTCGCCAGCCCGCCGTAAAGCGCGTACATGACCCCGGCGATGATCATGAGGAAGGGCGCAATCTTCGGGATGGATTGAACTTTTTCCTTCCAGCTGTAGCGGAAATCGACCGCGTGCGAGCGAAATCCGCGCTTCCAGATGATGAACAGCGTCCACAGTATGAAAAGCCCGGTCAGCATCAGGCCCGGCATCACGCCCGCGAGGAACAACCGCCCGATCGAGGTCTCGGTCGCGATGCCGTAAAGAATGAAGGTGATCGACGGCGGGATCAGGATGCCGAGCGTCCCGCCCGCGCAGATCGAGCCGGTTGCAATGTCGTCCGGATAGCCGCGCTTGCGCATCTCCGGAATGCCCATCTTGCCGATCGCGGCGCAGCACGCGGGCGACGATCCGGTGAGCGCGGCGAATATCGCGCACGCGCCGAGGTTGGAGATGACCAGCCCGCCCGGCAACCGATACAGCCACCGGTCGAGCGCCTCGTACAGGTCCTTGCCGGCCGGCGACGAGCCGATCGCCGCGCCCATCATGACGAACATCGGGATCGACACCAGGGTGAAGTCGTTCAACCCGGCGAAAAACGTTTCCGCCACGACGTGCAGCGCGTCGAAGCCCTGAAAGATGAAGATGAAGACGATCGAGATCGCCCCCAGGCCGAACGCGACCGGCGCCCCCGAAAGCAGCACCACCAGCGTGACCGCGAGAACCATGAGGCCCTGCATGTTCGGGGTCACCGCGCGCGCTCCGCAATGATGCCGAACGGCGGCTCGCGCCCGCTGACCAGGCACACGAGCTCAACGACGTATTGCAGCGTGAGAATTCCGAGCCCGACCGGCATCGAGGCATACGGGATCCACAGCCGCACGCGCCACATCGTATTCGACAGCCAGCTGTTGTTCCACGATTCCTGCCAGTACCGGTACGTCAGGATGAATACGGTGATGCAGAACGCCAATCCCATCAGCGTCGATGCGAGCGCCAGCCAGAAACGCGCCCGCGCGCCGAGATGGTAGGGCAGCACGTCGACGTTGACGTGCCCGCGCGTCATCAGCACGTACGGGCTGCCGAGAAACGTCGCGGCGACGATGCTGTAGGTGACGAAGTCGGTCTGCCAGATGGTGTTCTCGTTCAGCACGAAGCGCACGAACACCATCTGGCAGACGATGACGACGCCCATCGCGATCAGCCCGGCGGCGACGAAGCCGCAAAGCTGCGAGATCGACTTGACGCTGCGGATAAAGAGGTCCATTCGAGGGCCGTGAAACGCCGGCTAGCCGCCGGCGGAGAGTGACGGAAACGCGAGGGGCGGCACATGCCGCCCCTCGCAACGACACTTCGCGTTACTTTACGCTCAGCGCTTCGTCGATCAGCTTCTTGCCGTCCGGAACGTTCTTGGAAAACTCGGCATAGGAGCTCCTCTTCGCAACGTCGATCCACTTGTCGAATTCGGCCTTGTTGAGGCTCTTTATCTCGACGCCGTGGTCCTTGTACGCCTTGATCGTGGCAGCGTCGACCGACTCGGCCTTGTCCTCGTAGTACTTCTGCGCCTTCTTGCCGGCCTTGAGCAAGACCTGCTGCTGTTTCTTGTCGAGCTTGTCGAAGGATTTCTTCGACATCAGCAGCGGCTCGTACATGAACCACAGCGCGTTTTCTCCGGGCACGGTCAGGCACTTCGCCTGCTCGTAGAGACGGAAGGAGAGAAAGCTCCCCATGCTGGTGTCGGTCGCCTCGGCAACGCCGGTCTGGAACGCGTTGTAGATCTCGTTCGACGGCACCGAGACGATCGAGGCGCCGGCGGACTGCCACATCTGCGCGAAGGTCGGGCCTGCCGCGCGGAACTTCAGCCCCTTCACGTCGTCCGGGCTGACGATGCAGCTGTGCTTGGAGGCCATGCCGCCGCCGAACCAGGCGTCCGACAGGACCATGACGCCGTTCTTCTCGATCGAAGCGCGGACGTCCTTCATGAATTTCGACTTGTTGATGCGCTTGGCGCGGTCGTAGTTGCGGATCAGGCCCGGCATCAGCGTGGCGCTGAAGTCGCGCACCTGGCCGCTGGCGTAGTCGAGCGGGAACAGCGTGATGTCAAGCTGGCCGTTGACCATCGCGTTCCACTGCTGCTCGGGCTTGAACAGCGAAGCGCCCGGGTACACCTGGATCTCAAGGCCCACATTGGCGGCCTTGGCCTCTTTTGCGATCATCTGCACCATGTCGTCGCGCACGTCGCCCTTGCCGCCGGGAAACTGGTGCGACGCGCGCAATACCGTCGGCGCCGCAATTGCCGAACCGCCCAGCACAGCAGCCACCAGCACGGCCAGTGCGCCAATCCGATTGAACTTCGTCATTTCTACCTCCTCCAGGTTTGTCGATCGAACGCGATGTCTTGAGCCCCCCCGGTTCGCCGGGATGACGGCATCGCCTGAATTACCGCCGCCGTATTCTAAGCTGCCTCGGCCGGCGGAACAAATTGCAGCGCAGCACGCTGGCGCGCTCCGCGGGCCGGCGGAGATTGGCGCCCGGGCCTTTCCCGGCTTACACTTGGAAAAACGCGTATTCACCTGCCCGAACGTCCCCGCTTCGTTTTGAACAGCTATCCCTCCCGGCGCGCGGCATTCTGGAGCGGCGCGCGCGTCTCCGCCGGCGCGCCCTCGGCGGTGCTCGCCGCCGGCTACCTCGGCTTCGCGGCGCTCGCCAAGGCGGGACAATTTCCGCTGTGGGCGGCGCTGCTTTCCACCGCCACCATCTGGGCGCTGCCCGGCCAGCTCGTCATGGTCGAGATGATGCGCGCCGGCGCTGCCGCCGCCGTCACCGTGATCGCGGTCGCGTTCACCGCGATGCGCTTTCTGCCGATGACGCTGTCGTTCATGCCGCTGGTGCGCGAGCCGCGCCATCGCCCCTGGCAGATCTACCTCTCGGCGCACGTGCTGGCGATGACCAACTGGGCGCTGTGCATCGGCCGCGTGCGCGAGCTGCCGCCCGAACAGCGCCTTGCGTATTTCCTCGGCTTCGCGGTCACCAACTGGCTCGTCTGCATCGCGACGACGCTCGTCGGTTATGCGCTGGTCGACTCGTTTCCGCCGCTGGTGAGCCGCGGCCTGGTGATGATCGCCCCGCTCTACTACATCCTCATCCTGTCGAACCAGTACCGCGACCGCATCGCCTCGGCGTCGCTGCTGCTCGGCGCCGCTTGCGGCCCGCTGCTCTACCGGATGACGCCGCAGTGGAGCATCCTGCTCGCCGGGCTGATCGGGGGCACCGCGGCTTACCTGGCGTTTCGCCGCCGTGCTTGAGCTCGGGCTCACCGTGCTCGCCTGCGGCGCGTCCACCTACCTGTGGCGGGGCCTGGGCGTGCTGCTGTCGGGACGCGTGCGCGTCGAGAGCGAAATCTTTACCTGGGTCGGCTGCGTCGCTTACGCCATGGTCGCGGCATTGATCTCGAGCATGGTGTTCGTGCCCGCGGGCACGCTCGCGGCGACGACGCTCATGGAGCGCCTGCTCGCCTGCGCAACGGCGCTTGCCGTCTACTACGCGAGCCGGCGCAACCTCTTTGCCGGGATCGTCGCCGGCTTCGCCGTCATCGTGGCCTGCAATTGGTTGCGCGGCGGGAGCCTGTAGCCCGAACCACTCACGCCGACGGGAACGGGCTCCCCTCTCCGCATCGTGGAGCGGGGCCGGGGGGTGAGATTATTTCTTCTCGCCTTCGAGCAGGAGCTGGATCAGCGTCGCCAGCTCCTTTTCTTTTTGGGCGAAGAAATGGTCGGTGCCGAACACCATGGTCTGGCTCGAGCCGCGAATGCGGCGCAGCGCCTTCGCCCGGTCGGCGGCGCCTTGGACCACGGGTTCGAGGTCGTGCTCCGCGTAGACGTCGTACACCGGGAGCTTCAGCTTGCCGAGCGGCTCGAAGGCGCCGCTCGAGATCGAGATCGCGACCCACGCTGAAATCCGCGCCATCGGATCGTGGACGAGATAGTGGTTCGCCATGCGCGAGCCCATGCTGTGTGAGACGAGCACGGCCGTGCGGAAGCCCTTGCCGCGCAGATAGGCGGACGCGGCGATAATGCGCGCATCGGCTTCGGGGAACAACGCGGCGTAGCGTTCCGCCGGCGCATCGGCGGCGAGAACCGGCATCTGGATCGAGAGCGTGGCGTAGCCGGCGTCGGCGAGCCGCGCGCGCAGGCCCCCGATCAGTCCGTAGTCGGGATGGATCCCCAGGCCGTGGACGAGGATGATCGCGCGCTTGGCATTCTTCACCCCGGTGTAGAGGCCGAGAAACTCGTGCTTCGCCGCCTGCAGCCGAACCGCCTCGCCGACCACGAGCGCCGGAACGATCTCGTCGGCCCAGCGCTTTTCCCTGGCGTAGTCGGAATGCTGCGCCTGCGCGGCAATCGATGCGAGCAGCACGGCGGAAAGCAGAACTCTCGATACGATGACAAGCGGATGGAATCGCATACGCGCGCTTTCTGGAAATTCAGCGCTCTTATTGTAACCGTCTATCTAAAAGTGCGGGGCGGCCGGCGCGGTAGTTTCGGCTAAAATACACGCTTTCCCCGGCTTCATTCCGCCATGACCCAAAGCATCCAGGTAACGCGCGGCGGCGACATCGCCACGGTCGCGCTCAGCAACCCCGGCAAGCTCAACGCGCTCACCCTCGCGATGTGGAAAACGCTCGCGGAGGCGGTGAACTCGCTTTCGGCCGACGAGTCCCTGCGCTGCGTCGTGCTGCGCGGCGCGGGCGACGAGGCGTTCGCCGCCGGCGCCGACATCGCCGAGTTCGCCAGCGTGCGCGACAACGCCGAGCAGGGCAAGGTCTATCACTGGCGGCACGTGTCCGGCGCGCTGCGCGCGATCGCCGAATGCCGCCATCCGACGCTGGCGATGATCAAGGGGCCGTGCGCGGGCGGCGGGCTCGAGATCGCCTGCCAGTGCGACCTGCGCATCTCGGGCAAATCCGGGCGCTTCGGCGTGCCGATCAACCGCCTCGGCTTCGCCATCGCCTACGAAGAGCTGGCGTCGCTGCTGCCGCTCGCCGGCCGCGCGGTGGTGCTCGAGATCCTGCTCGAAGGCCGCATGCTCCACGCCGACGAGGCCTACGCCAAGGGACTGCTCACGCGCGTCGTGCCCGACGACAAGGTCGAGGAGGAAGCCTACGCCGCAGCGCGCCGCATCGCCGCCGGCGCGCCGCTGGTTGCGCGCTGGCACAAGCAGTACGTGCGCCGCCTGATGCCGCCCGTCGCATCGCTCACCGAAGCCGAGATCGACGCGAATTTCGACTATTTCAACACCGAGGACTACCGCATCGGCTACCGGGCGTTCCTCGACAAGACCCTGCCCAGGTTCGTCGGGCGCTGACGGAACGGAAAAGTCGCACATGGCAGGCCCGCTTTCGCACATCCGCGTCCTCGATCTCTCGCGCGTGCTCGCGGGCCCGTGGGCCGGGCAGAACCTCGCCGACCTCGGCGCCGAAGTCATCAAGGTCGAGCGCCCGAAGCTCGGCGACGATTCGCGCGCCTTCGGCCCGCCGTGGGTGAAGGACAAGGACGGCCGCGACACGAAAGAATCCGCCTACTACACCTCGGCGAACCGCGGCAAGAAATCCATGACGCTGAACATCGCCCACGCCGAAGGCCAGAAGATCGTACGCGAGCTGGCGCGCGTCTGCGATGTGCTGATCGAGAACTACAAGTACGGCGACCTTGCGCGCTACGGCCTCGACTACGACGACCTGAAGAAAATCAATCCGAAACTGATCTACTGCTCGGTCACCGGCTTCGGCCACACCGGCCCGTACCGCGAGCGGCCCGGCTACGACTTCATGATCCAGGGCATGGGCGGGATGATGAGCGTCACCGGCGAGCCCGATGGCGCGCCCGGCGGCGGTCCGCAGCGCGCCGGCGTGCCGGTGGCCGACATCATCACCGGCATGTACGCCTCGGTGGCGATCTGCGCCGCGCTCGCGCACCGCGCCGAGACCGGCGTCGGCCAGCATCTCGATCTGGCGCTGCTCGATTCCCAGATCGCGCTGCTCGCCTACCAGAACACCAATTACTTCGCCACCGGCTCGGCGCCCAAGCGCATCGGCAACCTGCACCCGAACATCGTGCCCTACCAGCCGTTCCGCACGAAAGACGGCAACGTCATCCTCGGCTGCGCCAACGACAACATGTACCGGAAATTCTGCGAGGCGGCCGGCTGCGTGCATCTCGCCGATGATGCGCGCTTCGCTTCGAACGGCAAGCGCGTCGAGAATCGCGCCGAGCTGACGCGCCTGCTGCAGGAAATTTTCTCCAGGCGCAGCACGCGCGAATGGGTGGAGCTGCTCGATGCCGCCGGCGTGGCGAACGGGCCGATCAACGACATCGCGCAGGTATTCGAGGAACCGCAGGTGAAAGCGCGCGGCATCAGGATCGAACTCGACCATCCCGTCGCCGGCAAGCTGTCGACGGTCGCGAGCCCGATGCGCTTTTCCGCGACCCGGGTCGAGCACAAACTGCCGCCGCCGACACTCGGCCAGCATACCGACGAAATCCTGCGCAAGGTGCTCAAGCTCGGCGACGCCGAGATCGCCAGGCTGCGCGCCGACGACGTGGTATGACTCGCGGCGCAACCACCCCGCGCCCGCGGCGCGCCCCTCCCCCCGAGAGCAGGAGGGGAAATCCTGTCTACCACAAGCTGATCAGCATCCGCGTCGCCAGCATCTACCACAAGCTGATCAGCATCCGCGTCGCCAGCACGTAGAACAGCGCGGCGAAGATGCGCCGCAGCCACTTCGTCGGCAGCCGGTGCGCGGCCGCCGCGCCGACCGGCGCCATCAGCACGCTCGCCACTACGATCCCGCCGAGCGCCGGCAGGAACACGAAGCCGAGACTGTGAGACGGCAGCCCCGCCTGCTGAAGGCCCGTGACGATGAAGCCGACGCTGCCCGAGAGCGCGATCGGAAATCCGATCGCCGCCGCGGTGCCGATCGCCGACAGCAGCGGCACGTTGCACCAGAGCATGAACGGGATGCTCAGGAATGCGCCGCCGATCGCCGCGAACGAGGACGTCGCGCTGATCACAAATCCCGCCAACGATGTTCCGGCGATGCCCGGCGCGCGGCGCGACGGCTTCGGCTTGCGGTCGAGCAGCATGTTGGTCGCGGCGATATAGATCACACCGGTGAACAGCGCTGCGAACGCCGCGGTGGGGATGAAGGCGGCAATACCGGAGCCGACTAGGCCGCCGACGAGAATCCCCGGCGTCATCCTCCAGGCGATGTCCCAGCGGATCGCGCCGCGCATCGCGTGCGCGCGCACGCTCGATACCGAAGTGAACAGGATCGTCGCCATCGCCGTGCCCACGGCGAGGTGCAGGATGTGAGTCCTCGGCAACCCCTGCGCCTCGAACAGCATCACCAGCAGCGGCACCATGATGGCGCCGCCGCCGATGCCGAGCATCCCGGCGAAAAAGCCCACCGTGGCGCCGATGGCGATATAGCCGAGCCACCATTCCACGATCAAACAGGTCGCGCGAAGCGCGACCTCTCGAAGTTCCCCTCTCCTTCCGGGAGAGGGTGAGGGGGCTGCGTCATGCCACCCCCGCCATGTACTCGCGCACTTTCGAGCGCTGCTCCGCGCTCATGTGCAGCCCGCATTTCGTGCGCCGCCACAGGACGTCGTCCGCCTCGCGTGCCCACTCGTTGGCGATCAGGTAGCGCAGCTCGCGCTCGTACAGCCCGCCGCCGAAATCCTCCCCCAGGTCGGCGACGCTCTTCGCGTCGCCCAGCACCTCGTCGACGAGCGTACCGTGCCGGCGCAGCAGGCGCACGAGCCACAGCGCCGGCAGCTTGGGAAAACGGCCGCAGTAACCGGTGAACAGCGCATCGAAGCTGCGCCCGCCGAAATTCCCGCCCGGAAGCGGCTCGGTGCGCGTCCAGGCGCGCCCGCCGGGAAAGCGCCTGCCGAGCTTCTCCAGCGCGTGCTCGGCAAGCTTGCGGTAGGTGGTGATCTTGCCGCCGAAGACCGACAGCAGTGGCGGGCCATTCTCGTCCAGCAGCAGGTGATAGTCGCGCGTCACCGCCGATGGGTCTTCGCTGCCGTCGTCGTAGAGCGGGCGCACGCCCGTATAGCTCCAGACGACATCGCCGGGGGTGATGGCCTTCGCGGTGCAGCGGCTCGCCGCCTCGCAGAGATAGGCGACCTCCTCCGGCGAGACCCGCCGCCGGCGTTCGTCGGGGGAGAGCGGAACATCGGTCGTGCCGATCAGCGTGAAGTGGCGCTCGTAGGGAATGAGGAAGATCACGCGCCGGTCCGGATTCTGCAGGATGAAGGCGTGGCGCTTCTCGTGGATGCGCGGCACCACGATGTGGCTGCCCTTCACCAGGCGCACCTGCGCCGGAATGTCGATTCTCAGCTCGTCGTCGAGAACTTTCTTCACCCAGGGCCCGGCGGCGTTGACGATCGCTGCCGCCCTCACCGCGTGCTCGCCCCCGGCGGGGCTGTCGAGCATCGCCACCCACTCGTCGCGCTCGCGCCACGCGCTCACCAGCCGCGTGCGCGTGAGGATGGTCGCGCCGCGCGCAGCCGCCGAGCGCGCATTGAGCACCACCAGCCGCGCATCATCCACCCAGCAGTCGTAATAGGAGAAGCCGCGCTTGAACTCGGGCTTGAGCCCGGCGCCGTAGCCCTCCGGCGCGAGCAGCACGCTCTTCGACTTCGGCAGCGAGGTCGTCAGCGTATTGCGGCCGCCAAAGCCGAAGGCGCGATGCCCGAGATGATCGTAGAGGAACAGCCCGGCGCGGATCATCCACGCCGGCCGCAGGTGAGACTCGTGCGGCAGCACGAACTCGAGCGGCCAGATGATGTGCGGCGCGATCGCGAGCAGCGCCTCGCGCTCGGCCAGCGCCTCGGCGACGAGGCGGAACTCGAAGTACTCGAGATAACGCAGCCCGCCGTGGATGAGCTTGGTCGAGGCCGACGAGGTCGCGGAGGCAAGATCGTGCTGCTCGACCAGCAGCACCTTCAGCCCGCGGCCCGCGGCGTCGCGCGCAATGCCGGCGCCGTTGATGCCGCCGCCGATGATGAGAAGGTCGTAGCGATCCAAGCTGGGGAGGCATCGCGCCGCCGGATACGGCCGGCGCACAGAAAGAGGAACGGCGGATTATAGCAACCTCGCTTCGCGCCTTTGCAGTGCAGGGTTTTAAGCGAAGCCTGCGCCGGCACTTCAGGAGTTGCGCAGCTTCCTCACGCCCGTCCCCGGGCCATTCGAGAGCGCGCCGCGTGTGCCCCCGTTCAATTACCATCGATCTGTTACCCTAGCCCTCCAAGCTCAATGGGACGCCGCTTGAGCCCCTTCCGGAAACATCCCCGCTCGCTCGACCCCGCCGTCCTCAAGGGCATCCGGCGCGGGATCGAGAAGGAAAGCCTGCGCGTGCGGCCCGACGGTGCGCTCGCCATGACGCCGCATCCCGCGGCGCTCGGTTCCGCGCTCACCCACCCGCACATCACCACCGATTTCAGCGAGGCGCAGCTGGAACTCATCACCGGCGTGCACACGAGCGTGGAGGCATGCCTCGAAGAGCTCGGGCGCATTCACCAGTTCGTCTACCGCCACATCGGCGACGAAGCGCTGTGGTGCGCGAGCATGCCCTGCAACCTGCCCGATGAGAAAGCCATTCCGGTCGGGCGCTACGGCCGTTCGAATGTCGGCCGGGCGAAGACCGTCTACCGCATCGGCCTCGCGCACCGCTACGGCCGGCGCATGCAGGCGATCTCGGGCCTCCACTACAACTTCTCCTTGCCGGAAGCCGCCTTGCCGCTGCCCGGCCTGGGCGATCCGAACGCGGCGTACTTCGCGCTGATCCGCAATTTCCGGCGGCACGCGTGGCTGCTGCTCTACCTCTTCGGCGCCTCGCCCACGGCGTGCGCGAGCTTCGTCGAGGGCCGCGCGCACCCGCTGCAGGAGCTTGCGCCCGGCACGCTCTACCTGCCCCACGCGACCTCGCTGCGCATGGGGCGCCTCGGCTACCTGAGCGAGGCGCAGGACTCGCTCGCGGTGAGCCACAACAGCCTCGAGAGCTACGCCGCCTCGCTCTACGACGCGCTCACCCGGCCCTATCCGCCGTACGAAGCCATCGGCATCCGCGAGGGCCGCGTCGCGACTGACGTCGTGCACGGCGCGGGTGACGTCGTGGACGGCACGAGTGACGTCGTGGACCACTACCGCCAGCTCGCCACGAGCCTGCTGCAAATCGAAAACGAGTTCTACAGCACCATTCGCCCGAAGCGCGTCATTCGCCCGGCCGAGCGGCCGCTGCACGCGCTGCGCGAGCGCGGCGTCGAGTACATCGAAGTGCGCGCCATGGACCTCGATCCGTTCTCGCCCATCGGCATCGCCGCAGGCACGGTGCGATTTCTCGACGTCTTTCTTCTGCACTGCCTGCTCACCCACAGCCCCCCGGACACACCGCAGGAGATCGATGCCATCGGCCGCAACAAGCAGCGCGTCGCCGCGCGCGGCCGCGAGCCGGGCCTGCGCCTGGACCGGCACCGCCAGATGGTGGAGCTGCGCGAATGGGGCGGGCAGGTGCTCGCCGAGTGCGAGCCGATCGCCGCAGCCCTCGACGCCGCGCACGGCGGC
>JBARMB010000093.1:0-32670 GCA_049802235.1 Burkholderiales bacterium | reverse complement strand
ACCCATACCAGCCGGCGTCGCGCCGCACCCGGCCCGCCGGACCGGCGGTCACTCGTAGCGCACGTCGAGGATCTCGTACTTCCTGACGCCGCCGGGCGTCTGCACCTCGACCTGGTCGCCCGCGTATTTTCCGATGAGCGCTCTGGCGATCGGAGAGCTGATCGAGATCTTGCTCTTCTTGATGTCGGCCTCGTCATCGCCGACGATCTGGTAGGTCGCCGATTCCGCGCTTTTCAGCTCCTCGAGTTCCACGGTAGCGCCGAAAACGCAGCGACCGTCGGCGTCGAGCAGCTTGGGATCGATGACCTGCGCGTTGGCGAGCTTGGTTTCGACTTCCTTGATGCGGCCCTCGACGAACGCCTGGCGCTCCTTGGCGGCGTCGTACTCGGCGTTCTCGGAGAGATCGCCGTGCGAGCGCGCTTCGGCAATCGCCGCGATCGTACTCGGTCGCTCCACGGTCTTCAGGCGCTGCAGTTCCTGCCGCAGCAGCTCGACGCCGGTAACAGTCAGTGGAATCTTGCTCATGTTCGCTCAAGAATAAGTCGCTATGGCGCCGAGGGCGCCCTGCTTCAATAAGGGTGATTCGGTACGGAAGAAGTTCCGGCAGGCGGCTTAATGTCACCACCTTTTCGACTATTTTGCAATAGCCCGCCGGCGGATGGGACGGCTCAGCGCAGCCTGGCGTGCAGCTGCTGCAGGGAATAAGGCACCAGGGCCTTCACGTGCCGAATGCCCTCGCAGGCGGCGCGGGCGCCGGCGATCGTGGTGTAGTAGGTGACGCGCTGCTGCACCGCGCTGATGCGGATCGAGCGCGAATCGGAGATCGCGCTCCGCTTCTCCTCCACCGTATTGACGATGAGGCTTACCTCCCCGTTCTTGATCATGTCGACGACATGGGGACGCCCTTCGGCGACCTTGTTCACCACCGTCACCGCCACGCCGTGCGCGGCAAGCACCGCCGCCGTGCCGCGGGTAGCCAGGATCCCGAATCCGAGCGCAACCAGGTCGCGGCCGATTTCGACCGCCGCCAGCTTGTCGCTGTTGCGCACGCTGATGAACACGGTTCCCGCCTCGGGCACCTTGACGCTCGCGGCGAGTTGCGACTTGACGAAGGCCTCGCCGAAACTCTCGCCTACGCCCATGACCTCGCCGGTCGACTTCATCTCGGGGCCCAGAATCGTGTCGACCCCCGGGAACTTGATGAACGGGAATACCGCTTCCTTGACCGAGAAATAGGCCGGGATCACCTCGGCAGCCACGCCCTGCATTTCCAGGGACTTTCCCACCATGCAACGGGCGGCAATCTTGGCGAGCGGCACGCCGGTGGCCTTGCCGACGAACGGCACGGTGCGCGAGGCGCGCGGATTCACTTCGAGCACATAAACGGTGTCGCGCTGTATCGCGAACTGGATATTCATCAGACCCACCACCTCGAGCGCGTGCGCGAGCTCCACGGTCTGCCGGCGCAGCTCCTGCTTGAGCTGGGAGGAAAGCGAATGCGGCGGCAGCGAGCAGGCGGAATCTCCGGAATGCACGCCGGCCTGCTCGATGTGCTCCATGATGCCGCCGATGAACACGCGTTTGCCGTCGCTGACCGCGTCCACGTCCACTTCGGTGGCGTCGTTCAGGAAACGATCAAGCAGCACCGGCGAGTCGTTCGACACCTTCACCGCCTCGCGCATGTAGCGTTCCAGGTCCGATTTCTGGTGCACGATTTCCATGGCACGGCCACCGAGTACGTAGCTCGGCCGCACCACCAGCGGATAGCCGATCTCTTCGGCGAGGCGTAGCGCATCCGCTTCGTTGCGCGCCGTGCGGTTCGGCGGCTGGTTGAGGCCGAGCCGGTCGATCAGCTTCTGGAAACGCTCGCGGTCCTCCGCGGCGTCGATCATGTCAGGCGAGGTGCCGATGATCGGAACACCGTTCGCTTCCAGATCGCGGGCGAGCTTCAACGGCGTCTGCCCGCCGAACTGGACGATCACCCCGAACGGCTTTTCCTTGTCGACGATCTCGAGCACATCCTCGAGCGTCAACGGCTCGAAATAGAGCCGGTCGGAGGTATCGTAATCGGTCGAAACCGTCTCGGGGTTGCAGTTGACCATGATGGTCTCGAAGCCGTCCTCGCGCAGCGCGAGCGCGGCGTGCACGCAGCAATAGTCGAACTCGATGCCCTGGCCGATGCGGTTCGGCCCGCCGCCGAGAACGATCACCTTCTTGCGGTCGGTCGGCTGCGCCTCGCATTCCTCCTCGTAAGTGGAATACATGTAGGCAGTGCGCGTGGCGAATTCCGCGGCGCAGGTGTCGACGCGCTTGTACACCGGACGGATACCGAGTGCATGGCGCTTCGCGCGCACTTCCTCCTCGCCGGCGTTGAAGAGATACGCCAGGCGCCGGTCGGAGAACCCCTTGCGCTTGAGCATGCGCATGGTGTCGGTGTCGAGGTCGTCCAGACGCCGGTCGTCGAGGTCCATCTCGATTTTGACGATTTCCTCGATCTGGGCCAGGAACCAGCGGTCGATGCAGGTGAGCTGATGGACTTCCTCGAGCGTAAAGCCGTTCTCGAACGCGTCCCCCACATACCAGATGCGCTCCGGCCCCGGCTCGCCGAGTTCTTTTTCGATCTTCTCGCGGTCGGTGGTCTTCTGGTTGAGCCCGTCAACGCCGACCTCGAGGCCGCGCAGCGCCTTCTGGAACGACTCCTGGAAGGTGCGGCCGATCGCCATCACCTCGCCCACCGACTTCATCTGCGTCGTCAGGCGGTCATTCGCCTGCGGGAATTTCTCGAAGGCAAAGCGCGGCACCTTCGTCACCACGTAGTCGATGGTCGGTTCGAAAGAGGCCGGCGTCGCGCCGCCCGTGATGTCGTTGCGCAGCTCATCGAGGGTGTAGCCGACCGCGAGTTTCGCCGCCACCTTGGCAATGGGAAAGCCGGTGGCCTTGGAGGCAAGCGCCGAGGATCGCGACACGCGCGGATTCATCTCGATCACGAGCATGCGCCCGTCCTTGGGATTGATCGCGAACTGCACGTTCGAGCCGCCGGTATCGACACCGATTTCGCGCAGCACCGCGATCGAGGCGTCGCGCATGATCTGGTATTCCTTGTCGGTGAGCGTCTGCGCCGGCGCCACGGTGATCGAGTCGCCGGTGTGCACGCCCATCGGATCGAGGTTCTCGATCGAGCAGACGATGATGCAGTTGTCCTTGCGGTCGCGCACCACCTCCATCTCGAATTCCTTCCAGCCGATCACCGACTCCTCGATCAGCAGCTGGCGCGTCGGCGAGGCGTCCAGCCCGCGCTCGCAGATGGCGACGAATTCCTCGCGGTTGTAGGCAATGCCGCCGCCCGAGCCACCCAGCGTGAACGACGGCCGGATCACCGCCGGGAAGCCGACCGCTGCCTGCACCTGCAGCGCCTCCTCGATGCTGTGGGCGAGCGCCGAGCGCGGGCAGGCAAGGCCGATGCGCGCCATCGCCTGCTTGAATTTCTCGCGGTCCTCCGCCTTGTCGATGGCCTCGCGGCTGGCGCCGATCAGCTCGACGCCGTATTTTTCCAGTACGCCGTGCTGCGCCAGGTCGAGCGCGCAGTTGAGCGCAGTCTGCCCCCCCATGGTCGGCAACAGCGCATCCGGCCGCTCCCTGGCGATGATCGCCTCGAGCATCTGCCAGTTGACCGGCTCGATGTAAGTGACGTCGGCCATCTCCGGGTCGGTCATGATGGTCGCCGGGTTGGAGTTGACCAGGATCACCTTGTAGCACTCGGCGCGCAGGGCCTTGCACGCCTGCACCCCGGAGTAGTCGAACTCGCACGCCTGGCCGATAATAATTGGCCCGGCGCCGATGATCAGGATGCTGTTGATGTCGGTGCGCTTAGGCACGCCTGTGCCCCTCCATCATCTTCACGAATCGGTCGAAGAGATAGCCGATATCGTGCGGGCCGGGACTCGCCTCGGGATGTCCCTGGAAGCAGAAAGCCGGACGGTCGGTGCGCGCCATGCCCTGCAGGCTGCCGTCGAACAGCGACACATGGGTGGGCCGCAGGATCGCAGGCAGGCTGTCCGGATCCACCGCGAAGCCATGATTCTGGCTCGTGATCGCCACAGCGCCCGTGTCGAGGTCCTTGACCGGATGGTTGGCGCCATGATGGCCGAACTTCATCTTGATGGTCCTCGCCCCCGAAGCCAGGGCCATGAGCTGGTGGCCCAGGCAGATGCCGAAGGTCGGAATGCCGACTTCCACGATTTCGCGGACGGCGCGGATGGCGTAATCGCAGGGCCCGGGATCACCGGGGCCGTTGGAGAGGAACACGCCATCGGGTTTGAGCGCGAGCGCCTCCCGTGCCGGCGCTTGCGCGGGCAGGACCGTAATACGGCAACCGCGTTCGACGAGCATGCGCAGGATGTTGCGCTTGATGCCGTAGTCGTACGCGACCACATGAAAGCGAGCAGCCTCGGGTTGACGGAAACCCTTGCCGAGCCGCCAGATGCCTTCGAGCCATTCGTAGGATTTGTCGGTCGTCACCACTTTGGCGAGATCCATGCCCGCAATCCCGGGAAACGCCCTTGCCGCCTCCAGTGCACGCGCCTCGTCGAATGTCCCGGCAAGGATGGCGCCGTTCTGGGCGCCCTTGTCGCGCAGCAGCCGGGTCAACCTGCGGGTATCGATATCGGCAATGGCAATGACCCGGTTCTCAACGAGGAACTTCTCCAGGCTCTGTTCGCTGCGCCAGTTCGAGGCCGCGAGCGCGAGGTCGCGGATGACCAGCCCGGCGGCGAATACCGCCGCGGACTCCATGTCCTCAAGATTGATCCCGGTATTGCCGATATGCGGATAGGTCAGAGTGACAATCTGGCGGCAATACGAAGGATCGGTCAGGATTTCCTGGTAGCCGGTGATGGCGGTATTGAACACCACCTCGCCGGAGGCCAAACCCCCGGCTCCGATGGAGCGGCCACGAAAAATGGTACCGTCGGCCAAAGCAAGGAGGGCGGGCGGGGCGGCGGGCATGGCAGCAGGTTTGGGAGCCACATGTGCAAAGCGGGATCGGCTTGCGCCGATCCCGCTTTGCAACAAACGGACGCAGTATACAGTGATTCCGCTGCCCCATCAAACCAGCCCGTGGTCGCGAGGCTACGACCAAAATCAGGAACCGCAAAGCTTCGTCAATCCATGTCAGAATTGCTGTTGTTTGGCTGCTGCCGGGTCGCCGACGCCACGATTGGTAACCAAAATTCTCACCTCAGATCCCCGAAGATGGAAGGCATGACTTCCCCGCGCGCCGCGATCCCGATGGTGGCTTCGGCCGAGTTCCTGCCGCAGCGGGTATCGCTGCTGTACCGCCTTTCCGGTACGGACGCCCCCACGATCCTGCTCACCTCGGCAATCGCCGCCTTCGCATTATGGGGATTCATCAGCAACGGCCTGCTCGCGTCGTGGCTGATCTGGCTGGTGCTGGCCAGCCTGCTGCGCTTCGCGCTCAACCGCGCCTATCAATTAAGCCAGCCCGGCGCGGACGCAGCGGATCGGTGGGAAGGCTACTTCTGCCTCGCCAGCGCAGTTCTGGGAACAACCTGGGGCATCACCGTAATGCTGCTCTACCCGGTGCACGGTCAGTTGCACGAAATCCTCATGCCCTTTCTCATCGGCAGCGTGGCGATGGGGCTGCCCTCGGCGCTGGCTCCGAGCCCAAAGGCGTTTGCCTGCTTCATTGTGCCGATCTTCGTGCCGCTGATCGGCGTCCTGTTTTCGCAGGGCGGAGCGTTCAACGCCTCCGCCGGGATACTGATCCTGGTACTCTCCGCGATCTTGCTTGCGCTGTATCTCTCCTCGCACCGCGCGCTGATGGAGACGCTGCGCTTCGGCAAGGAAAACGAAGAGCTGCTGGAACAGGTCAAGGTGGCAAAGGAACGGCTCGATCTTGCGTTGCAGGCGTCCGACCTCCTGATCTGGGAATGGGATGCGCGCCGGGGCAATATCTATCTCGAGGGCACGTGGGGCGGCATCCTGGCCGCGGGCAAAGGGACTACCAATGGTGTGCGGACCATCGAGGAGATTGCAGTCATGCTGCACCCCGAGGACACGCCGCGGGTTAAAAAGGCCCTGACGGATTGCCTTGAAGGCACTACGCCGGAGTACGTCGCCGAGCACCGGATCAAGACGACGACGGGGGAATGGAAATGGAGCCTGAGCCGCGGCCGGGTGGTCGGGCACGACACCGGCGGCCGGGCGCTGCGTATGACCGGCATCAACATCGACATCGACCGCCAGAAGCAAGCCGAGGCCGAACTGCTGGCGGCGGTCCAGCGCGAGAAGGAACTCTCCGAGATGAAGTCGAAGTTCGTGTCGATCGCCTCGCACGAATTCCGCACGCCGCTCGCGACCATCCTCTCCTCGGCGGAGCTGCTCGAGCACTACGTAGACAGCCTGAGTGCCGCGGAGAAGGCCGGTCTTCTGCAAAACATCCAGAGCGGCGCCAAGCGCATGGGCGAGATCATCGACGACGTGCTCACTCTGGGCCGGGCCGAGTCCGGAGTGCTCAAGCTCAATCCGGACCGTCTCGATTTGCGCGAGTTGTGCCGCAAGGTCGTGTCGGAATTCCGCATCGCGCAAGGCAAGCAGCATGTGATCAGCTTCCAGGACCATTTCGATCGCAACGAAGCGGAAATGGACGAGCGGCTGCTGCGCCACATTCTGAACAACCTGCTGTCGAACGCCGTAAAGTACTCGCCGCCAGCCAGCGAAATAACGCTGTCCCTGGCGCGGCGCGGCGAGCAGGCCCTGATTGAAGTCCAGGACCGGGGAATCGGCATCCCCGAGCAGGACCGGCCGCGGCTGTTCGAGAGTTTCCACCGCGCCTCGAACGTCGATAACCGGCCCGGCACCGGCCTGGGCCTCGCGATCACGAAAAAATCCGTCGAGCTGCACGGCGGCGAGATCGGGTTCAGCAGCGAGGTCGGCGCCGGCACCCGGTTCATCGTGACCCTTCCCCTGCACTGCCCGGGCGCGCGCGCCGCGGAGGCTGCCTGATGGCCGAAGCCCCGGCGAAGAAGATCCTCGTCATCGAGGACGAGGCCAGCATCCGCAACAACATCATGCTGATGTTGAAAGTGGAGCGCTACGTCGCCGTCGGCGCCGAGAACGGGCGCATTGGCCTGGAACTCGCGCGCAGGGATCCGCCAAGCCTCATCCTGTGCGACATAAACATGCCCGAGATGGACGGCTTCGCGGTGCTCGAGGCGCTGCGCTCGGAGCCGTCCCTCGCGGATATCCCGTTCGTTTTTCTCACCGCACTCGACGACCGCGGCAGCATGCGACGCGGCATGAACCTTGGCGCCGACGACTACATTCCCAAGCCGTTCACGCGCGACGAGTTGATGGAGGCGGTCAACTCTCGCCTGAAAAAACACGAAATATCCACCCAGGCGATGGCCGCCCGCCTCGTCGCGAGCGAAGACCAACTGACGCAGAAATTCCGCCAGAAGATCGCCGGCGGCGACGCCTCGGCGGCACTCGAGGACACCGATGCCGCCAACCTGACAGGCAAGATCGAGCAGGCCACGGTGCTGTTCTCCGACATCCGCAACTTCACCACTTATTCGGAACGCCTCACCTCCGGCGAGATCGCCGAGCTTCTCAACACCTATCTCGCGCATGCCTGCGAACCGGTGATCCGCTGCGGCGGCCGGGTCATACAATTTATCGGCGACGGCATCATGGCTCTGTTCGAAGACGGCGCTGCCGGCCACGACCAGCCCCATGCCCAGCGCGCCATCCGCGCCGGCCTCGCCATGCAGATCGCGTCACACCGGTTCCGCGACTGGATCGCCCTGCACCATCCTGCGCGCGGACTACCCGAATTCGCCATCGGGGTGGGCATTCACACGGGGGAGGTCCTGATGTGCCACGTCGGCACGCCGGGCCAGGGTGGGTTCACTGCCATCGGTGACAGCGTCAACATCGCATCACGCCTGGAAGGCCAGACCAAGGAGCTGGGGTGGGCCGTGGTGGCGAGCGATGCGACCGTCACGGCGGCGGGTCCCGCGGCCAAGGTCGGCGCGACGCAAATGGTGCAACTGCGCGGCCGCAGCGTCCCGATCCAGGCCCACGAGATCATCGGCGTCAGCATCGGCGACGCCAGCGCATCACCGGTGCAGCTCCCTGAAGACATGCGGGAGGCGCTGGCCGCCAACGCCAAGATCGCAGCCGGCGCGGCAAAAGCCGCGCTGGGCATTACGCTGCGCATGATCAACATGGAAATCAGCGGCTCTCTCGGCGAGAAAAATCTGATCGTCCAAGGCTACCGCGTGCTCTCCAAGATCGGCCAGGGAGGGTCCTCGGTCGTCTACCTCGCGGAGCGCGAGAGCGACAAGCAACACGTCGTGCTCAAGATTCTCAACACCGTTCCCGGTCAGGACGAGAACCTGTTGCAGCGCTTCATGCAGGAATTCGACATCATCTCGTCGATCGATCACCCCAATGTAGGCAAGATCTACGACCGCGGCTTCAGCGAGCGTTACGCCTACATCGCGATGGAGTACTTCACGGGCGGCAGCCTCACCGATGTGATCGCCAACGGTCTGACGGCGCGGCAGGCGCTTTCGCTGCTGGCCCAGGCGGCGGGGGCGCTGCGTGAGATTCACAGCCGCGGCATCATCCACCGCGACGTCAAGCCGGCCAATCTCATGGTGCGCACCGACGGCACCATCGCCCTGGTCGATTTCGGCATCGCCAAGCGGCTGAGCGGGGATTGGGGACGCACCCGCCATGGCGAACTGTTCGGAACGCCCTATTACATTTCCCCGGAGCAGATCGATGGCCATCCGGCGACGGCGCAGGCCGATATTTACGCGCTCGGGGTCATTTTCTACGAGATGCTCATGCGCAAGCGCCCTTTCGACGCCGACTCCATATCGGAACTGCTCACGCTGCACCGCACGGCACCGCGACCGCAGTTGCCCGAGTCGCTCACCGGATATCAGGAGCTGCTCGACCGCATGCTCGCAGTCGACCCGCGCCGACGCTACCGGAACGCCGAGGAACTGCTGGAGGGAATCGACCAGGCATGGACCAAGCAGGCATTGCAGGCGCTGAAATCACGCACTTAGGGACAATGCCGGCCGCCGATTTTACCAACGGGCCTGCCTCGCGCTCAACGCAGACCCAGCACATCCTGCATGTCGTACAGGCCGGATGTCTTGTCCTTGAGGAACCGGCAGGCCCGTAGGGCTCCGATCGCGTAGGAAGCGCGGCTGCCCGAGCGCACCGTGACTTCGACGCGCTCGCCTTCGCCGGCGAACATCACGGTGTGCTCGCCGACGATGTCGCCGGCGCGGATGGCGTGAAAGCCGATGGCCTTGGGGTCGCGCTTGCCGGTCTCGCCCTCACGCCCGTGAATTGCGCTGCGGGAGAGGTCCCGGCCGAGCGCTTGCGCCACGATCTCCCCGAGCCGCAGCGCCGTGCCCGAGGGCGCATCGACCTTGTCGCGGTGATGCGCCTCGATGATTTCCACGTCATAGCCGTCGCCGAGCGCGCGTGCCGCCGTTTCGGCAAGCTTGAACACCACGTTCACTCCTACCGCCATGTTGGGCGCGAAGACGATCGCGATCTTTCCGGCCGCGGCGGCGATGCGCTGCTGTTGCTGCGCCGAGAAGCCGGTGGTGCCGATGACCATGCGCACCCCTGCCTTGACGCACTGCTCGAGATGGGCGAGCGTGCCCTCGGGCCGGGTGAAATCGACCAGGCAATCGGCGCCGGCGATAGCGCCGGCGTAATCCGCGGTGACTTTCACGCCACAGGGCGCCGCGACCAGTACCCCGGCATCCCCGCCGATGACCGCGCTGCCCGGCACGTCCAGCGCCGCCGCGAGCTTCAGGTCGCCCGACCCCAGCACGAGTTCGATCAGGGTCCGGCCCATGCGGCCTCCCGCGCCGGCGATGGCGAGTTTCATCGCTCCGCCTTTTTCGGCGACGGCTCGGCCCCGAAAGCCGCGACCACGTCGCCTTCGATGCGCTTCAGCTTGTCGTCCTCGAAGAACACCGCCATGCGGCGGGATTCGACCTCGCGGCTGTCTGCGGGCTGCCGCCTGAATACGTAGTCCCAGCGATCGGCGTGAAAGATATCGCTCACCAGCGGCGTGCCGAGAACAAAGCGCACCTGGTCGCGAGTCATCCCCGGCTTGAGCTTCGCCGCCATCTCCTGCGTGACGTAATTGCCCTGCTGAATCTCGATCCTGTGCGGCGACAGGTGCGGCGAGATGCTGCACGCGGCCAACGCGAGCAGCAGGGCCAGGAGCGGCATTCTCGTCATGTCAGCGGCTTTTGGGCGGGAATAAAACGCTATATGATAGCGGAAATCGGCGCCTTTCCCGGACTCGACCTTTCATGACCAACATCTACGACCTCAAGACAATCGGCCTCAAGGCCACCGGGCCACGCCTGCGCATCCTGAAACTGTTTGAAACCAGCACGGTGCGGCATCTCGCCGCGGAAGACGTCTATCGCCTGCTCAGCAGCGATGGCCTTGATATCGGCCTGGCGACCGTCTATCGCGTTCTCACCCAGTTCGAACACGCCGGGCTCCTGAGGCGCCATCACTTCGAGTCCGGCAAGGCCGTGTTCGAGCTGAACGAAGGCAGCCATCACGATCACCTGGTCTGCATGCAGTGCGGCCGCGTCGAGGAGTTCTACGATGCTGAGATCGAGAAGCGCCAGGTGCGGATCGCCAAAGACCGGGGATTCGCCATCCGTGAGCACTCGCTGCATCTCTACGCCGACTGCACCAAGCCCAGCTGTCCTCACAAGAGATAACCTGGATCGCGGGATTTTTCCGCGCCTCGCGCGGCATTTCCCGGGCACCGAATCCCTGAATCCGCTCCCTTGGAAGCTTTGTTCACGTCGATATTGCTTGTCGCCGTTGCGGAAATCGGCGACAAGACGCAACTGCTCTCCTTTGCCCTGACTGCTAGGCTGCGCGAGCCGCGCGCGATCATTCTGGGCATTCTGGTCGCCACGCTCGCCAACCACGCGCTCGCGGCGACAGCGGGGGTCTGGCTCGCGGCGCTGGTTTCACCGACTGCGCTGCGCTACGGCGCAGCGGGCCTTTTCTTCGCCTTCGGCCTCTGGGCCTTGCGTCCCGACAAGCTCGAGCAGGTGCCCGCGGCGCATGCCGCCGGCGTCTTCGCCACCGCGCTCGCGGCGTTCTTCATCGCCGAGATGGGCGACAAGACGCAGCTCGCGACCGTGGCGCTGGCTGCGCGCTTCCAGTCGCTTGCCACGGTGGTCGCCGGCACCACGCTGGGCATGCTGATCGCCAATGTTCCGGCGGTTCTGGTCGGGGAGAAGCTCGCCGAGCGCATTCCGCTTGGATTCGTGCGCTGGCTCGCCGCCGGGCTGTTCATCCTGACCGGACTGGCGAGCCTGCTCGACCTGGGCGCGCTGCGGTAAGAAATATCCCCGGGAAAAATGGATCTGATACTCTGGCGGCATGCCGACGCCGAGGACGGCAGTCCGGACTCGGGGAGAAAGCTGACCGAGCGCGGGCAGGCGCAGGCTGCAACCGTGGCGGCGTGGCTGAAACCGCGGCTGCCGGAGCGCTGCGAGATTCTGGTCAGCCCCGCAGTACGGGCGCGGCAGACCGCCGCGGCGCTCGGCCTGCCTTATTCCACCTCCCCGAAGGTCGGCACCGGCGCTGCCGCCGCCGATCTTCTTGCCGCAGCCGGCTGGCCGGAACGCCGCGGCGCCATCGTGATCGTCGGGCATCAGCCCACGCTGGGCCGCGTTGCGGCAACGCTGCTCTCGGACAAGGAAGCCGATTGGGAAATCGCCAAGGGCGCGCTGTGGTGGTTCCATCAGACCGGCGTCAAAGCCTCTCTGTGCACGGTCATCGATCCCGATCTGCCCTAGCATCGCCGGCGTAGCGCGGGTATCATCACTCCCAAATGAGGTTTCGAGCCGCACTCCCGATACTGCTCTGCTTCGCGCCGATGCTCGCGTGGGCCGATCCCTTTCCCAAAGGCGACCCCCTCATCGGCAAGAAGCTGGTCACCGAAAACCACTGCGCCGCCTGCCACGCGCAGAAGTTCGGCGGCGACGGCTCGCGGGTCTACACCCGCGCCGACCGAAAGGTCACGACGCCGCAGAAGCTCGCGGCGCAAATCACCATCTGCGCCGCCCAGCTCAATCTCGCCCTTTTTCCAGACGACGAAGAACATATCGCCGCCTACCTGAATCGCGAGTATTACAAGTTCAAGTAGGCGCCGCCGCGGGGCCGGTCAGAATCCGTAATGCAAACGCAGCGAACCGATATTCACCGGTCCGCGGTCGCGGTTGTAGGCCGGGCTGCTCACGTGCTGAAAATCGAACGTGGCTGAAGTCCGGCACGTGACCGCGAGCGAGTAATAGCTCTCGAGAATGCGCTCGGTGCCGTAATTGAGGGCGCCGTCGCCGATGATGAATCCGTGGCCGCCGGCGGCGAGGAAATCGCGGTGGTCCTCGGAAAGGCCGTTGCGCATCGCCGCAATGCCCAGCACGTCGCCCTGCCTGCCCCAGGCCGCGCCCTTCAGTGAAACGCCGACAGAGAAATGCCGGTCGATTTCGGTCCAGGCAAACGTCTCCGAGCGGCCGTCGTTCCATCCGAGGCGCATGAAAGCGCCGGCCCAGGACGCGAGTTCCTGCTCCACATTGACCGCCCACCCGTACTTGCGGCGATAGGCCGCGGTCTGCGCGAGATCAAGGCCCGGCGCTGCATTATCGAGCGTCTGTCGATATGAACCCATGCGCGCTTCGTTGGAGAAGAAGAGCGCTCGCGCTGCGCCGTCGCGCTCGCCGAGACGATGCTGGCGCTCGAGCTCGACGACCTCGCCGCGTGATTTCGGGTCCAGCTGCAGGCCGTTCGCCTCTCTGGGCATGAGGAGGCGTCCGTAACGCAGCGCCCAGCCCGGCGTGATGTATTCGATCGCCCCGCCACGGGTGTAACCGCGCGCGTCGGCGGGAAAATCCCAGGCGCCGTTGGTCACCAACGCCCAGTTCAGGAATTGCTCGCGGGGCTCGTGCGCATAGCGGTTGTCATCGAAAATATCCAGCGCCGAGAAATTCCCCAGCGTGATCACGACCCGCGCGGCATCGTAGCGTGCCGCGAGCTGATTCTGTTCGCCGGGCGCGAACCCGGTTCCGCCGCCCAGCCCGAAAGTCTGTCTCAGGAAAGCACGTGCCTGATAGAGCGTCGGATCGGGGCTGATCGCCTTGGCGATCTCGCCGTTCGGAAACCCCGCCAGTCCGGTCACGTCGCTGAAGCCACGCCCGTAGGCGATCTCGGGATTCCAATAGATTTCTCCGCTGCTCCAGGCTCGCCAGCCGAGAAACAAGGTGTGGGTGAACGTATTTTTCACCTCGCGGCCGGGAAGCAGGCTGTTCTGCCCTTGATAGGGAGAACGGAAGCTGTCGTGCTCCTGTGAAACGAAGGTCGTCTGAAAGTGGAGGGAAAACTTCTCCGGCTCTGCGTCGGGATTTCCCTGGGCAGTCGCCCCGACGGCCCCGGTGAACAGCATCGCCCCGCACGCCCATCGCGCAAGGAAGTCTTGGGCAAAACAGCGGCCTACAGAGTGTGCGATGTTCTGCATCGGGGGTCGAGAGAGTCGCGTTATAAGCGGCGGTGTTTGCGATTTTGTTACAGCGCGGGAAGCCGCGTTCTATACGCGCTTCGCGCAGCCGCCAACGCGGCGCCCATCGTAGCAACAAGCTTCGTGTCGAACAATCCGCATTTTTGACACTCCGATCATGCGCCAATATCATCGGCGCAAAGGAGCACACTGCGTGAAGCTGAAGGGCAAGGTGGCGATCGTCACTGGCGGTGCGAGCGGCATCGGCAAGGCGCTGGCAACGCGACTGGCTGCCGAGGGCGCGAGCGTCGTCATTGCGGGACCTACAGCGATACGACGTCGCCGCCGCGCCCCGCTAGCCCGGCCCGGTGAGATCGCCCACCAGCCAGATCAGGAACACGCCGAGCGCAATCAGAATCACCTGCAGGGCCGTAGCGCGCAGCTCCGGGCGCCGGTGCAGGCCGGGAATCAGGTCGGCGACCGCAACATAGATCATGCTCGCCGCGGCGAGCGCGAGCACGGTGTTGATCCATCCCTGCGCAGCCTGCAGCGCGAAATACGCCAGCAGCGCCCCGATCAGCATGGCGAAACTCGAGAGAAGATTGAGCGCGAACGCCGCGAGCTTGCTGTAGCCGGAGTGCAGCAGGATGACGAAGTCGCCGATTTCCTGCGGGATTTCATGCGCGATGATGGCCGCGGCAATGACCAAGCCGATCTCGGTGCTCTCCAGGAACGCCGCGGCGATCAGGATGCCGTCGACAAAGTTGTGAAAGCTGTCGCCGATGATGATCATCAGGCCGCTGCGGCCATGGTCGTTCTGGATGGTGTGATGGTCGTGCGCTTCGCAGTCCTCGATGTGGCAATGGCGCCACAGAACCAGCTTCTCCAGCACGAAGAAGCCGAGAATGCCGCCCAGCACGGTGGCGAACAGCGCGTGCAGGTTGGCGGCGCCGGCGAACGCATGCGGAAGGATCTCCAGGAATACCGCGCCAAGGAGCGCGCCGATGGCAAAACTGACCAGCGCCGGCACCCAGCTCGCCGGCGCCGAAAGCGCGAACAGCGCCGCGATCACGATGCTGATGACGCCGCCCGCGATGCTCGCTGTGGAGATCCAGGCTAACGTCGACATCGTTCAGTTATCCTCGAGCCAGATCAAGCTCGCAATTCTGCCGCCGTTCGGGTCGCGACGGAAGGAGAAAAAGCGCGCCTCGCTCAAGGTGCAGAATCCTCCGCCATGAACTTCGCCGACGCCTGCGGCGGCCAGCCGCTGCCGCGCCAGCGCATACAGGTCGGCGAGATATTTGCCGCCCGGGCGTGGCGCAAAAGCCGCCGCCGCTCGCGCATCCCTGCACACAAACGCCTCGCGCACCTCGCCGCCGACTTCGTAGGCGTTCGGCCCGATGCCCGGACCGAGATACGCCATCAGGTTTCCCGCCGGCGCGTTCATCGCCCGCACCACGCCGTCGATGATCCCGGCGGCGAGCCCGCGCCAGCCGGCATGGGCAATGCCGACGACGCTGCCGCCGCGGTCGCACAACAGCACCGGCAGGCAGTCGGCGGTGAGCACCGCGCAGACCTGTCGCGGCATCCGCGCCACGGCTGCGTCCGCTTCCACCTCCGCCTCCGTACGCGGCGCGCGCTCCGCCTCGATCACCGCGGTGCCGTGGACCTGGCGCATCCACTGCGGCTCGGCGGGCAGGCATGCCCTCAGGATGGCACGGTTGCGAGCGACGCATTCGGGATCATCGCCGACCCGCTCACCGAGATTGAGACCGGCATACGCACCGGCGCTCACCCCGCCCGCGCGCGTGGTGATGAGGGCGCGTACTCGCGCGGAGGCCGGCCAGTCGGGGACGATCCAGTCGGGATGAAGCGTGCCGCTCACTCGAGCGCGTCCAGCAGCGCCTGAAAATCCTGCGGCAGCGGCGCCTCGAAATGCTTCCGCACGCCCGACACCGGATGCACGAACGCGAGCCGCGCCGCGTGCAGCGCCTGGCGCGGGAACCGGATCGCCTCCTCACCGCGTCGCTTTTCGCGATAGACGGGATCCCCGACCAGCGGGTGGCCGAGCGACTGCATGTGCACGCGAATCTGGTGCGTCCTGCCGGTGGCGAGGCCGCATTCGAGCAGCGTGGCTCCGGCGAAGCGCTTCAGCACCCGGTATCGGGTCAGCGCCGGCTTGCCGCCGCTCACCACCGCCATGCGCGTGCGGTTGCGCGGATGCCGCCCGACCGGCGCCGCAACTTCGCCATCTCTTCTCACGGCGCCGTGCACCAGTGCAAGATAATCGCGCTTCATCGTGCGCGACTGGATCTGGCGTACGAGCGCGGTCTGGGCCTGCAAGGTTTTCGCCACCACCAGCAGGCCGCTGGTGTCCTTGTCGAGGCGATGCACGATGCCGGCACGGGGAATTGCCGCCAGCTGCGGCGCGTGATGCAGAAGCGCGTTGAGCATCGTCCCCTGCCAGTTGCCGCTGCCGGGATGCACCACCAGCCCGGCCGGCTTGTTGATGACGAGCACGTCGTCGTCTTCATATACGACGTCGAGCGCGATGCGCTCCGCACGGAACGATGTCTCGGACGGATCGGGCTGGGAATGAATCTCGACGCGCTCGCCGCCCCAGATCTTCTGCTTCGGCTTGGCGGCGCGCTCGTCCAGCCGGATGTGCCCCTCGCGCAGCCAACCCTGCAGGCGGCTGCGCGAATGCTCTGGAAACATCCGCGCCAGCGCCTGGTCCAATCGCAGGCCGGCGAGGGCCTCCGGAACCTGTCGCGTGACGCCGGCCACGTTATAATTGCCGGCATGATTCCGGTGCTCTGTCATGAAACGTAGTGTAGCGTTATTCGCTCTGCTGTTGGCGGCCTGCGGGTCGTTGGGGGAAAAGTCGGATCCGACCGCCGGCTGGTCGGCGGAGCGGCTTTACCATGAAGCCAAGGATGAGCTCGACAACAGCAATTACGAGCAGGCGGCAAAGTACTACGAGTCGCTCGAGTCGCGCTATCCGTATGGCCGCTTCGCGCAGCAGGCGCAGATCGAGGCCGCCTATGCCTACTTCAAGCAGGGCGAGTCGGCCTCCGCCGTCGCCGCCGTCGAGCGCTTCATCAAGCTCCATCCCAACCATCCCAGCGTCGACTACGCCTATTACCTCAAGGGGCTGATCTATTTCAACGAGGACCTGGGCGTGCTCGGCAAAATCGCGCATCAAGACACGACCGAGCGCGATCCCAAATCGGCGCAGGACTCCTTCGACGCCTTCAAGGAACTGGTGCAGCGCTACCCGGACAGCAAGTACACTCCGGACGCGATCGCCCGGATGAAATATCTCGTCAACGCACTCGCCTCGCACGAGATCCACGTGGCGCGTTACTACATGAAGCGGGGTGCCTACATCGCCGCGGCGAATCGTGCCCAATACGCGCTGCGGAACTATGCGCAGGCACCGGCAAGCGAGGAGGCCGTGCTCATCCTGGTCAAGGCCTATGACGCGCTCGGCATGAACAAGCTGCGCGACGACGCCGAACGGGTGCTGAAAAAGAATTTCCCCGATAGCGCCTACCTGAAAAAAATGGAAATCGCCAATAGCGATTCGTGGTGGAAATTCTGGTAAGTACCTGTCCGGACGACCCCCCGCGCGAGCGCCGGCGCCGGACATTACTCGACCGCCGCGGGTTTCCTCGAGGACGCGAAGAACTCAAGCACTGCATCCAGCTCGCGCACCAGCTTCATCGGCGGCAGGCTCGGCAGAATGCGCCGACCGTAGGGCTTCGAGAACAGCCGCGGATCGCAGATCATCAGCACGCCGCGATCGTTCTCGTCGCGGATCAGCCTTCCCGCGCCCTGCTTCAGGGCGATCACCGCCTGCGGCAACTGGTAATCGAGAAACGCGTTACGCCCTTCGCGTGCGAACCGTTCAAGCCGCGCCGCGAGCACCGGGTCGTCGGGGGGCGCGAACGGCAGCTTGTCGATGACGACCAGCGACAGGGCTTCGCCCCGCACATCCACGCCCTCCCGGAAACTGCTGCTGCCGACGAGCACCGCGTTGCCGAGCCGCCTGAACCGCTCCAGCAGTTCCGAGCGCGAGCCCTCGCCCTGAAGCAACAAGGGATACTCCAGCTTGTCGCGTTCGAACCCCTCGCGCAGCAGCTCGTGCGCGAGCCGCATGCCGCGCAGCGTGGTGAACAGCAGGAATGCGCGCCCGCCGCTGGCGCGGATCGCCGGATAGGCGGCCGCAACCACGGCGCGGGTATGCTCGGCGCTGTTCGGGTCGGGCAGATTCCGCGGCACGCACAGCAACGCGTTGCGCGCGTAATCGAACGGACTGTCCCAGCAGGCGGTCTGCGCCGCGTCCAGTCCCATCTCGCTGCGATAGTGCCCGAAATCGCCGCTGACCGCGAGCGTCGCCGAAGTGAAAATCCACGCTCGCGGATGGCCCTCGAGCTGCTTGCGGAAAATCTCCGCAATGGAAAGCGGCGTGGCGTTCAATTGCAGTCCGTGGCTGAACACCTCGACCCAGCGCACCAGGTCGTCGCGGTCCTCGTCGCACCAGCGTTGCAGCCGCTCGATCATCTCCTGGCAGCGCTCGGCGCAGCGCTCGAGTCCTTCGCCGCGCTGCGCCAGCGGCTCGAGCGCGGCGCCCAGTGTCCCGAGGGCGGACTCCAGGGCCGCGAGGGCCGCCGCGAATTCGCGCTTCGGCTTCAGCGTAGCGGCCGGGAAGCGCGCGTTGTTGTTCGGCAAAGCAAGGCGCAGGTCGCGCGCCGCCTTCTCCAGTGCAGCCGTGCACTGCAGCAGATCCGGCACGTCCTTCGCGCTTGTCAGCGCCTCGACGCGCGCGTCGCGGGCGAGCTCGATCAACTGGCCGGTGGAGACCGCTTCGCCGAAGAACAGCGTCGCCGTTTCCGGCAACTGGTGGGCTTCGTCGAAGATCACCGTGTTGCAGGCGGGCAGGAGCTCCGCCGTGCCGTCGTCCTTCAACATCACGTCGGCGAAAAAAAGATGGTGGTTCACCACCACCACGTCTGCAGCGAGCGCCTCGCGCCGCGCCGCCATGACGAAGCAATCGCCGTAGCGCGGGCACGATTGCCCGAGACAATTCTCGCGCGTCGAGGTGGCGAGGGTCCAGGCGGCGGCGTTCTCCGGCACCTCCGCGAGCTCGCTCTTGTCGCCGCTGCGGGTGACGCGCGCGAAGCGGGCGATGGTTTGCAGGTAACCGGCCTCCTCGCGGCTCGGCAGCCGGCCCTCCGCCAGATTGTGCTCCAGGTGATAGTGGCAGATGTAGTTGGCGCGACCCTTGAGCAGCGCCGTGGTCAGCGGCACGTTGAGCGCATCGCGCACCATCGGCAGGTCGCGGCGATAGAGCTGGTCCTGGAGCGTCTTGGTGCCGGTGGAGATGATGACCTTGCCGCCGGAGAGCAGCGCAGGAACCAGGTATGCCACCGTCTTGCCGGTGCCGGTGCCCGCCTCGCAGACGAGCGTAGCGTTATCGCGGATGGCCTGCGCCACGCGTACCGCCATATCGAGCTGCTGCGGCCGCGCGCGGTAATCGGGAATTTTCCCGGACAGCAGCCCGCCCGGACCGAAGACCGCCTCGAGTCTTTCCGGAACGGCGGCGCCGGGGTTATCTGTTTTCGTCAACCTTGATCCCACGCATCGTCACCGGTGCCAACGTCGCAACCGCGGCAATGCGCTTGTGCTCGTTCATCAGTTCACTCCCATCGGTGGTTCGAATTTTTTGCTGCCTAAACTATAACTTCGGCACACCCATCCTGCGCGCCAGTCGCACCCAGTGCCTTTACAATTTAGCTGCCTTGGCCTAAAGTACTTTAATTATGCGCTACAAGCTGCTGTTATTCAGTGCTTTAATCTTATCCGGCTGCGTCGGAATTTCATCCGTGCATAAAGTTGCCTTAGAGCGCAATCTGCGTAAACGATCTTGACTATAAGAATGAGAATCAATATCATTTGTATCACGAATTTTGAGATTCAGCAAAGGTGCCCATGCCCAAACTTCACCCATTTTTGAATATGGCTTGCATCGGAGGATTGTTGTTCGCGACGCCTGCCCTCGCCGCGGATCCGGACTTCACCCTCACCATCAAGGAGCATCGATTCGAACCGTCGGAACTTCAGGTCCCGGCAGGCAAAAAGATCAGGCTGCTGGTGAAAAATCTGGATCCGACTCCGGAAGAATTCGAGAGCCACGAGCTGAAGCGGGAAAAAGTGGTCCCGGGCAAGAGCGAAGTCACCATCACGGTCGGACCGCTCAAACCCGGAACCTACAAGTTCTTCGGCGACTTCCACGAAAGCACCGCCAAAGGCACCATTGTCGCGAAGTAGCCGACGCAGTTCATGCTCGCCACCGCCGTCATCGTCCTGCGCGAAGTGCTCGAGGCAGCACTGGTGGTCAGCATCGTCCTCGCGGCGACACGTGGCGTTCCGGGAAGAGCCTCCTGGGTGAGTTTCGGCGTCGCCGGCGGCGTGCTCGGCGCCATGGTGGTGGCCGCGTTTGCCAAGGCTCTTGCCGCCGCTGCGTCAGGCATCGGGCAGGAAATTTTCAATGCTTCCGTCCTGTTCGTCGCCGTCGTCATGCTGGGTTGGCATAACGTCTGGATGACCCGGCACGGCCGCGAGATGGCTTCGAACCTGAGTTCGGTGGGAGCAGCGGTGCGCGGCGGCACCAAACCTTTGTACATGCTCGCCGTCGTGGTGATGCTGGCGGTGCTGCGCGAAGGTTCGGAGCTGGTGCTGTTTCTGTACGGCATCGCCACCTCGGGACCCGGGCAAAGCGTTGGATTGGCAGGAGGATTTGCGCTCGGCCTGCTCGGCGGCATGGCGCTCGCGTTCGCAATGTATTTCGGCTTGCTGCGCGTGCCGGCGAAGCGCCTGTTCGCTGTGACAGGCTGGCTGATCCTACTGCTTGCCGCCGGCATGGCGGCGCAAGGCGCCGCGTTCCTCGTCCAGGCCGACATTCTGCCGACGCTGGGCGACGCCGTATGGGACACGTCAAAGGTCGTATCGGATGAAAGTCTCGTCGGCAGGCTGTTGCATACCCTCGTCGGCTACACCGCGCGGCCGTACGGAATCCAGATCGGGTTCTATGTCGCCACGCTGGTGGTATTGCTGCTCCTGATGAAGCTGTTCGCTCAGAGTCCGCCGCCGAATCAGCGTCAATCCGTTCCGCTGTAGCCGGAGTCCGCTTAGCCCGTTTGCAGGTCGAAGATGACCGGGATGTCCACGGTGAACTCCCGCCCGCGCAGCGCCGACGGAATCTGCGTCAGCGGCTTGGCTTTCTTCACCATATCCATCGCCTGGTCATCGAGAATCCGGTAGCCGCTCGAGGTCTTGACGCCTGCGGTCCGGATCATGCCGTTGACGCCGATCACCAGGCGGATCTCGACCCTGCCCTGCCAGCCATTTTCCATCGCCTGCACCGGATAGCGCTTGTAGCGCCCGGCGGCGTCGATCAGCGCCAGTCGATATTGGTCCAGCGTGCCGGCATCGGCCGCGGGCCTCGCAGCCGTCTCGCCGGGCGTTGCCGGCACTTGCGCCTCGGGCACCGAAGGCGCGGCGCCCGCAGTCTGCGCCGGGATGCTCAGCGCCGGTGATGGCGTCGGCGCGGACGCGGCCTGTTGCGGCACTGCAGGCGCGTCGGGCGCGGACTTGGCCAGCACCGGACGCGGCGTTTCAGGCTCGATTTCCGGCTTCGGTTGCGGCGGCCCGGGCTGCGGCTCAGGCAACCTTGGAGCTGCCTGATCGACTGCCGGCGCGAGTTCAGGCGACGCCGGCTTCGGTGTGAATGTCGCCGTCAGAATCTTCGCGCCGCTCACCGGCGCGCCCGGCCCCAATCCGGGGAACCCAAACAGCGCCAGCGCGTGCAGCGCGACGGAGACACCGACGCAGGTGAGCAGCACCCGGCGCTGCGAATCGGAGCTGAAAAGAGCGGCAGTACTGGTGGAGACCGACATTCAATCGAATATAGCACCAGCCAAACGTTATCGCGGCCGTTTGCGATACGCCGCGTCGAACGCCCGTTCCAGCAACGGATGCGCGCCGCGCAGGCCTTCGACCACCGCCCGCGCCCAATCGAAATACTGCTGCCGCCGCTCGAGGTCCCAGCCCGACGGCGGGTTGTCGGCGACATCGCGCAGGTTGCATATCTTGTCTGCGAGCTTGACCAGCTTCGCCGCCTTGCTCAGGTGCGGCGCGTGCTCGATCTGCAGCCGCTTGCGCTCGGTCCTGGGCAGGCGCTTGTCGTCCGTGACTTCGAGCACGATATCGCGGATGCGTTCGCCGAATTCTCGCTCGATCTCGGCGGGAGCGGTCTCGGTGTCCTCGACGGTGTCGTGCAGCAGTGCCGCGCAGATGACGGCCGCATCCTCCACGCCGCCTTCGTTTCGCAGCACGTTGGCAAGCGCGATCGGGTGATTGATATAGGGCGAGGCCTGCGCGTCCTTGCGGCGCTGGTCGCGATGCTTGTGCGCGGCGAACGCAAGCGCCTTGAGGATCAGCGCAACGGGATCATGCCGGCGGAGCATGGTGAAAGATTTCCTCCAGGAACAATTATAGATACCCTTGCCGAGCGACGCTCCGGCCGCCATTCCGGCCGCGCAAGGCGCGCGCCGGAATGCCAGTATCGTCGGACGTGAAAATCCCTGGATTTCCGCTTTCGCGGGAATGACGGTTGTGACCGTCGCTGCCGCACTCGACGGAGAATTCCGACTTTGGTCGAACCTGAGGGGTGATGATAAAATACGCGCCCACGGAGAGGTACCGAAGCGGTCATAACGGCGCTGACTCGAAATCAGATGGTCGGGTTTCCCGGCACGTGGGTTCGAATCCCACCCTCTCCGCCACACAGTCTGGCTAACTCTTCTCTGAGGCAGCCCTGGCTACAGATTCTCGCGATGTTTCGGGGGTTTGGCCGATCATTCGTGACATATAGGGGCCATTCTCTGGCTGCAAATTCGCCCCAATTCAGCGGGAATGGGGCGCCATTCTCTGGCGCGGGAGTAGGCAGTCCACTTAAACGGATAGCCCGAAACAGCGAAGGCGCAGCTAGACGCCCAGCCTCTGGCGCTGCGCTTGCCAATCGAGCGGGATGTCGGTTCGGTACAGCTGAGCGAGTGTCAGCTCTTGGGGCTGGCGACCCGCGAGGATCGCCTCTGCGGGGTGGTCAGGACACGTTAATACAGTCGCCGCATCTCTCCACCCGGCAATACAGCAGAATCGTTGATCGGTGGATCGCGTCAATTGGGCTTGACCCGGCTGCCTACGGCACCCACTCGATGCGCCGCACGAAGGTAACGCTCATCTACCGCCGGACCAAGAACCTCCGAGCGGGGCAGCTTCTGCTGGGACACACCAAGCTTGAGAGCACGGTGCGCGACCTAGGCATCGAGCTCGATGACGCATTGGAAATCGCCGAACAGACCGAAGTCTAGGTGCTGGGCTAGGTGTACGGTTGTCTTAGCGGATGGTCGCTTACCGGCCAAGAGCGGTTATTCGCCAACTGCCGCCGAAATTCCCCAGTAATCCGCCAAGGAAGTTACGTTTTAGCTACGTTCTGTTTTTCGGCGGAGAAAGTTTTCGACTTTGTTCCAGATGAGCGATCGTGCGTTGACCTAGATCAACATGGCCCGCATTCCCTCGTGTTATCGATGCACCTTGAAAGCGAAAAGGAGGACTTTATGACGCTCTTTGCCATGATCGCCTTTGCCGCAGCAGCGGGCTTTCTTGTCCTGGGTCTCGCTTCGATGGCGCAGGGCGGCGAGTTCGATCAGTCGCACGCTGTGCAATACATGACCGGCCGCGTGGTAATGCAGGGCATCGCGGTCCTGTGCATCCTGCTCGCGATGCTCAGCGCATTCCAGTAGCGCGCCGGACCGTCTCGCTGGCTGCGCCGGACTGCCAGTACCTGCTAGCGGTACCCATTTCAGGTTTTCGGGCCCCGCGCAGTTAGCGCTCGGGCGGAGGATCTTGCCCCGGCGTGGAATACAGGTACGCAGGACAGGTGCAATGCTGGCGACAACGAATAGGGGTCGAAGCCGGCCTCGCCAACAGCCGCGCGAAGGAGACTCCATGAAGTACCACATCGAGAACAGCGACGCAGGGCTAAGCATTCGCATTGACGAGATGGCGGGACAGGAGCAGGCCCTCCTGGAGGCGATACGTCAATGCAGGCAAAGCGCTTGGGCTTGCCCGTCGGGGGAGTGCATGAACATCGGAACAATAGAGGAACACACGGAAGACGGTAGTGTTTTCCTGACGCTCACTGCCAGGCCCGGAGTGCAGCTCAGCGCCATCGGCATCGGAGAGTGCTTGGGTTACATGCTGGCGCAGGCCGTTAAGTCGTAACGGGCCGATCAGCCCACGCCATTTATTCCATGCGGGTTCTGGTACAGGTGAGGTCGAGTTCGCTTTGCGGAATCGGGGTTTCAAAGGATGCCACTAACCTGCCCCCTTTAGCCGGGCCACCGTGACTTTAGTAAGGTCCGCTTTCTGCCAGAAGCGGTCGGTCGCCGAGTATTTGGCACGCCCGCCGCGTTGCCTCCGAAAGCAAAAACCCCGCCCAAGCGGGGACCGAGCCGGCCCGGCGCGCGCAAAGTCAGCGCGGTTGCGCCGTCTCCGCGATGATCTCGAGCGGAGTGACCACAACCTCTCCGCCCGCGACGAGTTTCGTCTTTTCCGTGTAGCGCTTGAAGAAATCCCGTTGCTGCAGCGTCTTGATCGCCTTTTCGTCGGCGGCCGCGGCAAGGTGATAGTAGTCGGAGCCCTCCCGGATCTTCATACAGCGGTAGAGGATCTTCCCCTTCAATTCGGGATCGTTGTCCAGCTCCGAGATGAACCGGACAATGTCCTTGTGCCACTCCTCCTGCGTGCCGTTGGCCCGCTGATAGCGGATCATGAAATATTTCATTCAAAGCTCCTGGTCACTTGGGGGGCGGTCGCTCGCCGCAAAAGACCGCGGCGTTGCGAATGGCAAACTCGTCGAAGCTGGTGGCCCGGCGCCCCAGCAGCTCCGGAACGGCGCCAGAAACCTTGCCTTCCTTGCCCTTGCGCCGTTCGGCGAAGAGTTCGGCCAGCGCATCGACCAGGTACGGCGGCATGCCAGCGGCAAGCTGCGCTTTCTTCGCATCCTCGGGCGCGACATTAACATAGCGGATGGTCTTCCCGGTGGCGGAGGAGAGCTTCGCGGCGACCTCCGCCATGGTCAGCGCCTCCGGGCCCGTGATGGGGTAGGTTTTTCCCTGGTGGCCGGGGCTGGTCAGCACCGTGGCGGCGACTTCGGCGATGTCGCCAACGTCGATCGACGCGATTTTCGCGTCCTCCATGGGCAGGAACATCGCGCCCTTGGCGGCGATATTCGGCACCTGCCGGAAGTAGGCGGGCATGAACTCGCCGGCCCGCAAATGCGTGAACGCCATGCCCGAGGCCTCCAGTCTCTTCTCGATCTCGGCGTGCATCCGGGCAAATCGAAATGGGGAATCGGGTTCCGGTATGATGCCGGAGAGCTTCACGACATGCTTTACCCCGGCCTTGCGGGCGGCGTCTATGAAATTCGATTGGACCTCGAGCATCGCGGGGTCCGAAGACGATATGAGCATGGCGCGGTCCACGCCCTGCAGCGGCCCGCCAAGCGTCTCGGGGCGCGCCATGTCGCCTTGCACGATCTCGACCTTCGGCAGCGAGGAGAGCCCGTCGGCCCTGGCCGTGTTGCGCACCAGCGCCCGCACGGGAACACCTTTCGCCGACAGCAGATGCAAAAGCGCTCTTCCATTCAGTCCGTTGGCGCCCGTCACGAGAATCATCGTCAGCTGCTCCCAGTTCGTCTGCGGTTACGTGGGTTATCATTGGGCACCTCAAGGAGCGGTAATGCAAGTATGGACAAAAATGATACTATAACGGCGACGATGAAGAATGCGAAATCCGCTTTCAGTTGCGGCTGTCCGGTCACGGCGTTCCAGAAGATGATCAGCGGGAAATACAAGCTGCGGATCGTCTGGGACCTCAAGGACGGCCCGCGCCGCTATGGCGAGATCAGGAGCGGCCTGCTCAGGGGTTCGAACGGGTCACGGGAAATCGCGCCGCGCGTGCTGAGCCGCGAATTGAAGTCGCTGACCCAGACCGGGCTCATCGACCGCAAGGATTACGGCGTCGTGCCCCCCAAGGTGGAGTACCGCCTTACGCCCAAGGGCGAGAGTTTCGTTCCCGTCATCGCCGCCATCCGTAAATGGGGCAGCCGGCACTTGGGCCAGGTGACCTGACCGATTTTGTGTACCTAGACCATTGTTACCCTACTGCAGGATCCCGGGCCTAGGCTCGAACTACCCCACGAATCGACGACCAGCGGGAATGACCGCTATGGGTCGAAAGCGGACGTTTGCCAATGGCTGCTTTCGGGCAAGTTCGAGGGAATGGATGCAGATCAACCGCGCCGAGGTCACCGAGTACGAAAAGGATCTTGAGCTGTTTCAGACCTCGCTCGAGTTCGTGAGAGCCGCCCGGACCCGCTAGGCTGGGAGCGCCGCGGAGGCGCCTTTGGGGGAACGCGACCGTCTGTAAAGGGTCGGAAGCGACCATCTGAGACGTCTGACAATGGGACCTGTGCTCCGCAAAAACTCGATCCGTCCGGAGGCTGAGGTGTGCATGGCGAATTCCTGCTTTAGCAATTCGCCATGACTATCGGCTTGCGCTTAACAATGGTCGATCCAGTTTTTGGACACTACGGGATAATCGATTAGAATCACGCAAATTCACTGGGGAATCTCATGCGCGCTTCAATGAAATTGGTGCTTTGCGGCATCCTGGCTTTCACGGCGATTCAAACCTGGGCGCAGGACATCAAGATCGGCATCGCCGGCCCGATCACCGGCCCGCTCGCCTTTCTCGGCCAGCACATCAAGTGGGGCGGCGAGCTCGCGGTCGACGAGATCAACCAGAAGGGCGGCGTCCTCGGGCGCAAGCTCGTGTTCCTCATGCAGGACAGCGCCTGCCGGCCGGCCGATGGCGTGGCCTCCGCCGAGAAGCTGCTCAGCCAGGACCGCGTCGACGTCATGCTTGGCGATGTATGCAGCGGGTCCACGATCGCGATCATGCCGGTCATGGAGAAAGCGCAGAAGCCGTTCATCGTCACTATCTCCACGCATCCGGACATCACCAACAAGTCCGGCGTGGGCGGCAACAAGTGGGTGTTCCGCACTGTCGCGCACGATGGAATGATCGCCGACGTCATCGCGGAAAAAATGAAGGGCTTCAAGAGCATCGCCATCGTCGGGGAAGACACCGACTACGGCCGCGGCGCGGCCCGGCTGATGAAAGAGCGCCTGCCGGCCAGCGTGAAGATCGTCTCGGAGGATTATCTCAAGCAGACCGAAACGGATTTCCTTCCGGTCCTGACGCGCATCCGCGCCTCCAAGCCCGACGCGATCGCGACTTATGTGCTGGATCAGCAGGCCGCCAACCTCATGAAGCAGTACCTTCAGTTCGGGATGACGATTCCGCTCGTAGGCCGGCCGCCGCTCGGCTCGGGCGTCGTAAGCGAGCTGGTGAAGAGCGGCAAGTTCGACGGCTCCTGGACCGTCTATCCCTATTACGACAAGTTCTCCGAGCCGAAGAACGAAGCGTTCACCAAGGCGTACGTGCAGCGGTACAAGCAGGCGCCGCACTATGCCGGCTGGGGAGTGTACGAAGGCGTGAAGGTCTACGCGGACGCGGTGCGGCGCGCGGGAACCACCGCTCCCGAGAAGGTGCGCGATGCCCTGGCCAAGTCCGACTTCGATGCCATCCTGGGGCCCATGCACTTCGATGACCATCAGCAGGCCCGCACGCGCATGATGTTCATCGTCGTCGATAAAGGCGCTGCGACCGTGAAGGAGCTCGTCGCAGTCAAGTAGCCTTCGGTGGCGACCGATCCGGTTTTCCTCGTCCAGCTCGCGGCGAACGGGCTTTCCGTAGGGCTGGGGTATGCGCTTGCCGCCATCGGCCTTGCGCTGATCTTCGGCATCCTCGGGCAGGTCAATTTCGCGCACGGCGAGCTGTACATGCTGGGGGCGTTCCTGCTGCTCTGGGCCATGAAGCAGCTCGGCCTGCCTTACGGCGCAGCGGCCATCCTCATGGTCGCCTTGATGGCAGGCTTCGGCGCGTTGCTCGCCCAGGTCGTCATCGTGCCCAACATCGACCGCGGCTTCGAGTCGGTGGTGCTTGGCACGCTGGCCGTGAGCATCATCCTGCAGAACGCGGTTCGCCTGGTCTTCGGCGCCACCCCGCTCGACGTTGCTTCGCCGCTGGAGAGCACCGTCTTCGAGATCGGCGGGGTGCTGCTCTTCGGCCAGCGCATGCTCGTGTGCGCCACTTCCCTCGTCGCTTTTTCCGGCCTGTATGCATTCCTGCGCTACTCCGAAATCGGCCGCGCGATGCGGGCCATGGCGCAGAACCGCGAAGCCTGCGTGATGGTCGGCATCGATGTCCGGCGCGTCACGCGCTGGACCGGCGCGCTCGCCGCCGCGCTCACGGGCCTCGCCGGCGTCGTGATCTCGCCGCTGTTCGATCTCTATCCGAACATGGGCACGGAAGTCGTCATCAAGAGCTTCGCCGTCGTGATCATCGGCGGCATGGGCAACATCTGGGGCGCGGCCATTGCCGGGGTCGTGCTCGGCGTTGCGGAAAGCTATGCCGGAGGGCTGGGCAATGCCGGCATCCGGGACGCAATCGCCTTCATCGTGATGATCGTGATGCTGCTCGCGCGGCCCCAGGGACTGTTCGGCAGGACCGTGCGGGTATGACGCGCAAGGCCGCCTTGTTCTGGGCCGCGGCGCTCGTCGCGCTCGTCCTGCCGCTTTTCGTCGAGTCGCCGTATGTCCTGCACATCGCGATCATCGCCGCGATCTACATCATCCTGGTTCAGTCGCTCAACCTGGTGCTGGGGTATTGCGGCCTGCTGTCCCTCGCGAGCCCTGCGTTCTTCGGAATCGGCGCGTATGTCGCCACGCTCCTCGCGCTGCGCCTGGGCTGGGACAGCGTCCCCGCATTGGCGGTTTCAATGATTTCAGGATGCCTGCTGGGAATCGTCATTGGTTTCCCCAGCCTGCGGGTCTCGCGCCACTCGTTTGTGATCGTCACCCTGTCATCCACGCTGCTGCTGCAGCTGATCGCGCTGAATTGGGAGGACTTGACCCGGGGCTCGCTCGGGCTCGCCAATATCCCGGAACCGCGGCTTTTGGGAATGGCAGTGAGCACGCGCGTGGAGTGGTACTACCTCTCTGCCGCCGTGGCGGCGATCGCCGTGCTCTGCACCTGGCTGGTCGTGACCTCCCGCTTCGGCCGGGCCATGGTCGCGACGCGCGACAACGAGCAGCTCGCGCTTGCCTGCGGCATCGACGTGTTCCGCACGCGTCTGTTCGCCTTCTGCCTGTCGGGCGGGCTCGCCGCGGTCGCGGGCGGGCTATACGCGCACTTCATCAGTTACATCGACCCGGGCGTGTTCGGATTCTCGGTCTCGGAAACCCTGCTCATCATGGTGATCCTCGGCGGCCCGGGGACCTTGTGGGGGCCGATCGCCGGCGCGGTCGTATTCACCGCCCTGCCCGAAGCGCTGCGGCTCGCGCCCGAGATCCGCTCCCTCCTCTACGGCGTCATCCTCCTATCGATCGTGCTCTGGCGACCGCGCAGGCTGTTCCCATGACTTCGGTCCTGCGCCTCCAAGGGCTGGTCAAGAAATACCGCGGCGTCACCGCGCTCGACGGCGTTTCGCTCGAGGTGCGGACGGGCACGATTACCGGGCTCATCGGCCCCAACGGCTCGGGCAAGAGCACGCTGTTCGACTGCGTCAGCGGGTTCCAGCGCCAGGATGCCGGCCGGGTTTTTCTGCGAAATGAAACAAATCTGGTTGACTTGACTGGCCTGTCGCCCGTGAAGGTGGTGCACGCCGGGGTGCGCCGGACGTTCCAGCAGCTGAAAGTATTTCCCGGCCTGAGCGTGCTCGACAACCTTCTGACCGCTGCCCAGGCGGCACCCGGCTTCTCCGTCCTCGCGGAGACGCTGCGCTGGCCGGCCGTAACAAGACATGAAGGACAAATGCGAGAGCGTGCGGAACAGGTGCTTGCAGAATGCAGCCTCTCGCCGCATGCGCAGGCTCCGGCCTCCGCTCTCTCCTATGGGCAGAAAAAGCTTCTCGAGCTCGGCATGGCACTGATGACCGAACCCAAGGTCCTGCTGCTCGACGAGCCGGTCGCCGGGGTGAACCCGACGCTGATCGGGAATCTCCGGCAGGAGCTGCTGCGCATGCCGAAACGTGGAGTGACCCTCTTCGTGGTCGAGCACAACCTGAAGCTGGTGTTCGACATCTGCGACTGGATATTCGTGCTCGACCGCGGCCGGCTCCTGACCGCGGGCACGCCTGCCGATGTGTCAAAGGACGAGCGCGTGCTGGAGGCCTATCTCGGCCATGGCTGAGCGATTCCTGCTCGAGGTCCGGGGGGCGACGGGCGGCTACGCCGACAACACCGTGCTGCACGGCGTGGACCTTGCTATCCCGGCAGGCAGCTGGACGACGATCATCGGCGCAAACGGCGCCGGCAAATCGACCCTGCTGAAGCTCGTCGCCGGTATCATTCCCTGCCGCAGCGGCCGGGTGATTTTTCAAGGCACGGAGGTGACGCGTGTTTCAGCCGTCGAGCGGCTGCGCGCCGGAATCGGCCTCGTGCCCCAGGGGCGCTGCAACTTCCCTTTGCTGTCGGTGGCCGAAAACCTGCTGCTCGGCGGCTACTCCCGTCGCCTCAGGCGCGCAGAGCTCGCGCGAGAAAGCGCCGCCGTCGTCGAGCGCTTTCCGCAGCTGCGGGAGCGCTGGAGCGTCGATGCCGGCAATCTGTCGGGCGGCGAGCAGCAGATGCTCGAAATGGCCATGGTGCTGATGGCGCGCCCGCGGCTGCTGCTGCTGGACGAGCCCTCGCTCGGCCTGGCGCCCGGCCCCATGCAAGCGGTGTTCGAGACCGTGCGCGCGCTGACCGCGCAGGGAATCACGGTGGTGATGGTGGAGCAGAACGCGCGCCAGGCGCTCGAGCACTGCGATCTCGGGATCGTGCTGGAGCTTGGCCGGGTCAGCCTGGTCGAGCCCGCAAAGAGCCTGCTCGCGCACCCGGACATCCGCCGCAGCTTTCTCGGCCTCTAGCCCGCCTTCGCGGCGAGCTGCGCACCGTAGAGGATGCGGTGGGGATTGAGCACCGACATTCGGGTGATGTCGTCTTCCTTCACGCCGTGCTTCTTGAGTTCCGCCATGTATTCCCGCCATCCGTCGGCGACCTTCATATTCATGGCCTGGCCGAGGTCGGTCGTCAGCACCACGCCTTCGGGCCCCACCGCCTCGATGACCTGGACGTACTGCTCGTACGTCAGGTGATCCATTGCGATATTTATGAAGGCGAGCTCGCTGTACGCGCCGTATTCGCGCCACATCCTCACGAGCACGCCCACTTCCTGGTTGGTCGCCTGGAACAGCGGGTGCGTCATCAGGATGCGCCGGATGCCGGCTGCATGCGCGCGCCGGATGAGCGCTACAGTCTCGGTGGCGTTCAGGTGCCCGGTCGCGAGCACGAGGTCGTTCTCGGCCAGCGCCTCGAGCATGCGGTCGACGGCGGCCATCACCTTCTCGTCTTTCTCATCGAGCCGAAACCCGCAGCCGATCGGCACGAAGCGCGAATACTTGCCCTTGACGCCCCAAAGCTCGGGCATTTCCCTGCGCCCGTAAAGATTCAGGTGCGCTTCGGCGGAAAGCGTCGGCATCCACACCACCGCGCCTCCATGCTCGGGATCGGGCGCACGCACGTCGCGCTTCCAGCCCGACATGGCCGAGCGGATGCCGTTGTCGTCGACGCCGCCGACGGCGGCATTGAGAACGATGGCGCCGGCGAACTTCACCTTGTCGTCGGGCCGGATCGCCTGGCTGACCCAGCCGGTGGTCGGCTGGAAATGGTTCTTCATCACCGCGCCGAAACCTTCGCGCCGGCCTTCCTCCATCAGCGCTTGCACCGCGTAGCGCCGCTGCAGATATTCAGGGCCGACGTGGACGTGCATGTCGATCAGCAATTTGTCATCCACCTTCGGCAGGGCGTTGGCCATTCCAGATCCTCCGTTTTTCTGAATTCTAGATGGCGCCGTCGCGCTTGAGCGCCTCGAGCTCCTGCCCGTCGATGCCAAGGCCGCGTAAAACTTCCGCCGCATGTTCGCCAAGGAGCGGCTCGCACGAAGGCGCGGCCTCCCCTTGCGGCGAAAACCGCGCGGGCTGGCTTACCAGCTCCAGCTCGCCGATCGCCGGGTGTGCCGCAGGGTGTTGCAGGACAAAATTCGGCTAGCGGTGGCCCCTAAAAACAATTCCCTGTTCTCTCCCTGATACGCCCCTGTTAAATCCCTGATACCTTCCCTGTTAATTCCCTGTTCCAAATTGCACCAAAAATAGACTGGGTAGCTGGAGATTGGCTCTGGATGCGGGGTCCCGAGGACCCAAGGGTAATTCGACCAGTCAAGTCACACGAAATTCCCTGTATTTTTCCCTGTTAGCAGGGAATTGGCGACAGAGAAGAGTTCGCTCTGAACTGCCCTCACCGCCATCAACGACTTACGTAATCTCCCCCGTAAGCCGAATCAGATCGGTTGTGTCGCAAACGTGCCGCAGCGGGTTGTCAACTTAACGCGAAAAAAAGCAGTATCTGTCAACGCGGGGGCGACACTGTCGCCGAGGGACAAATTTCCCGATTAGATTGCTGGTCGCAGGCAGACCAATACCGGAAGACTTCATCCAGATGCCACAGATCACCGAAGCACCGGCTGCGGGAGCGCACCCGCTTGGGCTAGGCTCCACCGAGCTTCAAAGACCACCGCGAATCGACTCATAAGTGGCTGTGACACTGCGCTCGGCCATTAGCTCCTCGACATTCCGGTAACGCAGTCAATTCAGCGGGGTCCCGGCGGGGGTGGCGGAGGCGGCGCGTAGGCCGGAGCTGCGGCCGGACGCGACTCGAGGCGCCCGGATACCGGGACTTTATCGCCCTTGGCATACATACACTGAATGTACGCGTAGTCGTAACGCCGTT
>JBARMB010000092.1:0-19937 GCA_049802235.1 Burkholderiales bacterium | reverse complement strand
CGGGTGAGGGGAGCTAGCCCTTCAGCGCGCGGGCGCGGATGGCGTCGAGCGTGGTGCTCGTCGTGATCGCCTGCGGGTCGATGCGCACTTCGATCAGGGCGGGCTTGCCGGCGGCCGCCGTTGCGTTCAGGGCGCGCTCGAACGCCGGGGCGAACTGCGCCGTCTCCTCCACCGTCTCGCCGTGCGCGCCGTAAGCGCGCGCGAGCGCGGCGAAATCCGGGTTCTCCAGCGCCGTGGCGTAGACGCGCGCCGGGTACTCGCGTTCCTGGTGCATGCGGATGGTGCCGTACATGCCGTTGTTGACGACAATGAAAATCACCGGCAGCCGGTACTGCACCGCGGTGGCGAGCTCCTGCCCGTTCATGAGGAAGTCGCCGTCGCCGTTCACCGACACCACGATGCGGTCGGGATGCGCGACCTTCGCCGCCACGCCTGCGGGCACGCCGTAACCCATCGAGCCGTTGGCCGGCGCCACCTGCGTGCGCAAGCGCGGATAGGGAAAGAACCGCGCCAGCCAGCCGGCGAAGTTGCCCGCGCCGTTGGCGAGGATGGCGTCCTCCGGCAGGCGCTCGCGCAGCCACGCTGCGATCTCGGCCATCTGCACTCTGCCCGGAATCGCCGCGGGCCGCGTCCATTCCAGATACTCGGCGCGCGCCTGCTCGCGCCGGCTCCTCCACGCGCTGGCGTCCACCTTCAGCGCTTTCAGCGCGGCGGCGATCTGCGGCATGCCGGAGTTGATCAGCAGCTCGCCCTGGTACACGCGGCCCAACTCCTCTGCCCCGGCATGCACGTGGACGAGTTTCTGCTTCGGTCGCGGCGGCGCGACGAGCGTATAGCCTGCGGTCGTCATCTCGCCCAGGCGCGCGCCGATCACCAGCAGCAGATCGGCCTCGCGCACGCGCTGCGCGAGCTTCGGGTTGATGCCGATGCCGACGTCGCCGACGTAATGATCGTGGCGGTTGTCGAACAGATCCTGGAAGCGGAACGAGCAGGCGATCGGAAGGCCGCAGTTCTCGGCGAAGACCTGCAGGTCGCGGCAGGCCTGCGGGTTCCACACCGTGCCGCCGAGGATCGCGAGCGGCCGCTGCGCCTGCGCCAGCAGCCCGCGCAATTTCTCCATGTCGGCGGCCGAAGGACTGGCTTGCACGACTTGATAGGGACGAACGTCGGCGGCGCTCGCCGCGCAGTTTACATTTTGTGTCAGCATGTCCTCGGGCAGCGCCAGCACCACCGGCCCGGGGCGGCCCGACATCGCCAGGTGGAAAGCGTGGCTGACGTACTCGTGCACGCGGTCGGCGCGGTCGATCTGCGCCACCCACTTCGCCATCGGGCCGAACATGCGCCGGTAGTCGATCTCCTGGAACGATTCGCGGTCCACGAACTCGCCGGGAACCTGGCCGATGAAGAGGATCATCGGCGTCGAATCCTGGAGCGCGGCATGCACCCCGATCGAGGCATTGGTCGCGCCGGGTCCGCGGGTGACGAAGCAGATCCCCGGGCGGCCCGTGACCTTGCCGTATGCCTCCGCCATGTAGGCGGCGCCGCCGTCCTGGCGCGCGACGATGAGGCGGATCGAATCGCGCTCGTCGTAGAGCGCATCGAGCACCGCGAGATAGCTCTCGCCGGGGACGCAGAAGGCAGTATCGACCCCGTGAACCTTCAGAGCATCGACGAGAATCTGCGCCGCGGTGCGGGCGGTGGCGGTGCCTGCCATGTCGGGTTCGATTCCGGAAAAGGCGAGACTATACCGCAGCGCTGCGCACCGCGGGCCGATTGGATAGAATCATCGCCTGGTCCTCGAATCCGCACATCATGGTCGACGACATTCCCGGCCTGCGCCGCATCCTGAAGACGAGCAAGGTCATCGCCGTGGTCGGGCTGTCGGCGGACTGGTTCCGCCCGAGCTACTTCGCGGCGAAATACATGATCGAGCACGGCTACACCGTGATTCCGATCAACCCGAGACACGACGCGATCCTCGGGCAGAAGTGCTACAAATCGCTGCGCGACATCCCGGTGAAGGTGGACATCGTCGATTGCTTCCGGCGCACCGAGGACATCCCGCCCGTCGCCGAGGACGCGATCGCCATCGGCGCAAGGGTGCTGTGGCAGCAGCTCGGCGTGAAGAACGCCGAGGCGGCAAGGAAAGTCGAGGCCGCGGGGCTGGAGACGGTGATGGACCGCTGCGTCAAGATCGAGCACGCGCGCCTGTTCGGCGGCCTCAACTGGTGCGGGGTCAACACGCGCGTAATATCGGCCAAGCGGCCGCAATGGCTGCCGTATTAGGTGAATCGTGAATCGTGAATCGTGGCTCAGTGGGCCCGCGCCGACCGACGGATCGGTGGGCGGCTTGTGCTCGCGATTCCCGATTCCCGATTCCCGATTTCCGCTTCACGATTCACGATTCACGCCCCATGGCTGACCGCAAGTTCGGCATCGAGACGCTGGCGCTGCACGCGGGGCAGATCCCCGATGCCGCCACCGGCGCGCGCGCCGTGCCGCTGTACCAGACCACCTCGTTCGTGTTCGACTCGGCCGACCACGCCGCGAGCCTGTTCAACCTGCAGACTTTCGGCAACGTCTACACGCGCCTGTCGAACCCGACCACCGCGGTGTTCGAGGAGCGCGTCGCGGCGCTCGAAGGCGGGCGCGCGGCGCTCGCCACCGCCACCGGGCAGGCGGCGGAGATGACCGCCATCCTGACGCTGGTCGAGGCGGGGGACCACATCGTCTCCGCCTCCACGCTCTACGGCGGCACCTACACGCTGCTCGAGGTGAACCTGCGCAAGCTCGGCATCGACACCACCTTCGTCAACCCGGACGACCCGGAGAATTTCCGCCGCGCGATCACGCCGAAGACCAGGCTCCTCTACGCCGAAACGCTCGGCAACCCTCTCATCAACATCGTCGACATCGAGGCGCTCGCGAACATCGCGCACGCTGCCGGCGTCCCGCTCATGATCGACAACACCGTGCCTTCTCCGTACCTGTGCCGGCCGTTCGACTGGGGCGCGGACATCATCGTGCACTCGGCCACCAAGTACATCGGCGGCCACGGCACCACCATGGGCGGGGTGATCGTCGAGTCGGGCAAGTTCCCCTGGGACAACGGCAGGTTTCCCGGCATGACCGAGCCCTCGCGCGGCTATCACGGCGTGCGCTTCTACGAGACGTTCGGCGACTTCGGCTACACCATGAAGGCGAGAATGGAAACGCTGCGCACCTTCGGCCCGGCGCTCTCGCCCTTCAACGCCTGGCTGCTGCTGCAGGGCCTCGAGACGCTGCCGGTGAGGATGGAGCGGCATTGCGCCAACGCGCTCGCGGTGGCGAAGTTCCTCCGGGGCCATGCCATGGTGTCGTGGGTGAACTATCCGGGCCTGCCGGACAACAAGTACTACAATCTCGGACGAAAGTATCTGCCGCTCGGCGCGAGCGGGCTGTTGAACTTCGGCGTCAAGGGCGGCGCGCGAGCGGGCGAGAAATTCATCGAGGCGGCGACCTTCATGAGCCATCTCGCCAACATCGGCGATGCGAAGACGCTCATCATCCATCCGGCCTCGACCACGCACCGGCAGATGTCGGAAGAGGAGCAGGCGAAAGCCGGCGTCACCCCCGACATGATCCGCATCTCCGTAGGCATCGAGACCCTCGACGACATCCTGTGGGACATCGACAACGCGCTTGCAACAGCTGCGAAAGCGTAGAACTCAAAACCGGGAACCTGACATGCTCCAGCGAAGCGCAAAACCGATTGCACTCGACACGCCCTATCCGACTCGTCGCAGGTCCACTCTCGCGCGCAACGTCGTTTCCACGTCGCAGCCGCTCGCCGCACAGGCGGGTCTGCGCATGCTGCTCGCCGGCGGCAACGCGGTCGACGCCGCGCTCGGCGCCGCGATCACGCTCACCGTGGTCGAGCCGATCTCGAACGGCATCGGCAGCGACGCGTTTGCGATCATTTGGGACGGACGGCAATTGCACGGGCTGAACGCCTCGGGCCGCTCGCCCGCCGCGTGGACGCCGGAGTACTTCAAGGGACAGAAGGCGGTTCCGGCGCGCGGCTGGATGAGCATCACCGTTCCCGGCTGCGTTTCGGCCTGGGCGGACATGTCGAAGCGCTTCGGCAAGCTGCCCTTCGAGAACCTGTTCGCGCCGGCGATCGAGTATGCGAGCAACGGTTTTCCGGTCTCGCCTTTCGTCGCCGCCCGCTGGGACCTCCAGCTGCCGGAGTTGCGCCACCTGCCCGGCTTCGCGCAAGCCTTCATGCCCGGTGGACGCGCGCCGCGCGCAGGCGAGATCTTCCGTTTTCCGGACCAGGCGAGGACGCTGGAGAAAATCGCCGCCACGCGCGGCGAGGCTTTCTATCGCGGCGAGCTGGCGGAAAAAATCGAGGCGCACGCGAAAGCCCACGGCGGCGCGATGACGCGCGCGGACCTCGCTGCACACTCGAACGACTGGGTCGGCACGATCAGCCAGGACTACCGCGGCCTCACCGTCCACGAGATCCCGCCCAACGGCCAGGGCATCGTGTGCCTGATGGCGCTCGGGATGCTGCAGCACTTCGGCATCGCCGACCATGCCGTCGATTCCGCCGACAGCGTGCATCTGCAGATCGAGGCGCTGAAGCTCGCGTTCGCCGACGCCTATCGCTTCGTCGCCGACCCGAAGACGATGGACGTGATGCCGAAACGACTGCTCGACCCGGACTACCTCATGGCACGCGCGCAGCTGATCGACACCAAACGCGCGCAGGATTTCGGCCACGGCTCGCCGCCCGCGGGCGGCACCATCTATCTCACCGCGGCGGACGCCGGCGGCATGATGGTGTCGATGATCCAGTCGAACTACATGGGCTTCGGCTCGGGCGTGGTGGTGCCCGGCACCGGCATCAGCCTGCAGAACCGCGGCGCCGGCTTCGTCCTCACGCCCGGCCATCCCAACGAAGTCGCGCCTGGAAAACGGCCATTCCACACCATCATCCCCGGATTTGTCACCCGCAACGGCGCGCCGATGATGAGCTTCGGGCTCATGGGCGGCACGATGCAGGCGCAGGGCCACACGCAGATGATGGTGCGCATGGGCGACTACGGCCAGGGGCCGCAGGCCGCGATCGACGGACCGCGATTCCGCATCGTGCAGGGCATGGACGTGAACTTCGAGGCGGAATTCCCGAAAGCGACGCTGGCGGAGCTCGTCCGCCGCGGCCACCGCGCCGTCGAGCTGCCCGAAGGCTACACGGACTTCGGCTGCGCCCAGATCGCGCACCGGCTCGAGGACGGCTACGTCGCCGCGTCGGACGCGCGCCGCGACAGTCTCGCGGTCGGATTCTAGGATCGTCTCAGCGCAGGCTCCTCAATATCGCTTGATGTCGGCATGCGTGATGATGAGCATGTAAATGAACAGGAACGCGAACAGCGCCGCGGACCAGAGGGAAAAGTACGAGAACTGCAGGTGCACGTCGCGGGTCGCGACAACGGCGAAAAAGAGGAACACGTCTATCAACGTGACGTCCACCACCACCACCACGAGCTTGGCCGGTTTGGTGCCGAGTATCCGGCTGGCCAACGATACCGCGCCGCTCTTCGGGAACTTGCCGACCAGAAATCGCGTCGCCCACCAGATGATCGAGAGCGTGAATTTCGCCGCGGCGGCGCTGACGATCGCCTCCTTGAACGCCTGCGGCGACAGGCTCCACTGGCTGATGATGAAATTGAAGATGATTCCGAGATCGGATTTCAATTGCCGTCCTCCCGTGCGTTCGCAACAGCGTTTGCGGCGGCCTGTCCGGCCTGTTCTTCCTGCCATTCCGATTTCGCCATCGGGGCGGATGCCGGGTGAAGCAGATTAAGTGCAGCGACGGAGTCTGTCAACGCCGGCCCGATGAATCCCGATCCGGCGTCGTTCGCGCCGCCGCCGTGCACACAGGGTATTATTCCGTTCGAATCGAGGACGGGCCACACCGGCAATTCGGCGAAGGCCCCGCCTGAAGTCCGTTTCGACGCAATGACGCGGAGGGTGCAATAAGGCCGCCCGCGTCCTGACGTTTCAATTTCCCAGGAGGCTCTCGTGCTCAAAGTTCACAATCCGAAATCCACCGCGGCGCCGGTCGGCACTTATGCGCACGGCATCGAGGTGCCTGCCAACGCACGCTGGCTCTACGTCGCGGGGCAGGTTCCGGTGCGCCCCGACGGCTCGATTCCCGCAACCATCGAGGAGCAGACCGAAGTCGTGTGGCGGAACATTCTCGCCGTGCTCGCCGACGCCGGCATGAAGATCGCCGACGTGGTGAAGATCAATTCGTACCTCACCCGCCACGAGAATTTCCCCACGTTCGCCGCGGTGCGCGCGAAATACCTCGGCAGCCACCGGCCGGCTTCGACGCTCGCCGTGATCACGTCGCTGGCGAAGCCGGAATTCCTGGTCGAGGTCGAGGCCATCGCGGCGATCGCGGCGCAGGCGGCGGCGCCGAAGAAGCCTGCCGCCCGCGCGGCGGCCGGACGCCGCAAGGCAAAAAAACGCCCGCGCTGAGCCGCGGGGGCGATTCAAGGAAAGGAAAAATGATGCTGAAGCTGTGGGGACGAATCAACTCGATCAACGTGCAGAAAGTGCTGTGGGCGCTCGACGAGCTCAAGCTGCCCTTTGAGCGCATCGACGCCGGCATGCAGTTCGGCGTGGTGAACGAGCCGTTCTACCGCAAGATGAATCCGAACGGCCGCGTGCCGACGATCGAGGACGACGGCTTCGTGCTGTGGGAGTCGAACGCGATCGTGCGCTACCTCGCGGCGAAGCACGGCGCCGGCTCGCTGTGGCCGAACGATCTGCGGCAGCGCGCCGACGCCGACCGCTGGATGGACTGGGCGACGACCACCGTCGCGCCGGCGATCACGCCGGTATTCTGGGGCCTCATCCGCACCCCGCCGGAGAAGCGCAACATGGCGGTGATCGAGGCCGACGCCGAGAAAACCGCGCAGGCGTTCCAGGTGCTCGAGCAAAGCCTCGAAGGGCGCGATTACGTCGCCGGCAAAGCGTTCACCATGGGCGACATTCCGCTGGGCACGTTCGTGTACCGCTGGTACGCGCTCGAGGTGAAGCGCCCGGCGCTGAAAAACGTCGAGGCCTACTACAAGCGGCTGCAGCAGCGGCCGGCGTACAAGCGGCACGTCATGACGCCCCTTTCCTAAAGGAGCGCGGCGAGCCGCGCGTCGCGCTCGGACTTCTCCAGCCGGGCGAGCCCGCTCACGGCGGCATAAAACGCCGGAAGGTCGCCCTTCCTTTCCGCAAGCAGCGCCCGGAACGCCGGCACGAGCTCGGTGTAGGTCGCGACCGAAGCGAGCAGCGCGTTGTTCGGCGGCCCGGCGAAAAAGCGGTCGTAGCCGGAAAACCCCTGCCACGAAACCTTGAGCGCGTGGTATTCGTCCTGCATCCCGGCGAACAGGCGCGCCTTGCCGGCGCGCTTTTCCCCGATCGCGCCGGACTCGTCATAGAACGCCGCGAGCCGGCCGCGGTACCCGAGCACCAGCGCGACGAACTCGCCGCGCCGGCGGCGGAAATCCTCGTAGCCTGCGCGCTGCTGCGGCGTCCCCTCGCGGTCGAGCCAGCGGCGCACGCCCTCCTCTTCCACCGCGACGGCGAACGATTCGTTGAACACCGTGTCGTTGCCCACGTACGCAACCTGGTGCGCAAGCTCGTGGAAGATGAGCCGCGCGACTTCGGTATCCGGATAGCGGATGAAGGTCGAGAGCACCGGGTCGTCGAACCAGCCCAGAGTCGAATACGCCGGCACGCCGCCCACGTAGACATCGTAACCTTCGCGCGCCAGATCCCCGGCGTGGCGCTGTGCCGCCTCCTCCGCGTAATAGCCGCGGTAGCTCACGCAACCGGCAATCGGGAAACACGACTCGACCGGCTTCACCGAGAATTCGGGCGCCGCAAACACGTTCCAGACCACGAACCGCCGGCCGAGCTCGGCGTAGCGGCGGTAGCTGCCGTTGTCGGGAAGGCCGAGCTCGCGGCTGGCGAAATCGCGCATCGCGAGCACGCGCGCGAGCTTCGCCTTCAACGCCTCGGGCGTGTCCGGCGCGCGCAGCCGCTCCTCGATCGGCACCGCGCGCCATATCACGTCCAGATGGCCGCTCACCGCCTGCGCGTAGTAATCGATCGCCGCGCAGCCCGGGAGCAGCAGCGCGACGCACGCTCCCGCCAGGCGCTTCATCGCCGGAAAGCCCCGGTCTCGAGAAAGGCCGCGGTCTGCCGCGCCACGCCTGAAGAGACGAGCATGACAACGTGCCCGAGCGGAAGCACGAGAAAGTCGCGCATCCCCGGCAGTCGCGTTTCGTCCAGGCACACGACGCCGTCGTTCGGCGCCGGCAGGCGCGTCACGATCCGCCCGAGACCCAGAGGCCGGGTGCCGGCGATGACGCCGACCTCATGGCGGGAATCGAGCGAAGTGTCGAACGGGCCGCGCCACAGCGACATGCTTCTGCCGAGCAAAAGCCGCCCGCCCGGAAGCCGCGCAAACTGTTCCGCCGCGCGGCAGCCGGCCACCGGCGCCCCGAGCAGCACGGCGCGTCCGATGCGCGCGTCCGGGTTGCGCTGCAAGTACCGCAGCACGACGACCCCGCCCATGCTGTGGCCGACCAGGTGCACGCGCGGCGCGTCGAGCCCGGCGACGCGCTTCGCCAGCCGCCGCACGTTTGCGTCGAGGGTATCGCGCATCGAGCGGTAGCCGATGGTCTCCGCGGCGAAACCGTCGTGCTTCAGCACGCGTGCGTGGTAACACATGGCGAAGCGGTTCATCCATAAACCGTGCAGCAGCAGGACGGCGTCGGAAGCGCGCGCGTTCATGCGGGTTCGCCCGGGCGGCCGCTGCGCCGCTGCGCGGCGCCGCCCCGCGAGGCAAGGAGACCCAGCCCGGTGACGAGCGGCAGCGCGGCGAACAGGATAAAGCCATTGCCGTAGCTGCCGGTCGCGGCGGCGATTGCGCCGAAGAGCGGCGGCCCGACGAGCACGCCGGCGAAGGTGAAGAACTGCGTGGCGCCGGTAACGACGGCGACCCTGCCCTCGGGGGCAAGGCGCGCGACTTCGGCGAGAAACACGCCGTTCCATCCTATCGCGGTGGCGCCGTAGAGCACGCACACGGTCACGATCCCGGCGAACGGCCAGCTCGCGGTGAACGAGGTCGCGGCGACGCCGCACAGCGCCATGGTGACGCCGAGCGCCGCGAGCACCAGGCGCGGCTCGAACAGGCGATCGGCGACCGCGCCCCACAGGATCCGGCCGAGCACGCCGGCGACCTGCGCAGCGGAAAAAATCAGCCCCGCCGCGACCAGGGTGTAGCCGAGCTCGAGCTTCAGGAAGGAAATGAGATAAGTGGTCAGGCTCATCTGCACCGAGGAAAACGCGGCAGAGGCGAGCGCGAGCGCGAGAATCGGGCGATCGGCCCAGACTTCGACGATCGGCGCCCCCAAGCGGCTGATGTGCAGGCGCTGATCAGGATTGCGGTCGCGGTCATGGACGCGGCGAAACGGCCCCAGGACCGCGATGAACGCCGCGCCGGCGAGCGCGAGGGCGAGAACGGCATGCCGCCAATCGGTCCACAGCAGCAGCGCCGGCAACAGCGTGCCGGCAACAGCCGACCCGAGCGGCACGCCGGTCTGCTTGATCGAAAAAATCATCGCGCGCATGCGCGCAGGCGCCGCCGCGGCGAGGATGGTCGAGCTCGCGGGATTGACCAGGCCGTGGGCCGTGCCGAGCAGCGCGCCGCAGATCATGATCAGCACCGGATGAGCGATCGCGCCGGCGGCCAGTCCGAGCGCCACGCACAGCGCCGCTGCCTGGAACATGCGGACCGGTCCGTAGCGGCCGATGAGCGTACCGCAGGCGAGGCCGCCGAACATCGCGAGCAAGTAGGCAAATCCGACCCACATGCCGATGCGCGTGGGAGCGACGCCCAGGTCGGCGGCTGCGACCGGGGCGAGCACGGCGGGCACCGCCAGCGCCATCGACGTCAGCGCCTGCACCGCCAGCGTCATGGCAACGGTGGCGACGACCTGCGTCGTGCCGAGCGCTTCTGCCTTGTTCAAATTCGATGGCGCGGTTGACGGCCTTCGCGGCCTGCGCCGCCAGCGCATTTCACTCCGATTTCTCCGCCTGCCCTGCGCTCACTTCGGGTTGCGCTGAAACTCGTAACTCAGCGTTACCGCTTTGCTGCCGGTGTTCGACCACACCAGACAATGATCCGCGCTTTTCGACGGTGAAAAGCTGCCCGCTTCGTTGACGGTCCTTGTGTGCCTGACATCGATGACTTCTTTGTCCTCCTGGTGGGACAGCTTGAAGTCGAGCGGGCCGTCGGCGTTGAAGCGGTAGTAAAGCCGCTGCTGGTTGTTGAGCGGAAAGCACTCCTTCTGCGCTTCGGAACCCAGCAATGTCTTGGTCACGTTCCTGACCGGCTGGCTTGCCTTCGGCGAGCCCTGCGCGAGCGCCGCCGACGCGCCGGCACCGAATGCAATCGCAATTCCGAGTATCACTCCGCCATTGAGTCTCAGAGACCGTTTCAGAATGACCGAAACGGCCTCCGATATGGGGGAGCATGAGGGGATGTTTCCCCTCGTTTCGTAACCGGTTCTTAACATTTGTCCGACCTCCATGTCATCGGCTGCGTTGGGCCATTGCGCCGGCCGCAAGAACGCCGCCTGCCGACTTTCCCTTCAATAAGGGAAGCTCCGAATGCAAGGCCCGCCAAGGCGCAGCCAGCGGTGGCGGTCAATCCTTGCGCCCGCGCTCCGGCGCGCCGCGGCGCAGGCGGTCGAATTCGGCCGACTCCTGCTCGTAGGCCCGGCGCAATTCACGGGCTTTCGCGCGCGCCTCCGTCAGGTCCTTGTTCGCCCTGTCCGCCTGCGCCTTCGCCTCATCATACTGCTTGCGAACCGACTCGAGCGCGCGCTCGGCTTCCTTCATGTTCTGCTCGGCCTGGGCGACGCGCTCGTCGGCCTGCGCGGCGGCGCGGCGCGAAAATTCGAGCCGCTGCTGGGCATCGGCCACGGCATCGCCGCGCCCGCGGCGATCCTCCACCGGCGCCTGGGCGAGCACGGTGCCGGTCACCGCGACAACCAGAAAAAAGGACCATTCCCGCACAAGCCGCTCCGCCTTTCGATAACGGATTTTACACCACCGAGGTTGACCGGCCGCGCAGGCAGAATGAATGCTTTTGCGCCGCGCAACGATGACCATCGTCGATATCGAAGACCTGCGGCGGCGCCTACGACGAGGTCACGCTGCGCGCCAACCGCGCCGATTTCGAGCGCCCGCGCTTTCCTCTACGGCCTCGGCGCGCTGGGCAGAGCCGGCGTCGCGCTCGCGATCGACATCCTGCGACAGGAAATGGATGCGACGCTGGCGCTGCCCGGCTGCACCGACGTCGCGCAGCTCGACCGCGCCTGCGTGATCGAGACCGGCGCCAGACCCTAGGAAAACTTCAGGGCGCGCACGGAGCCGATGCCGCGCGCCAACGCCTGGGGCGCGGTCAATCGACTTTCGCCCCCGACGCCTTGACCACCTTGGCCCATTTGGCGATCTCGTTCTGGATGAAAGCGCCGAACTGTTCCGGCGTCCAGGGCGCGGGCTCCGCTCCCTGCTGCATCAGCCGCTCCTTCACATCGGGCAGGGCGAGCGCCTTGTTGACCTCGCTGTTCAGCCGGTTGACGATCTCCTTCGGCGTCGCCCTGGGCGCGACAATGCCGAACCACGCGCTCGCCTCGTAGCCGGCGACGCCCGCCTCCTGCATGGTCGGCACGTCGGGCAGCGCGGGAAAGCGCGTCGCAGTCGTCACCGCGAGCGCGCGCAGCTTGCCGCTCTTGATGAACGCCATCGACGAGGGCAGGTTGTCCCACATCACCGATACCTGCCCGCCGAGCAGGTCGGCGAGCGCCGGCCCGCTGCCCTTGTAGGGAATATGCACGATGTCCACGCCGGTAAGCATCTTGAACATCTCGGCGGACATGTGGATCGAGGTGCCGCTGCCGGAGGAGGCGAAATTGATCTGTCCCGGCCTGCTCTTGGCGTAGGCGATGAATTCCTGCACCGTCTTCACGGGCATGGAGGGGTTCACCTCCATCACGTTCGGCACCAGCGCGATCATCGCCACCGGCGCAAGATCGCGGCCGAAGCTGAAGTTGAGCTTGGTGTAGAGCGTCTCGCTGATCGACTGCGCGACGGTCGCCTGGAGGATGGTGTAGCCGTCGGCCGGCGCCTTGACTACCATCTCGGTGCCGACGTTGCCCGCGGCGCCCGGGCGGTTTTCCACCACCACCGGCTCGCCGAGGGGCCCCGAAATCTTGTCGGCGATGATGCGCGCCAGGATGTCGGTCGCGCCGGCCGGAGGAAACGGCACGATGTAGCGGATCGGCCTGGATGGCCATGACTGCGCCAGCGCGTTGCCGCAGGACAGGGCAAGAGCAAGAACAGCGAGGACAATTCGAGCGACCATGCGACCTCCGATGGATGGATTGAGGCGGATATTCTACGATGGAAACCTGCCGCCGGCTGCCGGCGCCCGAAGGGAGACTGCATGAGTGTTGCGAAGCTGGAACTCGATCCGCGGCTTGCCGCGATTCACGCCGCGGAATATCCGCGCTTCTCGGACGCGGAAATGGAGCGCCGCCGGGCGGCGCTCCATCGCGTGATGGCGACGGCCGGGGTCGATCACCTGCTCATGTGCGGCGAGCAGCGCGCCGGCACCGGCGTCGGCTGGCTCACCGGCTGGCCGGCGACGATCGAAGCCTACGTGATCGTCGCGCCGCGCGAGCCGCAGGTCATGGTCATGGAGTGGTACAACCACTGGCCGCTGGCGAAAAAGCTCGCGCGCGCCACCGAAGTGCTCTGGGGCGAGCACCGGGGCTTCGACAAGGTGCTGGCCGGCCTCAAGTCGCGCGGCGCCAGACGCATCGGCGTCATGGGTCCGCTCGGCTACGCCAGATGCAAGAGGCTCGAGGCGGTGTTCGGGCCGCTGGTCGAGCTCAATCGCGAATACATGCGCCTGCGGCTGGTCAAGTCGCAGGAGGAGATCGACTGGATGCGCATCGGCGCGGCGCTCACCGACCTCGCGATCGTGGCGCTCAGGCGCGAGGCGCAGCCCGGCATGACCGAGCGCGAGCTCGGCGCTCTCTGCGAGGCGGCGTATCACCCGCTGGGCGGCGTGACCTTCATCCACTATTTTCTCGTCACGCCGATGGCGGGCCCCGAATACTGCGTGCCGCGCCAGCTGGCGTCGAACCGCAAAGTGCAGCCGGGCGACGTGATCGCCACCGAGATCACGGCCAACTTTTTCGACTACCCGGGCCAGGTGCTGCGCACCTTCACCGTGGCCGCCGAGCCGACGCCGCTCTTCCGCAGACTGCACGAAACGGCGGAAGCCGCGTTCGATGCGGTGACCGGCGTGATCCGCCACGGCACCGCCATGCAGCAGATCATCGACGCCGCGGGCCTGATCGAGGACGCGGGCTTCACGGTCTTCGACGACCTGATGCACGGCTTCGGCGGCGGCTATTTCCCGCCGGTGCTCGGCAGCAGGAGCCGTCCGGCCGGACCGCTGCCGGAGATGACGCTCGAGGCCGGCATGACCTGCGTGGTGCAGCCGAACGTGATCACGCGCGACCAGAAGGCCGGTGTGCAGGTCGGGGAACTGGTGCTGGTGACCGAAAACGGCTTCGAGCGCATGCACGCTGTCGAGCGCGGGTTGTTCCGGCTCGGGTGAGGCTGTCCGTCCCGATTCCGGTTCAGAATGATTCCGCCCTCGATCACGACCGGAGGAAGCGCAATAGCATACCTTCCGGGCAGAGAGAAATTCCTGCCGCGAATGCCGTTCAGCCCCTGGCGGTAACGGCGGCGAGAAGCGACTGCATGCGATGGGCGTAGGTGTGTTCGGCGAGCGCGCGGGCGCGGGCAGCCTGGGCGGCGGCTCTGCGCTCGGCAGGGGCGGCGAGAGCCGCGGCGACGAGGCTTTCCAGTTCTTCCAGCTTCCGGTAGCAGCGCAGTTCGCGTTCGCAGTCAAAGAGCGTGGGGATTTCCTGCTTCCAGTCGACCACCTGGAATACGCCGCAGCCGGCGGCTTCGAAAAGGCGCGGGTTCACCCCGTGGTCGAACTTGCCATACCAGGTATGCAGGTTCAGCACCACTTCGCTGCTCGCGAACATCGCGGCCATGTCGTCGGGCTTGAAGAAGCCGTCGTGCAGCCGGGTGCGCAGCGGGCTGTCGGCGGGGAGCTTGCGGCCCCAGGGGCCGAAGACCCTGACGTCAAAGCGTCGCGCCAGCGACTCCACCACTTGCGCGCGCAGCGGACTCCAGTCGCCGGCAAAGCACACTTCGCTGCGCCACTCCGCGCGCGGAGCGACGGGCCGGTGCACGCGCGGCTCGCAGGCCGTGGGAAGAAACCCGGCATGGGCGACGCCGCGCGCGCGGTAGTCGGCAAGCACGCCGGCGGAATTGGAGAAGACGAAGTCGTACCACGGCGCTTTCCCGAGCGAGCGTTCGAGCTGGAAAGGATCGTTGATCCACCAGCAGACGGTCGGCACCTTGCGCGCGCGCAGGAACGAGAGCGTCCGCTCCGAGAGATCGAAGCCAAACAGCGTGATGAACGCGTCGGGAGAGAGGTCCGCGGCCAGCCGGCGCAGCCGGGCGTTCATGGAGGGCTGTTCCTCTTTGCCGCCCAGGCGGGTCGCCAGCCGGTCGCGCCAGGTGGGGTGGAAATCAAACGCCGAGACGTCGTGGCCGAGATCGCGCAACGCGTCCGCGCAATACTGCCCCATGGGTACGGTCTTGAGGTGGCCCGGCAAGGCAAAGAGAATTTTCATCCGCTGTTTTGCAACAGACTCTGAGTGAGAGCGAATAACCGCCCGTTCGCGGCATCGAGCGTGCGCGGCGCTGCGCTCGACCGCGGAATCATGCCCGCTGCTCTGACCGGTCGAGCCACCGGCCCTTGCAGCGGGCGCAGCGCCGATTATAGCCGCTGGTACGGCGCTCACGCCGCGGCGCCGCAATCCTGTTGCCGGTCGAGCACACCGACGACTCGAGGCAGGAGATATGACGGCAATCACCTTCGCACGCCATGAACCGTTCGCCTCGACCCGAAACGGCGCCCAAGCCGGCGTGGGTGCAGTACCATAGTGCAAGCGCCGTGAAGATCAGGAAAATCGACAATCTGGCCGGCGAGCTTTGGGGCGGTCTGGCCGCAATGCTCGTCGCACTGCCGTCTGCGATCGCTTTCGGCGTCACGATCCTCTCGCCGCTCGGCCATGACTACGCCGCGCAGGGAGCGGTCGCGGGAATTCTCGCCGCGACGGCGCTCGGCATCGTCGCCTCCGCTTTCGGCGGCGCCGAGCGGCTGATTACCGCGCCGTGCGCGCCGGCCGCGGCCGTGCTTTCGGCTTTCGCGATCGAACTTTCACAGCAGGCGGTGGCGCCGCCGGCGGCGCTCCTGATGCTGGTCCTGATCGGCCTCGCCTGCGGCGCGCTCCAGGTGCTCTTCGGGGTTGTCGGCATCGGGCGGCTGATCAAGTACATGCCGTACCCGGTCGTGAGCGGCTACCTGAGCGGCGTCGGCCTCATCATCATCATCAGCCAGGTGCCGAAGCTCCTCGGCGTCGCAAAAAGCGTGGAATTCGTTGAAGCGCTGACTTCGCCCTCGACATGGAGCTGGCAGGCGATCGCCGTCGGCGCGGTCACGGTGGCCGTCATGGCGACGGCGCCGAAGCTGACGAAGGCGGTGCCGGCCGCGATTCTCGGGCTGGCGGCCGGCGTTCTCGCCTACTTCGGCCTGGGGCTCGCCGACCGGTCGTTGCTCGTGCTTGCCGGAAACGAGCTCGTGGTCGGGCCGTTGCGCAACTCGGATTCCGGCTTCACCGACGCGATCGTCGGCCGCTGGAAGGCGTTCGGCGGCCTCGGCCTCGCAGAAATATACAGCGTGATCACTCCGGCGCTGACGCTCGCCGTGCTGCTCTCGATCGACACGCTCAAGACCTGTGTCGTCGTGGACGCGCTCACGCGGACACGACACGACTCCAACCGGGTACTGATCGGGCAGGGCCTCGGCAACCTCTGCTCTGCCGCCATCGGCGGCGTGCCGGGGTCCGGCACCATGGGCGCGACGCTCGTCAACATCTCGAGCGGCGGCCGCACGCGGTTGTCGGGGCTCACCGCCGGACTGCTGACGCTCGCCGCGTTTCTCGTCCTGGAGAAAGCGCTCGTGTGGATACCGATCGCGGCCCTGGCCGGCATCCTGATCGTGATCGGCCTGCGGATGTTCGACTTGAACAGCCTGCGCCTGCTGCGGTCGCGCTCGACGATCCTCGATTTCGTCGTGATCGTCGCGGTCGTCGTGGTCGCCGAGACGGTCAGCCTGATCGCGGCCTCGGGCGTCGGCATCGGCCTCGCCATCCTGCTTTTCATCCGCGAGCAGATCGGCGGCTCGATCGTGCGCCGCAAGGCCTACGGCAACCAGACGTTCTCGAAGCAGATGCGCCTGCCGGCGGAGAGGGAGATCCTCGAAAGACGCGGCGACCGGACCGCGATCTTCGAGCTCCAGGGAAGCCTCTTCTTCGGCACCACCGACCAGCTCTACACCGCGCTCGAGCCGGAGCTGAAAACGCGAACTTACATCATCCTCGACATGCGGCGGGTGCAGTCGGTGGACGTCACCGCCGCGCACTTGCTCGAGCAGCTCCAGGACATGCTCTCGGAGCGCAAAGCGTTCCTCATTTTCAGCCAGCTTCCGCAGAACGTCCCCAGCGGCCAGGACATGCGCGAGTACTTCGACCAGGTCGGGCTGGTCAAGCCGGAACACCCCGTCCGCGCCTTCGGCGAGCTGGACGAAGCGCTCGAATGGGTCGAGGCCCGCATCATCGAGGAGGAGCGCCTGGCGCGGGCCGCGGAACAGCCGCTCGAGCTGCGCGAGATCGACCTGTTCCGGGGCCGCAAGGAAGAAACGCTGGCAGCCCTCGAGGCCTGCATGGAGAAGCGTTCGTTCAAGGCAGGCGCGACGATCTTCACGCGCGGAGATGCCGGAGGCGAGCTCTTCCTGATCAGGCGCGGCGCGGTCCGCATCATGCTGCCGCTGAGCGACAGGCAAGGCCACCACCTCGCCACGTTCGGGCGCGGCAACTTCTTCGGCGAGATGGCCTTTCTCGACCGCGCGCCGCGCTCGGCCGACGCGGTCGCCTACAGCGACACCGAACTGTTCGTGCTCTCGCGCCGGCGCTTCGATGCCTTCGCCGAGGAGCACAAGATGCTGGCGATGAATCTGATCGAGGGCCTGGCGCGGATGCTCGCAATCCGCCTGCGCTACACCAACGCGGAGCTGCGCCTGTTGCAGGCTTCCTGATGCCGCGCGCGCGGCGGTCCCGACATGCCGGGGCCGCTGCAGCGCGAGAACACCGCGCAGTTCCGCCCACGCTACCGGAAGGCCGGGCTCAGGACCTGCGTTTCGCGCGTTCGAGCCCCTCCTCGATCGAGCGGCAAAGCGTCTTCAGCACCTTGATGCGCGCGTGGTACTTGTTGTTCGCCTCGACCAGCGTCCAGGGCGTGGTCGAGGTGGAGGTGCGATCGACCATGTCGCAGACCGCTATTTCATAGGCCCTCCACTTCTTGCGGTTGCGCCAGTCTTCCTGCGTGATCTTGAAGCGCTTGAAGACGACCTTCTCGCGCTCGCGGAAACGGCGCAACTGCTCGTCCTTGCCGATGGCGAGCCAGAACTTGGCCAGCACCATGCGGTTGCGCACCAGTTGCTGCTCGAAATCGTTGATCTCGCCGTAGGCGCGCCGCCAGTCGGCTTCGGAGCAGAAACCCTCGATCCGCTCGACCAGCACGCGCCCGTACCACGAGCGATCGAAAATGATGAACCGCCCCCGGCGCGGGATGTGGCGCCAGAACCGCCACAGGTACGGCTGCGCCCGTTCCTCCTCGGTCGGCGCGGCGACCGATATGTTGTGATAGCTGCGCGCGTCGAGCGCCTGGGTCACGCGCCGGATCGCGCCGCCCTTGCCGGCGGCATCGTTGCCCTCGAACACGGCCACCACTGACAGGTCCCTGAAACCCGGGTGGCGCGACAGCAGATTGAGCCGACCCTGCCATTTTTCCAGCTCCGCGCGGAACGCGTCGTGCGTCATGGGCTGATCGAGCTTGAGCGCCCGCAGCACGTTCATGCTGTCCGTCGGCGCCGGCAGCGGCGGATTAGGATCGGGCAGATGCCTGGGCGGTTTTTCGTCCAGCCGCTCGCGCATCGACGCGAGCAGATGGCGCCCCACGGTGAGCGAGCGGTAATGGGGATCGGCGCCGGGCACGACGATCCAGGGCGCCTCGCCGGTCGAGGTCTTGCGCAGGAACGGGTCGCAGACCCTGACGAATTTCTTGTACTGCTTGGCGTATTTCCATTCGAGATCGGTGACTCGCCAGCGCGTCTTCGGGTCCCTCTCGAGCTCGCGCAGGCGTTCCTTCTGCTGCGCTTTGGAAAGGTGAAACCAGTACTTGAGCAGCAGCACGCCCTCGTCGCAGAGCATTTTCTCGAAGCGCAGGATCTCGCCGATGTAGCGCGAAAACTCGCCTCCGCTGATCCTGCCCTGCACCCGCTCGACGATCGCCTGCGTGTGCCAGGCGCCGAAAAAGATCCCGATCGTGCCCTTGGGAGGCAAGGCCCGCGAAAAACGCCACATCGGCGGGCGCTCGCTTTCCTCGTCCGACGGATCGGGAAACGCGTAGGTGTGGATGTGCCGCGGATCCATCCACTCGTTCAGGAGATTCACCGTTTCGCCCTTGCCCGCGCCTTCCACGCCGGCGATCAGGATCAAGACCGCAAAGCGCCCGTTCTCCTTGAGATCGAACTGCGCGTTGAGCAGGGCTTCGCGCAGTTTGGGCTCCTCGCGCTGATAGGTTTTCTTGTCGATCCGATGATCGAGATTTGCGGAGTCGAACATGGGGGACCTCGTTTCAGATCAAGTCGGGAGAAATCGCGGCGTGCATCGCCGCTTCGCCCTTGCCGCCCTGCTTGCGCCAGACAAGCCACATCACGGCGCCTTTTTTCAGGCGCCACGCCGCGGCCTTCCCCGTGAGGGCAAGCGCCGCGGCGCGGCCGAGCGCGGGCTGATGGCCGACGATCACCACGGTCGCGTCGTTCCCGTCCGGCCAGCCCGCGGCATCGAGAATTTTCTTCGCGTCGGCGCCGATGCCGATCGCCGCCGCGGTGCGGAAATCGCCGCTGAGAGCGCGCGCGGTTTGCCTGGCGCGCCGCGCCGCACTCGAGATCACGACCGTATCGGCCGGCAGCCGCCGGGCGAGCCATTTCGCCATGCGCCTCGCCTGTCGCTCGCCCTTGGGGGTGAGCGCACGATCGCCGTCCGCAACTCCGTCTTCGGCCTCGGCGTGACGCCACAATATCAGGTCCATCCCGGTTCTCCGGCTTTGGCCTTGTACCGTGCCGCTCGGGGCGTACCCTCCCGCTCCCAGAAACGGTCGGCGGCGCGGAACGCCTTCCACCCCGCTTTCAGCTGCCGCCGATGGTCGGCGAGCGCCGCATCGTTCCGGCTCGCAAGCAGCGCCTGTGCCTCACGCAGCAGGGCGCCGCGCGCGTTCGTGCGCGCCTCCTCGATCAGTCGCGCTGCGGTGGCGCAGTCGTGGATGCCCCCGAGCGTATCCTGCAGCGCTTCGAGCGCCGCGAGCATTGCCGCCGCGTGTCGCCCCGGAAACAGCGGCGCAAAAAACATCGCCGCGTAGCGCAGCTTCTTCGCTGCAATGCGAAGCCGATGCAGCTCCGCGGCGCGGAGCCGCGGGAGCCCGCGGCCGCGGCGGCATACCTGCCGGTATCGCCGCGCGAGCGCCGCCAGTGCACATTGGCGCACCGGCCCGCGCAACGCGCGCGCCGCATCGAGCGCAAGCAGCGAGGACCAGGACTGGCT
>JBARMB010000091.1:0-39235 GCA_049802235.1 Burkholderiales bacterium | reverse complement strand
ACTGCGACGACGACACGCTCTCCCAGCGCGTCGAGGCGGAGAAGAAGCAATTCGCCGGCATCGAGCTGCCGCAGCAGACCCTCGGCGTCATCGGCCTGGGCAAGATCGGCAGCCTGGTCGCCGACGCCGCGATCAAGCTCGGCATGAACGTGCTCGGCTACGATCCCGAGATCACGGTCGAAGCCGCGTGGAGCCTGCCCTCGCAGGTGAAGAAGGCGCATTCGATCGAAGAAATCCTCAAGGCGAGCCAGTTCGTCACGCTGCACGTTCCGCTGCTTGCGGTGACCAAGCATCTGATCAGCGCGAAAAACCTGGGGCTGATGCATCCGGGGGCGATCCTGCTCAACTTCTCGCGCGAGGAAATCGTCGATGCCGGGGCCGTCGCGGCGGCGCTCGCCTCGAAGAAGCTCAAATACTATGTGACCGACTTCCCGGCGCAGGCGCTGTGCGGGAATCCCGCGGTGATCGCGCTGCCGCACCTCGGCGCCTCCACGCGCGAGGCGGAGGACAACAGCGCCGTCATGGTGGTCGACCAGGTGCGCGACTATCTCGAGAACGGCAACATCCAGAACGCCGTCAACTTTCCCGACGTCGTCATGGGGCGCGAGTCGCCGTACCGCGTCGCCGTCGCCAACGCCAACGTGCCCAACATGGTCGGCCAGATCTCCGGCGCCATGGCCAAGGCGGGCTTGAACATCCACAACATGACGAACCGCTCCAGGGGCGAGATGGCCTACACGCTGGTCGACGTCGACAGCCCGGTGAACGAGGGACTGATAGCCGGGCTCGCGCGCATCAAGGGCGTGCTCGCGGTTCGCTATTTGCCTTCATCCTGAACGCCATGGCCGACGACATTGCCAAGCACCGCGCCGCGATCGACGCGCTCGACGAGAAAGTCGTCGCGCTGCTGAACGAGCGCGCTGCTCACGCCCAGGCGATCGGCAAGCTCAAGGGCAACGGCGGCATCTACCGCCCCGAGCGCGAGTCCGAGGTGTTGCGCCGCGTTGCCGATGCGAACCGCGGGCCGCTTGCGGACGAGGCGCTGGCGCGGCTGTTCACCGAGATCATGTCGGTATGCCGCGCACTGGAGCAGCCGCTCGCGGTCGCGTACCTCGGGCCCGAGGGCACCTTCACCGAGATGGCGCTGGCGAAGCAGTTCGGCGCCAGCGTCGCGGCGCTCCCCTGCGCCTCGATCGACGAGGTGTTCCGCGCCGCCGAAACCGGCGCCGCGCAATACGCGGTCGTGCCCGTGGAGAATTCCACCGACGGCGCGATCGGCCGCACGCTCGACCTGCTGCTTGCCACGCCGCTCAGGATCTGCGCCGAAGTGGTGCTGCGCGTGCAGCAGAACCTGCTGGCGAAGCGCGCGTCCATGAAGGCGATACGCAAGGTCTATTCGCACCCGCAATCGCTGGCGCAGTGCCACGCCTGGCTGTCGCAACATCTGCCGCAGGCCGAGCGCGTGCCGTTCGCGAGCAACGCCGGGGCGGCGCGCCTCGCCGCGAAAGAGGCCGGCGCCGCCGCCATCGGGCCGGAGGTTGCCGCGGCGCGCTACGGGCTGAAGGTGCTGGCGCGCTCGATCGAGGACGATCCCAGGAACAGGACCCGCTTCCTGGTTCTGGGCCGGCACGACGCCGGGCCCTCGGGCAAGGACCGCACCTCGCTCGCCATGACGGCGCACAACCGGCCGGGCGCCGTGCACGATCTGATTTCGCCGTTCGCGGCCCACGGCGTCAGCATGACGCGCCTCGAGTCGCGCCCGGCGCGCACCGGGCAGTGGGAGTACTACTTCTACGTCGATATCGAGGGCCACCAGCAGGAACCCCAGGTGGCAAAGGCGCTCACCGAGCTGAAATCCAAGGCGCCGTTCGTGAAGATTTTCGGCAGCTACCCCGCTGCCGTGCTCTGAGCATTTTGTATGGACCTCTGCGAGCAGTCGCCGTCCTATATTCGCGCCATTGCGCCCTATCAGCCCGGCAAGCCGATCTCCGAGCTGGCGCGCGAGATGGGCCTGGACGAAAGAAAAATCATCAAGCTTGCCTCGAACGAGAATCCGCTCGGCGTGTCACCCAGGGCGAAAGCGGCGATCGAGCGCGAACTCGCCGGGCTGTCACGCTATCCCGACGGCAATGCTTTCGACCTGAAGGCGGCGCTCGCGCGCCGCTACGGCGTGCGCGCGGAGCAGATCGTCGTCGGCAACGGCTCGAACGACCTGCTGGAGCTGGTGGCGGGAGCATTCCTCGCTCCCGGACGCGCGGCGGTGTACGCGCAGCATGCCTTCGCGGTCTACCCGCTGGCGACGCAGGCGCGCGGCGCCGGCAGCATCGTCGTGCCGGCGAAGAACTACGGCCACGACCTGCCGGCGATGCTCGCCGCGATCACGCCGCAGACGCGCGTGGTGTTCATCGCCAATCCCAACAATCCGACCGGCACCTTCGTTCGGGGAAACGAGCTCGAAGGGTTCCTCGACCGCGCGCCGAAGGATGTCGCGGTGGTGCTGGATGAGGCCTATACCGAATATCTGCCGCCGGAATCGCGCTACGACAGTGTCGCGTGGCTGAAGCAATCCCCGAACCTGATCGTCACGCGCACTTTTTCCAAGGTCTATGGCCTGGCGGGTCTGCGAGTGGGTTTCGGGCTCATGCATCCGCGGGTCGCGGACCTGCTCAATCGCGTGCGCCAGCCGTTCAACGTCAACAGCCTCGCGCTCGCCGCGGCGGCGGCGGCGCTCGAGGACCGGGAGTTCGTGGCAAAAAGCTACGCCATGAACCGCGCCGGCATGGCGCGGCTCGAGGCCGGGTTCAAGGCGCTCGGCCTGGAAACCATCCCGTCGGTCGCCAATTTCGTCAGTTTCCGGGTGCCGCGCGCGGACACACAACCGCATGCCGGGGCGGTGTATGAAAAACTGCTGCGTCAGGGCGTCATCGTCAGGCCCGTGGCCGGCTACGGCATGCCCGACCACTTGCGCGTCACCGTCGGCCTGCCGGAAGAAAACGAGAAATTCCTCGAAGCGCTGAAGACGGCGCTGCGCAGTTGATGGCGCGCATTGAAAAGCTCGTGGTCGTCGGCGCCGGGCTGATCGGCGGCTCGTTCGCGCTGGCGCTGAAGCGCGCCGGCGCGGTGAAGCACGTGGTCGGCGTCGGCCGCAGCGAGCAGAACATCCGGCGCGCCCTGGAGCTCGGCCTGATCGACGCGGCCGGAGCCCTCGATGCGCCGACGCTAGCGGACGCCGACCTCGTCATGCTCGCCGTTCCGGTGGGGCAGATGGGGCCGGTCATGCGAACCATGGCGCCGCTGCTGGGCAGCCGGACCGTCGTCACCGATGCCGGCAGCACCAAGCAGGACGTGGTCGAGCTGGCGCGGCGGGAGCTCAAGGGCGCGCTCGCGCGCTTCGTGCCGGGGCACCCGATCGCGGGCACCGAGCACAGCGGCGCCGGGGCCGCTTTCGCCGAGCTGTATCTCGGCCGCAAGGTGGTGCTGACGCCGCTCGCGGAAAACGCGCCGGAGGCGGTGGCGCGGGTACGTTCGGCCTGGGAAGCGTGCGGCGCGCGGGTGCTGGAGCTGAAGCCGCAAGAGCACGATGCGGTGTTCGCCGCGGTGAGCCATCTGCCGCACCTGCTCGCCTACGCGCTCGTCGACCAGGTCGCCCGGCACGAGAACGCGAAGCTGCTTTTTTCCTATGCCGCCGGCGGCTTTCGCGACTTCACCCGGGTCGCATCGAGCCAACCGGAAATGTGGCGCGACATCTGCATGGCCAACCGCAAGGCGCTGCTCGCCGAGCTCGACCGTTATCGCAGCGGACTCGACCGGGTGCGCGCGCTGCTGGAGCGCGGTGACGCGAAAGCGCTCGAGAGCCTGTTCGTCGAAGCGCGCGCCGCCCGCAACCGCTGGCTCGAGGAGAACGGCCAGTGAAATACATCGTCCAGCCGGGAGGCGCCCTCTCGGGCAGCCTGCGCGTGCCGGGCGATAAATCCATTTCGCACCGCTCGATCATGCTCGGCGCGATCGCCGAGGGCACGACCCGCGTGAGCGGCTTTCTCGAAGGCGAGGACGCGATCGCGACCATGAACATCTTTCGCGCCCTGGGAGTGCGCATCGACGGCCCGCAGCAGGGAAACGTGGTCGTGCGCGGGGTTGGATTGCGGGGGCTCCGCGCCGCCGGCAGGCAGCTCGACTGCGGCAACTCGGGCACTTCGATGCGGCTCGCCGCCGGCCTGCTCGCCGGGCAGGATTTCGACAGCGAGCTGACGGGAGACGAGAGCCTGCGCCGCCGGCCGATGCGGCGTGTCGCCGAGCCGCTCGGGCGCATGGGCGCGCGCATCGAAACCGCCGAAGGGGGGCGCCCGCCGCTCAGGATCCGCGGCAATCCACGGCTGCAAGGGATCGACTACGCGATGCCGGTGGCGAGCGCGCAGGTGAAATCCGCGCTGCTGCTCGCCGGCCTCTACGCCGATGGCGCGACGCGCGTCACCGAGCCTGCGCCGACGCGCGACCACACCGAACGCATGCTGGCGGCTTTCGGGCATCCGGTGCATCGCGACGGCAACACCGTGAGCGTCTCGCCCGGTCCGCTCGAGGCGACGGCGATCGCGGTGCCGGCCGATATTTCCTCGGCGGCGTTTTTCATGGTGGGGGCGAGCATCGCGCCCGGATCGGACGTCACGCTCACCGAAGTCGGAATGAACCCGACCCGCACCGGCGCGATCGACATCCTCAAGTTGATGGGGGCCGACATCACCGTGCTCAACGAGCGCATGGCAGGTGGCGAACCGGTCGCCGATCTCAGGGTGCGTCACGCGCCGCTCAAGGGCATCGCCATCCCCGGGCGGCTGGTGCCGCTCGCGATCGACGAGTTTCCGGCGCTGTTCGTCGCCGCGGCCAATGCCGACGGGGAAACTACGCTGTCGGGAGCGGAAGAGCTTCGGGTCAAGGAGTCGGACCGCATCCAGGTCATGGCCGACGGGCTGGCTGCGCTCGGCGTCGCTGCCACGCCGACTGCCGACGGCATCCGCATCGGCGGCGGGCGCTATCGCGGCGGCAGGGTCGACGCTCACGGCGATCACCGCGTGGCGATGTCTTTCGCCATGGCCGCGCTGCGCGCCGGCGGGCCGATCGAAATCGCCGATTGCGCCAACGTCGCGACCTCATTTCCCGGTTTCGTCGATCTGGCGCGCTCGGCCGGACTGCGCATCGGCATTGGATGAGTACCGGCACCGTTCCGGTCATCGCCATCGACGGCCCGTCGGCCTCGGGCAAGGGCACGGTGGCACAGGCGGTGGCGAAGGCGCTGGAATTCCATTTTCTCGACAGCGGCGCCTTGTACCGGCTGGTGGCGCTGGCGGCGATGCGCGGGGGCGTCGGCCTCGACGATGCAGTGAAGGTCGCGGCGGTCGCGGCCCGGCTCCCGGTGCGCTTCGATGGCGGCGAAATAGCGCTCGGCGAGGAGCGGGTGACCGACGCCATCCGCACCGAGGAATGCTCAATCGCGGCGTCCCGGGTTGCGGCGCTGCCGTCGGTGCGCGAAGCCCTGCTCGGACGCCAGCGGGCATTCCGCCAGCCGCCCGGCCTGGTGGCCGAGGGGCGCGACATGGCCTCGGTGGTGTTCCCCGATGCCGGCCTCAAGGTGTTCCTCACCGCCAGTGTCGAGGTCCGGGCCGAACGGCGCTATAAACAGTTGAAAGAAAAAGGAATCGCTGCTACACTTCCCGGCCTTTTGCAGGATTTACGCGAGCGCGATGCACGCGATGCGTCGCGCAGCGTGGCACCTCTCAAGCAAAGCCCCGGCGCGCTGCGGCTCGACACCACCGCAATGAGCGCGACGCAGGCGGCGGCCCGGATCGTGGGCTGGTACCGCGGGGCGAACGGGTGACGCAAAGCCAGGTCCGGCAATGACTTGGCTTTTTGTCGTTGATTAACCAGCCCCGTCCGTGAGGACGGGCAATGTGCAGGTATTGTTTATGTCGAGTGTAGCTCCCGCAGTGGCTCCCCAGGAAAGTTTCGCCGCGATGTTCGAGGAAAGCCTTACGCGCAAGGAAATGCGTACGGGCGAAGTGATCACCGCGGAAGTCGTCCGCGTTGACATGAACTTCATCGTCGTCAACGCCGGGCTCAAATCCGAAAGTTTCATCCCCATCGAGGAATTCAAGAGCGACACGGGCGAGGTCGAGGTCAAAGTCGGCGACTTTGTCAGCGTCGCCATCGAGGCGCTCGAAGACGGCTACGGCGAGACGCGCCTGTCGCGCGACAAGGCCAAGCGCCTTGCGGCATGGATGGATCTGGAAAAAGCCCAGGAGACCGGAGCGATCGTCAAAGGCGTGATTTCCGGGAAAGTCAAAGGCGGCCTCACCGTGATGACCAACGGCATCCGCGCCTTCCTTCCCGGATCGCTGGTGGATATCCGTCCGGTCAAGGACACCACGCCCTACGAGGGCAAGGAGATGGAATTCAAGGTCATCAAGCTCGACCGCAAGAGGAACAACGTGGTCGTGTCGCGGCGCGCCGTGCTCGAGGCCTCTCAAGGCGCCGAGCGCGAGGCGCTGCTTGCAAACCTGCAGGAAGGCGCGACCGTCAAGGGCATCGTCAAGAACATCACCGACTACGGCGCGTTTGTCGATCTCGGCGGAATCGACGGGCTGCTGCACATCACCGACCTTGCATGGCGGCGCGTGAAGCATCCCTCCGAGGTGCTCAACGTCGGTGATGAAGTCACCGCCAAGGTGCTCAAGTTCGACACCGAGAAGAACCGCGTCTCCCTTGGCCTGAAGCAGCTCGGCGAGGACCCGTGGGTGGGCCTGTCGCGCCGCTACCCGACCGGCACCCGCCTGTTCGGCAAGGTCACCAATCTCACCGACTACGGCGCTTTCGTCGAGGTCGAGCAGGGCATCGAGGGCCTGGTGCACGTTTCCGAGATGGACTGGACCAACAAGAACGTGCATCCGTCCAAGGTGGTGCAGCTCGGCGATGAAGTCGAAGTCATGATCCTCGAGATCGACGAGGAGCGGCGCCGGATATCCCTCGGGATGAAGCAATGCATGCCGAACCCGTGGGAAGAGTTCGCGACGAATTTCAAGAAAGGCGACAAGGTGAAGGGCCAGATCAAGTCGATCACCGACTTCGGCATCTTCATCGGCCTGTCCGGCGGGATCGACGGCCTGGTGCACCTGTCGGACCTGTCCTGGACGATGCCCGGAGAAGAGGCGGTACGCAACTTCAAGAAGGGCGAGGAAACCGAGGCGATGGTGCTGTCGATCGACGTCGAGCGCGAGAGAATATCGCTGGGCATCAAGCAGATCGAAGGCGACCCGTTCAACAGCTTCGTCGCCAGCCACGACAAGGGCAAATTGATGACCGGCACGGTGAAGTCGGTCGACGCCAAAGGGGCGGTGATCGCGCTTGGCAACGACGTCGAGGGCTACCTGCGCGCGTCCGAGATCTCGCGCGACCGGGTGGAGGATGCCCGCAACCACCTCAAGGAAGGCGACAGCGTGACGGCAATGATCATCAATGTCGACCGCAAGAACCGCACCATCAATCTTTCGATCAAGGCCAAGGATCTCTCGGATGAGAACGAGGCCATGGCCAGGCTGCAGAGCGAGAGTGCAGCGAGCGCCGGCAGCACCAATCTGGGTGCGCTCCTGAAGGCGAAACTGGACAACAAAAACCCTCAACAGTAATCGAGGTCCGGCATGACCAAGTCCGAACTGATTGCCAGGCTGGCGGCGCGTTACCCGCAGCTCGTCGCCAAGGATGCCGAATTCGCGGTCAAGATGATCCTGGATGCAATGACGCATAGCCTGGTCAAGGGCCAGCGCATCGAGATCCGCGGCTTCGGCAGTTTCGGACTCAACCACCGTCCGGCACGAGTCGGCCGCAACCCGAAATCGGGCGAGAAGGTCCACGTTCCGGAGAAATTCGTGCCGCACTTCAAGGCCGGCAAGGAACTGCGCGAGCGGGTCGATCAGGAGTAAGGACCGGGACCAGAGGCATGCGGACGGCGGCATCGATCGGGTGCCGCCGTTTTTGCGTCAGCGCCCAGTACATTGCATGAAATTTGTCAATTATCTGTCGTGGTCCCTGCGCGCGGCGCTGTTCGCGGCGCTGTTCCTGTTCGCGGTCAGGAACACCGACCCGGTGACGCTGCGCTTCTACTTCGACCAGGCCTGGCAGATGCCGCTGATCGCGGCGCTGCTCATGTTTTTCGCCTTCGGTGCCGCGCTCGGGGTGCTCGCGTGCCTGTCGCGCCTGCTCCGCCAGCGCCGGCAGGTCGTGGCTTTGAAGCGCGAGCTTCGCGCCCGGGGCGCCGCCGGGCGCAGCCCGCCGGCAACCCCGCCCTGACGGTTCTCCATGGACTTTGAACTCTGGTGGCTGTTCGGCTTTGCGCTGTTCTTCGGGCTGGGTTGGCTCGCTGCGCGCATCGACATCAGGCACCTGCTCTCCGAATCGCGCCAACTGCCGCGCTCGTATTTCAAGGGGCTCAACTTCCTGCTCAACGAGCAGCCGGACAAGGCGATCGAGGCATTTGTCGAAGTGGTGAAAGTCGATCCGCAGACGGTCGAGTTGCATTTTGCGCTCGGGAGCCTGTTCCGCCGGCGCGGCGAGACCGAGCGCGCCATCCGCATGCACAGGAACCTGCTGGAGCGCTCCGACCTCGGCCGGGAACAGCGCCTGCACGCCATGTTCGAACTCGGTCAGGATTACCTCAAGGCAGGACTGCTCGACCGCGCCGAGGAAGTGTTTCTCAAGCTCAAGGAATCGCCGCACCGCGCCGATGCGCTCAAGTTCCTGATCGAGATCTACCAGCAGGAGAAGGACTGGCTGGAGGCGATAGCTGTTGCACGCGAGCTGGAGAAGGATTCGGGGCAGTCCGCGCAAATGGAAATCGCGAATTACTACTGCGAGCTGGCGATGTCCGAGGCCACGCATTCGCGTCCGGAAGAGGCGAAGCGACATCTGGATGCGGCGCTCGCCGCCCACCGCAAGTGCGTCCGCGCCAACATGATCCTCGGCGATCTTGCCGTCGCAGCGGGCGACCATGCCGGGGCGATCGAAGCATGGAAGCTCATCGAGCAGCAGAACCCGCCGTACCTCGCGCTGGTGGCGCAACGTCTGCTCGAGAGTCACCGGGCGCTGGGGCGTGCCGAAGAAGGCCTGACGCTGTTGCGCGGGTACCTGGCAAGCTCGCCTTCGCTCGATCTGCTCGATGTCGCGTTCCAATCGACGCTCGATGTGCAGGGTGCCGAGGCTGCCTACAGGCTGGTCAAGGACGAACTGCGCCGCAACCAGACGCTGCTCGGCCTGGACAAGCTGCTCGAGGCGCAGCTCCTGGTCGCTCCCGTGGAGCGGCGTCACGATCTGGAGCTGGTGCGGAATCTCGTGCACAGCCACACGCGGCGCCTGGCGCGCTATCGCTGCGAGAATTGCGGCTTCAAGGCGCGCCAATTCTACTGGCATTGCCCCGCCTGCGGCGGCTGGGAAACCTATCCGCCGAAGCGCAGCGAAGAATACGAGACGACACCGTGAATCGTGAATGGGGAATCGTGAATCGTAAATCGGCTGCATCTGGCTCGCAGGTATTTCCGATTTCCGATTCACGATTTCCGATTCACACCTTGGGAGCATGAGTTGAAGATAACCATCATCGGCACCGGCTACGTCGGCCTCGTGACCGGCGCGTGTTTTGCCGAAGTCGGCAACGAAGTGATGTGCCTCGACGTGGACGAGAGCAAGATTCGCGTCCTGAACGGGGGCGGAGTGCCGATTTACGAGCCCGGTCTGCTTGAGATCGTGAAGCGCAACCGTGCCTCCGGACGGTTGCATTTCACCACCGATGCGGAGCTTGCCGTTGCCTTCGGCACACTGCAGTTCATCGCGGTCGGAACGCCGCCGGATGAAGACGGGTCGGCGGACCTGACGCACGTGCTCGCGGCGGCGCGCAATATCGGCCGTCGAATGGGGGAGTTTCGCGTCGTGGTGGACAAGTCCACCGTTCCCGTCGGTACTGCGGACAAGGTCCGCGAAGCGATCGCCGCCGAACTGAAGCAGCGCGGCGTCGACGTTCCGTTTGCGGTGGTGTCGAACCCGGAATTTCTGAAGGAAGGCGCGGCGGTCGAGGACTTCATGCGCCCCGACCGCATCGTCATCGGCTCGGACGACCCGCGCGCGACGCAGATCATGCGCGGCCTCTACACGCCGTTCCAGCGCAACCATGAGCGGCTGATCGTGATGGACGTGCGCTCGGCCGAACTCACGAAATACGCCGCCAACGCCATGCTGGCGACGCGCATCTCCTTCATGAACGAGCTTGCCAACCTCGCCGAGAGGATCGGCGCCGACATCGAGCAGGTGCGCAAGGGCATCGGCTCGGACCCGCGCATCGGTTATCACTTTCTCTACGCCGGCGCCGGCTACGGGGGTTCGTGCTTTCCGAAGGATGTGCGGGCGCTCACGCGCACCGCGGAAGCGGCGGGGGGCACCCTGCCTATCCTTGAGGCGGTGGAGCAGGTCAACGTCGCGCAGAAACGGGTGCTGGCAGCCAAGATTCTGGCGCGCTTCGGCGGCAGGCTGGCCGGCCGGCGGATCGCGGTCTGGGGTCTCGCATTCAAGCCCAATACCGACGACATGCGGGACGCGCCGAGCGGCGTCCTCATCGAGGAGCTGCTCGCGCAAGGCGCATCCGTCTGCGCCTACGACCCGGTGGCGATGCCCGCAGCGCGCCGGCTCTACGCAGGCCGCGAAGGCGTCGGCTATGCGGATTCACCGCTGGCCGCGCTCGACGGCGCGGACGTGCTTGCGATCGTTACCGAGTGGCAGGAGTTCCGCAGCCCCGATTTCGATGCCCTCCGCGCCAGGCTGAAGACGCCGGCGATCTTCGACGGCCGCAATCTGTACGACCCGGAGGAGCTCAAACGCCAAGGGCTGGAGTACTATCCGATCGGACGGGCCGCAGGGAAAATGCGCCAGTGAAACAGGAAAAGTTCATCCTCTCCGAGCTGGGCAAGGCGCGCGTCCTTGTCGTGGGCGATGTGATGCTCGACCGCTACTGGTTTGGCGAGGTGAGCCGCATCTCGCCGGAAGCGCCGGTGCCGATCGTCAAGGTGGAGCGCACCGAAGAGCGGCCTGGCGGAGCGGCCAACGTGGCGCGCAACGCTGCGGCGCTCGGGGCGGATGTCGCCTTGCTCTCGGTCGTCGGCGAGGACGAGGCGGGCGGCACGCTCAGGCAGCTCGTCGAGGAGGCCGGCATCAGCGCGAACCTGCATCGCGACGGTTCCATCGCCACCACGGTGAAGTTGCGGGTGATCGGGCGGCAGCAGCAGTTGCTGCGCATCGATTTTGAGACGTTGCCCAGCCACGAAGTGCTGCTCGACAAACTCGCCGACTACCACCGCATGATCGCCGACCGCGACGTGGTCATCCTGTCCGACTACGGCAAAGGCGGGCTCACACATATTGCGCCGATGATCGAGCTCGCGCGCGCCCAGGGCAAGGCGGTACTGGTCGACCCCAAGGGCGACGATTACCTGCGTTATCACGGAGCGACGCTGGTAACGCCCAACCGCACCGAGCTGCGCGAGGTGGTGGGGTCCTGGAAAAACGATGATGAGCTCACTGCCAAGGCGCAGCAGCTGCGCGAGCGGCTCGGATTGCAGGCGCTGCTCGTGACGCGCAGCGAGGAAGGCATGACTCTGTACGAGGCGGGCCGCGTGCGGCATGAGCCGGCCCGGGCGCGCGAGGTGTTCGACGTGAGCGGCGCCGGCGACACGGTGATCGCGACGCTCGGTGTCATGCTCGGCGCCGGCATGCCGCTCGCCGAGGCGGTGAGCCTCGCCAACCAGGCCGCGGGCATCGTCGTCGGCAAGCTCGGAACAGCGGTGGTGCATCCGGAAGAACTGCTCGCCGCGCTGGCACAGAACTGAACAGGGCTCGAACACCATGTACTACGTTGTCACCGGCGCCGCCGGTTTTATCGGTTCCAATCTGGTCCGCGCGCTCAATGCGCGCGGCGAGACCGGCATCCTGGCCGTGGACGATCTCAGGCACGGCGACAAGTTCCGCAACCTCGCCGATTGCGACATCGCCGATTTTCTCGACAAGGAAGACTTCCTCGGGCGTCTCGCGAGGGGGGACTTCGACGGCGCGATCGACGTCGTCCTCCATCAGGGCGCGTGTTCCGACACGATGGAGCCCGACGGCCGCTACATGATGGAAAACAATTACCGCTACTCGGCGGCGCTGCTCGACTTCTGCCTCGAGGACGAAGTGCCGCTGATCTACGCGTCCTCGGCCGCGATCTACGGCGCGAGCGCGACCTTCCGCGAGGAACGGAAGTTCGAGGCGCCGCTCAACGTCTACGGCTACTCGAAATTCCTGTTCGACCAGTTGGTGCGGCGCCGGATCGGCGACGCATCGACCCAGATCGCCGGCTTCCGCTATTTCAACGTCTACGGCCCGAACGAGTGGCACAAGGGCCGCATGGCCTCGGTGGCGTGGCATTTCTTCAACCAATACCGCGCGGAAACGCGGGTGCGGCCGTTCCAGGGCTCCGGCGGCTACGGCGACGGCGAGCAGCGGCGTGATTTCGTCTCGGTCGAGGATGTCGTCAAGGTGAATCTGCATTTTCTCGATCATCCGGAGCTGTCGGGCATTTTCAACGTCGGCACCGGGCGCGCGCAGAGCTTCAACGACGTGGCCGTGGCGACCATCAACGCCTGCCGCGGCGCCGAAGGGGTGAAGCCCCTCAGCCTCGATGAGGCGCGCCGGCAGGGCATGATCGAATACGCGCCGTTCCCGGAAGCGCTGAAGGGCAAGTACCAGAGCTTTACGCAAGCCGATATCGGCGCGCTGCGCCGGGCCGGATATGCGGCGCCGTTCCTTTCCGTCGAGGAAGGCGTGGCGCGCTACTGCCAGCATCTGCTCAGGCAGAGTTAGAGCGGCGGCCGCGTCGGCAGGGCTGCGGCGTTGCGCGGTCAATTGCGCTGCCGCATGGGATATCATACGAGCATGGATCGCCATTCCAAACCGACCTACAAGACCATCGAGGACACCGTCGGCGAGACCCCGCTGGTGCGGCTGGCGCGCCTGCCGGGCAAGACGTCCAACGTCATCCTGTGCAAGCTCGAAGGCGACAACCCGGCCGGCTCGGTCAAGGACCGGCCGGCGCTTTCCATGGTGGTGCGCGCCGAGAAGCGCGGAACGATCAAGCCCGGCGACACGCTCGTCGAGGCGACCAGCGGCAATACCGGCATCGCGCTCGCCATGGCGGCGGCCATCCGCGGCTATCGCATGGTGTTAATCATGCCCGAGCACCTGTCGGTGGAGCGGCGCCAGACCATGCGGGCGTTCGGTGCCGAGATCATCCTCACGCCGAGAGCGGGGGGGATGGAAGCGGCTCGCGACATTGCCGAAAAAATGCAGCGCGAGGGAAAGGGACGCATCCTCGACCAGTTCGCCAATCCCGATAATCCGTTGTCGCACTACGAAGGCACGGGGCCGGAAATCTGGCGCGACACCAGGGGCACGATCACGCACTTCATCAGCAGCATGGGCACCACCGGAACCATCATGGGCTGTTCGCGGTTCTTCAAGGAGAAGAACCCGAAAATCCAGATCGTCGGTTGCCAGCCCGAGGAAGGATCGCAGATTCCCGGCATTCGCAAATGGCCCGAAGCCTACCTGCCGAAGATCTACGAGCGCCCTCGTGTCGACCGGCTGGAATACGTGAGCCAGGCGGACGCCGAGGAGATGGCGCGCCGCATGGCGCGGGAAGAGGGGATTTTTGCCGGCATCTCCTCCGGCGGAGCGCTTGCGGTCGCGCTCAGGATATCGCGGGAAGTCGAGAAGGCAACCATCGTGTCGGTCGTCTGCGACCGCGGCGACCGCTATCTTTCGACCGGCGTTTTCCCCGACTGACGGCGTCGGCCGCAACAGCGCATGACGCCGATCCTCGCGTTCGATATCGAGACGGTACCGGACATCGACGGCCTGCGCCTGCTGCACGGCCTCGAACCCGCAATCCCCGATCGCGACGTGGCCGAATTCGCCTTCCAGCGGCGGCGCGCGCAGACCGGGCAGGACTTCCTGCCGCTGCACCTGCACCGCGTCGTGGCCATCGCCTGCGCGCTGTGCGAGGGCGATTCGTTCCGCTGCTGGTCGCTCGGCATCGCTGCCGACGGCGAGGCAGAACTGATCCGGCGCTTCTTCGACGGCATCGAAAAGTACACGCCGCAGCTCGTCTCCTGGAACGGCGGCGGATTCGATCTGCCGGTGCTTAATTATCGCGCCATGGTACATGGCGTAAGCGCGCCCCGGTTCTGGGAGTGGGGCGATGAAGACCGTGCATTCAATTACAACAACTACATCAGCCGCTATCACAAGCGTCACCTCGATCTGATGGACCTGCTGGCCTTCTACCAGGGGCGGGGTTATGCGCCGCTGGACGAGCTTGCGCGCCTGCTCGGATTTCCGGGCAAGCTGGGCATGGACGGCTCGAAGGTATGGGAGGCCTATCAGGACGGCCGCATCGGGGAGATCCGCAATTACTGCGAGACCGACGCCGCCAACACCTATCTCGTGTTTCTGCGCTTTCAGCTTCTGCGCGGGGCCTACGACGAGGCCCGTTATCGACGCGAACTGGAGCTGGTGCGCGCCACGCTGGGCAAATCCAAAGACGCGCACTGGCAGGAATTCCTGCACTTGCTGCGCTGACGCCGCGAGTCTCGATGCCCGTTGCCACGATCGAGTCCCTTGACCGGGAGGGCCGGGGTGTGGCACGCGTCGAGGGCAAAACGGTGTTTATCGACGGCGCCGTTCCCGGCGAGACGGTCGAGTACTCTTCCTATCTAAAAAAACCGGCGTGGGAGCTGGCGCAGCTTGTACGCGTCACAAAGGAAAGCGCCGCCCGAACAGTTCCGCGCTGCGAATTTTTCGGCACTTGTGGCGGTTGCTCGATGCAGCATCTCGATGCCCGCGTCCAGGTGGCGGCAAAGCAGCGCGTGCTCGAGGATGCGCTCTGGCACATCGGCCGGGTGCGTCCCGAGACGATGCTGCCGGCGATTTACGGAATGTCCTGGGGTTACCGCCAGCGCGCGCGCCTGTCGGTGCGGCTGGTGCAAAAAAAAGGCGGCGCTCTGGTGGGTTTCCGCGAGCGCAAGTCGCGCTATGTCGCCGACATGACCGGCTGCGAAATTCTTCCGCCCCGCGTGTCGGAACTCATCCCGCGTTTGCGCGCGCTGATCGGCTCATTGTCGCTGCGGGAGCGGCTGCCGCAGATCGAGGTCGCAATCGGCGAGGAGGTGACGGTTCTGGTGCTGCGCGTGCTGGCCACGCCCGACGCGGATAGCGAGCGGCTCAGGCAGTTTGCCGAACAGCAGCGCGTGCAGCTTTGGTTGCAGACCGCCGGGCCGGATTCGGCGCTGCCGTTCTGGCCGCTCGACTCCCCGCCGCTGTATTACTTGCTGCCCGAGCATGGCGTGCGTATTGCGTTCGGGCCGACCGATTTCACCCAGGTCAATCATGCGGTCAATCGGCTGCTGGTGCGACGGGCGCTGTCGTTGCTCGACCCGCGGCCGGGCGAGGCGGTCGCTGATTTCTTCTGCGGGCTGGGCAATTTCACGCTGCCCGTCGCGCGCTGCGGAGCAGATGTCCTGGGGGTGGAGGGCAACGCGAAGCTGGCGGCCCGGGCAAGCGACAATGCAAAGCTCAACGGACTCATGCAGCGCTGCCGCTTCGAGACGGTGGACCTGTTCGACGGCAACGCCTGCGCCGGCCTGCCGGCGTTCGCAAAAGCGCTGCTCGACCCGCCGCGGGAGGGCGCCATCGAACTGGTGAAATCCTTCGGCGATCGTCCCCTGCGCCGGATCGTCTATGTTTCATGCGATCCGGCGACGCTCGCGCGCGACAGCGGCGTGCTCGTGCATGCGCAGGGTTACCGTCTTGCGGCAGCCGGCGTGGTCAACATGTTCCCCCACACGTCGCACGTCGAGTCGATCGCGCTGTTCGAGCGCGCCTGAAATGAAAAAGGGCGCTGCCGGCGCCCTTTTCCGTTCGCGCGACGATCGCCGTCGCTAATCGCGGCTTCCGCCGAAGATGCCGAGCAGCTGCAGCAGGCTCGAGAACAGGTTGTATACCGCAATATAGAGTTGCAGCGTTGCCGAAACGTAGTTGGTTTCGCCGCCGCGCACGATGGCGTTGATCTGCCACAGGATCAACAGCGACGAGAACAGCACGAAGGCGGAAACGATAATCAGATACGCGGTCATGCTGGCGAGGAACGCGTTGGCGATGACCGCCAGCATGATCACGATCGCGCCCACGGCGAGGAAATTTCCCAGGCTGCTCAGGTCGCGCTTGGTGGTCGTGGCGATTCCCGCCATGACGAAGAACACGGCCGCGGTCCCGCCGGCGGCGAGCATCACCAGCTCGGTGCCGTTGCTGAATCCCAGGATCCGGTGAAACAGGGGCCCGAGCAGCAGGCCGAGGAACAGGGTGAATCCGAGCAGCAGGCCGACGCCGAGCCCGCTGTTCCGGTTGCGCTCGATGGCGTAGATCCAGCCGTAGAAAACGGCGAGAATCGCGAAGAACGACAGCATCGGGCTGGTACGCATGAACGACAGATCGACGTTGGTGCCGACTGCCGCGCCGATAGCTGTCGGTATGAGACTGATTGCGAGCAGCCAGTAGGTATTGCGCAATACATTGCGCTGCTGCAGCGCATAGTCCTGGGCCGGCCGCGAAGTGACCGGCGCATTCGACCGGATAGGTTGCAGTTCGGGTTGCATTCTCTTTCCTCCATCGTTCGATAGGGTTAACACTGCATTCGACAGTGATAACCGCGTTCAAGTTTCAAACGCATTCACAAGTATAACCCAGCTTGCAGCTATAACCGTTGACCTGCGGGAGGTGGGGGCACGAATGATACAATTCAAGTGCTGACAAGCACTTAGCCACGCCAATACGGAAGGTTGGCCGAGCGGTTTAAGGCACCGGTCTTGAAAACCGGCAGGGGCGCAAGTCCCTCGTGAGTTCGAATCTCACACCTTCCGCCAGTTTCCAGAATGAAAAAGGCGGTGGAACAGCGTCCACCGCCTCGAAATGCCCTCCGTGTTTCGCGCAGCTGCGGCTGCGTCTTCTCCGACCCGCCGGCCCAGCAAAGCTGTCGGGCTAGTGCTTCGATTGCACGGGTTTGCTGCGTCGGCCGCGCGCCGACCGGCGCAAATTCTGGTACAGATCGGGATGATCTGACTTCAAGTGCTCGATGATCTCGAAGTCTTCCTTCTTCACGCGGCTGAGGTCGATGCGCTCGACATGCACGAGCCGCAGCAACTCCCGCACCGGCTTCGGCATGCTGCGGCCGCTCTCGTAACGGGAGCCGCCGCTCTGGGTTACGCCGATCCGGGTCCAGAACTCCTCCTGGTTCAGGCCCAGGCGCCTGCGGATCTCCCGCGGATTAACCAGCTCAATCAATTTCATATCTGCTGCCTTGAAATGTCGTGTTGATACCCATGCCAGCAGCATAGAGTGTGCCAAACGCAAAGCGGCCCCCGGGCAGGTGCCAGGCGAGGTTCTGATCCCTCTTACTCTTTCGCTGATTTTGCAATAAAATTCAAGGCTTTCGCGGGATTGGCATGGCCCTGATCATACAAAAATACGGCGGCACTTCGGTCGGAACCACCGAGCGCATCAAGAACGTCGCCAATAGAATCGCCAGGTTCAAAGCGGCGGGGCATCAGCTCGTTGTCGTAGTTTCGGCAATGAGTGGAGAAACCAACAGGCTGATAGGCCTGGCAAAAGAAATCCAACCGAATCCGGACCCGCGCGAGCTGGACGTTGTTGTTTCGACCGGTGAGCAGATCAGCATCGGCCTGTTGTGCATGGCCTTGAAGGAGCTCGGCGTCAAAGCGAAGAGCTACACCGGGGCGCAGGTGCGCATCCTCACGGACAGCTCCTTTACCAAGGCACGTATCCGGAAAATAGACGAGGAGCGCATTCGCGCGGATCTCGCCGAAGGCACGGTGGTGGTGGTCGCCGGGTTCCAGGGCACCGACGAGGAGGGCAATGTCACGACGCTCGGGCGCGGCGGCTCGGATACGACCGGCGTTGCCCTCGCGGCGGCGCTCAAGGCCGACGAGTGCCAGATCTACACCGACGTCGATGGCGTCTACACTACCGACCCGCGCATCGTGCCGGAAGCGCGGCGGCTGAAAAGCATCACCTTCGAGGAAATGCTCGAGCTGGCGAGCCTCGGCTCCAAAGTGCTGCAGATCCGCTCGGTGGAATTCGCCGGCAAGTACAGGGTTCGCTTGCGTGTGCTCTCCAGCTTCGAGGAGGAAGGCGAGGGTACGTTGATCACTTTCGAGGAAGACGAGAAGATGGAACAGGCCGTCATTTCGGGAATCGCGTTCAATCGGGACGAGGCGAAGATCACCGTCATGGGCGTTCCCGACCGCCCCGGCATCGCCTACGCCATTCTCGGGCCGATCGGCGATGCCAATATCGACGTCGACATGATCATCCAGAACGCCAGCGTCAACGGCACCACCGACCTGTCGTTCACGGTGCACCGGAACGAGTACCAGAAGGCGCTCGATGTGCTCAACAAGCAGGTCAAGGACCACATCAAGGCTGCCGACATCCGCGGCGACAACAAGATCTGCAAGGTGTCGATGGTCGGCGTCGGCATGCGCACCCACGCGGGGATCGCCAGCCAGATGTTCCGCACCCTGGCCGAGGAGGGCATCAACATCCAGATGATTTCCACTTCGGAAATCAAGATCTCGGTGGTGATCGACGAAAAGTACATGGAGCTTGCGGTACGGACGTTGCACAAGACGTTCGGTCTGGATCAACCGGGTTGATGCGGAGAAAACGAGCTCAGGCGATGTGATATAGTTTGCCGCGCGATCGAACAGATACCCGAGCGGTGGGCGCCGCCAGGCGTTCGCGGGTTTCGGGGCGCACGCGCCGACGAGACCGCCCGGAGAAGTATGGTTGGCGTAGTGACGCAATTTGAAGTTGTTCTGTTATTGCCACGGAGAGATGCCCGAGCGGTCGAAGGGGGCGCCCTGCTAAGGCGTTATACGAGCTTAACCTCGTATCGAGGGTTCGAATCCCTCTCTCTCCGCCAGTCAAGTCTCATAAGTGGTTGAAAGTTACGCCCATCACCTCAAGCGATCGGTCTCAACCCATATTCCTACCCATACTTGGGCAAGGAACGCTCTACGAAACCAGGCAAGTCGGCTATCGGTCAGGACCGGTTATTCGCCGACTGCCGCACCCGTTACGCCTTCGTGATCGGTCAACGGAACGCAGCGGTCAACGTTGAGTCCCCTGAGGCCCTTATTGCTCTAACATTAGGGAGGGGCCCGTACATGCTGAAACCACTATCGTCGGATTTTGCGCCGCAATATCCCTTTGAGCTTTGCCGGTCTACGCCCGGACGAGCGACGCGGCCAAGGACACACGCGACATTCGCCAAGACCGCCGCGACATCCGCCAAGACAAGCGCGACCGCCGCAAGGACCATCGCGAAATGAAGCAGGACCTGAACAGGGGTGACTTCAAGGATGCGCGCACGGGGCGACGGGAAATGAAACAGGACACGCACGACGTCCGCGAGGACCGGCGTGACGTCCGGGCAGACCGGAAAAATCGCCGCCAAGACCGGAGTGGGGCAAAGTAAATTCTCAGGCGGTACCGATCGAAGACGCCTTTCCTGACAGTAAACCACGGGTCGTTTTCGACCCGTGGTTGTCGGGCGCTTACGGCCAGGAGCTGCCGTTCGCTAGATGCCAGATGCGATCCTGGCTATGTCATGAGGCCGGGATGCTGGTCCCTCGCCGACCTGCTGCGGCGACAATCCCGGCGCCTGTCCGGAAGGTTCGCGAAAGGGCCCTCCGTCGGGCGAGGCGCCGCGTAAGGACTGAAAAGCGAAAGCACGCTAAGCTGACTGCCGGAATGCAGCACATTGTCGCCGTGGCACTTCCCGAAAACCCCCTGTCCCTGCACGAGCGCGAAGAGCAGATCCGCAGGGACAGCCTGAGGCTCATCGGCGAGCGTTTTCTGTTTCGCGAACACCTGTCCATGATTCACGCGTCCATGGCGGTCATCCACGTGCTGGCTCACGATCACCAGAGCGCGATAGAGGATGAGCTCACCGTCCAGTACCTGGGGCTCAGGCTGTTCAACTCGGCGGCGGCGTCGCTGAGGCTTTCCCTGTCCGGGTACTACCAGCAGGCGTTTGCGCTGGTCAGGGACGTGTTCGAGACGGTGGCTTTGCTGGACTACATGCAAAGCTGCCCGGAGCAGCTTGCCGTCTGGAGAAGAAGCAACAAGTCCCAGCGCATCGCGAAGTTCGGACCCGGCGCCATCCGCAACGCAATGAACACCCGCAAGGAATTTCAGTGGGGCAATCGCAGGGAAATCTACAGTCATATGTCGGAGTACGCCGCCAACGCCACGGCCCCGGGTTTCGAGTTGCTGGCGCCCGAAGGGCTCTGGCAAATCGGGCCGTTTCTCAACGAGAAGTACCTGAAGGCGTGGCTGGAAGAAATCGCGACATACCTGGCCCATGGCGCTGTCATTTTCATCGCGCACTTCAAGAAAGTGCAGCCGCCGCTGCTGTTGAAGAAGAGGGCGTTTCTCGATCAGGTCGCACGCTGGCGCGCACAATGCCTGGTGTCCAGCTGAGCAGGGCGGAGGAGGCCGCCCGCGCATGCCGCCGAAGCCGCCGGCGGCCCGCCTTATCGGACTTGCTTCGCGGCGTTGGGTACTACGCCATAGAAAGTGTGCGGTTTGAATCCGGCGGCTTTGTCGTCCTCAAATACTCGCGGCCTGGCGGTGGTGAAGTCCGGGCGACGTTGCGCGATCAGAAGCTAATTGGGACTTGGCGTGATGTTGACGGAGCAGGGGAGTTTGAACTGTCGTTTGATGACGGATTCGCCCGAGCAGTTGACTGGTGGAACTACGGGGCCAAACGCAAAAATGCAACATATTTATGCGGCGAGTGAAATAAACCGACAATGTCCTTCGGCGTGTACGACATGATCGGCAACGTGTGGGAACGGGCCGAGGACTGCTGGATCGACAATCTGGCCGGGATGCCGGAGAACGGCAGCGCGCGCACTTCCGGAGATTGCCATGAGCGCGTCATGCGCGGCGGCAGCCGGCTCTCGCCGCCGCAGTTCGCGCGCTTGGCGGCACGTCAGTGGCTCGATGCGTCCTATCGCTTCGCCGACCTCGGCCCTCGCGTGGTGCGCGCGAGGTGAGCACGCACGCAAGCGACCGAATGTCGACCGGATCCGCGCGCCGGTACCGCTTTCCCCGCCTGTGGCAGGTGCTCGGCTGGATCATGGTGCTTGCCATCGTGATCGGATCGCTGCTGCCGTCCAAGATGTTGGAACCGGTGCTGCCAGATTGGAACGACAAGCTGATTCACATCGTGGCGTACGGTATCGTCATGTTCTGGTTCAGCATGCTCGATCGTGCGCTGCGGCGGCAGGCGTTGTGGGCGCTCGGATTCGTCGCGATGGGCGTGGCGATCGAATTTGCACAACGGGCGACGGGTTATCGTGATTTCGAAATCGCCGACATGGTGGCCGATGCAATCGGCGTCGCGCTCGGATGGGTGCTTGCACACACGCCGGCCGCGGGAGCGCTCGAGTGGGTAGAGCGCCGGATTCGAGGCTGACAGTCGGAAGTGCAACCCGAGTTTTGATCCGATTCTCTTGCCGGAGAGAACCATGAATTTTTCCCCTCTGAGGTGGCCCGCTTTTTCTGTGCCGGGCCGGTCGTCTGATGGCGCGAAGAGAGTTTTCCTGTTGTTTCCCTGATACGCCCCTCTTAATTCCCTGTTCCGATTTGCACTGAAAGTGGGTGTGGTAGCTGGAGATTGGCCCTGGGCGAGGGATTCCGACGATCCAGGCGTAATTCGACCCGTCAAAACACGCGAAATTCCCTGTACTCTTCCCTGTTAGCAGGGAATTCGCTTTGGAGCAGGGTCCGCTCTAGACTGCCTGCACCGCCAACCAGCCTGTAGCGAACCCGCGCTTTCTGGTCGTGGCGCAACAACATTCAGGGCCCTGCGTCGACTGATGGTTGAATGGGTCTACGCTCCGGTCACCCTTCGGGTTCCGGCGCCTGAACCCGGGCCGGCAACCTCGTCGAGCAGGAATTGCTTGAATGCGCGCGCCACCGGCGACAGGCGCTTGTCGGTGCGGTGCACGATGTACCAGCTGCGCACGATCGGGAAGCCGGTGACGTCGAGCGTGACCAGGCGTTTTGCCTGCAATTCAAGCTGCACGGCATGGGACGACAGGAAGCCGATGCCCATGCCCGCCATGACCGCCTGCTTGATGGTCTCGTCGCTGCTGATTTCCATGCTGGCGTTGACGGCGAGACCCTGTTCGGCGAACACGCGCTCCATCAGCATGCGCGTTCCCGAGCCGGGCTCACGCACCAGGAACGTCTCGCCGGCAATGCGCTTGAGCGGGATGCGGCGCGCGTGCGCCAGCGCATGCTCGGGCGGTGCGACGATCACGTGCGGGTTTGACGCGAACGGCTGCAGCGCGATATCGATACCCTGCGGCGGGTGACCCATGATCGCGAGGTCGGTCTCGTTGCGCGCAAGACGCTCGAGCAGCGCGGCGCGGTTGCAGACATCGAGCTTGAGCGTGACGCCGGGATGAATGCGGCAGAACCTCGCGATAAATTTCGGCGCGAAGTACATGGCGGTGCTGATGATCGTCAGATGCAGCCGGCCGTGACCCACGTCCTTCAGCCCGGTCAACGCCTCCGCCGCCTCCTGCAGCTGGCGCGATATGCTGCGCGCGTAGTGTTGCATCTCGCGGCCGGCTTCAGTGAGAAAGATCTTCTTGCCGATCTGTTCCAGCAGCGGCAAGCCGGCGCTGTGCTCGAGCTGCTTCATCTGCATCGATACTGCGGGCTGGGTCAGATGGAGCTTCTGCGCCGCGCGTGAGTAGCTGAGGTGGTCTGCCACCGCCTCAAACACCTCGAGTTGGCGCAGTGTGATGCGCTTCATCGCTCCGGACCCCGTGTTTATATATAAGGAAACATTATCATAGTAATAGAAATATGTGAATATCGCTTATGTCATGGATTGGTTATATTCAGCCGCAACAGCCATACGAGCGAAGGAGCACGCGATGTCAAACGCCGCCAGCATCAGGGCCTACAGCGCCGGGGTCAAGGAGTACCGGGATACCTATTGGGAGCCGCACTATCAGGTCAAGGACAGCGACCTGCTCGCGTGTTTCAAGATCACGCCGCAAGCCGGCGTGGCACCTGAAGAAGCTGCCGCCGCGGTCGCCGCCGAGTCCTCGACCGGCACCTGGACCACGGTGTGGACCGACCTGCTGACCGACCTCGACTATTACAAGGGGCGTGCCTACCGCATCGAGGAAGTTCCCGGCGACGCGAGTTGCTTCTACGCGTTCATCGCCTATCCGATCGACCTGTTCGAGGAAGGCTCGATTGTCAACGTGCTGACGTCGCTCGCCGGCAATGTGTTCGGCTTCAAGGCGATCCGAGCCCTCAGGCTCGAGGACGTGCGCTTTCCGCTCGCCTATGTGAAAACCTGCGGCGGCCCCCCGCACGGCATCCAGGTCGAGCGCGACATCATGGACAAGTACGGACGCCCGCTGCTGGGTTGCACCATCAAGCCCAAGCTCGGGCTGTCGGCGAAGAACTACGGTCGCGCCGTCTACGAGTGCCTGCGCGGCGGCCTCGATTTCACCAAGGACGACGAGAACGTCAACAGCCAGCCGTTCATGCGCTGGCGCCAACGCTTCGATTTCGTCGCCGAGGCGATTCACAAGGCGCAGGCCGAGACCGGCGAGAAGAAGGGCCATTACCTCAACGTGACCGCGCCGACGCCCGAAGACATGTATCGGCGCGCCGAGCATGCGAAGTCGCTCGGCATGCCGATCATCATGCACGACTTCCTGACCGGAGGCTTCTGCGCCAATACCGGGCTTGCCAACTGGTGCCGCAACAACGGCGTGTTGCTGCATGTCCACCGCGCGATGCACGCGGTGATCGACCGCGACCGCCATCACGGCATCCACTTCCGCGTGCTGGCAAAATGCCTGCGCCTGTCCGGCGGCGACCATCTGCACTCGGGTACGGTGGTCGGCAAACTCGAGGGCGACCGCCAGGCCACGCTCGGCTGGATCGACATGATGCGCGACAGGTTCATCGAGGAAAACCGCTCACGCGGCATTTTCTTCGACCAGGATTTCGGCTCGATGCCGGGCATGTTTCCGGTCGCATCGGGCGGCATCCATGTCTGGCATATCCCGGTGCTGTTATCGATCTTCGGCGACGATTCAGTGATGCAGTTCGGCGGCGGCACGCTCGGCCATCCGTGGGGCAACGCCGCGGGCGCTGCGGCTAACCGCGTGGCGCTCGAAGCCTGCGTCGAAGCGCGCAATCAGGGGCGCCAGGTCGAGCGCGAGGGCCGCGAGATTCTGATCGCAGCGGCGCACCACAGCCCGGAACTGAAAGCGGCGATGGAGACGTGGCAGGAAATCCGCTTCGAGTTCGACACCGTCGACAAGCTCGACGTTGCGCCCGCGTGACGCCTGGCTCCAATCAACGAGGACACGACATGACCGACATCCAGGATTATCCGTCGCGGCTTGGCGATCCCGCGAGCCGCAAATTCGGGACTTTTTCCTACTTGCCGCCGCTGACCGCAGAGGCGATCCGCAAGCAGGTTGGCTACATCATCGCGCGCGGCTGGACGCCGGCGATCGAGCACGCCGAACCGGCGCATGCCACCGGGTCGTACTGGTACATGTGGAAGCTGCCGCTGTTCGGCGAAATCCGGGCCGATGCGGTGCTCGCGGAAGCCGCGGCTTGTCACCAGGCGCATCCGGAGCATCACGTGCGGCTGATCGGCTACGACAGCCGCCGCCAGACGCTCGGCGCGTGCCTGGTGGTCCACCGCGGCAAGCCGGTGTGAGCGTGCGCGACGACCGCCCACGCGCGCAGTCATTCACAGGAGCCATGCCATGACAGTAAAACACCCGATCATCGCCGTGACCGGCTCCTCCGGCGCCGGCACGACCACGGTACAGCGCACCTTCGCGCATATTTTCCGCCGCGAGAACATCAATGCGGCGATCGTCGAGGGCGACAGCTTCCACCGCTACGACCGCGCCGAGATGCAGCGGCGCATCGCCGAGGAGGCCGGTGGCGCACACCCGATCAGTCACTTCGGACCGGAGGCGAACCTGCTGGAAGAGCTCGCGGCGCTGTTCAGGCAATATGGAGAAGACGGCGGCGGCAACGTCAGGAAATACCTGCACAACGACGCCGAGGCGGCGCCGTTCGCGCTGCCGCCGGGCGCGTTTACGCCATGGGCTCCCATCCTGGAGGGCACCGATGTGCTGTTCTACGAGGGACTGCACGGCGGCGTCGTCATCGACGGCGCCAATGTCGCGCAGCATGTCGATCTGCTGATCGGGGTCGTGCCGATCATCAATCTCGAGTGGATCCAGAAAATCCATCGCGACACCAATTTGCGCGGTTACTCCAAGGAAGCAGTGCGCGACACCATCCTGCGCCGCATGCACGACTACGTGCACTACATCACGCCGCAGTTCACGCAGACCCATATCAATTTCCAGCGCGTGCCAACGGTCGACACCTCCAACCCGTTCATCGCGCGCGACATCCCGACGCTCGACGAGAGCTTCGTGGTGATCCGTTTCCGCAACCCGATCGGCGTGGATTTCCCGTACCTGCTGACCATGATTCACGATGCTTTCATGTCGCGGCCGAACACCATTGTGATCCCCGGCGGCAAGATGGAACTCGCGATGCAGTTGATCCTGACGCCGATTATCTGGCGCCTGATGGAAGACAGAAAGCGCTTGACCTCGCGCACCGGCCCGGTGGAACACGCGATCGGACTGCTCCGGCCCCAGCGCGTGTAGTCGATTGCCCTCGGCGGCATTGCCAAGTCAAGGTCAGGGTAATGTACTTCGACATCATGCGTCGCCGATTCACGCAATGTGGCGTGAACTTGTTTGCCTGCAGCCAGCGATCTAGCGGGAATTGCCCTTCATCGGCGACAGTCTCGCCTACGTGTCGGCCGTACCTTTTCATGTCACTGTCAAGTTGACGGAACCGCGGAGTAGCAGCGGACACCCGTCAGAGAAAGTACCTCACCAGCGCCTGCAAAATGCGCCGGTCCGGCAATGCACCGTAATCGCTCCCGGGCTGGCCGCTGTTGAGCTGCCATTGCAAGGCCACGTCGACGCGGGTCCAGTGGTATCGCGCCTCCAGCCAAAGCAACCGACTTTGATCGACGACATCGTGGCGAACCATGGCCGTGAGGTCGAGGTGGTTGACGAGGGCATCCTGCCAATTGGCATAGAGAAAGAGGTTTTGCCTGGTCGGAAGGTCCTGAATGTTCGCCGCCAAGCCGCGATAGCTCGCGTAAGCCGCTTGCGATCCGACGCTGAGCGAATTCCATCCTGCCTGATCCAGGCCAGCGCCGTTGTATTCGTATTCCAGCGTGATCGAGATCTTGCCGGACGTGGTGTAGGTCAAACCGGTGGCGAGCCGCGAGCGAAAGGCGGTGTCGTCCGATTGCATCAATGCTTGCGAGATGAGCGAACGCGCGCGTCCCGCGGACCATTCGACATTGCCCACCGTGGCGTCGTTGAGCAAGGCGGACAGGTTGAGGCCGACTTGCGGCGACTGGCCCGCTCCGCCGAAAACCAGCCATTGCGGGCTGACGCGGTCAGAGAGCTTGTGGCTGAGGCTGACGAGCCAGCGGTCGCGCTGGTTGGTGGCGCCGAAATCCGGACTGAATGCGCTGTCGCTGGGCTGGTCGGCCAGCTTCGGTGAGTAGAGCGCGGTGATCGATCCGTCGGTCCACAGCGCCTGGCCCCTCAGCATCGCGCTGCCCAGCCGGTTTTCGCGCAGGCTGGCCGGATCGATTGAAACGATCGAGCGGACGGCGCCGGCGCGGAAATAATCGGTCGGGTTGTAACCCGAGGCAACGCCGTACCGAACGTTGATGCGGCCGATGTCGGCAATCCGATCCGGCCGCGCTTGCCAGCTCAAATACGCCTCTTTCAGCGTGTTGACGTTATTTTCTTGGGAGGACCCGTCTTGCCACTTTGCGTCGAGCCGGTCGGCAAACACGGCCCGCCAGTCGCTGGTGAAGGTGTTGTCGTAATGCACATCGAGTGACAGGCGCTCGGCGTGCAGCGGCGCGCCTTCGCCGCGCGGGGTCGATTCGCTCCACGCCGCCTCCGTGAATGCGCGCCAGTCGCTGCCATGCCGGGTCGTAGCGGCGGTCTTGTCGGCCAGCAGCAGGGCGGCGGCATCCTCGTCGTCGGCCACCGCAGGCGCCGCCACCGCCAGCAACATCAGCAGGAACGCGCGCATTCACTACTCGGGTCTGAAGCGCGGCAGGTAATCGCGCTGCAGCCAGGCCTCCGGCACGTTGCGCCAGGCGTAATCGCTGTAGCGCATGACCGTCACCCAGTTGGGATCCAGTCCGTCGATGATCACGGTTTCGGTGGGCCGTTCCACGCCGAGCCTGGGCTGGTAGTGGCGGTAGTACGCGGTCTTCAAGAGGCGGTCGCTTTCGGCGTAGAACCGGGCCTTGACCGGCCGGCTGGTGCCGGTATCGATCCACATTTCGATGCGGTAATAGGTGACATCGGGCGACACGGCAGCGAGCGCGAGCTTGTAGCAATGCCGGGATTGGCGCTCGCCATCCTGGATGTCCTCCTCGGCCGTGAGTTGTGCCTGGTAGTCCCTGGCCAGATTGACCGTCACCACGTCGCCGTTGGCGGCCTGGCCCAGCAGCCGTTGCTGTGGGGACAAGCGGATACTGGCCTTGCTCGACGGGTCGTAAAACCACAGGTCGTTGCCGTTCTTCAGCAACAACTTGTTGGCATCGCGCGCCGGAGCGACGTACCGGATCAGGCTGCGGAACTGGCCGCTGTTTGCGTCCGCTTTCGAATAAACGGCAAGGGTGGTGCTGTCGGTCTGCCTGCCGTTCCGGTATTCGACCAGCGTCACGGTCAGGCCGAACGGCTTGTCCGGATTGCGGATTGCGTCGCTTGCGGACAGGATAGCCTGTGCGGCGGGAGCGGCGCCAACCATGCACGGCAGCGTCGACAGCAATGCACCGGCGACCAGCCCTCGAAGTTTCACTGCGACGTCCTTTCTCGGACGGGACGATAGCGTCGAGGGGCACAGCCAGCCTCGATCCGGGTTGTCGGCAAAGCCGGCCTCCTAAGAGGCCGTTTCAGAATGACCGAAACGGCCTCAAATATAGGGGAGCATGAGGGGATGTTTCCCCTCATTTTGTAACCGGTTCTAAACATGCCGCAGTGCATCGACGATGACCATCCGCCCCGCACGGCGCGCAGGCCACCATGCAGAAAGGACGGCGACCAGCAGCAGTGCCGCTCCGGTGCCGAGCATCAGCCTGGTTTCGCCCCAGATGCGCACGGTCAGCGGCACACGGTCGACCTGGCCGGGCGGAAGCCAGGTCAGCCCGGTGTGATTGATCAGCCAGGCGAGTCCCAATGCCGCCGCGAGTCCGACCACCGCGCCGATCAGACCGAGCAGCAGTCCTTCGCAGACGAACAGCCGTCGAATGCCGGAGCGGCGCAGACCCATCGCGCGCAAAGTGCCGATTTCGGTGGTGCGCTCCATCACTGCCATGCTCATCGTGTTGCCGACTGTAAACAGGACAATTGCCCCGATCAGCACCGCCATGAAGCCGAAGATTGCGGCGAACATTGCGACCGCCTGGCCGTAAAACGGGTTGAGCGCCTCGAAGTCCTGGATCTCGAGCGGCTCGCCCTTGAGCGACGTGGCGAGCAACTCTTCCAGGCGCGCCCTCGCCGCTGCGATCTGGCTGGTGTGCGCGAGTTGCACCACAACCGCGGTTACCTGCGGCCTGTCGCCGCCGTAGAGCAAGCGCTGCGCCTGCGACAGGTGGAGCCCGACGTACATGTCATCGAGCTCCTTGAAGCCCTGCTTCTCGGCCTTGACCACGCGCAGCGACGCGACGTTCGGCGCGCCGTGAACATTGGCCGCGAGCAGCTCGATGCGGGCCTCGCCCGCGGGCGGAGCCGGTCGCGACTCCCGCATCGCCAGCGCGGTGATGTCCTCCGGCGCGCGAGCGCCCGCCGGTGTCTCGGCCACCGGCTGCTGCGCACAGTCCGGGACGGCGAGCGGCCGGCACAGCTGCAGCACGCGCGCGACGCCGGTGCCGATGACCACGCTGTCCTGCGAGCTACCGGTCAAGGCGAACGCCGGAATATTGAGCCGAATGCCGAAGTCGTTCCAGCGGCGCATCCGGTTGCGGTCCTCGACCACAACGCCCGTGCCGATGATCGTGCGCGACAGGCCGGCATCGAAATTGCCCGCGATGCCGCCAAGCGAAAGCGTGGGCGTGACGACGGTCAGCATCGGCGCCAGCACCGGGTCGCGCGCGACCACCTCGATCACCCGCTGGTAGCCGGCGATGCCGTAGGCGGCGGGGTTGCCGCTGCCGTAGAGGAAATAGTCCTTGCGCTGGATCTGCAGGTGACCGCTGCGTATCACGTAACCGGTCTGCAGGCTGTAGGTGATGTTTCGGCTGTAGCCCCCGAAGAGCAGGATCGTAACGGCGCCGATCACCATGGCCAGAAGCGTCGTCAGCGAACGGCGGCGGTTTCGCAACAGGTTGCGCAGCGCGAGCGAAAGGGTTTTCATGCCGCGCCCCCGGCTCGCAGCGCCCGGCGCTCGATTTTCTCGATGCGGCCGTCCCGGATCATGATCGCATCGTCGGCGGCGGCCAGCACCTGCGGATCATGCGAGGAGAATACGAAGGAAACCTGGCGTTCGCGCTGCATGTGCCGCATCAGCGCCAGGATGGACGCTCCGGTCTGGCTGTCCAGGTTCGCGGTCGGCTCGTCGGCAAGCACCAGCTGCGGCGAAGGCGCAAGGGCGCGGGCGATCGCGACGCGCTGGCGCTGCCCTCCGGAGAGCTGGCCGGGAAAGCTGGCCGCCCGATCGGCGAGCCCGACCGCCTCCATCAAGGCCGCGACCCGCCGCTTGCGCTCCAGGGCGGGAATTCGCGAGAGCAACAGCGGATACTCGACGTTCTCATACGCGGTCAACACCGGGAGCAAATTGAAGTTCTGGAAGATGTACCCGATGTGCCGTGCGCGGAAATCGGACAACGCATCGTCGGACAGCTTCTGCACCGCCTCGCCGGCAACGACGATCTTGCCGCGATCGGGCTGGTCGATACAGCCGATGATGTTGAGCAGCGTCGTCTTGCCGCTGCCCGACGGGCCCGAGATCACGGTAAAACAATTCTGTCGAATTTCCAGGTCGATATCGGTCAATGCCGGCACGGCGACCGTGTCCAGATGATAAGTCCTGCCGACGTGACTCAGGATAGCTACATGCATGCCCACTCCACGAGGATTCTCAGGAAACGCGCCAAGCGGCATTGTCACTTGACTCTTGCGCCTACCGCCTCTGGGGGCTTCCGGTGCGGGAAATCAAGGGTCAGCGGGGCGTAGACTGATTCAAGTACCGGCACTTCAACAGCAAGATTATGATACTCCGCGTTCTCTGACGCGACAGTCTTGCCCGCGTGTCGGCTTCGTCTATTCATATCGGTGCCGCATTGACGGCGCCTCCTCAGGTTTTGAACGCCTCACCGCGCACGACCACGCGCGGAACAGACAGTTGACTCGATCGGCGAACGCCGAGTTTGACCCAAGTCAAACCCCGCGGGAATCCCGGGGATAACCTTTGCGGAAGTCCTTGGACGAAAAGCGGGAGAAATGCGATGCCGGCAAAACAGCTCATATTTGGCGACGCGGCGCGCGCCAGAATCGTGAAGGGAATGAATACGCTCGCCGATGCGGTGCGGGTCACGCTCGGCCCGAAGGCGCGCACCGTGGTGCTCGAGCGCTCCTGGGGCGCGCCGATCGTGATCAACTCGGGCGTGATCGTGGCGAAGGAGGTCGAACTCGAGGACCGCTTCGAGAACATGGGCGCACAGATGGTGCGCGAAGTCGCGGCGAAAACCTCCGAGGTCGCCGGCGACGGCACCACCACCGCCATCGTGCTCGCCGCGGGGATCGTTACCGAGGGCATGAAATACGTGGCGGCGGGAATGAACCCGATGGATCTGAAGCGCGGCATCGACCAGGCGGTAGAGAAGGTGGTCATCGAGTTGAAGCAGCTCGCCCGCCCCTGCGCCACGCGCACCGAGATTGCGCAGGTTGCCTCGATTTCGGCGAACAACGAACCCTCGATCGGCGAGATCGTCGCCGACGCGATGGAGAAGGTCGGCAAGGAAGGCGTGATCACGGTCGAGGACGGCAAGGGCCTCGCAAATGAGCTCGAGACCGTCGAGGGCATGCAGTTCGACCGCGGGTTTCTGTCTCCCTACTTCATCAGCAATCCCGAGAAGCAGACCGTCGTGCTCGAGGACGCCTATCTCCTGTTGCACGACAAGAAGATCTCCAGCATACGTGACCTGCTCCCGCTGCTCGAGCACGTGGCCAAGGCGGGCAAACCGCTGCTCGTGGTCGCCGAGGAGGTCGAGGGCGAGGCGCTCGCGACGCTGGTCGTGAACACGCTGCGTGGCGTAATCAGGAGCTGCGCGGTGAAGGCGCCGGGATTCGGCGACCGGCGCAAGGCGATGCTCGAGGACATAGCGATCCTTACCGGCGGCAGGGTGATCGCCGAAGAGGCGGGCCTGACGCTGGAGAAGGCGTCTCCCGACAACCTCGGGCGCGCAAAACGGATCGAGATCGACAAGGACAACACCACTCTCATCGGGGGGGGCGGCGATCCGAAGGCGATTGCGGCGCGCGTGGCGCAGATCAAGCAGCAGATCGAGGAAGCCAGCAGCGACTACGACAAGGAAAAGCTTCAGGAACGGGCGGCGAAACTCGCCGGCGGCGTCGCCGTCATCAAGGTCGGCGCGGCGACCGAAACCGAGATGAAGGAGCGCAAGAGCCGTACCGAGGACGCGCTGCACGCAACCCATGCCGCGGTCGAGGAGGGCGTGATGCCGGGCGGAGGCGTGGCGCTGCTGCGTGCCCGCGTGCGCTTGAAGGACCTGCACGGCGCCAATTCCGACCAGGACGCGGGCATCCGCATCGTGCTGCGGGCGCTGGAGGAACCGCTGTGCCAGATCGTCAAGAACGCGGGCGAGGAACCGGCAGTCGTGCTGCAGCGCGTGGTCGAGGGTGAAGGCAACTTCGGCTTCAACGCCGCCACCGGCGAGTACGGCGATCTCGTAAAAATGGGCGTGCTCGATCCGTGCAAGGTGACGCGCAGCGCGCTGCAGAACGCGGCCTCGATCGCGGGCCTGATCCTGACCACCGATTGCATGATCGCGCAGCTCGAGAAAGAGCGCGAGCCGGAGGGCGCCGAAATGGGGCGCGCCTGAAGGATCGCGTTCAGTCGGTTCTGGTGCAACGACTGTCAGAACCGATGGCGGATGGTATTCAACCGACAAATAGAACCGTGAGGCGTCGTGGACCCGCAAAGTTGCTGCACCAGAACCACCCGTTAACTCCATTCATTTCCTGCGGTCTATCGTTTCAACAGTGCGCTGCCGTAAAGCCCGGTGGGCTTGATCAGGAGAATCGCCAGCATGATGGCAAACGGCGCCATTTGTGCCAACGGTGCGTAGAAGAGGGATCCGAGGGAGACGACCTGCCCGACCATGAAGGCGGATATCAGGGTCCCTTTGATGCTTCCCAGCCCGCCGATGATGACGACCATGAATACGAATGCCAGCACCTCGAGCCCCATCTGGGGATCGACCATGATCAGCGGCGCGTGCAGTCCCCCCGCCAGCCCGGACAGCGTGCCGGCGATGATGAAGGTGAGGGTGAAAAGCCGGGACACATTGATGCCCAGACCTTCCACGTGCTCCACGTCCTCGATGCCGGCGCGGATCGCCTTGCCGATGATGGTGCGGTTCAGGAACAGCCAGATGCCGGCATAAACGAGAACAGCGATGGCGACGATAATCAGCCGGTAGACCGGGACTTCCGTGCCGACAATGTCGAACTGAGTCATTGTCGGAACGGGGACCGGACGGGGAACGACCCCCCAGAAGTATTTGATGACGCCGATGCCGCCGATCAGGATGCCGAAGGACGTGATCATGCTGAAGGTGAGTTCGCGTTCGTAGATGCGGCGAAAAATCAGCCGTTCCACGGCGAAGGCGACGATGCCCGCAACCGCACATCCCCCCAGCACGCCGAGCCAAACGCTGCCAGTCGCGAGGCTGAGGGAATAGGTGATGTACGCACCGATCGAATAATAGAGCAGCTGGTCGAGGCTGATGATGCGCATCAGGCCGAAGCACAGCGACAGGCCGATCGCCATCAGGAAAAAGATGCTGCCGATGCTCAACCCGAAGATGACGCCGGAGATCAGCAGTTGTGCGTCCATCAGCGGCGCGCCTCTCCGCCGTCAGCCGTTCCTGTCGCGGCCTTTTTCCGGAAGAGCAGCTTTTCCAGCACGGGCTGAAGCGTGCCCCAGATGCCTTTTTCCCCGGCGAGCATGATGAATACCAGCAGGAAACCGATGAAGAGTTCCCAGTTGCCGATCAACTTGCTGATCACGTCTTTCATGCCGGTATAGGCGAACGCGCCGACGATGGGCCCGTAGAGCGTGCCGACCCCGCCGAGAATTGTGACGATCACCGGATCCGCGGCACGGGACGGGCTGGTCATCTCCGGACTCACGAATCCCAGATAGACGGCGTACAGCGCGCCGGCCAGGGCGGTCGTCGTATTGGCGATGGCGAAAGCGAGCAGCCGGATGCGGTAATTGCTGTAGCCGAGAAATTTGAGCTTGTCTTCGTTGATCTTGGTTGCCAGGCAGCAGGCGCCGTAGATCGAGTCGTCGAGATACTTGTAGAACGCCCAGACGGCCAGCGCGACCAGAAGCGCGAAGATGAAGAAGTGGTTCGGCCTGGACAGGTCCAGCGGCGAAGTGGAGGCTATGTTGGTCAGAAACCACAGCCCGTTGTCGCCATGCGTGATGTCCGCCAGAACCTTCTGCATGAGATAGAACACGATCACCGCCAGCGCCAGATTCACCAGCGCGAAATAGTCGCTGCGCAGGCGGACGAAAAGAGGGCCGACGATGAAAGACGCGACGAGCCCCGCCAGTACGCCCAGCAGGATGCCGATATAAGGATTGGTGCCGAAGTAAAAAAGATAAAACGCCGTTGCATAAGCGCCGACCGCTAGGTAAGCCGGCTGCCCGAACGATATGAACCCGACGCGTCCCAGCAGGAAGCTGCAACCCATGGTGTAGATCGAGAAAATGACGACCTCGTTGACGAAGGGCAGCGGCAGAAATACCCTGGCCGCTGCCAGCAGCGAAAACGCCAGCAGCAGGCCCCACCACCATCGTAGGGCTTTCACCATGATCCGAGGCCGCTAGAGGTAGCGTTCACAGACATCTGCCTTGATCGATCCCCGGTCTGCAAGCTCGGCCACGATGCGTCCCTCTTTTATGGCGTAGACCTTGCTGGATATCGCGCAAACCAGAGGCAGGTTCTGCTCCACGATCACCAGCGCCGTGTTCTTGCTCAATTCCGCAAAAACGTTTCTCAGGTGCGCGACGATGCTGGGAGCCAGTCCCTCCGTGGGCTCGTCGATCAGCAGCACTTTCGGGCTGCCCAACAGGGCCCTGCCGATCATCAGCATCTGGCGTTCGCCGCCGCTCAGATAGCCGGCCTTGCGGTCCATGAGCTGATTCAGTTTCGGGAAATAGTCGGTGACTCGATCCCAGTTGTAATCCTGGGTGGCGTAACTGCCGAGCTCCAGGTTTTCCCTGACCGTCAGATCGGAAAACACTTTCTTGTCCTGCGGTACGTACTTTATCCCCATCTTCGCGATATCGTACGACTTGCGGCCGACCAGGCTGGTGTGACCGGAAGTGATGGATCCGGCGAGCGGTTGCAGAAATCCGGCGATACTCTTGAGAAGCGTCGTCTTGCCGGCGCCGTTGCGCCCCACGCAGGCGACGACCTGCCTTCGTCCTACGCTCAGGTCTATATCGAACAGGACCTTCGACTCGCCGTACGAGACGTTCAGCCCTCTGACGGACAATATTTCGTCGTCATTCGCCGCGCTATGCGGAGGCATGCTCGTTTCCGTCCGCGGAGATATCGATCTGCCAGTAGCTTCTTCGCACCTCGGGATGCCGCAGAGTTTCCTCGTATTCGCCGTCCGCGATGATCCTGCCCTCGTGCATGACGGTGAGTCGCTGCAGGAAGTCCTTCACGTGTGAAATCTTGTGTTCCACGATCAGGATGGTCTGCTTGCCGACGTGTCTGGCCAGCAGATCCAGAATGCTCTTGATCTCGGATTCGGCCAGCCCCGCCAGCGGTTCATCGAGCAGCAACACCTCGGGCCCGGCCAGGACCGCCATGGCGATCTCCAGGCGCCTCTTCTCACCCAGGCTGAGATGCTTTACCCGCCGGCCGCGCACCTGCTGAAGATCGAAGGTTTCCAGGATCGCGACAATTTTGTCTTCGTTCCGGTGTCTCTTGCAGGTGTTGAGGAGCAGATGCAGCAACGACGATTTCCTGTGCGCCCTGAAAAAAGCCAGCACCAGGTTGTCGATCACGCTCAGGTTGTCGAAGGTGGAGGTGAGCTGGAAAGTGCGCATCAACCCCCTTGCCACCCTTTGCTGCGGCGTCATGCGGGTGACGTCTTCGCCCTTGTGCAGGATGGTTCCCTCGTCGGGGGCGTAGTACCCCGTCAGCAGGTTGAAGAAGGTGGTTTTCCCCGCCCCGTTGGATCCGATGATGCCGGCAACTTCGTGTTCGCGCAACGAATAGTCGACCCGATCTACGGCGACCAATGCGCCGAACCGTTTTGTGACTCCCTTGGCCTGGATGATTTCTGCGCGCTGGTCCGTGCTCACGGCCGGCCCTCCTGACCCCGCCCCGGAGAACGCAACATGCTCGCCGAGGCGGAGAGACGGGAGGTTTGCCGGAGCAAGGCCGATCTTACGGTCTTAATAACCCAGAGACTTCAGTGTCGGCATCACAGATTCGCCGCCCACGGAGCCCATGACCGTAAAGAGATCCCACTCATTCTTCTGCTCCTTGGGGCCTTTCCCCTTGACCAGAAAGGCCGCGTGCCTGTACTCAGCCGCGTGGTCCTCGCGCCATCTGGCAGGTCCCTTGACCGAGTTGAATTGGCCTTTATTCGCCATCAGGGCTGCGGAGACCTTTTGCGGATCAAAGGACCTGGCGGCCTCGAAGCCCCGGAACATCTCCATGTACGCAATATAGGCGATCGCCGCATAGGCATCGGGCGGTCGATTGTATTTGGCGCGATAAAGGTCGGTAAACTCCCTGGCGCTCTTCGCCACCCCCTTGTCGGGGAAGTTGCTCAGGTCGTAGTAAAAATAATGCATCGCGTAGACGCCCTCCAGTGCTTCGGGGGGCAGGCCTTTCGCGACCACGTTGGTGATGAAGGCGTTGAAAATCGTCATTTCCTTGTTGAGCCCCATCTGCTGGACCTGCTTCAGCAGCGCAACGGCATCGGCGGCAAATTGCGCGGCGATGAAAACATCCGGCTTTGCCGCGCGGACTTTCTGCAACACGGTCGTGTAGTCGCTGGTTCCCAGCGAAACCTCGTCGTACCCGACAATCTCGGCGCCGTATTCCTTGGCGGCAGCATAGACACCGTCCCGGATGTCCCAGCCGAAGCTGTCGGAGCGGGCCAAAAAGAAAATGCGCTTCTTGCCCAGCGTCTTGACGGCCGCCTGGCCCGCCATGTAACCCACCGTCCATGGGCTGTATGCGGTGGCGAAGGTGGAATCGGCCAGCTTGCCCTTCTGGAATGCTTCCTTGGCCATCACGCAGACGGGAAAATAGGGCATCGGCTCTTTGCTGACCATGGCGTTGATGGCGTAGGCAAGCGGCGCCCAGGTCTGACCGCCCACGCCTTTGACCCCTTCGGAGACCATGTAACGGTAGCGCCGGACGCCCACATCCTGCTTGGCTTCGTCATCGGCGATAACGCCTTCGACCATGACTCTGCCCCCGGGCATATTGAGCCCGCCTCTCTTGTTGATGACATCCACCGCCAGCAGCGCGCCTTCCTTCTGGGTTTCGGCCACCGCCGCAAACGTTCCCGTGAGCGGAAGCAGGATGCCCACCTTTATCTTGTCGGGTTCGGCTGCGATGGTGGTGCCATAACCAAGAACGTTGCAAAACAGGAAAATCGAAAGCAAGGTCAAAAGCTTTTTCATTTTTACCTCCTTCTGATTGGGTAGGGCGGATTCAAATCCTCGGCAAACGGCTTGGCTCAAGGTCACACGAACGGTAACACGAACGATCTGCCTCCGGGCATCGCAGCAGCGGCTCTTCGCTCGCGTCCTCGGGCATCCGGCCGCCTCGCCGAAACAACGCCGGCAAATGGAGCAAACTTCGAAGTACAGTCTTGCCTGTCCGCAATCGCCGCGCATCTTTGCTTATCGTCGCCGACAGTATCCATGATTCGGCGCTGGATTATCAAAGCGATGTGTTTCTTCGCGGGAATCCGGGCGGTGCCGGAGCCCGGCTTGACGCAACGCCATCGGCGTGCGTGCTGCAGCGTCACCGGGAACCAGGTGGGCAAAGACAGGTAACATCATCCGCATGGGCGAGCTAGATAGGGCGTAGCATACGTTCCGTGCGGCGGCATGCCGGAGCAACGGGCCGGCCGGAACAGCTTCAATGTGTGCACGGAAGAGGTTTCCATGGAATCGATGCTGTTTTCCGGGTTATTCGACCTGCCTTGGTGGGGCGATGTGGCGGCAGCCTTGGCGCTGACCCACGTCACCATCGTCGCGGTCACGGTGTTCCTGCATCGTCATCAGACGCACCATGCGCTGGCCCTGCATCCGGCCGCAAGCCATTTTTTCCGGTTGTGGCTGTGGCTGACCACCGGCATGCGGACCCGGGAATGGGTCGCCGTCCACCGAAAGCATCACGCCAAGTGCGAGACCGCGGAGGATCCGCACAGCCCGCAGGTGCTGGGCATCAACCGGGTGCTGTGGGGCGGGGTGCTCCTGTACGTCGAAGAGTCCGCCGACGGCGGCACCATCGAGCGCTACGGTCAGGGAACGCCCGACGACTGGCTCGAGCGCAACCTTTACTCGAAATACGTCATGTTCGGCCTGACGCTCATGGGCGTTATCGACGTCGTCCTGTTCGGCATCGTGCCGGGCGTGCTGATCCTGCTTACGCAGATCGTGTGGATCCCGTTCTGGGCCGCGGGCGTGATCAACGGCATCGGCCATTTCTGGGGCTATCGCAATTGGGGCACCGAGGACGCGAGCACCAACATCGTCCCATGGGGAATCCTGATCGGCGGCGAGGAGATGCACAACAATCACCACGCCCACGCCACGTCAGCCAGGTTTTCGAACAAGCGCTACGAGTTCGACCTCGGCTGGATGTACATCCGCATACTCGAAGCACTGGGCCTTGCGACGGTCAGGTACCTCGCGCCGGTCCCGCGTTTCGTCGCGGCCAGGCCGGTCGCGGACCTGCAAACGCTGCAGGCGGTGATCGAGCATCGCCATGACGTCCTGGCGAGCTACGCCAAATCGCTCAAGCGTACCTACACCGAGGAACTCGACGCGCTGCGGCGCGTTGCCCCCCATGATGCGCGAATACTGCAGAACGTGAAGCGTTGGCTGTTTCGTGACGAGAGGACCCTGTCCGAGCTCCAGCGCAAAGAAGTCGAGAAGCGGCTGTCACTGTCCCGCGCCCTGCAGACGGTGTATTCGATGCGCCGAGAGCTCGCCGCGCTGTGGGGGCGCTCGATGGCCACGCAGGCGCAGCTCGTCGAGCGGCTACAGGACTGGTGCCGGCGCGCCGATGCGAGCGGCATCGGACCCTTGGTGGAGTTTTCGCGGCGCTTGCGATGTTATGCCTGAGATTGTGCCGGCCGAACCGTGGTCGTCGACAGGACCCGCCGCGGGGCCGCTGATCGCGATGACCTGATCGAAACCTCGCAGGTCCGGACGAACTGGACCTGCGTGCCGAATTGAGATCAGCGGGGTCCCGGCGGAGGCGGGGGTGGCGGAGGCGGCGCGTAGGCCGGAGCTGCGGCCGGACGCGACTCGAGGCGCCCGGATACCGGGACTTTATCGCCCTTGGCATACATACACTGAATGTACGCGTAGTCGTAACGCCGTT
>JBARMB010000090.1:0-38645 GCA_049802235.1 Burkholderiales bacterium | reverse complement strand
CCCATGCCGAGCAGCAGGCGCTGGTAACGCCGCGACGCGACGGCGCGGCGCGACGCCCGCTGCGCGACGCCGCGACGCCGCTCGCAGGCGCGTTGCATGGCGATGAGCCCGCGATGTCCCGGAAACTGGGCGAGGACCGGGTCGAGGGTCGCCGCGGTGAACACGTCCCAGTCGCGCGCCGTTCCCAGCGCACGCGACAGCCAGCGGATTTCCGCGAGCGGCGGATCCGTCGCCGGCCGGGGAAGCAGGCGCGAAAACACGCTGAAGGCCGATCGCAAGCGGCGCAGCCCGACGCGCATCTGGTGCAGGTACTCCACGTCGCTGCCGGCGAGCGTGCCATCGCGGTTTGCGTTCAGATGGTCGAGGCAGCCGAAGCTGATCGCCACAAAGGCTTCGATCGCCGTCATCGGTTCGGCGACCGCGCTGGGCTTCGCCTTCGCCGGGCGCGCGCGGCCGCCGCCGGCGAGCGCGTAGCCGCGCTCCACGATGGACTGCTGCTCGACGCATACGCGCGCCTGCTGTTCCAGCTCGAGAGCGAGCTGGAACAGCCGCCACGCCGGTCCGTGCTCGAGTTTCAGCCCGATCTCGCAGATCGTAGCGCGCCGCTCGCCTGCGCTGAGGATGCCGCGGTCGAAGCGCATGTCGATCGTGGTCCCGGGTTCCGGCGACACCACGCGCCGGCGATGAGCGATCTCGATGCGGAAAACCGGTTTCAGCCGCGCGCGCCCCACTGCCTGACGCATCGGGGCGGCAAGATCGCGATCGGTGATGCGCGCGAGATCCGGAACATTTTTGGAGACGCGGGATTCGCTCTCGATGCGGCGGTGCGGCCCGGCTGCAGCCGCCACGTCGCCTATGACGCCTTGCATCCAGCCTTTCCCGTCACGCCGGATCCGCAACAACATGCCGCGCCGAAACAGATCGAGTCGCGGGGTGTCGTAGTACTCGGCGGAGAGCAGATTTGCGGCAACGCTGCCCGCCCCTGCCGGCACGCCGATGACCAGCCGCTCCAGGTCGCCCGGGGCGACGGCAAGCCTCAGTTCAGTTTCCGCCAGCACCTGAAACTCGAGCCCATCGTCTGCAACACGCGCAAGCCCATGCGCCTCTTTCGCCTCCCTGCCGGGATATTTAGCAGCCGCAGGGAGGCGGGACTTTGCGCGAGATCAAATAACCGCTCGACTCGCCAGGGCGAAGAAAATAATCCGATGATTTTTTTAGTGGGCCCGCCCCGAGTTCGGCGTAGTATGTAGCCGTCATCCCCTCGAAGGCGGCTTTCATGTCCTCCCCCACACAGCCTGTCGTGAACTCCGGCACCCAGGACCTGGCGGCACGAATTTACGTTGAATTGGTCGGCCGGGCCTTCCTCAGGGTCGATAATGCCGCCGTCATCAAGCCCGATCCGGGAGAGCTGGCAAAGCTCAGCATCCAGCTCGCCGAGACGTTCCACAAGGCGGACAAAACGGCCCGTGCGGCAGCGGGCCCGCAGAACGTGGGCTATGACGTTCGGCTTACCGACCTCGCCGGCTGGGACAAGTAGTAGTCCCCTTAGTAGTCCCCTTCGGAAAGCGTCACCGTCAGGCCCGATCGGCGTCCTCGCCAGGGCGCGGCGTGCCCCTTCCGTGGAAAGAGGCCTCGCGCCATCCGCGCCGGCGCGCATTCGTTTTCCTGCTTGCTTGGGCGCGGCAAGCATGTTCTCAAGATATCCCGTCAGCGCTTCTTGCGCGATCAACTCCCGGGCGTAGCAGTCCTCGTCGCCGACGCGCTAGCCCATGCGCGAGGGCAGGTAGGTGGCGACGATGGGGAAGGCGATGAGAATGACGAGGCGGACGATGTCGGTCAGCACGAACGGGATCACGCCCGTGAAGATCGTGGTGAAGCTCACGTCCTTCACCACGCTCTTGATCACGAACACGTTCATGCCCACTGGCGGGTGGATCAGCCCCAGCTCCACGGTCATGACGATGATCACGCCGAACCAGATCGGGTCGAAGCCGAGCGCCGTGATGACCGGGAAGATGATCGGCACGGTGAGGATGATCATGGCCATGGCGTCCATGAGGCAGCCGAGTACCAGGTACATCACCATGATGAGAGCGAGCACGCCATAGCGGCCGAGGCCCAGGCCGGTCAGGAACTCGGTCACCCTCTGCGGCGTCTGCGTAATGGTAAGGAAGTAGCCGAACAGCAGCGCGCCGATGAGCACGGTGAAGACCGCCGCCGCGGTGCGCGTCGCCTGCAGCAGCGCGACGCGGATATCGGCGCGCGACAGGCGACCGCGCAGCAGGCCCAGAATGAACGCGCCGCCCGCGCCGACACCGCCGGCCTCGGTGGGCGTGAACAGCCCGCCGTAGAGGCCGCCGATGACGAAGGCAAAGAGCAGCAGCGGCGACCAGATGTCGCGCAGGCCCTTGAGGCGCTCTCGCCAGGCGCTGGGCGTGCCGGCCGGCAGGAATTTCGGCCACAGCGCGACGATCACCGCGATGGTGAGGACGTACATCGCCATGGCCAGGATGCCGGGTAACACGCCCGCGAGGAACAGCTTGCCGATATCCTGCTGGGTGATGATGCCGTATACGGCGAGCACCGTCGAAGGCGGCAGCATGGCGCCGAGTGTTCCGCCCGCCGCGATGACGCCGGTGGAGAAGGACTGCGGGTAGCCGTAGCGGCGCATCTCGGGATAGGCCACCGCCGAGAACGTGGCCGCGGTGGCAACCGAGGAGCCGCAGATTGCGGCGAACCCGCCGCAGGCCACCACCGTGGCGACGCCGAGGCCGCCCCGCAGGTGCCCGACCAGGGTGTTCGCCGCCCGAAACAGCTCACGGCTCACTCCCGATATCGAGACCAGGGCCCCCATCAGGATGAACATGGGGATGACGCCGAAAGTGTAGTCGGTGACCGTGCGCATCGAGGTCTGCCCGACCAGTTTCAGCGCCGGCCCCGCGCCGTTGATGTAGCCGTATCCGGTCACGCCGACCAGGCCCATCGCCATGCCGACCGGCACGCGCAGCAGCATCAGGACGAACAGGACGATGAAGCCGATGACGGCTACCGCATCGGTGCTCATTGCGGCGGGCTCACCCGGCTGCCTTGTCCTGCGGCTTGTCGGCGATCAGTTCGGGCTGGACGATCAGCCGCCAGGTGCGGATGGCGATCAACAGGACCGCCGAAACATCGCCGGCCCAGGCGACGGCGAAGAAAGGCCAGGTCGGCAGGTTGAGGTCGTAGGTGAGCACGTGATCGGAGTAAGTCGCGCGGACCTTGTCGAACAGCGTCGCCGTCTGCACCGTCACCACGAACAGCAGCACCAGCGTGGCGAACACGTCGATGATGCGCTTCATCTTCGGGCCCGCCATCCCCCAGACGAGATCCACGGTGATGTGCGTGCCGCGGTAGCTGGTCGCGGCGATGCCCCAGAAAATGAGGATGCCGAGGAGCATCCGGCCGAAATCGTAGCCGTCGGGAATCGACACGGCGAAGAAATAGCGCAGCAGCACCGAGATGAAGATGTCGGCTGCGACCAGCCCGACGAACACGGCCGCCAGCAGCTCGATCGAGTCGATGAAGCGGTCCATGACGTTGCGCTTCACGCTCTTCTCCATGGATTGGCGTCGGCTCCCGTCCGCGACGAACGCGCCTCAGGCGCGGCGCGAGGCTGCGCCCCCGGCGCGGAGTCCCGCGGGAACGGGCCGCCGCGCGAAAAGCTCAGAATCCGGACTTGTACTTGGCGAGCGACTGCTTCAGCCCGTCGAGCACCTTTTTCGGATCGTAGCCCGCCTTCTTCACGCCGTCGGCCCATGCAGCTTCGGTCGGGGCCACCGCCTTGTGCCACGCCGCGACCTGCTGCGGGGTGAGCTTGTAGACCTCGTGGCCGGCCTCGGCCGCGAGCTTGGCGTGGCCGCCGAATTCGAAATCGGCCCAGGGCGAGGCGACTTTTCCCGCCCACTCGGTGGTGCAGTGCTGGTCGATCACTTTCTTCTGCCCCGGCGCCAGCGCGTCGTACTTTGCCGGGTTCATCACCCACACGAAGGGCGTCACGTAGAGCGGCAGGTCCATGTGGAATTTGGTCACCTTGTCGATGCCGAACAGCACGATCGAGCCCCACGGGAAGGTGATCGCGTCGGCGACGCCGCGCTCGAGCATGTCGCGCGCCTCCGGCGCCGAGGACTGCACGTTCACGCCGCCGAGCAGCGTCACCATCTGGCCGATGGTGCTGGTGGCCGGACGCACCTTCATGCCGCGGATGTCGTCGGGGAGGGTGATCTTCTTGCGCGCATGGAAGGCGCCCGGGTCGTGCGCGAAGGCGAAGCAGAAATGCACTTCCTTCATCTCTTTTGCCGCGTATTGCCGGTACCAGGCGTCGATGGCCGCGCTGCCGCCCTTCCCGTTGGTGGCCAAGAACGGCAGCGAGGCGGCGGCGAACACCGGGAAGCGGCCCGGCTGGTAGCCGGGATTGACGTAGGCGAAATCGGCGATGCCGTCGCGCGCCATGTCGTAGTGATCGAAAGCCTTGCCCATCTGCTCGGAGGGGAACAGCGTCATGGTGATCGTGCCGCCCGAGGCTTTCTTGATGTCCTCGGCCCATGCGATGAGCGCCGGGTTGAGCGGATGCTGGGGCGGAACCCAGCTCGACAGCTTCAATTGGACGGGCTTGTCCTGGGCGACGGCGATGCCGGCCGCGAAAAGCAGGGCAACGGCGCACAGGATGAGCGGGCGTGCATTCATGTTTTCTCCTTTGGGATCGTTGGGCGCAGCCCGGTAACCGGCTTCTTGTTGTCGGGCATTCTATGCAAACGCCGCGGGCAACGCAACGCCGCGATCGGGAAGAGTATTCGGCGCATGTTCGAACCAGGGACCAAGGGATTATGAGCTGAAGTTCTTCGACTAACTTGCTGTGACTACGGCCCGCCCTCACTTGCACAGGCCCGCCAAGACTCGCCAAGACCCGCACATTTTCCCCACAAGGGGCCGCGTAGCGGTATTTCCGGCGGACTGATGCTTACTTTATGCCCGCCTGCATGAACGACTGCATGAACTGCCGCTGAAACAAAAGAAATGCCACGAGAAGCGGCGCGACCGCCATGATCGTCCCCGCGCTGATCACCGCCCAGTCGACGCCCGACTCGGGCGCGCCGAAGATGGCGAGGCCGACGGTGAGCGGGCGGGTGTTCACGGAGTTCGTGATGATGAGCGGCCAGAGGAAGTTGTTCCAGTGGTAGCTCACCGACACGAGCGCATAGGCGAGGTAGGTCGGGCGCGCGAGCGGCACGTACACGCGCCAGAGCACGCCGAGCATCGAGCAGCCCTCGACGCGCGCCGCGTCCTCGAGCTCGCGCGGGATGGTCTTGAAAGTCTGGCGCAGGAGAAAAATCCCGAAGGCGCTCGCCATGTAGGGGAGGCCGATGCCGAGGATGGTGTCCACGAGGCCGAGCCTGCTCATGGTGCGGTAGTTCTCGACGATCAGCACCTCCGGCATGATCATGAGCTGCACCAGCACCAGGCCGAAGGCGATGTCGCGCCCGGCGAAATCGAAGCGCGCGAAGGCGAAGGCGGCGAGCGTGCAGAGCACGAGCTGCGCCGAGAGGATCATCGTCACCAGGATCACGGTGTTGACGAAATGGCGCGCGAACGGCGCGTAGGTCCAGGCCTTCTCGAAGTTGGCGAGCGTGAGCGGCGAGAGCGGATCGAAGTGCGTCGCGAGCGCGGCCGGATGGAACGCGGCCCAGAAGGCATAGAGCAGCGGCGAGAGCCACAGGAACGCGAGCAGCCAGGCGGCGCTCGTCTCCAGCACGGGAATTCTTTGGTCGAACAGCCTCATCGGTAGTGCACGCGCTTCTCGATCAGCTGGAACTGCACGATCGCGAGCGTCGCGAGCAAGAGGAGCAGCACCATGGTCAGCGTCGCGGCGTAGGCGGTGTCGAAGAAGCTGAACGCCACCTGGTAGATGTAGTAGAGGAGCAGGTTCGAGGCGTTGTCCGGCCCGCCCTTCGTCAGGATGAAGAGGTGGTCCACCAGCTTGAACGAGTTGATGGTCGCGTTCACCAGCACGAAGAGCGTGGTCGGCATGAGTAGCGGAAAGGTCACGCGCCAGAAGTAGTACCAGCGCGAGGCGCCTTCGATCTTCGCGGCTTCCTCCAGTTCGGGCGGCAGCGACTGCAGCGCGGCGAGGTAGAAGATCATGAAGAAGCCCGCTTCCTTCCAGATCGTCATCGCGACCAGGCAGCCCATCACCGTCTGCGGCTCGCCGAGCCAGTTGTGGCTCCCGAAGCCGAACAGCGCGGCCAGCTTGTCGAGCAGCCCGATCTGCGGCGTGTAGAAGTAGAGCCACAGGTTCGCCACCGCGATCATCGGCAGGATGGTCGGCGTGAAATAGCTCATGCGCACGAGCGCGCGCGCCGGCAGGCGGTCGTTCACCCACAGCGCCATCAGCATGGCGAGCGCGATCGAGGTCGGGATGGTGCCGAGCGCGAACCAGAGGTTGTTGCCCAGCACCTGCCAGAAGATCGGGTCGTCGCCGAGCGCAGCGTAGTTCTCCAGCCCCACGAAGCGCGAGGGCCGCACCACCGTTCCGGTGGAGAACAGGCTGTCGACGAGCGTCGCCGCCGCCGGGTAGTGCGTGAACCCGACGAGCAGGATCGCGGCTGGCGTGAGCAGCAGCCAGCCGTAGACGTGCTGTAGGGCCGAGCGGCTCAGCGGTACGGTCTCAGCAGTTTCTCGGCTTCCGCCTGCGCGCCTTTCAGCGCCTCGGCGGGCGTTTTGCCGCCGGTGAGCGAAGCCTGGATTGCGTCATCCAGGAGCTTGCGCACGCGCCCCGTCTGGAACGTCGAGAGCTCGGCAGTGGCGAACTTGAACTGGTCGCGCGCGACCGCGGCCTGCGGGAAGCCGCTCACGTACTCCTTCAGCTTCGGCGTCTCGTAGGCGTCGGGGCGCGTGGCGACGTAACCGGTGGCGATGCTCCAGTCGGCGGTGCGCTCCGGCGCGGTCATGAACTTGATGAAGGCGAGCGCCGCCTTGCGTTCTTCCGGCGTGGTCTTCTTGAAGACGTAGAAGTTGCCGCCGCCGGTGGGCGAGCCGCGCTGCTTGGAGGCGGGCAGCATGGCGACGCCGAACGGGAACTTGGCCGTATCCTTGACCGCGGTGAGGTTGCCCGTGGTGTGCCACATGATCGCGGTCTTGCCTTCAGTGAAGGCCTGGCGCAGCGTGCCCCACTCGATAGTGCCCTCCGGCATCACCTTGTGCTTCGCGCCGAGGTCGCGCCAGTACTGCAGTGCGGCGATGACGTCCGGGTGCGCGTAGTTGGTGCGGTTGCCGTCCTTGTTCATCAGGTCCTGGCCGTTCTCGCGCGCGAAGGCCTGGAACATCCAGTAGGCGTAGCCGGTGGAGGGGACCATCACGCCCCAGCGCTGCACGTTGCCGCTCGCGTCCTTCTTCACGAGCTTGGTCGCCATCTGCGTCATCTCGTTCCAGTTGACGGGCGGCTTCTCCGGGTCGAGCCCGGCTTCCTTGAACGCGTCCTTGTTCCAGTACATGACGATGGTCGAGCGCTGGAACGGGATGCCGTACACCTTGCCCTTGTAGATGCCGTTCGCCATCAGCGCCGGGTAGAAGGACTTGAGCCAGGCCTTGTCGGCGGCCGAGGTGGCGATGTCGTCGAAGGGCACGATCACGTCCTGCTCGAGCAGCTCGTAGATGTCGATGGAGAACAGCACCGAGAGCTGCGCCGGCTGGCCGGCCTTGAGCGCGGCGAGCGCCTTGATGCGCGCGTCGTCGTAGTTGCCGGCGTAGATCGGATGCACCTTGACGTCCGGGTTTTCCTTCTCGAACTGCGCGGCGAGGCCGTCGATCACCTTGGTGAGCGGGCCGCCCACCGCGATCGGATAGTAGAACGTGAGGTCAACCGCCTTTGCAGGGAAAGATCCTGCCATCAGCGCGGCGAATACCAGGGTCCATGCGGTTTTCATGTTTTTCCCTCCTTGAAGTCCAGTTTCAAAACCTAGCACACCAATGTGTCAGTAGCTTGATCCACGTCAAGCCCCTGCCGCCACGCGCTGCGCAGATTGCAGGGCGTCCGCCTCGCGCACGCCCGTGATCGCGTCGAAAAGATGAATCGATTTCGCAGCCCAGGCGAGGCGCACCGGCGCCCCGCGGGCCAGGGATAGCTGCCCGGGCGCGCGCACGAGGAGCGATTCCTGCCCCACCTGCGTCGTGAGCACGGTGTCGGCGCCGTGGTACTCGGCACTTGTCACCACCGCCGGCACGCCGCCTTCGTTCCCCACGATCCGGATGTGCTCCGGCCGCACGCCGAGCGTCAGCCCCGCGCCGCGCCCGGGGAGCACCGCCGTCTTGGGCGCGCCGCGGATCACCGCACCCTGCGGCCCGTCGTCGAGCGCCACCAGGTTCATCGCCGGCGTGCCGATGAAGCGCGCGGCGAACGTCGTCGCCGGCTTCGCGTAGAGCTCCTCCGGCGAGCCTTCCTGCTCGATGCGCCCCTCGCGGATCAGGATGACCCGGTCGGCCATGCTCATCGCCTCGACCTGGTCGTGCGTGACGTAGACCACTGTCATCCCCAGCCGCTGCTGCAACGCGCGGATCTCCACGCGCATGCCGTGGCGCAGCTGCGCGTCGAGGTTGGAGAGCGGCTCGTCCATCAGGCAGATCGAATTCTCGGCGATGATCGCGCGCGCGAGCGCGACGCGCTGGCGCTGCCCGCCCGAGAGCTGCTGCGGCTTTCGCTGCAGCTGCTCGGTGAGTCCCACCAGGTCCGCCACGTGCGCGAGGCGCTTGTTCCTCTCGGGCTCGGGCAGCCGGCGCACCTTGAGGCCGAACACGATGTTCTCGGCGACCGAAAGGTGCGGAAAAAGCGCGTAGGACTGGAACACCATCGACACGCGGCGCTTGTCCGGGTCGAGGCGCGTCACGTCGCGCCCGGCGATGAAGATCTTTCCCTCGGTCACCTCTTCCAGCCCGGCGATTAGCCGCAGCACCGTCGACTTGCCGCAGCCCGAGGGCCCGAGCAGCACCACGAATTTTCCAGACTCGGCGCGAAAGCTCACGTTGTCGACCGCGCGCACGCCGCCGAAGCGCTTCGAGACCTTTTCGAGAACGATTTCCGACATCGTGCTCCTCTCGCGGTTGACCTGACCGAAGTGTCGTACCAGGTTCAGCGTTGTACTTTACTGCACCATCACTGGTTGCTCCACAGCAGGTAGCCCAGTGACCGGTGCGGGTCTTACTTTGTTGTAATGCTTCCTCCAGCCTTCGATCACCACCCGCGCTTCTCTCATGCTGTAGAAGATCTCCCCGTTCATCAACTCATCCGGCAGCCGCCCGTTAAGACTCTCACAGTAGCCGTTCTCCCGCGGGCTGCCCGGCTCGATGTGGGCCGCACCCGGTTTCCCGGACACCTTGTTTGTTTAGGTGCAATGATGCGACCGGAGGTGTGCGATGGCAAGGCGAGCTACCCGAGCGGCGGCACGCATTGAATCGGGTGGGGCGGACAATGTGGTGCGGTTTCCACGTTTTCCCCACGGCAAGAGTCGAGCGGCTTAGTGCAATTCGCTAACTGCTTGATTGTGATAGTGGGCCCGCCTGGATTCGAACCAGGGACCAAGGGATTATGAGTCCGGTGACACAGCCCTGCACATCCGTTTGATTCCTCAACTGATTCGTCCGCAATTCTGCTCAATATTTTAGGTGGCCGGTTGGTCGCAAAGGCTTGATCCCGCTTTGTTCTGCAAAACCGTATTTAGCGAAGTGTGTGTCCTATCTGACTCCCAACTCGGAATGCCCGGGTCGTGAGGCAACTGGATTATTGCCTCAAGGACATACGGCATTCCTCAAACAGGTCATGGCATTCTGCTGCAAACTCATACGTCACATGGCCGATGACACCTGGATTCTGCGTCACGCTCAGCCTTATACGCCTAGTGGCTTCGATTCCATCTGGCAGCGTGCTATGAAGAAAGCGTTAAAAGCTGCTGCCCTAGCCAAGGAAGCCGGCCTTGCCTACGTTATGCCGTAACAGTACCCTTGCACCCATACGTCGCGTAATAACGTAAGACGACGAGAAGCAGTCGCCGAGAGGACCGCAACCGTGGAAATTCAACCACAGAAGCTATTGATTGAACTGGCTGCGAAAGGTGAGTTAGTCCTTTTCCTCGGCGCCGGAGCGATCGTTGGCAGCTTGATAGGAAAGGACAACAGGAAACCCCTCTTAGCAAAGGATCGCCTCGGCGTAACGCAGTGGTCCGCTGCGTTGTAGCGCACGCAGGGGGCACGAATGTCCCTCGGACAGTTGTGTTCGCACGTTAGGCGCATCAAATCAGGGTAGTATTTCGTCTTGAGCTGAGGCTGGATACAACGGTTTTTGCCGCGCGTCTCGCGGGCGATATCAAACGATCATTGAGGGAGATAACACCATGGTTGACACCAAGCACAGGGCAACACTGATTATGCTGGCGTGTGCGCTGCTCGCGTGCAGCGGTGCGTTCGCGCAGGAGACCATCAAGGTCGGACTTATTTTGCCGCTAACCGGCCCATTTACGCCGACGGGCCGGCAGATTGAGGCAGGCGCGCGTCTTTACATGCAGCAGCAAGGCGATACGGTGGCGGGGCGGAAGATTCAGCTGATCGTCAAGGACGACGGAAACGTTGCCGACGCAACCAAGCGTATTGCCCAGGAGTTGATCGTGAACGACAAGGTGACCATCCTGGCCGGCTTTGGCCTGACCCCGCTTGCCCTTGCTGTCGCCCCGCTCTCCGCGCAAGCCAAGGTGCCGCAGATCGTCATGGGCGCAGCGACTTCGATCGTTACCGAGAGGTCACCCTATATCGTGCGGACTGGCATGGTGGCGCCAGCGCTCACGGTGGGAGTGGCCGAATGGGCGCCAAGAAACGGCATCAAAAAGGTAGTCACGCTGGTGAGCGACTATGCCCCCGGCGTGGATATCGAAAAGGCATTCATCGAGCAATTCACCCGTGCTGGCGGGGAAGTCATCGCACAGTTGCGCGTGCCGCTTGCCAACCCGGACTTCGCTCCGTTTCTGCAGCGTGCCCGTGATGCAAAGCCGGATGCGGTTTTCGTGTTCGTGCCGGCCGGCCAGGGCTCGATCCTGATGAAACAGTTTTCAGAGCGCGGAATGGACAAGTCCGGGATCAAGCTGATCGGCACGGGCGACATGACCGACGACGACATCCTGAACGGCATCGGTGATGTATCCCTAGGCATCGTCACCTCGCATCATTATTCGGCCGCGCACCCGTCGGCCATGAACAAGAACTACGTCGCGGCCTTCAAGAAGGCGAACCCGGGTATGCGCCCGAACTTCATGGCGATGGGCGGATACGACGGCATGCACCTGATCTACGAGGCTCTCATGAAGACCAAGGGCGCGACTGACGGCGATGCGCTCATAGCCGCGATGAAGGGTCTGGCCTGGGAGAGCCCGCGCGGCCCGATCAGCATCGACCCGGAGACCCGCGACATCGTGCAAAACATCTATGTGCGCAGGGTAGAACGGATGGACGGCGAACTTTACAATGTCGAGTTCGCCACGGTCCAGGCCGTCAAGGATCCGGTCAAGGCTGCGGCAAAGAAATAACCATCGCAGCAGGCCAAGATCCGGCGGTGCTTGGCGCGATCGTGCAGATAGCGTTTGTCCAGAGCAGCGGGACCGGTGGCGACTTTTGTCACCTCCGGCCAACCGGACTATCCCAGCGTGCCCACGCTCGAGGAGTCCGGGCTCAAGGGCGTGGACAGCGGGCCGCCTTTCGGCTTTTATGCGCCAGCCGGCACGCCACGCAGCGTGGTAGAGCGATTGAACAGGGAAGTCGGAAAGGTTCTTCTGGAACCCACAGTGCGGGAGCGCTTCGCCATTTCCGGCGTAGACGCGGTCGAGCCCATCACCGTTGACGCCTTTGCGGCTTATGTAAAGACCCAGAGCGAACGTTACGCGAAGCTGCTGCCGGAACTGGGCATCACGCAGTAGGGGAGCTGCAGGACGAGCCGCTCAGCCTAGCGCTGGTGAGGTTAGGCCTTGCCCGACTCGCATTCTGCAGGCACAAGAAAGCGTAATCTCGGCAGAACTCACAGGGGCCCCGCTTTGGCGGGGTTCTTGTTTTCCTAACTGGAATGTCCGGTTTTGGCCGAAAGCGAACTTTACTAAGTTCAGAATGGCGCTATGACTGGGGACAGATCGTCTTGGAATATTAGGCGGTAGGAACTTTATTGGGCGGTGTCAGTGACTACTCTCGCCGTGCGCCTTCGAATAAGTGGGCCCGCCTGGATTCGAACCAGGGACCAAGGGATTATGAGTCCCCTGCTCTGACCGACTGAGCTACAGGCCCTAAATGAGATTGTAACGGAGCAGGAGGCTGGATTCCCGCTTTCGCGGGAATGACGAGCCCGCGGGGTCAAGCGTTCAGGGGCGCCGGCTGGCCGGTGTCGGCTGCAACGCGAGCGGATATTGCCGCGGCTCCCCAACGATGCGGACGGGTCCCTCCCCGTCCTCGGAGCCGTCGGCAATATCAGTTGTTGTCGAGGAAGCTCTTCAGCCGCTCGGAGCGCGAGGGGTGGCGCAGTTTGCGCAGCGCTTTTGCCTCGATCTGGCGGATGCGCTCGCGCGTGACGTCGAACTGCTTGCCGACCTCTTCCAGCGTGTGGTCGGTGTTCATCTCGATGCCGAAACGCATGCGCAGCACCTTCGCCTCGCGCGGGGTGAGCGAGTCGAGGATGTCCTTGGTGACTTCGCGCAGGGACGCGTACATCGCCGCGTCGTTGGGCGCGAGCGTGGCCTGGTCTTCGATGAAATCCCCCAGATGCGAGTCGTCGTCGTCGCCGATCGGCGTCTCCATCGAGATGGGTTCCTTCGAGATCTTGAGGATCTTGCGGATCTTGTCCTCGGGCATCTCCATTTTCACCGCCAGCGTCGCCGGATCGGGCTCCTGCCCGGTCTCCTGCAGGATCTGGCGCGAGATGCGGTTCATCTTGTTGATGGTCTCGATCATATGCACCGGGATGCGGATGGTGCGCGCCTGGTCGGCAATCGACCTGGTGATCGCCTGGCGGATCCACCACGTCGCGTAGGTCGAGAACTTGTAGCCGCGGCGGTACTCGAACTTGTCCACCGCCTTCATCAGGCCGATGTTGCCTTCCTGGATCAGGTCGAGGAACTGCAGTCCGCGGTTGGTGTATTTCTTCGCGATCGAGATCACCAGGCGCAGGTTGGCCTCGGTCATCTCGCGCTTGGCGCGGCGCGCCTTGGCCTCGCCGGTGGACATCTGCTTGTTGATCTCCTTGAGGTCCTTCAGCGGGATGCCGATGCGCTTCTGGATCGCGAGCAGCTTCTGCTGCTGCTCGATGATCGCCGGCTCGTAGCGCGTGAGAACGAGGCTCCAGGGACGGCTCGCCGCAATCTCGTTCTTCACCCAGCGCATGTTGGTCTCCTGCCCCGGGAAGACCTTGATGAAGTGCGGCCGCGGCATGCCGCCCTTGTTCACGCACAGGTTCATGATCTCGCGCTCGTGGCTGCGCACCTCGTCCACCATGCCCCGCAGGCTGTCGCACAGCCGCTCGATGATGCGCGCGGTGAAGCGGATATTCATCAGCTCGCCGCCGATCTGGTCGCGGGCCTTGACGTAGTCCTTGCTGCGGTGGCCATGCTCGGCGAGCGCGCGCTTCTTCTTCTCGTACAGGCGGTGGATCTTGGTGAAGCGCGCCAGCGCGCCTTCCTTCAGCTGCAGCAGGCTCGCCGACAGGGCGGCGGCGGCGGCGTCCTCGGACTCTTCCTCTTCCTCGGGCTCGACATCGTCGGCAAGCTCTTCGATCGGCTCCTCCTTCGCGTTCGGGTCGATGAGGCCGTCGACCAGCTCGTCGATCCTCATCTCGTCGCGGCTCACTTTGCCCGAGAGCTCGAGAATCTCGGCGATCGTCGTGGGACAGGCGGAGATCGCCTGGATCATGTGTTTCAGGCCGTCCTCGATGCGCTTGGCGATCTCGATCTCGCCTTCGCGGGTCAGCAGCTCCACCGAGCCCATCTCGCGCATGTACATGCGCACCGGGTCGGTGGTGCGGCCGAATTCGGGGTCGACCGTGGAAAGCGCCGCTTCCGCCTCTTCCTCGACGTCCTCGTCGGGCACGACCGCCGGCGCGGTCTCGGAGATCAGCAGCGTATCGGCATCCGGGGCCTCGTCATAGACCTGGATGCCCATGTCGTTGAACGTGGTGATGATGGACTCGATCTGCTCGGCGTCCACCATGTCATCGGGCAGGTGGTCGTTGATCTCGGCGTAGGTGAGAAAGCCGCGCTCCTTGCCGAGCTTGATGAGGTTCTTGAGCCGCGTGCGGCGCGCTTCGGCGTCTTCCGGGCGCGTCTCGGCGCGCAACAGCAGCGCGCGCTCGGCGTCGGCGTTGCGGCGCGGCCGGCCGGCCTTGCGCAGCTTCATGAGCTCCTGCGCCTGCTGCTTGAGCTGTGCCTTGAGCTCCTTTTCCTTCTGTTTCTGCAGAAGCGCAAGCTCCTTGGCCTTCGCCTTTTCCTTCGCCGCAAGCTCCTTGGCCTTGGCCTTTTCCTTCGCCGCAAGCTCCTTCGCCTTGGCCTTTTCCCGCGCGGCAATTTCCTTCGCCTTGGCTTTCTCGCGCGCAATGCGCTCCCGCTCATGCTGCTTTTCCTTCGCCGCCTTGACGCGCGCGGCTTCCGCGGCCTTGCGAGCTTTTTCTTTCTCCCTGGCAGCGTGAATGCGCGCCGCCTCCCGGGCCTTGCGCTCCTTCTGCGCGTGGAGTTTGGCCGCCGCCTTCGCTTTCTGCATTTTCAGTATTGCATTTGACTTTGCCTTGTCCGCCCCCTTGGCCCGGGCGAGCGCACGCTTTGTTCCAGCGCCAAGACGCGGCTTGGCCTTCGCTTTATGCATGGTTTTTTCCCGGGCTCGCGCTTTCGGCTTATGTCTCTGTTTCGCCATGATTTTTCCTGTCGGAACGGGGTTCGGACGAAAGCTTGGGATTATAACATGCCTTATGCGCTCAGCCCAGCTTTGCGCAGCGTTTCGCGCTTGGCGATGAGCGCGTTTATAGCGCTCGCGTCGTCGTTGCTCTTCAGTTTTTCGGTGAGCGCATTAAGCTCGGCGTCAATCCGGGCGATCTCGACCTTGAGCAGGGCGTGGCGAAATATGATTTCTGCGTCGGCGGGCTCGACGTCCGCCTTCATGAGGTCCTCGCTCACGCGCGACAGCACCGGTTCGTGCTCGCTGTCGCGCATGACTTCGATCACTTCCCCGGGGGTCACGCCGCCGGAATTCTCGACCAGGTATCTCGCCACGGCCACCAGCGCCCGGCCCTCGGCATGCGCCGCGTCGATGATCCCGGGCCGCAGCTCGTTCGCGAGAGCCGGTTTCGCCAGCAGGCACTTCAGGATCTCGCGCTCGACCTTGCGATCGAGGCCGAGCATCACCTTGTCCGGCGCCCGCGCCGGAGCAGGCTTGCCGGAATAGCCGCCGGCGACGCGGATCTCGGTGAGCTGCGCCGCTTCTTCCTGCGTCATGCCGGCCGTGTCGGCGAGCGTCTTCAGGAGCTGCAGCTGCAGCGCCGGCGCGGAAATCTTCTGCAGCAGGGGCTTGGCCTCGTGCACCAGGCGCGAGCGGCCCTCCAGCGTCTTCATGTCGACACGGCCCTTCAGATCATCGAGGAAATACTCCGACAGCGGCCGCGCTTCATCGAGCTTGTTCTCGAACGCCGCCTTTCCGTGCTCGCGCACGAAGCTGTCGGGATCGTGCTCGGGCGGAAGGAACAGGAACCGGATCGCCTTGTGGTCGGCAAGATTGGACAGGCTCACCTCGAGCGCGTGCCACGCCGCTTTCCGGCCCGCCGCGTCGCCGTCGAAGCAGAACACCACTTCGTCGGTCTGGCGCAGGAGCTTCTGCACGTGCGTCGCCGAGGTCGCCGTGCCGAGCGTCGCCACCGCGTACCCGATCTCGTGCTGTGCGAGCGCCACCACGTCCATGTAGCCTTCGACGACCATGACGCGGCCGCCGGCCCGGATCGCCGGCCGCGCCTGCGACAGGCCGTAGAGCTCGCGCCCCTTCTCGAACAGCGGCGTCTCGGGCGAGTTGAGATATTTTGGACCCGGGGGCCCGTTCCCTTCCCCCGCAGTCGTCTCGCCCTCGCCGAGCACGCGCCCGCCGAACGCGATCACCGAGCCGCGCTGGTTGAGAATGGGGAACATGATGCGATCGCGAAACCGGTCGTAGCGCCGCCCGCCCTCGCCGTCGATCACCAGGCCCGCGTCCTTCAGCGCCTTGTCAGCGTAGTTCGGAAACACGCTCTCCAGGTTCTGCCAGCCGTCGGGCGCGTAGCCGATGCCGAACCGCGCCGCGACCTTGCCGGTCAGCCCGCGGCCCTTCAGGTACTCGATCGCGCGCGAATTCGTCTTCAGTTGCTCGCGGTAGTAGTCGCAAGCGCGCTGCATGATGTCGTAAAGATCGGGGCCGGCCTCGGATTTCACGGTACGCGGCTCGAACTCCGGCAGTTTCATCCCGACCGATTCGGCGAGGTCCTTCACCGCCTCGATGTAGCCGAGCCCCTGGTATTCCATCAGAAAGGAGATGGCGTTGCCGTGCGCGCCGCAGCCGAAGCAGTGGTAGAACTGCTTGGTCGGGCTGACGGTGAATGAGGGCGTCTTCTCGCTGTGGAACGGACAGCAGGCGAGATAGTTCGTGCCGCCCTTCTTGAGCGGGACATAACGCTCGATCACGTCGACGATGTCGACGCGATGGAGCAGCTCCTGTTTGAACGAGTCCGGAATCACGCTCGGCAGTATTGCAGCGAATCGGCGCACCGGAGAGAATGGCCCGCCCGGGCCCGGTTCGCCGCCATCTTCTCTTTATAGGCGAAATTTCCCGATCCGCAAGCCGGGAAAACGCTCAGCCGGCGAGCTTTGCCTTGACCAGCGCCGACACCTTGCCCATGTCCGCGCGTCCGGCGAGCTTGCCCTTCAGTACGCCCATCACCTTGCCCATGTCGGGCGCGCCCTTCGCCCCGGTCTGGGCGATCGCCGCGGAGACCTCCTCTGCGATCTCGGCGTCCGACAACTGCTTGGGCAGATAGGCGGACAGCAGGTTCAATTCGAAGTTCTCGGCGTCCACCAGGTCCTGGCGTTTGGCCGCCTGGAATTGGGCGATGGAGTCGCGCCGCTGCTTGATCATCTTCTCGGTGATCGCGACGACCTCGGCGTCGGACAGGTCCTTGCGCTCGTCCACCTCGAGCTGCTTGATCGCGGCGAGCAGCAGGCGGATGGCCGAAAGCCGCTGCGGCTCCTTTGCCTTCATCGCCGCTTTCATGTCTTCGGTGATACGGGTCTTGAGCGACATGTGATCGGGTTCGATATGGGGGTTCTTGAAAATGAAACGGCGCGATGGGCGGCTTGGTCCGCTCCATCGCGCCGAACTGACCCGGCGGCAGCGCCGTCCGGATTAGAAGAGCTTGGGCGGCAGCGTCTGGTTGCGCAGCCGCTTGTAATGCCGCTTGACCGCGGCCGCGAGCTTTCTCTTGCGGAAGGCGGTCGGCTTTTCGTAGAACTCGCGGGCGCGCAGCTCGGTGAGCAGCCCGGTCTTCTCCACGGTGCGCTTGAAGCGGCGCAGCGCCACCTCGAACGGCTCGTTTTCCTTCACGCGTACGGTCGGCATGCAATAAACCCCGTCAAAAATTCCGCAAAGACTTGAAATGATAACAGAACCAGCCGCGCCGTGCCAAGTGCCGTGCCGGGACCCCGCCGGAGCGGGGATTGCGTCAGTCCCGCTCCCGCCGCGGCCGGCGGAAGCGCTGGAACACGAGATAGAGCGTCGGCAGAACGATGAGGGTAAGCAGGGTTGCCGTGACCAGCCCTCCGATCACGACCACGGCGAGCGGCTTCTGCGTCTCCGAGCCGATTCCGGTGGAAACCGCCATCGGCAGCAGGCCGAGCATCGCCAGCAGCCCGGTCATGAGGACGGTACGCATGCGCACCAGCGACCCGCGCATCACCGCTTCCTCGGGGGTGGCGCCCGCGGCGCAGAGCTGGTTGAAATACGCGACCATGACGACGCCGTTGAGGACCGCCTGTCCGAACAGGGCGATGAAGCCGATCGCGGCGGACACCGACAATGGAATGCCGGTCAGGAGCAGCGCGAAGATGCCCCCGATCAGCGCGAACGGGATGTTGAGAAGGATCAGCGCGGCGCTGCCGAACGAGCCGAACGCATCGAACAGAAGGATGAAGATCAGCAGCACCGACACCGGCACGATGATGGCGAGCCGCGCCATCGCCCGCTCCTGGTTCTCGAACTCGCCCGACCAGGTGATGCTGTAGCCGGGCGGCAGCGTCACCTTTGCGGCAACCCGGTCCTTCATGTCGGCGACCACGCTGCCCATGTCGCGACCAGCGATGAAGATCCCGATCGAGTACACGCGCACGCCGTTCTCGCGCGCGATGTCCATCGCTCCCCCGATGGTCTTGAACTCGGCCACCTGAGACAACGGAACATACGCGCCGTCCGGGCTGCTCACCGTGATCGCTTTCAGGCTGGCGATGCTGCGCTCCGAGTCCTTCATGCGCACCGCGACGCCGAAATGGCGCTCGCCTTCCCACAGTTGCGTCGCCGGCTTGCCCCCGAGCACCATTTCGATCACGTCCTGGATGTCGGCGACGTTGAGCCCGTAGCGCGCGGCGGCTTCCCGGTCGACGCGGATCAGCAGCTGTGGCAGCTCGCCGAGGCGGTCGATGAAGGCGCGGCTTACACCTCGAACATCCTTGACCGCGTTAAGCGTGCGTTCGGCGTATTCGCGCAGCACGTCGAGGTCCTCGCCGAACACCTTGACCACGATCTGGCCGTCGACCTGCGAAATCGACTCGAGCACGTTGTCCCGGATCGGCTGCGAAAAACTGGTCTCCATCCCCGGGAACCGGGACATTGCCTTGTCCATCTGGTCGATCAACTGGAGTTTGGTAACGCCATGGCGCCACTGCGACTCGGGCTTCAAGTCGACCAGGATCTCGCACATGTTGATCGGCTTCGGGTCGGTGCCGTCCTCCGGCCGGCCCGTTTTGGATATGACGCTTTCAACCTCCGGAACGGTTCTGATGGCGGCGCGGAACTTTGCGGTCAACTCCTGCGCCTCGGTTACCGACACCGACGGCGGCATGTTCACGTTGATCCAGATCGAACCTTCGTTCAATTCCGGGAGGAACTCGGTGCCGAGCATGGGCACGACCGCGAGGCTGGCGGCCAGGGCCGCGAGTGCGATGCCGATGACCGTTTTTTTTCTGCCGATGGCCCAGGCAAGCGCCGGCTCGTAGATGCGCTTGCAGGCGCGCACCAGCGCGTTCTCCTTCTCCGGCAGGTTCTTGCGCAGCATCCAGAAGCACAGCAGCGGAACCAGCGTGAGCGACAGGATCAGCGAACCGACCAGGGCCGAAGTCACCGACCAGGCCATGGGCGCGAAGATGCGCCCTTCGTGGCGCTGCAACGTAAAAATCGGGATATTCGCCGCAATGATGATCAGCATCGAAAACAACGTCGGCCGGCCGACTTCGACCGTGGCGGCGAGAATTTTCTGTAGCCGCGGCGTGCGGTCGTGCGCCTCCTCGGTGAGCTTGCGGAACACGTTCTCGACCACGATCACCGCGCCGTCGACGATGATGCCGAAGTCCATTGCGCCCAGCGACAGCAGGTTCGCCGGGATGCCGACCCAGGTCAGTCCGATGAACGTGGCGAGCAGCGCCAGCGGGATGACCAGCGCGACGATGAACGCAGCGCGCATGTTGCCGAGGAACAGCAGCAGGACCAGCGTGACGAGGGCTGCGCCTTCGAGCAGGTTGGTGAACACCGTCTTCAGCGTCTTGTCGATGAGCCACGTGCGGTCGTAGAACGGAACGATCTTGACGCCGGTCGGGAGCACCGAGGAGTTCAGGAACTCGACCTTTTCCTTGACCATCTTGAGTACCTGCGAGGGGTTCTCGCCCTTTCGCATCAGCACGATACCGGTGACCACATCGTCGTCGTCGTCCTGTCCGACCAGGCCCTGGCGCGGCACGGCCCCCACCGTGACCTCGGCGAGGTGCTTGACCAGTATCGGCACGCCGTTTCTCTCGGTAACCACGATGTTGCCGATGTCCTCGGCCGAGCGCAGCAGTCCGATGCCGCGGATCAGATATTGCTGCCGGCCCTGCTCGAGGTAGCTGCCGCCGACGTTGGAGTTGCCGCGCCCGAGGGCGGAGAACAACTGCTGCAGCGTCACCTTGTAGTCGCGCAGCTTGCCGAGATCCGGATTGACCTCGTACTGCTTGATCAGGCCGCCGAACGTGACGATGTCGGCAACGCCCGGAATCAGGCGCAGCTGGCGCTCTACGGTCCAGTCCTCGATGGTGCGCAGCTCCCGTGGGTCGAGCGTGGGGGACTTCAAACGGTAGCGATAGATCTCGCCGATCGGCGTCGACAGCGGCGCGAGCGCAGGCTGCACCCCGTCCGGCAGGTCCACTTCGCGCAACCGCTCGACCACCTGCTGGCGGGCAAAATAGGCGTTGGCGCGGTCGTCGAAAGTGATGATGAGGAACGACAGCCCGAACTGGGTATGCGAGAACATCCGCACCGAATTGGGCAGACCCGACAGCGCCACCTCGATCGGCACCGTGACCTGCTTCTCCACTTCTTCCGCGGCGCGCCCCGGATACAGCGTGATGACGTTGACCTGCGTGTCGGTGACGTCGGGAAACGCCTCGATCGGCAGCGCCCGGAACGCCGCCAGGCCGCCGGCGACGAACAGGATCAGTCCCAGCACGATGAACAGCGGCTTGTGGAGCGCGAAGGAGACGATGCGCTTGATCATCTGGAATCTGGCGCGCGGAAAGTCTCTAGCCCGGCGCGCCGCTGGTGAGCTGGCGATACAGGCGCTGGAGCAGCAGGTTGCCCTCAACCACCACCTTCTGCCCCAGGGTCAACCCGGAGACGATGCCGGTGACGCCGTCGTGCTCGCCGTCGGTCTTCACCTCGACGCGGGCAAAACGCCCCGGGGCCTCCTCGACGAACACATAGTCCCGGTCACCCATCAGCACCACCGCCTTCGACGGCACCTGCAGGCCCGCCCGCGACGGCGTTTCGAGTTCGGCGGCGACAAACATCTCCCCTTTCAGCTTGCGCCCGCGATTGTCGAGCGAGCCGCGAACCTTCACCGTGCGCGTGGCCGGATCGATGAAATCGGAAATCGCATCGACGCTCGCCCTGAAAGTCTCCCCCGGCCAGGCGCTCGAGCGCAGCGTGACCATCTGGCCGCGCCTCAGGCCGGCAAGCTGGCTCTCGGTTGCGTCGAGCAGCACCCACAGGCGCGAGGGATCGGTAATGACGAACATCGCCGGAGAATTGGCCAGCTGCAGGTCGGGCCGCAGCTCCTGACCGGGATTGATGTTGCGCTCGACCACGACGCCCGCAATCGGGCTGGTCAACGCAAGGTTCTGGTCCACCGACTGGTCCGTGCCGGCGTAGAGCTTCACGCGGTTGCCGGCGCGGGCGAGCTCGGCCTCGGCGCGAGCGTAATCGGCCTCGGCGGCGCTCAGGTCCTTGCGCGGCGACACGCCGGCTGCGTTCAGTTCCCGGACGCGGTCGAGGTTTTTCCCGGCGAGCGCGAAATCCGACTGCGCCCGGTGCGCGTCCGCCTGCACCTGACCGAAGTCGGGCGAGGCGAGCACGGCGAGCGGCTGGCCCGGCCTTACCGCATCGCCGGGCTTCACCAGAATGCGGGTTACCCGGCCCCCGAAAGCGGGAAACAAGCGCACCGTGCGCTCCTCGTTCCACACCAGGCGGCCAGGGAGCCGGAGCCGCTGCGGGCCACCCGCCTTGACGGGCTCGGACACAAACGACTGGAGTTGAGGGCTCCCCTGCGGAAACGTGATGCGGCCATCCTCGAGTTTCGGCGGTTTCGCATCGGGCGCGGACTCGTGCTCGCCGCACGCCGCCACAAGCACCGCGGCGAGCACCGCCGCCATGACCAGTTTGTACTTCACCCTGTCCTCTCTCCGTTGACGGATCATTTGCGGATACTGTTTCGGGGATTACGCTGCCACTGCCCTACTTCGCCTCGCCGGTCCCCGCCTGCCAGGCTGAAAGCGCCTTCGCATGGTCGTCGCGCGCCGCCGCCGCCTCGATCTGGATCGCGCGCAATGTGCGGCGCGAATCGAGCAGGTCCATCACCCCGATGGCGCCGTTCCTGTAGGCGAACTCGGCGGAATCCGCGGCCTTGCGCGCTTCCACCAGCAGCGAATCGTCGTAACGCTCGAGCCGTTCCGCCGCCGCCTGCAGGTCCGACAGCGAGCGCGCGAGCTCGGCGCGGGCTTGCGCCCGGACTTTATCGAGCATCTCGACCGCGGCGTTGTAGTCGACCTCGGCGCGCCGGATTTCGCCCTCGAAATAGTAGCGGGCAAAGAGCGGAACGCTCATGAACACGCCGTAGCTGTTGCCGGTGCCGGCGCCGCTGCCCAGCGCGTAGGAGGGGTTCACGGGATAGTGATCGAACTGCGCGCCCACGGTCACGTCGCGGCTCTTCAGGCTCCGCGCCAGGTCGCGGGCGCTCTGCGCGGCCTCGACCCGGGCCTTCGCCGCGCGCACGTCGGGACGCCGCTCGATCAGTTCGTCGGTGATGCCGCCGGCCTCGGCAGCGTCCGGGAGCGGCCACGGATCGGCGGCGCGGATGTCCCCCGCCTCGGCTTCCGCGCCGATCAGGTAGGCGAGCGCGAGCTGGGCGCGCCTGCGATCGGCTTCGGCAACGCGCGCATCGTTCGCGGCGCGCAGCGCATCGACGCGCAATCTTGAGACGTCCGCCGCGGCAATGTCGCCGGCCTTCAGGCGCAACTCCGCCGCCTGCATCGAGCGCTCGAACAGCGCCTCGGTATCGCGCGCGATGCCGGCCTTGTCCTGGGCGAACAGCAGGTCGTAATATGCCGATCTGAGCGCAAGGCGCTGCTGCCGGAACGTATCGGAAAGATCCTCGCTGCTCGCGGACTCGAGGTTTTTCGCGGTGGCGAGGCGCAGCTCGCGTTTTTCCCCGCGCTCGATCAACTGGTCGACCCGGATCGAGCTGTCCATGATCTTGTCGCGCAGTGGACCCGGGCCGATCCCGACCTGGGGGTTGATCGTCGCAACGCCCAGGCTCAGGTTCGGATTGGGTCGCGCGCCGGCCATGAGCGTGTTGGCCTGCGCCGCCTCGACGGCGCGGCGCGCCGCCTGCAACTCGCGGTTGCGCGCTTGCAGCAACTGCTCGGCCTGCGGCAGCGTCAGCGCGGCGAGATCGGCCGGCTGGCCGAAAGCGGCGAGCGGTTCTCCGAGGAGCGCGAAGGCGAGCACGGCCACTGCGGATGAACGAAAGCGAAACTTCGCCATAGGGGGCAAGATTCTATGCAACTGTGCCTGACAACTGACTGACGCAACTCGAGAGAAACCGGGGGAAATCATGCTCGTTCTGGGAATCGAAACCTCCTGCGACGAAACCGGCGTCGCGCTCTACGACAGCGAACGCGGGCTGCTCGCCCACGATTTGCATTCGCAGACGGCGCTGCACGACGAATACGGCGGCGTGGTGCCGGAGCTCGCCTCGCGGGATCACATCCGGCGCCTGCTGCCTCTTGTGCGCGAGGTCCTGCGCCGATCCGGCGCCGAAGCATCGCAGCTCGATGCCGTGGCGTACACGCAGGGCCCGGGACTGGCCGGGGCACTGCTCGTGGGCGCGGCGGTCGCGAATGGTCTCGCCTGCGGCCTCGGCATTCCGGCGATCGGCATCCACCATCTCGAAGGGCACCTGCTCTCCCCGCTGCTGGAGAAGGACGCGCCGCAGTTTCCGTTCGTCGCGCTGCTGGTCTCGGGCGGCCATACCCAGCTCATGCGCGTCGCGGGAGTCGGCGAATACGAGCTGCTCGGCGAGACGCTCGATGACGCCGCCGGCGAAGCGTTCGACAAGACCGCGAAGCTCCTCGGGCTCCCCTACCCGGGCGGACCGGCGCTTGCGCGCCTCGCGGAGCAGGGCAGGCCGGGACGGTTCCGGTTCCCGCGCCCGATGCTGGGCTCGGATGATCTCGATTTCAGCTTCAGCGGATTGAAGACCGCGGTGGTGACGCTGCTCGCCCGGCAGGCGGCGGATGCGCAGACGCCCGCCGGGGATTCCACCATCGATACGCAGACGCGCGCCAGGGATTTTACGATCGGCGCGCAGATGCGCGCCAGGGATTCCACGATCGGCGCGCAGATGCGCGCCGATGTCGCCGCCGCCTTCCAGGAAGCGGTGGTCGAGGTACTGGTGGCGAAGTGCGTGGCGGCGATCGAGCGCACGGAGCTGGATCGGCTCGTGGTCGCCGGCGGGGTCGGCGCCAACATTCGCCTGCGCGCCGCGCTCGATGCCGCAGCCGCGCGCCGGAAATTCCGCGTTTTCTATCCGTTACACGAGTTTTGCACCGACAACGGCGCCATGATTGCGCTTGCCGCGGCCTTGCGGCTACGGCAGGATCGGGAATCAGGGATCAAGGTTTCGGTTCGTCCAAGCTACGAATTCACGGTGCGTCCGCGATGGGACCTGGCGACTGCGGTCTCCGCTTCGCCGATCGAGCCCTAGGGGTTCCCTCGATCCTGGATCCCCGATTCAGGATCCTTCCTTTCCCCGATCCTGCTTTCCCTGCCGGCCGCAAGATTGAGGATGTTGCTTCTGTGCCGCCAGGCGAGCAGCGCCGACATCAGGATCACCGCGGGCAGCGCCGCGCTCGCGCCGAACAGGAAAAAAGCATACAGCGGCGCGAATACGGCGGCGACCAGCGCCGCGAGCGACGCGTAGCGGAAGATCGCCGCAATCACGCTCCAGGTCGCGAGTGATGCGAGCCCCAGCCAGATGTTGATCGCGAGCAGGATGCCGAGCGCCGTCGACACGCCTTTGCCGCCCTTGAAGCCGAAGAACAGCGGGAACAGGTGGCCGAGGAACACCGCGACCGCGCACGCCGCGATGCCGCCCGCGTCGACGCCGTAGTCTGCGGCGAAGCGCTGCGCGAGAAATACCGCAAGCCAGCCCTTGACGGCGTCGCCGGCGAGCGTCGCCAGCGCCGCGACCCTTCTGCCGGTGCGCAGGACGTTGGTCGCGCCGGGATTGCGCGAGCCGTAGGTGCGCGGATCGGGAAGCCCGAACAGCCGGCTGACGATCACCGCGAACGACAGCGAGCCGATCAGGTATGCAATCAAAATAAATGCTGCCGTGGCCATCGCATTCCCTTAGAATTATCCGCGAACAGTTTACCCTCGCCGCCCCTCGGCTCCCAGTGCCACGCTCCCTAGTCCCTAGCCCCCATCCCCTGCTCTTCATGGACACGATTTTCATACGCGAGCTGCGGCTCCAGGCCTGGATCGGACTTTATCGCCACGAGAAAATCGCGCCGCAGACGATCGAGATCGACCTCGAGATCGCCGTTCCCGGCAATGCCGTGTTCAAGACCGGCAAGGTGGCCGATACCATCGACTACGGCGTCGTCATCGAGCGAATCCGCGCCCTGCTCGCCGCAGAGCGCTTCGGCCTGGTGGAAAACCTCGCCGAGCGCATCGCCAATCTGATACTCGACGATTTCAACGCGCCGCGCGTCAAGATCAGCGTCGCCAAACCCGGGGCGGTGCGCGAAGCGCGTCGCGTCGGTGTAAGCATTGAAAGGTCGAGGGGCTAGCCCCTGGGATGGTGCTGCTTGTGCAGCGCCTTGAGCCGCTCGCGGGCGACGTGGGTGTAGATCTGCGTGGTGGAGATGTCGGAATGGCCGAGCAGCATCTGCACCACCCGCAGATCGGCGCCGTGGTTGATCAGATGCGTGGCAAAAGCATGGCGCAGCGTGTGCGGCGACAGCGCCTTGCCCGGCATGGCGCCAGCCGCATGCCTCTTGATCAGGTGCCAGAACGCCTGGCGCGTCATCGGCCCGGCGCGCCCGGTGACGAACACGAAATCGCTCGGCCGCTTTTTCAGCAGCGCGGGCCGGGCCTCCTTCAGATAGCGCTGCAGCCACTCCAGCGCTTCTTCGCCGAGCGGCACCAGCCGCTCCTTCGAACCCTTGCCGAAGATGCGCACCACGCCCATGTCGAGGCTCGCCTCGACCAGCTTCAGGCGCGTCAACTCGGAGACGCGCAGGCCGCTCGCGTACAGCACTTCGAGCATCGCCCGGTCGCGCAGCCCCAGCGGCGTCTCGACGTCGGGCCGCGCCAGCAGCGCCTCGACGTCGGCTTCCGAGAGCGTCTTCGGGAAGCGCTGCTGTTTTTTCGGCGGGTCGAGCTTGAGCGTCGGATCGGCCGCGATGCGCCCGGCGCGCAGCAGGTGACGGTAGAAGCGCTTCAAGCTCGAGTGCAGCCGCGCCTGGGTGCTCGACTTGATGCCCGGCTGATGCGAGCGCCGGCGCTGCGAAAAGCGAAACGCGAAATAGCCGGACAGGTCCGCTTCGGTCGCCGCGGCGAGCGCGGCGTGCCGCTCTTTTTCCAGCCACTCGGCGAACAGGCGCAGGTCGCGGCGGTAGGATTCCAGCGTGTTCTTCGCCAGGCCGTCCTCGAGCCAGACGGCGTCGCAGAACTCGTCGAGCAGCGCGGCGTTGTCCGCGTTCATCGCTTCAGGCCGCCACGCCTTCGTGCGCGAGCAGCCAGCGCTTCACCGCGAGAGGGAAGCCGGCCTGGCGATGGGCGAAACCGCCGATGGCGCCGGCCGCGACCACCCGATGGCACGGTATCACGAGCGGAAAATGGTTCTCGCCGCAGGCCTGCCCCACTGCGCGCGGCGCGGAGCGCAGTTCGCGCGCGATCTCGCCGTAGCTGCGCGTGCGGCCCGGGCTGATCGCCGCGATCTTCGCCCAGACGCGGCGCTGGAATGGCGTGCCGAGTGTCGCAAGCGGCAGATCGAAGCGGAATTCCGCATCGTCGAGGTAGCGCTCGATCTGCGCGCAGGCGCGCGCCGCGAGGCGGTCCCCCGGCGCGAGCGCGCTGCCCGCTTTCGGCAGGAACACGATCTCCGTGAGCACGTCGCCCTCGGTGCGGATGCCGAGCAGCGCGAACGGCGCCGGCAACTTCGCTTGAAAGCGCCCGGTCGGGGATTGCATCGTGCCTCTTCAGCGGCGCACGCGCCTTGGTATCGCGGATCAGGCGGCGAGCAGGCTCTCGCCCGGCTTCACGCGGGTGAATTTGACCGGCACGCTGCTGATCTCGAGTCGCGCTCCGGCGCGTCGCGCGCGGATCCAGCCGGAGGCGAGAAAATCCCCCGGCTGCGGATAGTCGCTGCGAAAATGCGCGCCGCGCGAGTTCTTGCGCGCGAGCGCGCAGGCGGCGATCACTTCGCTCACCTCGACCAGGCTCTTGAGGTTGAGCCAGTCGTGCCAGGCAAGATTGAAGCTCCGGTCGGCTTGCGCGCCGGGCAGCGCGTACCGGTCGAGGCGCGCCGCGATCAGCGGAAGCGCCTCCGCGGCGAGCTGCAGGCCCGTCTCCTCGCGCAGGATCCCGACCTTTTCCCACATCAGCTCGTAGAGCTGCTCGCGCACGCTGTTCAGGTCGGCGCCTGCATCCGGCTCGAGCCTGAACGGCAGCTCGGCGCGCATGACGGCGGCGGCGACCGCTGCCTCATCGGGGTCCGGCCAGGCGGCTTCTTTTTTCACCCGCGCCGCCATGGAATCGCCCGCGACGGCACCGAATACGGTGGAGTTGGCGACGCCGTTGCCGCCGAGCCGGTTGGCCCCGTGCACTCCGCCTGTGTCCTCGCCGGCGGCGAACAGACCGGCAAGCGCGGTCGAGCAATCGGGATTGAACTCGACGCCGCCCATCATGTAGTGCGCCGTCGGCACGACTTCGACCAGGCCGCCGGCGAGATCGAAGCCGCAATCGGCGCAGCGCTCGACCATGCCGCGGAAAGCCTTGCGCACGCTCTCCGGTCCCAGGTGCGCCATGCTGATATGGACCCCGCCGTTCGGCGTGGTGCGGCCGGCGCGCATTTCGGCGAATATCGCCCGCGAGACGATGTCGCGCGTGGCGCGCTCGCCGCGCGCATCGTAGTCGTGCATGAAGCGCTTCCCGGCGCCGTTCAGGAGAGTGCCGCCGGCGCCGCGCAGTCCCTCCTCGAGCACGGTTCCGGTCATGCGCGTGCCGGGACCGGCGAGCAGCCCGGTGGGATGGAACTGCACCATCTCCATGTCGCGCAGAGGCAGTCCCGCGCGCAGCGCCATCGCCAGTCCATCGCAGCTCTTTTCGCCCGAGGGCGTGTGGTACTTGTACATCGACGGCCCGCCGCCCGTCGCGAGCAGCACCGCCCTGGCCTGCACCAGCACGAATGCGCCATCGCGCATGTCGAGCATCAGCACCCCGGCAACGGCGTCGCCGTCCCGCGTCTTGATCAGCTCGAGCGCGCGGTGCTCCTCGAGCCGGCTGATGCTCCTTGCCCAGACGGCTTCCGCCAGGCGGTTCATGATCTCGATCCCGGTGAGGTCGCCCTTGTGCACGGTGCGGTCGAACGTCTGGCCGGCAAACGCTTTCTGATGAATGCTGCCGTCCGGGTTGCGGTCGAAAAAGCAGCCGAGCTCGTTTTCCAGCTCGTGCACGCGCTCCACCGCGAGCGTCACCAGCTTCCACGCGAGGTCCTGGTCGGCAAGCCAGGCGCTGCCCTCGACGGTGTCCATGAAATGGCGCTCGACCGAGTCGCCCGCGGCGAGCGCCACGTTGTAGCCGCCCTGCACCATGCGCGTGCAGCCGCATTTGCCGAGCAGCCCTTTGACCGCCACCGTGATGTCCAGATCGGGCGCGGCCGCGCGCGCGTGCAGCGCGGCAAACAGGCCGGCGCCGCCGGCGCCGAGAATGAGAATGTCGGTGCGAAGCTTCCGCACGGCTCAGGCAGCCTGACGCGCGGTGCGGATGCGAACGAGCTGCATCGCGACAACTATTACGAACAGGCCGAGACCGACGACGTCGGCCGTCACGGTCGGATACACCAGCGCCAGTCCCGCTGCAATCAGCATGACCCGCTCGATCCAGGTCGTGCGCTTGAACAGCCAGCCCTGCACCCCGCCCGCGAGCGCGGCAATGCCGAGCGCAGCGGTCACCGTCACCTCGGTAATCGACACCCAGTCGGCATTGCCGAGCGTCTTGATCGAGCCGGTAAGGAGCAGCCCGGTTCCGGCCGGATCGAGAACGAACATGAACGGCACGAGGAACGCGGGCATGGTGTATTTCCAGGACTGCAGCGTCGTCTTGTACGGATCGCCGCCGGTGATCGCCGCGGCGGCGAAGGGCGAGAGCGCGGTCGGCGGCGAGACCTCCGACAGCACCGCATAGTAGAAGATGAACATGTGCGCAGCGAAGTCCGGCACGCCGAGCTTGATCAGCGCCGGCGCCGCGATCACCGCGCAGATGATGTAGGACGCCGTGACCGGCACGGCGAGGCCGACGATCCAGACGATGAGCGAAGTGTAGAGCGCGGTGAGCAACAAGGACCCCCCGGCGTAATCGATGATGATCGAACTGAATTTCAGGCCGAGGCCGGTGAGCGTCACCACGCCGACGATGATCCCGGCGCCGGCGCAGGTGACGGCGACGCTGAGCACGCCGGTCGAGCCGGCCTCGAGCGCCTGGAAGAATTTCGACTGGAAGATTCCCTTCATCAAAGGTTCGCGGCCACGGAAGAGGTCGTAGGAGAACAAGGCGCAGTCGCGGTGCAGGAAGCTGGTCGCAAACGACGCCACCGTGGCCCAGAACACCGACATCACGGCCGAGTAACCCATGAGCATGAAGACCACGATCGACACCAGCGACAGGAAATGGAACCAGTACTGCTTGGTCAAGTTCCACAGCGATTCGACGCGCTCGAACCTCACCTCGTGCATGCCGAGTTTGCGCGCGTCGATCTCGACCATGAGGAACAGCGCGAAGTAGTAGAGCAGCGTGGGAATGGTCGCCATCAGCAGCACGTCGAGATACGAGATCTTGAGGAACTCGGCGATGAGAAACGCCGCCGCGCCGAGCACCGGCGGCGAGATGATCGCGCCCAGGCCCCCGGCCGCGAGCAGCCCGCCGGCGGCGTTCTTGCCGTAACCGGCCTTGACCAGCATCGGGTAGGCGACCGAGCCGAGCGTCACCGTGGTGGCGACGCCGCTCCCCGAGGGGCCGCCGAGGAGGAACGAGGCGAGCACCACGGTGCGGCCGGCGCTGGTGGACTTCCCGCCCATGGCGGAGAACGAGAAGTCGATGAAGAACTTGCCCGCCCCGGAGAACTGCAGGAACGCGCCGAAGATGGTGAACAGGATGATGAGCGACGAGGACACGTCCACGGCGACGCCGAAGATGCCCTCGAGCGTCATGGTCAGGTGGCCCACGAGCCGCCCGACCTCGTAGCTGCGGTGCGCCCAGGCGCCGGGAAGCTGCTCGCCGAACATCGCATAGAGAACGAAGGCGATCACCACCGCCGGCATGATCCAGCCCGTGGCGCGGCGCATGCCCTCGAGGATCAGGAGACTCAGCGCGACGCCGAAGACGATGTCCCAATTGTCCGGCGAGGTATTGCGGTCCCAGATATCGTCGCCGCCCTGGAGGGTGTAGGCGATCACGGCGACGGCGGCGAGCGCGGCGATCCAGTCCCACCACATGATGCGGTGGCGGTAGCGCTTGGCGACGGGAAACAGCAGATAGACGAGGAACAGCACGAAACCGACGTGCACCGGGCGCATCACCTGCGCCGGCACGATCGCGTACGCCGAGTAGAGGTGGAACAACGACATCACCACCGCGACGGCGCTGACGAAGGCGCCGAGCCAGCCGCGCAGGTTATTGCGCGCGCCCTCCTCTGCTTCGATGTACTCCTCGGCTTTTTTCAGCGTCTCGGCATCGACGACAGGCTCGTCCGGTGCCGGTTTTGCGATTTCACTCATACCGCCTCCTCGGCGCGCATGCTAGCACAGCGCGGGTAGTTCCCCGCCGACAAGCCGGCTGGTTGACATATGTCAAGCCGGCGCCCGACGCTTGTGGGAGCATGAGAAAAGCCGTCAACGCATGGAGGATGCCATGGTACGAAGCGGGTTGTCGTCGAGGCAAATGCAAGTTCTCGGTGTGGTGGGACTGATCGTTCTGCAGCGCCTGGCCGGCCATCTGTTCGCCACGGACCCGGGATTTGGCCTCGCCGGGGAAACGGCGCTGCTGCTCCTGTGGGGCATCGGTCACTGCGACACGCTGGACGGGCCGCTCGTCAAACTTGCGCTAAAGGCACTTGAAGAACAGAACGTGAACCTGGTGCTTCCGTGGGTCCGTGCCGAAGATGCCGATGAAATCCGGCAGGCATTCGAGCACGCGCAGTCTGTCCGCGAACTCGGTCCGAAGGCGCGCACTCTGGCCGACAGGCATTTCCTCGAAACGCTGGTACGCATACATCGAGCCGGCGAAGGCGCGCCATTCACGGGGTTGAAGCCGGCAGGCCTCGATTTGGGGCCCGCTGTTCCTGCCGCCGATCGCGCGCTGGAAAAAGGGTCGGCCGACGAAGTGATAAAGATCCTGGTCGACGCTGTGCGCGCCGGCGTGCATGCGCATTTCCGCTCGGCAGCGCAAAGAAAAGCGTTCGATGCCAATGACGTGGCCGCCGGGCGCAAATATGTCGAAGCCTACGTGCCGTACGTGCACTACGTCGAGCGACTCTGGGAGGCGGCGACCGGCCCGGTACACGGCCATCATATCGAGCATGGGGCGGAAGCGAGCCACGCCGAGCACGCGCTACACCAGCACTGAGTCGGCCGCCGTTCGCTCCGCGCAGCGACCGGTGTCTTGTCGGTGTGAACATCTGATAGAGGAGAACTGTCAATGAGGCATTGTCTTATTCCATATCTTCGGATCAATTCCGGCTTCCTCGCGCTCCTAGTTGGTGCTGGCTTCCTTTTGACCAATCCGGTTCTCGCGCAGGCCCAAAAGCAGGACCATAAACTCACGCTTCGGGTCATCATGCAGGATCTGCGAGCAGAGTACCTGCAGCTGACCAACGCGCTGCTTACCGATGATTTCAAAGTCCTCGAGGAATCGGCAAAGGCCATTGAAGGCCATCCGCTTCCCGGCGATCTCGTGACGGCGATCAAGAGCAAGCTTGGCAAAAACTTTCGTGCGTTCGAAGCGGTCGATGAACGAAGTCACCAGGCGGCGGCGGAGCTCGCGAAACGAGCGGCGGCAAATGACCCCTCAGGATCGGCAAAGGCATTCGGCCGCCTCGCGGACGCCTGTGTGAGCTGCCACAAACAGTTCCGCGCGACGCTCCGGCCTTTGTCCGATTAGCGACTGCGAATCGGTTGCGCTCGATGGCGTCATCCGGCCGGCGGATGCGCATCCGTTCGAGCCGCCGCCTGAATGCGTATCTTTGCCGGAACGCACCCTCTAGCGCACAAGCGCGAGATGAACGGCGCTTGCGTCCGTTCCATCTCGCGGACTTGAAGCGGCGCGGGGACCGTCCACCCTCCGACAAGCTCAGGGCGAACGGTCGCTTTAAAACCGGTTCCTAATTAAGTTTTATCCCCCGCTCGGCAAAATACTTCGCGGCTCCCGGGTGGAAGGGAATCGGCGAGGCGGCGGACTTCTGGTTCTCCAGCTTGAAATTCTCCGCCTCCTTGTGCACGGCGATCAGATCGTCGCGCTTCTCGAAGATGGTCTTGACGATGTTGTAGGCGGCCTGGTCGCTGAGAGACTCGTTCGAGACCAGGATGTTCCACACCGTCGCGATCTTGTTGTCCGCGTCCATGCCGCGGTAGGTGGCCTTCGGGATCACGTCCTGGACGTAGAGCTGGCCGTACTTCCTGTTCATCGCCGCGACGGCGTCGGTGTGGTCGATCATCTTGATCTTGATTCCGGGCGTGTTGGCGAGGTCGGTCACCGCCGCCGTCGGCAGGCCGCCCACCCAGAAGAAGGCGTCGATCTTCCGGTCCTTGATGGCGTTCACCGACTCGGCCACGCCCAAGCGCTCGCGCGTCATGTCGCGGTCCTTGTCGAGGCCCTCGGCTTCGATGACGCGAAAGGCCATGACTTCGGTCGCGCTGCCGGGCGAGCCGGTCGAGACGCGCTTGCCTTTCAGGTCGGCCATCTTGTTGATGCCCGTACCTTCGACGGTGACGATGTGCATGCGGTTGGGGTAAAGGACCATGAGCGTCTTGAGGGGAACCTTGTGGCCCTTGAACTTGTCCTCGCCGCGGTAGGCGTCCTGGCCGGCGTCCGCCATGGAAAAAGCGATATAGGGCTGGCCGCTGGCGATGAGTTTCAGGTTGTCCACCGAGCCGCCGGTGACTTCGGCGGTGGCCTGCATGCCCGGAACGTACTTGGACAGGAGGTTGGCGAGCCCGCCGCCCAGCGGGTAGTAGACCCCGCCGGTGCCGCCGGTGGCGATCGAAAGGCTGAATTTTTCCTGGGCCGGCGCGGCGCCGGCAAAGGCGAACGCCGCGGTGCAGACTGCTGCAACGATGATGCGCTTCATCTTCAAGTCTCCTCTGAGGGTTGTTTCGCGAAAAGCCTGCCGATATCCTTGAACGCCTTGAACTCGAGCGCGTTGCCGCAGGGATCGAGCAGGAACATCGTCGCCTGCTCGCCCATCTGGCCCTTGAAACGCACGTGCGGCTCGATGACGAAGCGCACGCCGGCGGCCGTCAGTTTCTGCGCCAGCCGTTCCCATTCGTCAAGCGGCAAGATGGCGCCGAAATGACGCACCGGAACATTGTCGCCGTCGACGGCGCTGGTGTTCCGGTGGCCCGCCTCCCCGGGCGCGAGGTGGGCGACGATCTGGTGGCCGTAGAAGTCGAAGTCCACCCAACCCTCCGCGCTGCGGCCCTCGGCGCAGCCGAGCAGGCCGCCGTAGAACGCGCGCGCCTTCTCCAGGCTGGCGACCGGAAACGCGAGGTGAAACAGCGGAACCGCAGGCATCGGCATCCTCGACGCTGGTGAAACGCGGCCATTCTACCGTGGATTGCGCTGCTCACCCGCGCCTAGCGCTTCACGCCCAGCGCGGCGAGCGCGGCCCCGCGCCGCTCGCGCGCGGCCTGGTCCACGCGCGCGTAGAGGCTGCCGCCGGCGCTGTCCATGGCGACCCGCAGCGGCCCGAAATCCCTGACGCGGAATTTCCACAGCGATTCGGGGTTGAGGTCGTCCAGGTCCACGTCCTCGATCGCCTCGATCCAGGTGGTCTCGAGCGCAGCCGTGCCGCCGATGACCGCCAGATACGCGCCGCCCAGCTCGGCGAACGCCTTCTGCGACTCCTGCCCGAGGCCGCCCTTGCCGATGATGATGCGCACGCCGTATTCGCGCATCAGCGGCCGGGTAAAACGCTCCATGCGCGCGCTGGTGGTGGTGCCGACGCAAATCGGCGCATAGCCGGCGGGATTTCGGGGCGACTTTTCGACCGGCTTCACGTTCGGCGCGGTGTGGATCACGGCGTGGCCGGCGAGATCGAAGCGCGTCTTGCGGCCGCGATCGAACAGATGGATCTGCGTGGCGTCGCGGATGCCGTAGAGCAGTCCGCTCAGCGTCACCGTGTCGTTGATCCGCAGCGCGCGGACCTGCGCTTCGGTCACCGGAGTGGTGAACTCGTGGTGCGCCATTTCAGAATCCGTACTCGATGCCCGCCGGCGTGAACGTCGCGCGCGCGCGCCGGGCCGAATGGCACTGCATGTTCACCGCGACCGGATTCATGGTGATGTGCGTCGCCGCGGTCTCGATGTGCACCGCGAACGCGGTCGAGTCCCCGCCCAGCCCCTGCGGCCCGATGCCGAGCTGGTTGACTGCCTGCGTCAACGCCTGCTCGAGCCTCGCGCCCTCCCTGTCCTCGCAGCGCGAGCCGAGCGGGCGCACCGCCGCCGCCTTGGCAAGATGCATGCACAGGTCGGCGGTGCCGCCGATGCCCACGCCGACGATGGTCGGCGGGCAGGTCTTGCCGCCCGCCTCGAGCACGCAGTCGACGACGAAAGTCTTGATCGCATCCACGCCCTCCGCGGGGATCGCCATCTTCAGCCAGGAATTGTTCTCCGACCCCGAGCCCTTGGGAATCATCTCGATCGCCAGCGACTCCGCCTCGGCGGAGAAATCGATCTGGATCACCGGCACGCCGCGCCCGCAGGACGTATGCTCGTTCTTGCGTGTCATCGGATGCACGACCGAGGAGCGCAACGGGTGTTCGCGCGTCGCGCGCGCGCAGCCCGCGCGGATCGCCTGCTTCAGGGCGTAACCGTCGACCTGCACGCCGCGGCCGATGGTCACGTTGTAGATCGGAATTCCCGTGTCTTGGCAGAGCAGGTTGTCGGTTTCCTCGGCGACCGCGATGTTGCGGATCATGGTGCCGAGGATGTTTTTCGCCGTGGCGTCGGTCTCGCGCCCGGCGAGCGCGTCGAAGCCCCGCTTCACGTCGGGCGGGAGGATCTTGAGCGCGCGGATGTAGAGCTCCTTCGCCGCCGCCTCGACTTGTTTGAGATCGATCTCCACGTTTTCTATGCCGGAACCCGGGGCGCGCGGAGCCCGGGCAGTCTCCGGCGCGCAAACAGGCCGCGCAGTTGCGTCGCGGGCGGCCTGAACTCCCCGGCTCCTATTTCACCTCGATCCGGCGCTCGCGCACGATTTTCGCCCAATGCAGCGTCTCATCCCGGATCAGCCGCGTGAACTGCTCGGGCGTATTGATCATGGGGCCCATGCCCTGCACGAACAAACGGGCGCGCATGTCGGTCGTGTCGAGCACCTTGGCCGTGTCGCGATGAATCCTTTCGACGAGGTCCTTCGGCGTGCCGGCCGGCGCCATCAGTCCGAACCAGCCCAGGTTCTCGAACCCCGGCAATGTTTCAGCCGCGGCAGGTACGTTCGGAAGCTGCTTGATGCGCTCGCGGCTGGTGACGGCGAGCGCGCGCAGCTTGCCTTGATTGACGAAGCCGATCGCCGCGGGAAGGTTGGAAGTCACCATGTTGATGTGCCCCGCGACGAGGTCGGTGATCGCCGGGGCTTCGCCTTTGTAGGGGATGTTGATCATGTCGATTCCGGCCGTGTAGAGCAGATTCTCGGCCGCAAGGTGCGTCTGGCTGCCGATGCCGGCGTGGCCGTAGTTGAGCGTGCCGGGCTTCGCCTTTACCATCGCGATCAGCTCCTTCAGCGTCTTCGCGGGAAAAGCCGGGTTGACCACCACCACCTGCGGACCGCTGGCCACGCCGGTGATCGGAATCAGGTCCCGTGCCGGATCGAACCCCATGTTCTGGTAGATGTGCTGGTTCGCCGTCACGATCGAACCGGAAGTCATGAGCAGCGTGTAACCGTCGGGCGTGGATTTCGCGACCTCCGCCGCGCCGATGTTTCCCGCCGCGCCGCCGCGATCCTCGACGATCACCGTCTGGCCCCAGAGTTCGGTCAGCTTCTGCGCCAGGATGCGCGTGATGATGTCGGTCGCGCCGCCGGCGGCGAACGGCACCACGATCCGCACCGGCTTGGCCGGGTACGCCTGCGGCCACGCCGATGCCGCAATCGCGAGCCCGAGGGCTGCCGCCAACATTTGAATCAGTCTCATCGTCTCCTCCTTCGGCTTGTTTGGGTCATTCTAGTCGCAACGCGTGCGCGCCACCACTTCACAGCGCCAGGGCGAACGCAAGGCCCGCGGCGATCGCCACCGCGGCCGCGCCGGCGAGCAACGCCTTGTGCCAGTCGCGCCAGGGCAGGAACTCGAGGGCGAGCAGCCGCATGCCGCCGCCGAGGTGCGCCGCAAGCAGCAGCACCAGAGTCCACTCGGCGAATTTCGCCAGCGGCCGGTCGGCCCAGCGCAGAAAGCCGTCGAGCGCGGCTTCGCCGGCGAGCGCCTGTCCGAGGGCCCAGAAATGAAACGGCAGGAACAGCGCCAGCGCCAGCCCCGACAGCCGGTGCACGAGGAACGCCCACCAGGCCGGATGATTGCGGGAGCGGGTGTCGTTTTTCATGTGCAATTCATGCAAACACCGCCCACGTCGCGCGCAGCCCCGCGGCGGCCAGCGCGACTCCGATCGCGAGCGCCGCCCAATCGCGCGAAGCGCTGCGCCAGCCGAGCCATTCGATGGCGACAGCGCGCAGCCCGATCGGCGCGTGCACCGAAACCGCGAGCACGAACAGCGTGTAGAACGCCAGCCAGCCGCCCGATGCGCGCGTGCGGCCGAGGATCTCCGCGGCGGACAGGCCGCCGCGCACGGCGTAGACGATCGTGATCAGGTGCACGACGACGCACAGCGCCAGCGCCGCCGCGCTCGCGCGCTGCGCAAACCAGAGCAGCGTTTCGCGCCGTGCCGCGCTCACAGCCTGCCTTTCAGCGCCGCCGCCACCGTCGCCCGCTTCAGGCCGGCGATGCTCGCGGTCGGCGAGAGCTGCTTCGGGCAGCGCTCGGTGCAGCTCATATGGGTGTGGCAGGCATGGCAGCCGGCGTCGCCCGCGACCGCCCGCAGGCGCTCGCCGCGCGCGCCGTCGCGCACGTCGTTCACCAGCGTCCAGGCACGATTGAGCGCGGCGGGGCCGAGATAATCCGGGTTCCAGGAAACCACGTCGCAGGACGAGTAGCACACCGCGCAGCCGATGCATTCGATCGCGGCGTCGGCCGCGCGCCGTTCGGGCGTCGCCGGCGGCACCACGGCGAATTCATCGCGCCGCGTTCTCGTCGGCGCGAACCGGCCGCGGGCACTCGCCCATTTGTCGAAGAACTCGCGCATGTCGCAGACCAGATCGCGGATCAGCGGCAGGTTGCGCAGCGGCGCGATTTCCAGCCGGCCGTCGCGCAGGACTTTCGAGACATGCGTGCGGCAGGTCCAGCGCGCTACGCCGTTCACCGTCATGGCGCAGGAACCGCACATGCCGACGCGGCAGGCAAAGCGATACGCAAGCCCGGGATCGAGCCGGCGCTGGATGAAGGTGACGACGTCGAGCACCGTCTGATGTTCCTGGCGCGGCACTGCATAGCGGCGGAATTCGCCGCTCGCGCCGCCGCGCCAGACGTGGACCTCGAGGACGTTCATCCGCATCCCGCCGCACAAGTGAGAGACATCATTGTGCAAGAAAACGCATCCCGCATGTCAGGGACCGGCGAAACTCCGCCGGCCATGGTGCCCCAAACGGCCCTCGAGCGGGTACCCGGCCCGCGCCACCCGCTGGCGCGGGCCGGGGCACGAATGGCCAGCAGAAATCCGCCGGTCGCGATCATCTATCCCGCCAATTCCTTCAGTTTCGAGAGCAGCGCGTCGGGGATTTCGACGCCTTCGCGCTCCGCTCGCCGGCGCGACTCCAGCCGGCGGGCGCCCGGCAGGCGCACGCCGGGATCGGCGAGCATCGCGGCGATGAGCGTCTCGATGCGCTCGAAGTAGCGCTCGCGGCCGGCGAGCGCGCCGGGATCGATGACGAGGAACGCCTGGCCGATTCGCGGCCGGTTGCCCTGCTCGACGAAAAACGAATCCGCCTCGAAGCCGAACGCGGCGCCGGTGAGCGCGCAGGCAAGCGACTCGACGATGAGCGCGAGCATTGCCCCCTTCGCGCCGCCCGCGGGCAGCATGCTGCCGGCGAGCGCGGCTTTTGCATCCGTGGTCGGCTTGCCGTCGCGATCCAGCGCCCAGCCGGCGGGGATCGGCTTGCCCTGCTGCGCCGCCAGCATGATCTTGCCGCGCGCGGCCTCCGAC
>JBARMB010000089.1:0-24883 GCA_049802235.1 Burkholderiales bacterium | reverse complement strand
CTCGAACTGCCCGGATGGCTCCGGCGCGCGCGAGAACATGCGTGCATAACGGAGGTTCTGCCGCACGCTCAGATGCGGGAACAGGCGCCCTTCCTGAAACACGTAGCCCACGCGCCGCCGCGGTGTCGGCACATCGATGCCGCGGCCGCTGTCGAATACCGCGTCGCCGTCGATCGCGATGCGGCCCCGGTCCGGACGCAGGATGCCCGCGATCGCATTCACGACCGAAGTCTTGCCGGCTCCAGAGCGGCCGAACAAGGCAGTGACGCCTGCGCCGGCCTCGAAAGCGGTCCTGAGGCGGAACGCCCCCAGCCGGTGCTCAATGTCGACCGTCAGCGTCATGGCCCATGATGCGGCGCGCAGCGCGGCGCACCATCAGTTCGGAGAGAAACAGCGCCGCCAGCGAAAGCAGAACGGCGATCACGCTAAGCCGCAGCGCCGGCCCGTCGCCCGCCGGCGTTTGGATGTAGGCGTAGATGGCGAGCGGCAAGGTGCGCGTCTCGCCGGGAATGCTGGAAACGAAGGTAATGGTCGCACCGAACTCGCCCAGGCTGCGCGCAAACGAGAGCAGCATCCCGGTCACGACGCCGGGCAGCGCCAGCGGCAGGGTGATGGTCGCAAACACAGCAAGGCGCCCGGCGCCGAGAGTGCTCGCCGCGGCTTCGAGCTTGCGGTCGATGGTCTCGAACGACAGGCGGACGGCGCGCACCATCAGGGGAAAACCCATGACCCCGGCGGCAAGCGCCGCCCCGGTCCACTTGAACGCCACGACGATGTCGAACCACTGATCGAGCAGAGCGCCGATCGGCCCTCTCCTGCCGAAAGCGAGCAGCAGGAAGTATCCGACCACCACGGGCGGCAGCACCAGCGGCAGGTGCACGATCGCATCGAACAGCGTCTTGCCGGGGAAGTTCGAGCGCGCCAGTACGTAAGCCACCGCAATCGAGAACGGCAGGCTGACCGCTACGCTCCAGAAGGAAACGCGCAGGCTCAGGCCCAGAATCTCCAGTTCTTCCGCTGTCAGGCTCGTCATTGCGCCGTCCCGAAGCCGTGCCTTTCCCAGGCGACCCGGCTCGCCGGCAATCGCAGGAAAGCGAGAAATTCCGCTCCGATGGACGCGTTGCCGGCGGCGATCAGCGCCGCGGGATACACGACGGGCGGATGCGACGACGCCGGAAACCCGGCCACCGCGCGCACCCGCTTCTCCGCCAGAGCGTCGGTCCGGTACACGATCCCGAGCGGTGCCTCGCCGCGCGCCACCAGGGCCAGCGCCGCTCTCACGTTTTCGGCGCGTGCAGTCCGGTCTGCGACGCTTGCCCAGACCCCGAGGGACTCCAGCGCCGCCCGCGCATATTTTCCCGCAGGAACATAGTCGGGATCCGCAATCGCCAGCCGCTCCGTGCCCAGCAGGCGCCTCAGGGGAAATCCCCGTCCGATGTCGACTCTGACCGCGCTGCCCGCAGGCGCAATCAATACCAGCCCGTTGGAGAGAAGATTCACGCGGCTCTTCGGGTCGATCAGCCCTCGCCCCGCAAGGTAATCCATCCAGTCGCTGTCGGCCGAGATGAAAACATCCGCCGGTGCGCCATTCTCGATTTGCTTCGCCAGCGAAGAACTCGATGCGTACGCAACCCGCACCCGGTCGCGGCCGGCGGATTCGAACCGCCCGACCTGCTCGTCGAGCGCTTCCTTCAGGCTGGCCGCGGCAAAAACCATCAGGTTCGCGCCGCGGGCCGGCAGTGCAGTCAGCGCGGCGGCGCAAGCGAGAATCAGCGCGACAGCGCAAAATCGGCGGCCATGCACGGGTCGTGCCTCCGGAGGTCCGTGATATTCGTCAAAATATAACGATGCCCGCAGATTCTAGTCGAGCTGCGGCGGAGCTGTAAAGGAAGCTACCTGGAGCTTCGGGAGCGCGCGATCAGCCGCGCAAATCGGCGCAGGTCGGGGGCGACCGAGCGCGCCGCCCTGGATTCCATCGCGCGGTAGCGGCGCAGAACCTCTTCCCCGAGCTCGCTGACGCGGGCGCCCCCGCCGCGTCGGCCGCCGGTGGCGGTCTCGACCAGCGGGTGCTTGAAAGCCGCATTCAGCGCATCGACCAGCAGCCAGGCACGCCGGTATGACATGCCCATCTCGCGCGCAGCGGCCGAGATCGAGCCAGTGCGCGCAATCGCCTGCAGCAGATCCGCCTTGCCCGGCCCGATGGCCACCACGGCGCCGATGAGGATGCGAATTTTCGGGATCAGCGGTGCGGTCATCGGGGAATCTTCGGTTTCGACGACGCTTGCCAAGGACGGTGCCGGAGCAGTATAGTCGATTGATCGGGGGCTGCAGACTCCCCGTCAGACGGTGTCCCGTCCAGGTGCTGCGAACCAACGTTATAGCGAGGACCGCTCATGGACACCGTCGTTTTCGCGTTTTCCGTCACAACGCCTTCTTCCCCGCTCCGCTCGCCCTCGCCGTTGCCGGTCGACGTGCGCCGCACCGTCACACTTGACGCGGAGCGGCTGCGGAAAAAATGAACGCAAACCTGCAACAGCCGCCTCAGCCGGTCAGCGCCGGCGAGGCCTTCCGGTATTGGCTGAAACTCGGCTTCATCAGCTTCGGCGGGCCGACCGGGCAGATCGCGATGATGCACCAGGACCTGGTCGAGCGGAAACGCTGGATCTCGGAGCGGCGCTTCCTGCACGCCCTCAACTACTGCATGGTGCTGCCCGGGCCGGAGGCGACGCAGCTCGCCACCTACATCGGCTGGATGATGCATCGCACCTGGGGCGGGGTCATCGCCGGAGGCCTGTTCGTGCTGCCGTCGCTCGCCATCCTCATCGCGCTGACCTGGATCTACCTCCTCTACGGCAACGTGCCCGCGATCGCCGGCCTGTTCTACGGCATCAAGCCGGCAGTGACTGCGATCGTGCTGTTCGCAGCCTGGCGCATCGGTTCGCGCGCGCTCAGGAACGCCGCGCTATGGACCATCAGCCTGGCTGCGTTCGTGGCGATCTTCGCTTTCCACATGCCGTTTCCGTATATCGTCATCGGCGCCGGCATCATCGGCTATCTGGGCGGCCGCATCGCTCCGGACAAGTTCATCACCGGAGGCGGACACGGCAGCGCGCAGAAGCATTACGGCGCAGCGCTGATCGACGATGACACGCCGACGCCCGAGCACGCATTGTTCCGCTGGCGGCGCTTCATCCTGGTCCTGGCGGCGTTCATTGCGGTCTGGGGTTGCGCGCTGGGCGCGCTCGTCGCCCGGTTCGGCTGGGAGCATGCCCTGGCGCAGATGGGATGGTTTTTCACCAAGGCCGCGCTGCTCACCTTCGGTGGCGCCTATGCGGTGCTGCCGTACGTGTACCAGGGTGCGGTCGAGCACTATCAATGGCTGACACCGGCACAGATGATAGACGGGCTGGCGCTCGGAGAAACCACTCCGGGACCGCTCATCATGGTGGTCGCCTTCGTCGGCTTCGTCGGCGCCTGGACCAAGGCGGCGCTCGGCGCGGGGGCGCTCGCGCTCGCGGGTTGTGCCGGCGCCGCCGTCGCGACGTTCTTCACTTTCCTGCCGTCGTTCCTGTTCATTCTTCTCGGCGGACCGCTGGTGGAGTCGACGCACGGTAACCTGAAGTTCACCGCTCCGCTTACCGGCATCACGGCCGCCGTTGTCGGGGTGATCCTCAATCTCGCGCTGTTCTTCGCCTGGCACGTGCTCTGGCCGGAAGGATTCTCGGGCCGGTTCGAATGGTTTTCCGCGCTCGTCGGCATGGCGGCGCTCGTCGCGCTGTGGCGCTACAAGTCCGGCATGATCCCGGTGATCCTGGCCTGCGGCGCGGCAGGGCTTGCGCATCACCTCGTCGCAGGCTGAACGGCCCTCTTCCAGAAAAAAAGATCGGCGGCATCGGCTCCGGACAGGCTGCCCGGCGTTTGCTAGACCTCGCCGATGACAGGCGCGGGCTTCGCGATCCCGTAGCCCTGTGCGTAGTCCGCGCCGAGCTTCTTCAACTCAGCCAGCGTATGCGGGTCTTCCACGAGCTCGGCCACGGTCCGCACTCCCATCTTGCGGCAGCGGTCGATGATGGATTTCACCAGCGCCAGAACATCCTTGCTCACCGTCAGCTTGCGGACCAGGCCGCCGTCGATCTTCAGGAAACCGACCGACAGCTCGCCGAGCAGATCGACGTCCGCGGTGGTTCCGGTGTAACCGCTGAGGGCGAAGCTGCAACCGGCGGGTTTCAGCGCCGTAATCATCTGCCGCAGATGGCGAAGATTGGCGCTGGCATCGCTCTGGGTCACTTCGAAGCTCAGAACATCCTGCCCTGCAGTATGCTGCTTCATCATCCTGCTCACGAAATGCGCGAATTCGGGATCGACGATTGAATCCGACGAGAGATTGACGCTGTTGCGGTACCGGCCGCGGTCCGAGGCCGCGCTGAGCTTGAGCACCTCGCTCACCACCCAACGATCGAGCAGTCCGATCAGTCCCTGCTCCTCCAGGATCGGGAAGAAATCACCGGGCGGAAGCATTTTCTGCTCCTCCTCGCGGAACCGGATCAGGATTTCGCGGTACGGGCGCTCGCCACGCTCCGGACGCACTGCCGCGATGGTCTGGCCGTACAGCACGAACTGGCCGCCGCGCAGGGCGGAGAGAAGCTTGCTTGTGATCGTGCCGCCTTCGTTAGACGCCTTTGTCATCGTTCACGGTTTTTCCTGGTTGCATCCGCACGGCATGCGAAACTCGATCGCGGCATTCTAGCAAATGCCCGGCTCCACCTCGTCGCCGGGGGCGACGAGCCATCAAACAAAAAGGGCGCCGAAGCGCCCCGTTTTTTGTGTCCGGGATCGGATCAGGTACGCTGGATCAATCCGCAGGCCATGCCCGGGCACCCCGCGAAGAGCAACACTGCTGCGGCAGCGGCGAACATCGATCTTGTCCGGTTCTCCCCCGCGAGCCTGACGCTCACTTCTTCTTTGTCGCAGTCTTGGTCGCCGCAGGTGCGGCTTTGACGCCCGTGTTCTTCTTATGGTAGTTCGCCACCGCCCTGTCCTGGGCTTTCGACAGCAACTCAGTTTCCTTCTTTGCCGCATCGTCGGCTTTCTGCTTGGCGGCTGCCGCCTGTGCCGGATCGACCGGCGGGGATGGCGGCAGTTTTGCCCAGACCGCGTTCGCCGCGCCGGCAAGCACGCAACTCGCCAGCAGAATACGCATTCTCATGATCGTCGCTCCTCTCTTCAGTGCTGGACCTGCGGCGCGACCGGTGCGCCCAAAGCCGTTCCGGTCTTGATCTTGCCGGTCTTGACATCGTGGTACCAGTACTCGTGATGCTCCTTGGCCCAGGCCTCGTCGACATAGCCGTAGCGCATCCCCTCATAGGCGCCTTCGACACCGATCTTCGAGCCCATGTAAATGTGAAACAGCGATAGCGCCATCAGGATGCCCGTCACCGAGGTATGGACGATATTCGCGAGAATCATGGTGGCCCGGACCTGATCGAAATTCGGGAAGTCCATCACCAGACCGCTCGTGGCAGCGATGACCGATAACACGACCACGCCGCCCCAGAACCACATTTTTTGGCCGGCGTTCAACATTCCGCAAGGCACGCGCTCGCCGGTCAGCGCCCCGCCGGCCTTCATCAGCCAAGTGACGTCACCCGCGCGCGGCAGGGCGTGCCTCGCGAAGAGCACGATGAGCAACACGATGCCGGCGATGAACACCGGTCCGACGAAGTCGTGCAGGTGCTTGGACAATTGCGTCAGCCACGCGAATAGCGTGTAGCCGATCACCGGCAGCAGCACGTACTTCCCGACCATCATGATGAGACCGCTCACGCCCAGAATGCAGAAAGAGATCGCCACGGTCCAGTGCGCCAGGCGATCGAGCGGCGTGAAGCGCTGGATCAGCCGTCCGGTGGGTTTTTCGTGAACCTTGATCGGGCCACGCCACCGATGGATAAGCGCGATGCCGCAAGCAAACGCAAAGACCAACCAGCCGGCGATTGGCGTGATCCATCCATTCTTTAGCTGCCGCCAGGTCTCGCCGAAAGTCTGGACCAGAATGCCGGTCTCGCGGCCCTTGACCGAGGTGTACTCCTCCTTGCCGGAGCGTACCTCGCGCCACACCGGTGCGTTGTTGTACGGCTGCGCCTGCTGGCGCTGCGCCTGGGTTTCCTTTTCTTGTTGCGCGAGCGCGCCGCCGCCGAACGTCGGCAGAAACAACACGAGCGCGAGCAGAAGATGCGTAAACAGCGGCCCCAAAACCGCGATGGGTCTCATGAGCGGCTCCTTCCTATTCTGCACGGGTGTATTCGTTCTGGTTGAGATTGCGCGTCTTGAGCGCAGTCTCCCAGCCTGTCTTGTCGCCCTTAGTCCACTTGGAAGTGGTGTAAAGGCCCGCGCCAGGGTCATTTTCCCAGGGCTTGGTATCGGGTTTGCCCTGGTACTTGCCCTGCTTGTAGACGACGACCTGCTCGCGCTCGCCGCAGGCACCAAGGGACAGAGCCACGGCGAGAGCGGCCCCCGCGAGAATCAACTTGCGCGCATTCATCATGACTTGGCCCCCGCCGCCGCCTTCGGTTGGTCGGGCTTGCCGTACGCCGTTCCCCAGCCCCAGACCTCCGAACCCTTGCCGCGCTTCAGCACGCGCTGGCGGTAGATGTCGGCGATGACGTCGCCGTCTCCGCCGAGCAGCGCCTTGGTGGAACACATCTCGGCGCAGGCCGGCAGTTTCCCTTCGGCAAGACGGTTGGAGCCGTATTTCTTGAACTCTTCGGCCGAAAGATCTTTCTCCGGGCCGCCGGCGCAGAAGGTGCACTTGTCCATCTTGCCGCGCAGGCCGAACGCGCCCGCCTGCGGGAATTGCGGCGCGCCGAACGGACAAGCGTAGAAGCAGTAGCCGCAGCCGATACACAGGTCCTTGTCGTGCAGCACCACGCCTTCCTCCGTGCGGTAGAAGCAGTCCACCGGGCAGACCGCCATGCAGGGGGCGTCGGAGCAGTGCATGCAGGCCACCGAGATCGACTTCTCGGCGCCGACCACGCCGTCGTTGATCGTCACCACGCGGCGACGGTTGACGCCCCACGGCACCTCGTTCGCGCTCTTGCAGGCGGTGACGCAGCCGTTGCACTCGATGCAGCGCTCGGCATCGCACAGGAATTTCATTCTCGCCATGGCTCTCTCCTATCCTCGCGTTCTTATGCCGCCCGTTCGATCTGGCAGACGGTGGTCTTTGTTTCCTGCATCATCGTCACCGAGTCGTAGCCGTAAGTCGTGGCGGTGTTGACCGCCTCGCCACGCACGATCGGCGCCGCGCCATCCGGGTAGTAGGGCAGCATGTCCTTGCCCTGCCACCAGCCGGAGAAGTGGAACGGGATGAAGGCCGTGTCGGGCCCGACACGCTCGGTCACCAGTGCCTTGACCTTGAGACTCGCGCCGGTCGGCGTCTTCACCCACACGTACTCGCCGTCGCGGATGCCGCGGTCATTGGCTGCCTTGGGATTGATCTCGACGAAGTTGTCCTGCTGCAGCTCGGCGAGCCACGGGTTGGAGCGCGTCTCCTCGCCGCCGCCTTCGTACTCGGTGAGACGTCCGGAGGTCAGGATGATCGGGAATTGCTTGCCGATATCCTTGTTTTTCTCCTGTACCGATTTGTACAGGGTCGGCAGGCGCCAGAACACCTTCTTGTCGTCGTGAGTCGGGTAGTCCGCGATCAAATCCGAACGGATGCCGTACAGCGGCTCGCGGTGCTTCGGAATGCCGTCCGGGAAGTTCCACACGATGGCGCGCGCCTTGGCGTTGCCGAACGGATGGCAGCCGTGGTTTTTCATCACCACGCGCTGGATGCCGCCGGAGAGGTCGGTCTTCCAGTTCCTGCCTTCGGCTTCCTTCCTCTCCTCGTCGGTGAGTTCATCCCACCAGCCGAGCTTCTTCAAGAGCACGTGGTCGAACTCGGGGTAGCCGGTGGTGATGTCGGCGCCCTTGGAGTGCGACCCGTCCTCGGCGAGCAGGTTGACCCCGTCCTTCTCGATACCGAAGTTGGCGCGGAAATTTCCGCCGCCGTCCATGACGTGCTTTGATGTGTCGTAGAGATTGGGAGAGCCGGGATGCTTGAGCGCGGCATTGCCGTAGCACGGCCACGGCAGCCCGAAGTAGTCGCCGTCGAGCACGTAGCCGGTCTTCGCATCCTTGCCGCCCCTGGCGCGCAGCGTCTTCACGTCGAACACATGCATATTGCGCATGTGCGCCTGCAGCCGCTCCGGCGACTGGCCGGTGTAGCCGATAGTCCACGCGCCGCGATTGAACTCGCGGGTGATGTCCTCGATGTCCGGCTCGTCGTTTTTCACCTTGATGTTCTGTTTACCCTCCCTCTTGCCCACCAGCTCATCGGCGAAGCCGAGCTTCTTCGCGAACAGGTACATGATGGTCTGGTCGGGCTTGGCCTCGAACAGCGGCTCGATCACCTTCTCGCGCCACTGCAGCGAGCGGTTGGAGGCCGTCACCGAGCCGTAGGTCTCCAACTGGGTCGCTGCCGGCAGCAGGTACACCGCGCGGTTCTTGTTCGGCTCGTAGCCTTCGGCAGGCATCGCCGCCATCGCCGCGGTGGCCGACGGATACGGGTCGACGACCACCAGCAGATCGAGCATGTCCATCGCCTTCTTCATCTCCAGGCCGCGAGACTGGCTGTTCGGCGCGTGGCCCCAGAAGAACACGCCACGGATGTTCGAATCCTGGTCGATGTTCTCGTTCTTCTCCATCACCCCGTCTATCCAGCGCGAGACCGTGATGCCGGGCTTGGTCATCATCGCCTCCGATGCGTACTGCTTCTTCAGCCAGGCCAGATCGACGTTCCATACCCTCGCCCAGTGCGCAAACGCGCCGGGAATGATTCCGTAGTAGCCCGGCAGCGAATCGGGATTGGGGCCGAGGTCGGTCGCGCCCTGCACGTTGTCATGGCCGCGAAAGATGTTGGCGCCGCCGCCGGACACGCCGACGTTGCCGAGAGCGAGCTGCAGGATGCACGAAGCGCGCACCATGGCATTGCCGATGGTGTGCTGGGTCTGGCCCATGCACCAGACGATGGTGCTGGGGCGGTTCTTGGCCATGGTCTCGGCGACCTTGTACACCTCGGCCTCCGGTACGCCGGTCACGCGCTCGACTTCGGCCGGGGTCCACAGCTTCATCACTTCTTCCCTGACCTTGTCCATGCCGTAGACGCGGTCGTGGATGTACTTCTTGTCCTCCCAGCCATTCTTGAATATGTGGTGCAACACACCGAACAGGAACGCGATGTCGGTGCCGGAGCGGATGCGGATGTACTGGTCGGCCTTGGCGGCGGTGCGCGTAAAGCGCGGGTCGGCCACCATGATCTTGGCGCCGGTCTCCTTGGCGTGCAGCGAATGCAGCATCGACACCGGGTGCGCTTCGGCGGCGTTCGAGCCGATATACAGCGCCGCCTTGCTGTTGTGCATGTCGTTGTACGAATTCGTCATCGCGCCGTAGCCCCAGGTGTTGGCGACGCCGGCGACCGTGGTCGAGTGGCAGATGCGCGCCTGGTGGTCGGTGTTGTTGGTGCCAAACAGCCGCACCCATTTGCACATCAGGTAGGATTGTTCGTTGCTGTGTTTGGAGGAGCCCACGAAATACAGCGCGTCAGGGCCGGATTCCTTGCGCAGGGCGAGCATCTTGTCGCCGATTTCGTTGATCGCCTGATCCCAGCTTATTTTCTGGTACTTGCCGTTCACCAGCTTCATTGGATATTTCAGCCGGTGCGAATGCTCGGTCATGCCATGTTCGCGAATCGCGGCGCCCTTGGCGCAGTGCGCCCCGAGATTGAGCGGCGAATCGAATACGGGTTCCTGGCCGACCCAGACGCCGTTCTGCACCACGGCGTCGATGGCGCAGCCGACGGAGCAGTGCGTGCACACCGTGCGCTTGACCTCGATCTTGCCGGCCCTGTCGTCAGCAGCCTCGGCCTTGCCGATCATGTTGAACGGCAACTGACTCGCGAACGTGCCGGCGCCGGCCGCCACGCCCGAACGCTTCAAGAAGGTGCGGCGGTCGATGGTCATCGCCAGCATCCCGGACAGGCCCCGGGAAAGGCGGCCTTGGCCGGAAGAAAGATGAGCGGGAGCGCCAGCGGATTTCCTGGTGAGCATCATGGTTACGCCTCCTCGGGTCAAACTTTTGTGGTGTTGTAGTAGCTGCGGACGTGCGCGGTTTCCTGGTAGCCCTTGCCGCGCTTTCCATCGCCGCCGGTGACGGCTTTTGTCGCCGTCGGGTTGACCGCCTTCGAGGCAATCGCAACCGCCGTTGCGGCGCCGCTTGCGCCTACCGCCAACAGGAAGTTTCTACGGCTGAGTCTAGTTCTGGTTTTAGTTTGGCTCATGATGTTTCTTCTCCTTGTCGGGCACTGAATGCATATCACTAAAACACTATACGCCTGCCATTAGAACACCTTTAGGGACTCCGTTTCAACCGCAAGAAATGTGCGGGCAAAATTTCCCGCGTACTTGTAGAAATTCGTTTTATCACTTGCTGATGTTGCATCGCAAAATCGAGAGAAAAATGGCTCGATGTAACGCTCGAAAAAAACCTTTTGTTGTAATGCAGCATCGTCCGATCCCTGCATGATCAAATGCCGCATGACCTCGAACAGGCCGGCGATGTGGTCTTCCGGCTCCCGGGCGCTGTCCGCCTTTGCCAGCCCCATTGCCGCGATTTCGTCCTTGAGTCGCACCAGGATTTTTTCGCGGCCGGTCTCGGCAAGATAAAACGTCGCATAGAGCGTGACCTCGGCCTTGCCGGTGCCGACGAAAACCTCGTCGTACTCCAGCGCCGCCGCTTCGGCGTCCATCGCCCGTGCTGCGGCCGCCAGCGCGCGCCACGCGCTCGCCAGGGCTGAATGTTCCTCGCCGGCGATTTCGTCGGCGCCGGCGATGGCGGCCAGCAGCGCCGCATCCGGCCCGGCATAGTAGAGCCGCGCCAGCAGCGCGTAATAGCCGGCGCGCGCCTGATCTTCCGGAGCCAGCGGCGAGTGGAAGCTCAACTGCGTGACATTCGCGCTCACGGCCTGATGTCCTGAATCTTGATCTCGCCCGTGTTCTCAATCATGTCGACGACGCGGCAGTCGGCGCACATCTGCAAGCGTTTTAGCGCGCCGCCCCCGGCGAACATCGAATGACCGGAGAGCTTGACGAGCATGTTGTCCACCATCTGCCGGGTCCCGAACGGCTTGCCGCAGCTCACGCAGTTGAACGGCTCGGCCTCGTTCAGCACCACTTCCTGTTTTGCCTGCGCCGCGAGCAGCAGGCGCGGCGCGAGCGTGATCGCATTCTCCGGGCAGGTGTTCACGCACAGCCCGCACTGCACGCAGTTGCGCTCGATGAACTTGAGCATCGGCCGCTCGCGCCCGTCCAGGAGCGCGGATCCGGGACACGCTCCGACGCAGGCCATGCACAAGGTGCAGGTCTTCTTGTTCACCAGGACCTGCCCATAGGGCGCGCCGGCACCGAGCGCGATTTCCCCCTGCGGCGAAGGCGCGAGCTTCGCCAGATGCTCGATGGCGAATTCGAGCGTTGCGCGCTTCTCGGCGGAGAGGTTGAAAGCGGCCGGTTTCGATACGGTTACGGCGGGCGCAAGCGCCCACACTTCCTTTTCGAGTTCGGCGATATTGTCCGTCGCCACCAGCCGGAAATGCGTGCCGCCGTAGCCGAGAGCATTGACGACAGCTTCAGCAAAACCCATCTGCTTCTTCGCCGCGTCGCCGTAGTCCGCCGCCTGTTTCGGCGTGGCGAGCACCACGACCTGGCTCGCGCCATAAGCCAGCGCCGCCAGCTGCAGATCTATTCCGGCCGCGGCGGGATGATGGACTTCGAGCGGGATGACCCGTGCCGGCAGGCCGTGCCCGCGCCGCGCAAGTCTTGCGATAAGCGCGCGGCTGTCGGTGGTGTCATGCAGAAGCAGGCAGGCATCCTTGCCGCCCGCCTGCAGATACACCGAGAGCAGGCGCTTTAGCCGCGCGCCGACATCGGGTATGCGCGGATAGGCATAGGTCATCGCGCCGGATGGGCACACGGTGGCACAGCCGCCGCAGCCCATGCAAAGATGCGGATCGACCTTGACGTGATCGCCGTCGGCGGAAATCGCTCCGGTCGAACACACGTCGATGCACTGGTCGCAACCGGCCTTGGCCGAGCGGCTGTGGGCGCAGATCTTCCCGTTGTAGGCGAAGAACTTGGGCTTCTCGAACTCGCCCACCATCTGCGCGAGCTGCGCCGCGGCGAGCGCCTGCTCGAGCGGATCGTCGCCCGGCGCGAGGTAGCCCTGCGGCGGCTGCGGCAGCCGGATGAGCGGCACGCGCGACAAGTCGAGCACCATGTCGAAGCGCTCGCTGCGCCCGCGATCGGTGCGTTCGAAATCGATCGCGCCGATCGCGCCGCAGGCCTTGACGCACTGCCGGTGCGCCTTGCATTTCCCCATATCGACCTGATAGGAAAAATCGATCGCGTGTTCCGGGCAGGCGTGGACGCAGGCGTTGCAGCGCGTGCACACCTCGAGATCGATCGGGTTGTCCTGCGTCCAGGCGACTTCGAACGCGCCGAGATAGCCCTTCACCGACACCACTTTGCCCGACCATACCGGGTAGCGGCGTTCCGCCGGCAGCTCGCCCGAATCGATGCGGCGGGGCCCCTCCCCCGCCTTGGAGCGCTGCGACGTGATCAGCACGTTCACCTCGAGCTGCCCGGCGAGCTTCTCCGCCCAGGGAATCGCCGCCTCGGCCGGGCCGATGATCAGAAGCTCTCCGCCGGACTTGTAGGACACGACCGGCACCGGCTCGGCCTCGGGCAGGCCGGCGAGCGCGAGCAGCGCCGCGATCTTCGGGGTCGCCTTCGCGCCTTCCTTCGACCAGCCCGCATGCTCGCGAATGTTGATGAATTTCAGTTCCGTCTTCGCATCCGACTGCTCGGCGAGTTCCGAAAACAGCGGCGCCTCCTGGGTGCAGGCGACGACGCAGGCCTCGTCCTTCAGCGCTTCCTCAAAGCTGCCGATCTCCTTGCGGCACAGCTCGGTGTAAATGTGGATCGGCTGCGTGAGCTTGAGCGCGCCCGCCAGCGCCCTGGCGTCGAGCGCCATGGTCCGGTTGCAGTTGCACAGCTTGAGAGTGCGGTCTTCGAGCGGCATGGGGGAACCGATTCTGGATGGACGTTTGATGCCAGCCCCGACCCGTCAGGCCTGGGGTTCGGGCGGAATTGGAGTTCCCGCTTCCGACCGGCCTGTGTTCTCGGGCACCTTCGTTCCGGATTCGTCAGCCTGGGCAAGTTGTTCCACGGGCGCCAGTTTCGCCGTCTCTTCCTTTTCTTCCGGAAACAACAAGCCCTTGGCATGCTCGAGCGTTCTCAGCATCGACTCGGGGATCGGGTCGGGCCTGGAGTAGTCGTCGATATAGGTGTCGAGCCCGTCCATGACGTTGAAATGCGGATCGTGGAAAAGCTTCTTCAGCGCGGCTTGGCGAACTTTCTCGTCCACCTGGGGATTGAGGAAGTCCTTGTACTCCGACGCCAGCCCCTGCAACGAATCGACCGGCGGCAGCTCCGGTTTCGGGGAAGCGGGCGCCGCTGCCGAAGCAGCAGCCGGCGCCACTGCCGGGACTGCGGCTTCCGGGTCGGGCGCCGCTTTTTCCGCTTTGAGCTTGCGCCGCGACCAGCGCACGAGGAAGTGCTCCTTGTCTGCGCTCACGCCGCGTCCCTCCTCGCGCCTTTGAACGAAGGCGGGCGGATGCGCTTTTTCTTCGGCTCGGGCTTGTAATGCTTTTGCACGTATTCCGCGAGCCACGGTATCCACTCGCCCGGCATCGGCACGCCGTCCACGCGCGCCCCGCCGTCCATCTGGCGAGCGGCTTCGTTGTAGCTCACCGTGACGAGCCTCGGAACGCCGGCGCCGTCCTCTTCCAGCCAGTTGACGAACACGAACGGCGCGGGCGCGGAAAGATTGAGGTAATAACCCTCGGCCTCGTCGTGAAACAGTTCCAGCTTGAAACCCGGATGCAACCATTGCGTCCGCGAAGCATCTTGCATGAGTACGCGCGGCGGCACGCCGGGCCCGCTCGCCTCGGCAAGCACGCCGATCGGCTCCCATTTCTCCGACTGCCAGCGACTGGCGAGCGGCGTGCGCTCCATGATGACCGCGACGGCGAGGCTGGGATAGGTCATTTTTCCGGCTATACTGATCGGCGCAAATTCTGTGAACCCGGTTTATGATGCGTGGTTACGCGACAATTCGCAACTTGCGCTGCAACTTGCGCGATTGCGCGAGTCAAACCAGCCATGACTGAACGGATAATCCCGATCGCCGACGGACGCAGGTCGAAAGCCCTGCCCAAGGGAGGGTCTTTGCCCGACGCCGCGCATGCCGGCGCCGACACGCTCGGCCGGCATCTGCGCGATCTGCGAATTTCCGTCACCGACCGCTGCAATTTCCGCTGCGTCTACTGCATGCCGCGGGACGTGTTCGGCTCCGACTACCCGTTCCTTGCCCGCAGCGAGCTGCTCAGTTTCGAGGAAATCGCGCGCCTGACGCGCATTTTCAGGGGCCAAGGTATCGAGAAGATCCGCCTCACCGGCGGCGAACCGCTGCTGCGCAAGAATCTCGAGCGCCTGGTCGAGATGCTGGCGAGGATTCCCGGGCTCGATCTGACGCTGACGACCAACGGCGCGCTGCTGGCAAAAAAAGCTCGCTCGCTGAAGAGCGCCGGCCTGCAGCGGGTCACCGTGAGCCTCGACTCGCTCGACGATTCGGTGTTCCGGGCGATCAACGACGCCGATTTCCCCGTGACCGAAGTGCTCAACGGCATCGACACGGCCGCGGCAGCCGGGCTGGCTCCGATCAAGATCAACATGGTGGTGAAACGCGGCGCAAACGAGCAGTCGGTCGTGCCGATGGCGCGCCACTTCAAGGACAGCGGGCACATCGTGCGCTTCATCGAGTACATGGACGTCGGCGCCACCAACGGCTGGCGCATGGACGACGTCGTGCCGTCGGCCGAGGTCGTCCGCATGATCGACGCCGAGATGCCGCTCGAGCCGCTCGATCCGAACTATCCCGGCGAAGTCGCCGGGCGCTGGCGCTACCGGGACGGATCCGGCGAAATCGGCGTGATCTCCTCGGTGACGCAGGCGTTCTGCCGCACTTGCACCCGCGCTCGGCTCTCGACCGAAGGCATGCTCTATACGTGCCTGTTCGCGGGCCAGGGCTATGATCTGCGCGGCATGCTGCGAGGCGGATCATCCGACGAGGAGATTCACTCGGCGATAACACGCATCTGGCATGCGCGCGCCGACCGCTACTCGGAGATCCGCACCGCCGAGACCGCGAAGCTGCGCAAGATCGAGATGTCGTATATCGGGGGGTGAAGTGTGAAGGCCCCCGAACGCAATTTGCAGCGCCCGCAGCTCACTCACGCGGGCCGCCCGCTCAGCTTCGAAGTGGAGGCAATCAACGAGCGCGGTGAGGCCGTCGCCACGCCGATCGCCGGCGAGAATCCGCTCACGCTCTACGTCGACAGGCGCGAGGTCGTCACCCTGATGACTCTCGGCCAGGCGCCCGAGGCACTGGCCCTCGGCTACCTGCGCAACCAGCGGCTGGTGAAGTCCATCGAGGAAATCGCCGCAGTGCAGGTCGACTGGGAAACCGAATCGGTCGCGGTCACCACGCGCAAGGCCACCAAGGGCTTCGATAGGAAAATGCGGGAGAAAATGAAAAAGCGCACCGTGACCACCGGCTGCGGCCAGGGCACGGTGTTCGGCGACCTGATGGAGGAAATCGACTCCATCAGGCTGCGCGACGATGTCGCCCTCACCGAGGAGACGCTGCACGCCCTGCTCGATGCCGTGCGCCTCCACGAGACCATCTACAAGTCGGCCGGCGCAGTGCACGGCTGTGCCCTTGCGACAAACGCGGCAGGCAACGCCGGCGCGGAGATCCTTTACTTCGTCGAGGACGTCGGCAGGCACAACGCCGTCGACGCCATCGCCGGCCAGATGTGGCTCGATGACGTCGATGGTTCCGACAAGATCTTCTACACCACCGGCCGGCTCACTTCGGAGATGGTGATCAAGGCGGCGCAAATGCAGATTCCTTTCCTCGTGTCGCGCTCGGGCCTGACCAAGATGGGCCACGACATCGCATCGAGGGTCGGCATCACCATGATCGGCCGCGCGGCGGGCGGCAAGCACTACCTGCTCTTCACCGGCAAGCACCGCTTCAGGAAGTCCGTCGCGCCGACGATGGTGGCGTAGCGAGCCATGGGCATCACCGGGCTTATCCTCGCCGGCGGCCAGGGGCGGCGCATGGGCGGCGTGGACAAGGGCCTGCAAGTCCTGCGCGGCAAGCCGATGATCGAGTGGGTGATCGCGCGCCTCGCGCCGCAGGTGGACGAAATCATCATCAACGCCAACCAGAACACGAAGGAGTACGCGCGCCTCGGCCGCCGCGTCATCGCCGATGAGATCGGCGGCTTCGCCGGCCCTCTCGCCGGCCTTCACGCCGGCCTCAAGGCGGCGTCCCACGATCTCGTCGTTACCTGCCCCTGCGACTCGCCGTTCCTCGCCGGCGATCTCGTCCGGCGCCTGCGTGAAGCGCTCGGGCGCGAAGCGGCGGACCTCGCCGTGGCGAAGACCGGCGATCAACCGCATCCGGTGTTCTCGCTCTGCCGCCGCGGGCTGCTGCCGCATCTCAGCGCATTTCTTGAGGGCGGCGGACGCAAGATCGACGCCTGGTACGCCTCGCTGAAAGTGATCGAGGTCGCCTTCGACGACGAAGCCGGGGCGTTCTCCAACATCAATACCCGGGAAGAACTCGAAGCCTGGGCCAGCCTGCCGAACGGATGAGCAAAATGTCAAAAACATTTTCCTCGTTCAGCGTTTGCCGCACTTCTCGCCTCTCCCGCTTGCGGGGTGAGGCGGGGTTTCAGCGAACGTGCCTGCGCGGCTGGCCGGGGCGCGCCAGGGGCGAGGGCATCGGCTGCACCCATAGATGACCACTCTTCGGAACGTTATCAGCTGCGTCAGCGACTATGATCCGGACGCACTCCCGGTCGCCAAGGCGAACGAAGTCATCCGCTCGTTCGTCAAGCCGATCTCCGGGATCGAAAAACTTCCCGTGCGCGCCGCGCTCGGCCGCGTGCTCGCCGAGGACATCGTCTCTCCGATCGACGTCCCGGCGCACAACAACTCGGCGATGGACGGCTACGCGGTGCGCAACGACGACCTGGGCGCCGGCGAGCCGGTGACCCTCACCGAAATCGGCACGGCTTACGCCGGCAGGGAATTCACGGGCCAGGTGAAGCGCGGCGAGTGCGTGCGCGTCATGACGGGCGCGGTGATGCCCACAGGCACCGATACGGTCGTGATCCAGGAACTGGTGACGGCGACGGGAAACCGCATCAGCATTCCGCCCGGCCTGGAACCGGGACAGAATCGCAGGCTCGCCGGCGAAGATCTCCAGCAAGGTCAGCCGGCACTGCACGCGCGAACGCTGCTGCGTCCCTCCGAACTCGGATTGATCGCATCGCTCGGCATCGGCGAAGTCAGCGTGCGGCGCAAGCTGAAAGTGGCGTTCTTCTCCACCGGCGACGAACTCGTCTCGGTCGGACAGAAACTGAAGCCCGGCGAAGTCTACGACTCCAACCGCTACACGCTCTGGGGCATGCTCACGCGCCTCGGCTGCGAGGTGATCGACATGGGCGTGGTGCGTGACGATCCGGCGAAGCTCGAAGCAGCGTTTCGTCAGGCCGCCGCCAGCGCCGACGCGGTGGTCACCTCGGGCGGCGTGTCGGTGGGCGAAGCAGATTTCACCAAGCAGATGATGGCCAAGCTCGGCGAAGTCGTTTTCTGGAAAATCGCCATGCGCCCGGGTCGGCCGATGGCGTTTGGCAGAATCGAAATCGACGGAAGATCGGCCTATCTCTTCGGCCTGCCCGGCAATCCGGTCGCGGTCATGGTGACCTTCTACCACTTCGTGCGCGGCGCGCTGCTCACCATGATGGGCCGCAGCGACTGCGATCTACCGCTGCTACGCGCAAAATCGGAATCGCCGATACGGAAAAAGCCGGGCCGTACCGAGTACCAGCGCGGCATCCTGCAGCTGACGAACGGCGAGTGGGGCGTGCGCCTTACCGGCGCGCAAGGCTCGGGAATCCTGCGCTCGATGTCGGAAGCCAACTGCTTCGTAGTGCTCGGCCACGACCAGGGCAGCGTCAAGGCCGGCGATTACGTCGACGTAATGCCGATGGACGGTCTGGTTTAATCCCCTTGTCGAAGGAGGTGGCCCCGCGACAGCGGGGCGGGGGGATTCATCGCTCCTGCGTAGTACCCGTGCTCACGTCAGCGCTTCGCCCCGAGCATCGTGTCCCGGCATTTGCCGGTGCCGCAGCCGCAGGCATAGAACCGTTTCAGCGCCGGAGTATGGCGTTCCTCGACGATCAGGTTGTAGTCATAGGTCAACTCTTCGCGGGGCTGGATGTCGCAAATCGCGTCGATGAACATGCGCCCATTTTCCTCGTTCGTCTCGCAATTCGCGGCGCAGCTATGATTGATCCAGCGCGCCGAATTGCCGTCATGGCTGGCGTCGATCACCATCCGGTTGTCGAGCAGGAACAGAAACGTGTGGGGGCTTTCGTTGCCGCCGTACTTCTCATCGGCCGCGTCCTCGCTGATGCGCGTGCCTTTGTATTCGATGATGCGCGTGCCCCGGGGTATGAACGTGGTGGCGAAAACCCCCTTGCCGTGAATATTGGAATTGCGCACGGTGATGCGCCGATGGGTCTTGCGTCGTCTTGTATCCGGCATGACTGAATCAAAATTCCGCTAATGGCAATAACGCAACGTATAGCAATATACCGAGCAACATGCCGGGTCAAGCCGGAGTTTACCTTGACTCATTGGAAGATGCGTAACCTGAAAATCGTCTGGTCGGCAATCTTCCGCCGATAAAATTGACACCCCCAAGCTAACGAGCTTGGGGGTGTTGAAGTCGGTCCGGGGAAAACGAACTGCTATAGTGAGGAGTTCAAGGCCACAGCGGTAAAGTCAGGCCGCTTGCCCGGCGTGTTGATTCAGGACGCGGCGGCGACCTTAGCGACCAGTTCTTTCGCGTTGATCGGCTTGACCAGGAAGTCCTTGGCCCCCTGGCGCATGCCCCAGAGCCGGTCGGTTTCCTGGCTCCTGCTGGTGCAAATTATCACGGGAATGTGCTTCGTCGCGTCGTCGTGGGCGATAGTTCGCGTCGCCTTGTAGCCGTCTATGCCGGGCATGACGACATCCATCAGGATCAGGTCCGGCTGGTCGATTTTCGCCCTGTCGATACCCTCGGCGCCGTCGTTTGCGGTGATGCATTCATAGCCGTGACGGGTCAATGCCTCCAGGAAGAACTGGCGGTCTGTGGCCGAGTCGTCGACAATCAGGATTTTCTTGGCTGACATGGCAAATCTCCTTGTTGGGCTCGCCGAGCCGAGGGAGAACGAGGTGCGTTCTCGCGGCTCTCTGCGGTCACGATTACTGCGGGCCGCAGCAGCTTTCCCGTTCCACGCGGTAGTCGTTCGAGCGGGAATCGCCCTGGTCGGGCTTCGACGGCGTCGCCGCGGCAATGCGCGCCGGCGCTTTCCGCACCTGCTTCATGGCAACGGCCGGGTCGGCCGTGTTCGACGTTTTCATCCGGGGATCGGCCGCATAGGCGGAAACGGCCAACAGCGCGCAACCTGCCAGAACACTCAATTTATACATGATTCATTTCCTCCGTCAGTTAAGGCCCAGTTTCCTGGATCCGCTCATCGAGCGGGCCTGCCGGTATATGAGCAAAAGTAATGCCAGGAGCAAAACGGATCGAAACCGCCTTCCGGAAGGCTGGCGGCGAGACTTACGTCACGTTTTCGGGCATTGGGAACTCCACGCCTGGAAAAGCCTGTCGGCGTTTGAACACCTCAACCTGCGAGCCGGCGAACAAGCGTCGGCGCGAGCATTCCACCCGTAACTCGGCGATCAGCGCCGGGCACAAACGACTTCTCGCCACTGCTCCACCTCGATCTCGACAGGTTCAAGCTCATAAACGATGCCGTGGGGCACGACGCCGGCGACGAGGTCCTGAAAATCGTTGTCGAAAGGATCCAGCAGCGGGTGCGCGAATCCGATACCGTCGCTCGCATCGGGGGCGACGAATTCACCGTGGTCCTGCCCAGGATCGCGGACCGCCTGGATGCCGGAACGGTCGCCGGGAAAATCATCGACGCGCTTCCTTCGAGCTCTTACTCGAGCAGGCGGAAACAGGAGGTCCGCCTCGGCGCAAGCATCGGCATCGCGATCTTTCCCGGCGACGCCGAGGACCCGGTCGCTCTCGTCCGGGCGGCGGACGCGGCAATGTACGCGGCCAAGCGGACGCGGAACACCTTCCAGTTCGGCAAGGCGTAGGCGGACCGCCGATCGGACCGCTATGCCGCCGCGTCGTCCTCTTCCGGTTCCTCCGGCTCGCCGAGCAGCTTCGCGGCTTTCGGCGCGGGAAGCGCCTCGACGTCCTTCAGTTTTTTCGCCATCTGGCGAGTGCGGACCTCGGCCTGGCCTATGGACCTGGTCACGGTCTCGAGCTGGTCCTTGGTCTTCGCCAATACGTCGCCGAATTTGCCGAACTCGGTTTTTACCGCAGAGAGCAATTCCCACACCTCACTCGAGCGCTGCTCGATTGCGAGCGTGCGGAAGCCCATCTGCAGCGCGTTCAGCAAAGCCGCGAGGTTGTTGGGACCGGTGATCGTTACGCGGTGCTCCCGCTGCAGAAAATCGGCGAGGCCGGGACGACGCAAAGCCTCGGCGTACAAGCCCTCGGTCGGCAGGAACAGCAGGGCGAAATCGGTCGTGTGCGGCGGGCCGATGTATTTTTCGTGGATGGTCCTTGCTTCGAGTTTGAGCCGGTTCTCCAGCGCTCTGCCGGCCTCTTCCACCCCCACCGGGTCGGCGCGTTCCTGCGCTGCAAGCAGGCGATCGTAATCCTCGATGGGGAACTTGGAATCGATCGGCAGCCACACCGGCTGGGCGCCGCTGCGCCCGGGGAGCTTGATGGCGAATTCCACGCGCTCGGCGGAACCCGGCAGCGTGGCGACGTTGACGGCGTATTGCTCGGCGGTAAGAGTCTGTTCCAGCAGCGCACCGAGTTGCACCTCGCCCCAGGTGCCGCGCGTTTTCACGTTCGTCAACACACGCTTTAGATCACCCACGCCCGCGGCGAGCGTCTGCATCTCGCCCAGGCCCTTGTGCACCTGCTCGAGTTGGTCGCTCACCTGCTTGAACGATTCGCCGAGGCGCTTCTCCAGCGTCGCGTGGAGTTTCTCGTCGACCGTCTTGCGCATCTCCTCGAGCTTGGCCGAGTTCTCGGTCTGCAGTTCCTTGAGCTTGGATTCGAGCGTGTTGCGTACTTCCTTCAGGCGCAGCTCGTTAGACTCCACCAGCTTGGCGAGCTGCTGCGCAAAGGAGTCGATCTGGTTGTTCTGGATGCTCGCGATACCGGTCATCTGGGCGAGCAGCGTCTGGCTGAACTGATTCAGCCCGCCCGAGAGTTCGGTGCGCTGGGACTGGGCGGATTCGCGCGCCTCCCTGCGCCCGGCGGCGATCTCGTCGCGCAATTCGCGGGAAAGCCGCTCCAGGTCCTGGGACGCTCCTGAGCGGCTGCGCGCCAGCAGCCAGAGCTGCAACGCGACCATCGCGATTGCGAGCAGTGCGATGACAATAAGCAGCGTCTCGGCCATCAATCTTTCCGGTTGCGCATCCAGTCGGCGGTCTTGAAAAAAGCATTGTATAGCCCCTGCCGCAGATCGTCGTCGATCCCGGACTCCTGCATCGCCCTGCTCATGCACGCCATCCACTGGTCGCGCTCGGGCGTGCCGATCGCAAACGGCAGATGCCGGGCGCGGAGCATCGGGTGGCCGAACTTCTCTGTATACAATTGCGGGCCGCCGAGCCAACCCGAGAGATACAGATAGAGCTTCTCGCGCGCCTGGGAAAGGACCGGCTGGTGCAGTTTGCGGATGCCCGCGAACTCCGGCACGCTGTCCATGAGATCGTAGAAGCGCCCGACCAGCTCGCGGACTTTCTCGTCGCCGCCGAGCTGCTCGTAAGGAGCCTGCGGTGCGTTCATGCGGCTTCGCGCAGCGCTGCGATCGGCGGTTGGTTGAGCGCGGCGCGCGCGCCGGCCCAGGCGTTGAGCGCGACGCAGATCAATCCCAGCACAGGCCCGACGAGCCAGACCCAGCCGCTCGCGTGATACTCGAGCTGGAACACGCGCGTCGCCAGCACATAGCCGATCACCGCGGCGCCGAAAGACGCGAGCAGCCCGGCGATCAGGCCCAGCGCGGCGAATTCGGCGCGCTGCGCCGCGAGCACCTGGCGACGGCTCGCTCCCAGCACCCGCATCACCGCCGCCTCCTGCACGCGCTCATCGCGCGTCGCCAGCAGCGCCGCGTACAGCACCAGCAACCCTGCCACCAGCGCGAACAGGAATACGAATTCCACCGCGCGGATGAGCTGGTCCATCATCTCCTGCACTTGGCGCAGGATGACGCCGACGTCGATCACGGTCACGTTCGGAAATGCCTGCGACAGCCGCAGCGTGAGCTGTGCGTCGCCGCCCGGGGCGCGGAAGCTCGCCATGTAGCTGGCGGGAAAGTGCTCGAGCAGCCGCGGCGTGGCGACGAAAAAGAAATTCGGCCGCATCGAATCCCACTCGAGCTTGCGGATGCTGGTCACGGGCGCGGCGAAAGTTTGTCCCGCGGACAGGAACTCGAGCCGGTCGCCGAGCCGGATGCCGAGGCGCTCGGCAATCCAGTACTCGACCGAGATCGCGCCGTTGGCGAAGTCCGCGTCCGAAAACCATGCGCCAGCGCTCACCTGGTTGTCCGCCGGCAGCTGCGAAAGCCAGGTGAGGTTGAATTCGCGCTCGACCTGGCGCCGGGCGCGCTCGTCACTATAGTCCGCGGCGCCTACCTCGCGGCCGTTGATGCTGACCAGGCGCGCCCGCACGATGGGAAAGCTCCGCAGCGAGGGCACGCCGTTGCGCTGGAGAAATCCGGCGAGCGGCGCGACTTGTTCGGGCTGGATGCCGACGAGGAACCGGTCGGGCGCATCCGGCGGCAACCGGGCGCGCCACGATTCGATCAGGTCGGCGCGGATGAAGGTCAGCAGCAGTATCGCGGTGAGCCCCAGGGCAAGCGCGACGATCTGCACGGTGTTGGCGCCGGGACGCCGAACCAGATTGGCGAAACCGTAGCGCCAGGACACGCTGCCCGCGCGTCCGAGCCGGCCGACGGCATGCAGGGCGCCATAACTGACGGCGGCGAACAGCCCGAAGGCCGCAGCGAAGCCGCCGAACACGTAGCTTCCCATTTTCAGGTCGTCCGCCTGCCACCACAGCAGCGCGAACACCGCCGCCAGACCGAGTGCGTACACGGCGAGCGCGCTTTGCTGCGGCGGGCCGACGTCGCGACGCAGAACGCGCAGCGCCGGAACGTTTTTCAGCTGCAGCAGCGGCGGCAGCGCGAAACCGAGCAGAAGCGTGAATCCGACGGCGATCCCCTGCAGCGCCGGCCAGGGCCCGGGTTGCGGCAGCGCCGCCGCCGACACTAGATTCGCCAGCCACAGCGAGATCAATCCCTGGACCAGAAACCCGAGCAGGCAGCCGGCGAGCGAGGCGACAAGAGCGAGCAACAGGAACTCACCGGCGAACAGCGCGAACAACTGCCGCTGGCCCGAGCCGAGACAGCGCATCACGGCGTAGCCGTCGAGATGCCGCCGGGTGTAGCGCCGCGTGCCCAGGGCGATCGCCACCGCCGACAGAATCACCGCGAGCATCGCGGTCAGGCCGAGGAACTGCCGCGCGCGATCGAGCCCGGCGCGGATTTCGGGCCGCGCGTTTTCGAGGCTTTCCATGCGCTCGCCGCGGCCCAGCCGCGGCTTGACCCACTGCTCGAACTGCGCCACCCGATCGCGCTCGCCGGCACCGAACAGCTGGTAAGTGGCGCGGCTGCCGGCCTGCATGAGTCCGGTCGCGGCCAGGTCGTCGAGATGCATCAGCAGGCGCGGCGCGATGTTGACGAAGGACACGCCGCGATCGGGCTCGAACGTCAGCACCGCGCCCACCGTGAAGCGCGCCTCGCCGAGTTCCACCGTGTCGCCGGCCCGGACACCGAGCGCCGCCGTGAGACGCTCGTCGAGCCACACCGTCCCGCGCGGCGGAATCGTCGCGGTTTCGGCGTCCGGCGCGTTGAGCTGCGCCGCCACCCGCAACTTTCCCCGCAGCGGATAACCGGGCGTCACCGCCTTGACCGAAGCGAGCAGCGCCTCGCCGCCCGCCCTTGCCATGCTGACGAAGTTCACGCTCTCGGCCGGGCGCAGGCCGTTTGCCGCGATGGCGTCGCGGACAGCCGGATTCCACGGATGATCGGCGATCAGCAGCACGTCGGCGCCGAGCAGGCGATAGGCCTCGTGCGTGAGCGCCTGCTGCACGCGATCGGCGAAAAACGCCACGCTGGTGACGCTGCCCACGGCAACGACGAGCGCCAGCGCCAGCACCCGCAGCTCGCCCGCGCGCCAGTCGCGCATCAGCATGCGCCAGGAGAGCGACAGGGATGTCACGGGCGCATCCCTTCAGCGCGGTTAAAAAAACGGCTTGCAATGCTCATTGGATGCGCCCGGCGGCGAGGCGCACCACGCGCGCGCAGCGGCTGGCGATCGCCTCGTCGTGCGTGACCAGCACGAGGGTCGTGCCGCGCTCGGCGTTCAGCTCGAACATGAGATCGATGACGCCGGCGCCGGTGGCGGCGTCGAGGTTGCCCGTGGGCTCGTCGGCGAGCAGCAGCTTCGGC
>JBARMB010000088.1:0-68801 GCA_049802235.1 Burkholderiales bacterium | reverse complement strand
GGCCCATTCCGCGGGCCGGGGTCTGCCCCCGGCCCGCGGCGCAGTCGCGACGGTCTCGATGGGCGCATCCGCCGCGCCGATCGCCTCGACCGACACCGATTCGGCGATCAGACCGCGATCGGGCATGAGGAAGCTGTAGCGCTTGCGATATGCCGCCTCGAACTGCGCCGCCATATCCGCAATGCCGGAGAAGCCGACGCTCAGCGCGGAATCGGTGCCGTCGTAGCGCAGATGCACGCGCCTGACGATGCGGACACGATCGGCTGCGACGCCCTGAGAAACCAGCTCCGCGCGCGCCGTCAGCGCGAGTTTCTCCAGCGCGTCTTCGAGAACGCCGAAGCTCCGTGCATCGAGCTTCACCTCCACCGCCTGCTCGCGCATCGCCGTGGTGTCGGCAAGCCCCATGCCGTACGCCGACAGCACGCCGGCCAGCGGATGGATGAACGCGCGCGTCATGCCGAGCGCGTCGGCGACGAGGCAGGCGTGCTGGCCCGCGGCGCCGCCGAAGCAGCACAGCGTGTACTCGGTGACGTCGTGGCCGCGCTGCACCGAGATTTTCTTGATGGCTTCGGCCATGTTGCCGACCGCGATGTCGATGAAGCCTTCGGCCACCCGCTCCGGGGTGCGCGTGTCGCCGGTGGCGCGGCGGATCTCGTCGGTCAGCGCGGCGAATTTCGTGCGCACCGCGGCATCATCGAGCGGCGCATCGCTCCCGGAACCGAATACGGCGGGAAAGAACTTCGGCTGGATCTTGCCGAGCATCACGTTGCAGTCGGTGACCGTGAGCGGCCCGTCCCTGCGGTAGCTCGCCGGCCCGGGGTTGGCGCCGGCGGAATCGGGGCCGACGCGATAGCGCGAGCCGTCGAAGTGCAGGGTCGAGCCGCCGCCGGCGGCGACGGTATGGATGCTCATCATCGGCGCGCGCATGCGCACCCCGGCCACCTGCGTCTCGAAAGCGCGCTCGAACTCGCCGGCGTAGTGCGACACATCGGTCGAGGTGCCGCCCATGTCGAAGCCGATGATTTTCTCGAACCCGGCGGCAAGCGACGCGCGCACCGCGCCGACGATGCCGCCGGCAGGCCCGGAGAGAATGCTGTCCTTGCCGGCGAAGCGGCGCGCATCGGTGAGACCGCCGTTCGACTGCATGCAGAAAAGGCGCACGCCTTGCAGTTCGCCGGCGACCTGATCGACGTAGCGCCGCAGGATCGGCGAGAGATAGGCGTCCACCACCGTGGTGTCGCCGCGCGACACCAGCTTCATCAGCGGGCTCACCTCGTGCGACACCGACACCTGGCTGTAGCCGATCGCGCGCGCGAGCCCGGCGGCCTGCTGCTCGTGCCGCTGATGGCGGTAGCCGTGCATGAACACGATCGCGACCGAGCGGTAGCCCTCGCGGTACGCCGCATCGAGGTCGCGGCGGGTTGTCTCGGCATCGAGAGGAAGGAGCACCTCGCCGTGCGCGCCGACGCGCTCCTCCACCTCGACGACCTTCGAATACAGCAACTCCGGCAGCACGATGTGGCGATCGAACAGCCGCGGCCGGTTCTGGTAGGCGATGCGCAGCGCGTCGCGGAAGCCGCGCGTGATGAACAGCACCGTGCGCTCGCCCTTCCTCTCGAGCAGCGCATTGGTGGCGACGGTGGTGCCCATCTTCACCGCCTCGATGCTCGCGACGGGGATGGGTGCGTCCGGCGCCACGCCGAGGAGCGTGCGTATCCCGGTTACCGCGGCGTCGCGGTAGCGCCCGGGGTTGTCCGAGAGCAGCTTGTGGGTGACGAGGCTGCCGTCCGGGCGGCGCGCGACGACATCGGTGAAAGTGCCGCCGCGGTCGATCCAGAATTGCCAGCGACCGCTTGTCATCTTCGGGTCATTCGGGATTGCGGGAAAAGCTGCTCGAACGAGTAGCGTTTGATACCATGAGGCGCGAATTATTGAGGTTTACCTAACTCGATGACAGTTTCGGCATTGCCTCGTCATTCCGGACGCGCGTAGCGCGAGCCGGAATCCAGAGTCTTTCAGAGTACCAAGACACTGGATTCCCGCGTTCGCGGGAATGACGGCCCGAAATTTGCCGTGTCACGCACTTTGGTAATCCTCAATAATCATAGCATGCCCGTTTCGCGGACAGCGTCGAATGGAATCGGTTGACTGCGTCGTCATCGGCGCCGGCGTCGTTGGATTGTCGGTGGCGCGCGCGCTCGCGCTCGCCGGGCGCGAAGTGATCGTGCTCGAGGCCGAGAGCGCCATCGGCACCGGCACCAGCTCGCGCAACAGCGAGGTCATCCACGCCGGCATCTATTACCCGCCCGGCTCGCTCAAGGCGCGATTGTGCGTGCAGGGGAGACTCGCCCTGTACCCCTACCTCGCCGAACACGGCGTGCCGCACCGGCGCAGCGGCAAGCTGATCGTCGCCGCCGCCCCGGAGCAGATTCCGGCGCTGGAGAAAATCCGCGCCCAAGCCGAGGCGAACGGCGTCGCCGACCTGCGCCTGCTCACGGCTGCCGCGGCGAAGGCGCGCGAACCGGCACTCGAGTGCGTCGCCGCCCTCGAATCGCCCTCGACCGGCATCATCGACAGCCACGGCTTCATGCTGGCGCTGCGCGGCGAGGCCGAGGACCACGGCGCGGCGATCGCGCTGCGCAGTCCGGTCGAAGGCGGAACGGTGCGCGCCGACGGTATCGAGCTGCGCGTGGGCGGTGCTGAGCCGGTGCGGCTGCTAGCGCGCAGCGTCGTCAACAGCGCCGGGCTGTTCGCTCAGGCGGTGGCGCGCAGCATCGAAGGCATTCCGCCGGACAGGGTGCCGCCCACTTACTACTGCAAGGGCAATTATTTTTCGCTCTCCGGTAAATCGCCGTTTTCCCGCCTGATCTATCCGGTGCCCGAGGCCGCCGGCCTGGGCGTGCATCTCACGCTCGATCTCGCCGGCCAGGCGCGCTTCGGTCCCGACGTCGAATGGATCGAACGCATCGACTACGCAGTCGATCCGCGCCGCGGCGAGCGCTTCTATCGCGCCATCCGCAGCTACTGGCCCGCGCTGAAGGAGAGCGCGCTGCAGCCCGCCTATTGCGGCATCCGGCCCAAGATCCACGCGCCTGACGAGCCGGCGCGGGATTTTCTCATCCAGGGTCCGCGCGACCACGGCGTTCCCGGTCTCGTCAACCTGTTCGGCATCGAATCTCCCGGCCTGACCGCAGCGCTCGCAATCGGCGATCATGTCGCCGGACTGATCACCGGTTGACGCGCAGACCGCGGGTCTGACAAACTTCGTCATTCAACCTGCGGAGGAGAACATCATGGCTACCAGGACGCTCACAGCGGCCGCGCTGGCGCTGGCCGGTTCGCTGGTCAGTTCGCTGGCTATGGCGCAAACCAAGTGGGACATGCCCACGCCTTACCCCGACGGCAACTTCCACACCAAGAACGCGCGCCAGTTCGCCGACGACGTCGCCAAGGCGACCGGCGGCAAGCTCGCGATCAACATCCACTCGAACGGTTCCCTGATCAAGCACCCGGAGATCAAGCGCGCCGTGCAGACCGGGCAGGTGCCGGCCGGCGAAGTGCTGATCTCGGTGCTCGCCAACGAGTCGCCGCTGTTTGCCTTCGACTCCAATCCTTTCCTCGCCAACAGCTACGCCAAGGAAGCCAAGCTGTGGCGCATCGCGCGGCCGTACCTCGAGAAGTATCTCGACGCGCAGGGCATCCGGCTGCTCTACTCCGTGCCCTGGCCGCCGCAGGGCGTCTATGCGAAAAAGGAAATCAACTCGATCGCCGACCTCAAGGGCGCCAAGTTCCGCACCTACAGCCCGACCACCTCGCGGCTGGCCGAGCTGACGGGAGCGATCCCGACCACGGTGCAGGTGCCCGATATTCCGCAGGCGTTCAAGACCGGCCTGGTCGACTCGATGATCACCTCCGGCGCCACCGGCGTGGACACCCAGGCGTGGGACTACCTGTCCCACTACTACGACACCCAGGCGTTCCTGCCGCAAAACATGGTGATCGTAAACAAGGACGCGTGGGGCAAGCTCGGCGCCGCCGAGCAGAAGGCCGTGCTCGACGCCGCCAGGGCGGCCGAGGCGCGCGGCTGGAAGACAAGCGAAGCCGAGAACGAGGGCTACGTGAAAACCATGGCCTCGCACGGCATCAAGATCATGAAGCCTTCGGCGAAGCTCACCGCGGAATTCGAAACCATCGGCAGGCAGATGTCCGGCGAGTGGGCGAAGAAGGCCGGCCCCGAGGGCGAGGCGATCCTCAAGGCGTTCCAGGCCAGATAGCCCCGTCTTCCATGCGCGGGGCCCTCGACCTGCTGTACAAAGGATCCGGCTTCCTGGCCGGATTTTTTTTGGTGGCAATTGCTGTCCTCTCGGCGGCGCAGGTGATCGGCCGCGAGCTCGGCTTCGCCGCGCGCTCGTTCGACGACTTCGCCGGCTTCAGCCTCGCGGCGAGTTCCTTCCTCGGTCTCGCCTTCACCTTCCGCGACAACGAGCACATCCGCATGACGCTGCTGCTGCACCACACGCGCGGCGCCGCCCGGCGCGCGCTCGAACTGATCTGCCTGGTTGCGGCTGTGTTCCTGGTCGGCTACTTCACCTGGTACGCCGGCGACATGACGATCACTTCGTACCGGCTGAACGACGTATCGCAAGGCCTGGTCGCGGTGCCGTTGTGGATTCCGCAGTCGGGCATGGCGCTCGGCCTTGCGGTCCTGTTCGTCGCGGTGACCGATGACCTCGTCGCGGCGCTGCGCGGCCGGCAGACCTCCTACGACGCCGCGCAGGCCCGCGCTACCCACGCCATGCCGGGTTTCGAGCGTTAACCGTGGAGATCTGGATCATCTCCCTGGTGCTGGTTGCAGCGCTCGCCGCGCTGCTGGTCGCCGGCGTCTGGATCGCGCTCACGCTGCTCGGCACAGGCTGGGTGGCGATGGTGCTGTTCACCCACTCGCCCGCGGGCAGCCTGATGGCGACCACGGTGTGGGGATCGAGCACCAGTTGGGCGCTCACCGCGCTGCCGCTGTTCATCTGGATGGGCGAGATCCTGTTCCGCACGCGCATCTCGGAGGACATGTTCCGCGGCCTTGCGCCCTGGATGGCGCCGCTGCCGGGCCGGCTGATGCATTGCAACGTCGTCGGCTGCGGCATCTTCGCCGCGATTTCCGGCTCCTCCGCCGCCACCGCGGCGACCATCGGCCGCATCACCATCCCGGAGCTGCTCAAGCGCGGCTACGACGAGCCCATGGCGGTCGGCTCGCTCGCCGGCGCCGGCACGCTCGGGCTGCTGATTCCGCCTTCGATCATCATGATCGTCTACGGCGTCGCGGCGGACGTGTCGATCGCGCGCCTGTTCGTCGCCGGCGTGCTGCCCGGGATCATGCTGATGCTGATGTTCTCCGGCTACATCCTCGCCTGGGCGCTGCTCAACCCGAAAAGGACGCCGCCGCGCGAGAGCACCACCTCGCTCGGTGAGAAAGTGCATGCGGCACGCTACCTCATTCCCGCCGTGCTGCTCATCGGCGCCGTGATCGGCTCGATCTACACCGGCGTCGCCACGCCGACCGAGGCCGCGGTCATCGGCGTCGCCGGATCGCTCGCGCTCGCTGCGGTGTCCGGCTCGCTCAACCGGAGGACGTTCGGCGCGAGCGTGATGGGCGCCACCCGGACTTCCTGCATGATCGCCTTCATTCTCACCGGCGCGGCCTTTCTCACCGTCGCCATGGGCTTCACCGGCGTGCCGCTAACGATGGCCGAATGGATCGGCAGGCAGGGCTTCTCCGCCTGGCAGTTGATCGCCGTGCTGACCGTGCTGTACATCATCCTCGGCTGCTTCATCGACGGCATCTCGATGGTGGTGCTGACCTCGTCGGTGATCCTGCCCTCGGTGAAGGCGGCCGGCATCGACCTGCTCTGGTTCGGCATCTTTGTCGTGCTGGTGGTCGAAATGGCGCAGATCACGCCCCCGGTGGGCTTCAACCTGTTCGTGCTGCAGGGGCTCACCGGCCGCAACATGTTCTACGTGGCGCGCGCCTCGCTGCCCTTCTTCATCCTGATGGTGCTGGCGGTCGTGCTCGTCTGGGAGTTCCCCGCCATCGTCACCTACCTGCCGGGCAAGATGTTCAGGCTCGGCTGATTTCCCCGCCCCGCTCGCGCTATCATGGAAGGCAGCGGATCGACCGACATCCCATGACGACCCCCATTTACGCGACAGCGGCGATCCGCCGGATCGAGGAGAAGGCGGCGCACGCCCACGACGCACCGCGCATGGAGCGTGCCGCCGAGTTTACGACCGGCACGCTCATGGAGCGTGCCGGTGTCGCCGCCGCCGAGTACGCGCGCAGCCTGTGCGGCGACACGGCGAAGCACATTCTCGTCGTTGCCGGGCCGGGCAACAACGGCGGCGACGCGTTCGAAGTCGCTGCGCACCTCAAGCGCTGGTTTTTTCGCGTCAGCGTCGTCTTTGCCGGCGAGCGCGGCAAATTGTCGCAGGATGCGCAAGCCGCGCTCGGCAAGTGGGAAGCCGCGGGCGGCGCGCTGCTGAACGACATTCCCAGGGACGCGCACTTCGATCTTGCCGTCGACGGCCTGTTCGGCATCGGCCTGACGCGGCCGCTTGCCGGCGCGCACGCGGCGCTGGTGGAGCGACTCAACGCGCTCGGCGCGCCGATCCTCGCGCTCGACATTCCCAGCGGCATCAACGCCGACACCGGCGCGGTCATGGGCAAAGCGGTGCGCGCGCGCCACACCCTCACCTTCATCGCGCACAAGCCGGGGCTGCTGACCCTGGACGGTCCGGATCACTGCGGCGAAATCCGGCTCGACACGCTCGGTCTCGATCCGGCCAAGCTGCTCGCCGCCGACGGCCAGCTCCTCGGGGAAGGCATTCTGGCGCGGGTGCTGGCGCCTCGGCGCAGAAATTTCCACAAGGGCATGGCCGGCAGCGTCGGCATTCTCGGCGGCGCCGCAGGCATGGTCGGTGCGGCGGTGATCGCAGGCCGCGCCGCGCTCAAGTGCGGCGCCGGACGCATCTACCTGGGGCTGCTCACCCCGCGGCCGCCGTACCTCGATTATTCGCAGCCCGAGCTGATGCTGCGCAAGCCGGGAGAGCTGCTCGAAAAAGGACTGCTCAACGTCGTCGTCGCCGGACCGGGAATGGGAAAGAGCAAGGCCGCGGCGAGCCTCCTGCGCGCGGCGCTGAAAGCGCCCGTGCCGCTGCTGCTCGACGCCGATGCGCTCAACCTGATCGCGGCCAGCCGGCCGCTGCTCGCTGCCGTCGGCAAACGCGCCGCGGCCACCCTCCTGACGCCGCATCCCGCGGAAGCCGCGCGGCTGCTCGGCGAGGACACGCGCGCGGTGCAGGCCGACCGCGTCACTTCGGCGCGGCGGCTCGCGCAGCGCACTCGGAGCTTCGTGGTGCTGAAAGGCAACGGCAGCGTCATCGCCGCGCCGAACGGACAATGGTGGATCAACCCGAGCGGCAATCCCGGCATGGCTTCCGCCGGCATGGGCGACGCGCTCACCGGCATCGTCGCCGCCCTGCTCGCGCAGGGAGCGGAGCCGCTCACGGCGCTGCTCGCCGGCGTATTCCTGCACGGCGCGGCGGCAGACGAACTCGTCGCCGCCGGCACCGGCCCCGTCGGCATCACTGCCAGCGAAGTCATCGACGGCGCGCGAGCGCTGTTGAACCGATCCCGCTAGCTGTACGCCGCCTTGCGCCTGGCGTTCGGCTCCGGATAGGGATACATGATGTTGAGCGCGACGCTATGGCCGGCGGTCTGCACGATGCGCACATGCTCGCGCCGCAGCTCGCGCGCGTGGCGGCAGCCGCAGGAGTGCGCGATCATGTCGACCTCCTTGTTCATGCCGATCGCGTATTGGGCCACGCGCTGGGATTTCTCCGCGATCACGAGGCCGCGCTGCAGGCGGTGATTGTGCGTCGTCACGCCGGTCGGGCAGGTGTTCTGGTGGCAGCGCAGCGCCTGGATGCAGCCGAGCGAAAACATGAATCCGCGCGCGGTGTTGACGAAGTCCGCGCCGACGCACAGCGCCCACGCCGCTTTCGCGGACGTGACCAGCCTGCCCGCGGCGATGACGCGGACGCGGTCCCTCAGCCCGGTTTCGATGAGCGCATCGATGACGCGCGGCAGCGCTTCCGCGATCGGCAGCGCCATGTGATCCATCAATGCCTGCGGCGCCGCACCCGACCCGCCCTCGCCGCCGTCGATGGCGAGAAAATCGGGCGCGTATTCCAGTCCCCTGCGGTTGACCGCGTCGCAGAGCTCGTTGATGAATTGCCAGCCGCCTATCGCCGTCTTCACTCCCACCGGCTTGCCGGTGAGATCGCGGACGAACGCGATCTTGTCGAGCAGATCGTCGACATTGGCGATGTCGCGATGACGGTTGGGGCTGATCGAATCCTGGTGCGCCGGAATGCCGCGGATCGACGCGATCTGCTCGGTCACCTTGGCGGCGGGAAGCACGCCGCCCTTGCCGGGCTTCGCGCCCTGCGAGAGCTTGATCTCGAATGCCTTCACCTGCGGCCTGCCCGCGATCTCCCGCGCCCGTTCGGGAGAGAAACCGCCGCGCCCGTCGCGCACGCCGTAATTGGCGGTGCCGATCTGCATGATGATGTCGCAGTTGCCTTCGAGGTGGAACGGCGACAGCCCGCCCTCGCCGGTGTCCATCCAGCAGCCCGCAAGCGCCGCGCCGCGCGACAGCGAGCGCACCGCCGGCTCGGAAATGGCGCCGAAGCTCATGCCGCTGATGTTGACCACCGAGCGCGCGAGAAACGGCTCCTTGCAGAAACCCTCGCCGATCGCGAGCGGCGGCGTCGGCAGCCGGTCCTCCTCGAGCACGGGATACGGGTGATTGACGAACAGGATCGACCCGGGCTCGTTGGTGTTGTTGGTCGAGCCGAAGCCGATCACGCCGCCTTCGGCCTTGGCGAGGCGATACACCCAGCCGCGGGTGGCGCGGTTGAAGGGCAATTCCTCCCGGTCGTTCATGAAGAAGTACTGGCGGAAGTACTCGCCCTGCTTCTCGAAGAAGTAGCGCAGCCGGCCGATCACCGGAAAGTTGCGCAGGACGGTGTGCTTTTTCTGCGTGATGTCCTGGATGAAGACGATCACGAGCACGGCGACCAGGGCGAAGCCGACGAGGGTTCCCAGGCCGTATGAGACGATGCCCAACATGCCGGACATGTTTTCCTCCCCTTCGACTGGATCGCGCAGATGGCGGCGCGCGGCGGGCGAATTTGAACTGCGTGCCTTCTCTGCGCGCTGCAGAAGGGCCGTTCAATGATAGGCGAAAATGCCTGCCGCCGCTTGTGCTGTCGTTCCCGCGGAAGCGGGAATCCAGTGACTCTCGGGCAACGACGCTGGATCCCCGCTTTCGCGGGGATGACGATACTAGGGAAGGATGCGGAGTATCACCGACTCCGGATCGTCGGTCGTGCCGTTCTGGATTTCGGTCGCGGTCGCGGCGCGAACACCGACCACGGTGCAGGAAAACTTCAGCGCCATGCCGGCGAGCGGATGATTGGCGTCGAGCACCACTTTGCCTTCGGCAATGTCGGTGATCGTGAAGATCGGATTGTCATCCTCGCCGGCGGAGTCGCCCTCGAAGCGCATGCCGACTTCGATCTCCTGCGGAAAGCGGCTGCGCGGCTCGACGCTCAGCAGATTCTCGTCATAGTCGCCGAAGGCCTCCTCGGGCTCGAGGCGCACTTCGACGCGGTCGTTGACGCTTTTTCCTTCGAGAGCCGCCTCCACGGGCGAAAAGATGTTGCCATAGCCGCCATGCAGGTATTGCACCGGCTCCTCGGAGCGCTGGATCAGATTGCCCCAGAGGTCCGACAGCTCGACCTGGAGTGCAACGACGGTATTCCTGGAAACCTGCAAAAGACGCTAACGCAATGACTTGACGAGATTCAGCACCTCGGCGGCGTGCCCGCGGGGAGTGACCTCGTAGAGCACGTGCCGCAGCGTGCCGCGCTTGTCGATGATGAAGGTGGCGCGGACGATGCAGGATTTCTTCTCGCCGTTGGCCTGTTTTTCCAGCATCACGCCGTACTTCCGGCAGACCGCGCCCTCGGGATCGGCGAGCAGCCGGATCGAGACGCCGTGCTGGTCGCGGAACTCGGCATGGCACAGGCAGTCGTCGCGGCTCACACCGAGAACGATGCAGTCATGGCGCGCAAAATCGTCCTCGTGGTCGGAGAAATCGGTCGCCTGCAGGGTGCAGCCGGGCGTCCCGTCCCTGGGATAGAAATACAGCACGACGTTCTTCTTGCCGCGGAACTGCGCCAGGTGCACCGACTCCATGTCGGCATCGGGCAGCGAGAAGGTCGGCGCCGGATGTCCTGCCCGCAACATATCGCGCGGGCCTTCGGTGGTTCTGAGCGACGCGTCGTTTACGTAAGCCAAGTGTTCCTCGCCGGGTTCGATGCAGCGACAGACTATAATCGCCGCGATGAGATTGCAACTGCTTGGCGGACTGTCGGTAAAAGATTTCCTGTCACAATTCTGGCAAAAGAAACCGCTGCTCGTCCGCAACGCGATTCCCCACTTTAAGGGCGTGGTGCAAGCGCCTGAATTGTTTGCGCTCGCCGCGCGCGATGACGTGGAGTCGCGGCTGGTGCAGCGCCGCACCGGCAGGTGGCGCCTGCGGCGCGGACCGTTCGCGCGCACCGAATTCGCGCACCTGCCCGGGAACGGCTGGACACTTTTGGTGCAGGGTCTGAACCTCGAGCTGGCCGCCGCGGACGCGTTGCTGCGGCGCTTCAGCTTCATTCCCTATGCGCGGCTCGATGACGTCATGCTGAGCTACGCGGTCGCCGGCGGCGGCGTCGGTCCGCATGCCGACTCCTACGATGTGTTCCTGCTGCAAGGTCCGGGCCGGCGCCGCTGGAGCGTGAGTGCGCCCGGGGATGGTGAGCTGGATCCAGCGGCGCCGCTCAAGATCCTGCGCAACTTCCGGCCGGAGGAGGAATGGCTGCTCGATCCGGGCGACATGCTGTATCTGCCGCCGGGCTGGGCGCATGACGGGGTCGCGCTCGAACCCTGCTTCACCTACTCGATCGGCTTCCGGGCGCCGTCGAATGACGAGCTCGCGCGCGAGTTTCTCGCCTTCCTGCAGGAACGCATCGAGCTCGCCGGCCGCTATGCCGACCCGGGGCTGAAGTCGCAGCGCCACGCAGCCGAGATCCCGGGCAGGATGGTGACGCAGGCTGCGGCGCTGCTGGCGAAGATCCGCTGGCGCGAGCAGGACATCACGCAATTTCTCGGCCGGTACCTGTCCGAGCCCAAGCCTCACGTGGTGTTTTCCAGGCCGCGCCGGCCTTTGACGCTGCCCCTGTTTGCCTCGGGCTGCAAGGGTCGGGGGCTGCGCCTCGATCTGCGCACGCAAATGCTGTTTCGGGGGCGGAATTTCTTCATCAACGGCGAACTCCATCGCGCTGCGGCGGCATTGCGCCCCTGGCTCTCGAAGCTGGCAGATGAACGCCGGCTGCCGCCGCGCGCGCGTCTGCCGCATCCGCTTTGCCGATTGCTGCATTGCTGGTATCTTTTCGGCTGGCTTCGTATCGGAGACGGGCATGAGTGATGCGCCCATCGAAGCGTCGCCGCAGCGCATGCTGCTCACGGCCAAAAGCGAATACCTCGACGGCTTCAACCGGCTGCTGGGCCTGGTGCGCCGGGAGTTGCGCATATTCGATCCCGACCTCTCCGGGCTGGGGATGAACCTGCCGCAGCGCATCGAGGCGCTCGCCCGTTTCCTGCGCGAGAACCGCGCCCATTGCATCTACATCGCGATCCACGACACCGAGCACGTGACCAAGCACTGCCCGCGCCTGCTGACGCTCCTGGGAAGCTACTCGGCCGGCATGTTCATCCACCAGACGCTGGGAGACGCGGCCAAGGTGCAGGACTGTTTCGTGCTCGCCGACAATGACCACCTCGTGCGCCGGCCGGTGAGGGCGCAGGCGCGCGGGGTGTTGGTGCTCAATGACCCCGACGAATGCCAGCCGATGCACCAACGCTTCGGCGAGATCTGGGAGGCCTCCGTGCCGGGGGTGTCGGCGAACACGACGGGACTATAGCCTTGTCGTTAATGCCCCTTTTTCCGCGCTGCGGAATCCTGTTATAATCGCAGCGCGAGGCGGGGGTCCGCGCCGCATTTTATTTTATTCAACTCACTCTCTGTTCAGGGAAGGCCTCATACAATGAAACATTCAATCCTCGTCGCCGTGCTGGCAGCGTTCGCGCTTGCCGGTTGCGGAAAGGAACAACCAAAATCCGCTCCGGCACCCGTTGCCGCGCCTGCCGCGGCTCCGGCGCCTGCTGCCGCTCCGGCACCCGCTGCCGCGCCTGCTGCGGCTCCGGCGCCTGCTCCAGCCGATGCAGCGAAGGACGCCACCAAGAAGTAACGGCGTCTGCAGCACGAAAAAGCCGGCCCGCAAGGCCGGCTTTTTTATTTCCTGTCAGAGCACGGGCAAGCCCAGAAGCTGAAACGCAAAGGAAACACCGGGAGCGCAAAGAAAATATCCGGCTTGCTTTGCGCGCTCCTTGCGTTTTTGCGTTGAAGCCTTATTTCAAGTCCCTCCAGCCGAAGCCCTCTTCCTGGGACGCGACCGACACCCATTCCGGCTCGCAGCCGAGCACGGCCGAGAGCGCGGCGCGGGCCAGTTCCGGCGTGTTGTTTTTCTGCGACAGGTGCGCCGCGATCACATGCTTCAGGCGGCGGCGATCGAGCGCGGCGAGAATTGCCGCCGATGCGCCGTTGTCGAGATGCCCGAAACCCCCGGCAATGCGCGCTTTCAGCGCCGGCGGATAGCCGCCGTTCATGAGCATGTCGAGATCATGGTTGCATTCGAGCACCAGCGCATCGCACCCCGACAGGCTCGCTTCGATGTGCGCGGTCGAGCTGCCGGTATCGGTGAGAACACCGAGGCGACATGCGCCGTCGGAAAGCACGTACTGGACCGGCTCGCGGGCGTCATGCGGAACGGTAAACGGCCGTACCTGCAGCCCGCCGACCGCGAACGCCGTCTGCGACTCGATCAATTCGACGCCGGCGCCCGCTTCAACGTCGCCGCCAGTTTCGCGCAATGCAGCGAGCGTTCCGTGAGTGAGCCACACCGGAATGCCGAACCGGCGCGCCAGAGCAAAGACCCCGGCGCCGTGATCGCCATGCTCGTGGGTGACGATAATCCCGGCAAGACCGGAAGGCGCCAGGCCGATGCGCGCAAGGCGCGACACGGTTTCGCGCAGCGCAAAGCCGCAGTCGAGCATCACGCGCGTCGCCCCGGCCTCGACGATGAGGCCGTTGCCATCGCTGCCGCTACCGATAGAAGCAAAGCGCATCAATGAAAGCCGGCCCGCGGAAGATCCGGTTGAACCCGTGCAGATCCGCGGCTACTTCAACTGGTCGTGCAGAAGCGACAGGATCTTGCGCGCCGTATCGGAGCGGTCCACCGCGCCATCCTTGGTCAGGACCTGGACTTCGCTGGAGTCGTTGCGGTCCTTGACCAGCACCCGATACTGCTCGGGCTTGGCAGCCGGCTTGCCCGGTCTCCAGAACGCCAGCGAGGAGAGAAAACCTTCGTCCTTCTTCGCATCGATCTCGGAATCGATGTAGCGCACAAAGTAGAACCCCTTGGAGCGGTCGCGGTCCTCGACCGTGAAGCCGACGCGATCGAGCACAAGTCCGACGCGCCGCCAAGCGCGATCGAACGGCTCGGCCAGCTCCAGCGTTCCGGCCCCGTCCTGGGAATTGACGATCCTGGCGTGTTCGGGTTTCGGCTCCGGGGCGGCCAGTTGCGCTCGTGCACTCGAGTCCGCGACGCCGAACCGAACCATCAGGCGGCGCAGAAACTCCGCCTCGAGCCCTGGATCCGCGGGCCGCGGCTGCCACACGGTGGTGTCCTGCCGCTGACTGGTATAGACCTCGACTACGCCACGGTGGCTGATGTAAATCTCGGTGCTTCCGGGCTGCGGGCCGCGCTCGAGGCGCGTCCTGTATTTGTCGCGCTCGGGTGTCGAGAAGGCGCCCTCGAAGAGCTTGCCGAGCGCGTTGCGGATAAAGTCCTGCGGGATCTTGGCGCGGTTCTCGGCCCAGTCGGTTTCCATCACGCCGGCTTCGGGAATCTCGATATTGATCAGGAATCCGTTCTCCTGCCAGAACTCCTTGACTATCGGCCAGACTTTCTCGGGCGGCTCGGACACGACCAGCCAGCGCTCGTTTCCCGAGCGTTCCAGCTTCGCCTTGGCGACATCGGGAAGGAGTTGGGTCGTTGCGCTCCGGGGCGCGCCGGTGCGCTCGGCGCTATAGCCGGAATACGTCGCGGTCCCGGCCGGACTGATGTCCGGCACCTGATAGCGTTCCTCGCGCTTCGGCGAAGTCAGGTCCGGCGGGATTTCCAGCGAGGGAAGCTTTGCTGCCGCCTTGTATTCGACGCGATCGGGCTCAAGCAGCGTGCCGCCGCATCCCGCCAGCGACACCGTCAGCACGGCGAGGCCGGCGCGAAGGCCGTATCGGTTCATCCGGCCTTGCCCTCGATGACGCGCAGGCCGCCTGACGGCGTGATTTCAGCCTGGCGCATGGCCTCTCTCACGCCTTCATGGAACTGTTGCGAAAGCGGCGTGAGCGGAAGGCGAATGCCCATGCCGATCAACCCCATCTGCGCCACCGCCCATTTCACCGGGATCGGGTTCGCCTCGACGAACAGTCTGGTATGCAGGCCGAGCAGCTTGAAGTGGATCTCGCGCGCTTTCCTCAAATTGTCGGCGAGAGCCGCGGCGCACATTTCGTGCATCAACCGCGGAGCGACGTTGGCGGTGACCGAGACGATGCCCTTGCCGCCCAGGAGCATCAGCGCCACGCCCGTCGCATCGTCGCCGCTGTAGACCGCAAAGGCCTTCGGCGCGCGGCGCAGCAGATCGGAACCGCGCTCGATGTCGGCGGTGGCGTCCTTGATGCCGACGATGTTCGCTATCTGCGCCAGGCGCAGCGTGGTGTCGTTGGCAAGGTCGGCGACGGTGCGGCCGGGCACGTTGTACACGATCTGCGGAATTTCGACCGCCTCGGCGATGGCGCGGAAATGCCGGTACAGGCCTTCCTGCGTGGGCTTGTTGTAATACGGCACCACCGACAGGCAGGCATCCGCGCCCGCCTTCTTCGCCGACTCGGTGAGCTCGATCGCCTCGGCGGTCGAGTTGCCGCCGGTCCCGGCGATGATCGGAATGCGGCCGGCCGCATGCTCGACCGCGACCCGGATCAGCTCCTTGTGCTCGTCGAAATCGACCGTCGGCGACTCGCCGGTGGTGCCCACGACAACGATGCCGTCGGTCCCCTCCGCGATGTGAAAATCGATCAGCGCCTTGAAGCGCGGCGTGTCGATGCGCCCGTCGTCCTGCATGGGCGTGACAATGGCGACGATGGATCCGGTCAACATTTGGCTTCGCCCTTCTCTGAAAAAAGGAAATATTTTAACGCAAACGTGTCGCCATCGGCTTATTCCCTATTGCCGATCGAGCGGCGAAGCTTCCGTCCCGTCCCTGAGTGCGCAGACACGCTGGATCACCGCTGGTTTCGGCCTCGCCACCAGTCCCTGTTCGAACGCGATCACGCTCAGGGGTTCCACGCTCTCGAGCAATTCGCCCCGGCGCAAGAGGAATGCCGGGTTGCTCGGTCTGCCGTAGCGCTCGTTGCCGGCGGCGAAGGTTTCGTAGATCAGCACGCCGCCCCGGCGCAGCGCCCCGATCAGCTTCGGAAACAGGGGACGATACAAGTAGTTGATCACGACCACGCCATCGAAGCTCTCCGGCGGAAACGGCCACGGTCCGGCTTCGATATCGGCGACGTGAAGCTCCGCCCCGGCAAGCCCCTTGAGCGCGCCGAGCGCCGCCTCGTCACGGTCCACGCCGACCACGGCGAAGCCGCGGCCGCGCAGATAGCGCAGGTGGCGGCCGTGGCCGCAAGCCACATCCAGGACGCGCCCGGCGGCCGGAATCAGGCCCGCCCAGCGGCAGACCCAGGGCGAAGGCGCGTCGAGGTCGTGAGCGGAGTCAAACATGCGGTCCTTGTTCAGAGGGGGCGATTGCGAGTGCACCGGCAAGCTAAAATGACGAGTCCGGCTGCTGGAGAAATTTCAGCTCCTCGGGCGTCGATTCGCGGCCGAGTATGGCATTGCGGTGGGGAAAACGGCCGAAGCGCACGATGATGTCGAAATGGCGCCGCGCGTATTCGGTGTTGTCCTGGCCGAGCGGCTCGGCGCGCAACGCCTCGAACAACTCGAGCGAGCGGCGCTGCGCAGCAGGATCCTCCGCGTGTTCGAAGGGCAAATAGGCGAACAGGCGCTCCACCGGCCGCAGCAGGCGATCGAATCCGCTTTCCACCATGCCCTTCGCCGCGGCGAGCGCGAGCGGATCGGCGGCAAAGGAGCGCGCATTGCCGCGAAACATGTTGCGGGGAAACTGGTCGAGTACGATCACAAGAGCGAGCGCGGCGAGCGGCGTTGCTTCCCAGCGGGCAAACCCGCCGCGGGCTGCAAGTTCCCATATGGCGAGAAAACGGCCACGGACCTGCGCGTCGAAGGCCGGCGATTTTTTGAACCAGGTCTTGCGCGGCCGGCCGCGCTCGGGTGACTGCGGCGTCCCGAACCAGAATTCGAGGATGTCGGTGAAGCTGACCGGGCTCATCGGGTCATTCCGCAGGGCCGCGAAGCCCGGCGCTCGGGGGCGGGTATTGCAGAGGATTCAGCTGCAGAGACGCAGACTGGCGAAGTCGATCAACATCGCCGGGCTGACATAGCCGCGAAACGCCAGCAGCATGATGGCGGCGAGCACCGCCAGCCCAATCATCGAAAGCAGTTTTTCCTGACGCTTCATGTGCGCAACCACAGCGAAATCCGAGGTTCATTTTAGCCTAAAAACCGGCCCGTCCTGCACTTGGCCAAAAAGCCTTTTTGATGGCGTGCGCGCGGAAAATAATGGCATTGGCCATCACGCCGGGGAATGCTAAGCTTTTCCCGCAAGGCGCCTGCCAGTCGCCCCTGAAGAGACGGCGCATCCACGAAGGTCGGGACCACCCAAAAGGAGAGATCATGCTGTTCAAGCAAGCGAGGGTAGCATTCGCATTCTTGTTCGTTGCCGTGCTGATGGGACTCGGCGGCTGCGCCAGCACCGGCCCGGCGCCAACCGCCGGCCTGCAGCGCATCGTGCTGCAGGTAAGCGACGACAACATCAAGACCTGGAACCAGTCGCTCAACGTGGCGCGCAACCTGCAGCAGGCCTACGGCAAGGATAAGGTCGAGATCGAGCTGGTCGCGTTCGGCACGGGCATCAACATGCTCAAGGCCGAAGCGCAGGTGGCCAACCGCGTGCAGGAATCGATGGCCGAGGGCGTTCACGTCTATGCCTGCGAGAACTCGATGAAGGGCTTCAAGCTGAAAAAAGACGACATGGTCCCGGAGGTCACGTACGTGGAGGCCGGCGTCGTGCACCTGATCAAGCGGCAGGGCGAGGGCTGGGTCGTGATCCGTCCGTAATGCCCTGTCATCGCGCCCCGGCGGCGGTTCAAGATCCGCCGGGGTTCGCGTAAAATCGCGGCTTGCCCGCACGCCCCGGTAGCTCAGTGGATAGAGCAGCCCCCTCCTAAGGGGCAGGTCGCACGTTCGATTCGTGTTCGGGGCGCCACTGATTACGCGAGCCTTCGGCTCGCGTAATCAGTGGCGCTGGAGCGCACAAACTAGGAACGGGGGAACCCTACGGTTTCCGGGCGCATTGCCCGGGTATCTATCACGAACGGGGGAACCCTACGGTTCCCGGGCGCGTTGCCCGGGTATCTATCACGAACGGGGGAACCCTACGGTTCCCCCGTTACCCCCTCCCCAACCTCTCATGCGGCAGAGAATGTCAGACCGCATCCGGCTGTTTCGAAGGTTGTGCCTGGATGAACGCGTCGAGCTGCATGCATTCCTCGTGGATCCGCATCACCTCGGGGTAAGGCTTCAGGTCGCAGTGGTAGCGCTGGGCGTTGAACACCTGCGGCACGAGGCAGCAGTCGGCCATGGTCACCTGGTCGCGCCAGCAGAACTTCCCGTGTTTGCCGTTCTCGCGCAGGAACGATTCCATCATCTGAAAGCCTTCGGCGATCCAGTGCCGGTACCAGGCGTTCACGCCCTCCTCGTCGAGGCCGTACGCCTTGCGGACGTACTTCAGCACGCGCAGGTTGTTGAGCGGGTGGATTTCGCAGGCGACGATCTGGGAAAATGCGCGCACGTAGGCGCGCTCCAGCGGCTCGGCGGGGATGAGCTTCGGTCCCGGATGGACCTCGTCGAGATATTCGATGATCGCGAGCGACTGCGTCAGTATCCGCCCGTCATCCTCGAGCACGGGGACCAGCCCCTGCGGATTGACCGACTTGTAGCTGGTACCGAGATGCTCCGCCTTCGGCAGGTTCACCAGCGCGGGCTGGTACTCGATCCCCTTGCAGTTGAGCGCAATGCGCACGCGGAACGACGCCGAGGACCGGAAGAAGGTATAGAGTTTCATCGGCTCCTGCTCACTGGTTCGTCAAGAAGCGGCAGAGACATCTCCTAACCGAAGCGCAGCTTCATGACGAGGATCGCTCCGGCCAGCAGCAGCGTCACGGCGTTGGTCAGGATCACCGGCAGCGCGCCGATCATGAGCCCGTAGGCAAACCACAGCGCCACGCCGGCGGTGAAAATAGCATACATCAGCAGCGACAGGTCGTGCGTCGAGCGCGTCTTCCAGATCCGCCATGCCTGCGGCACAAAGGCGGCCGTGGTGAGCAGGCCCGCGAGCATGCCGGTCAAATCGGAATTCATGTCGGCATTCATTTCTCGCCTCCTGGAGTCTTTTTGCGCTCTTCTTCCCGCAGTCGCAACAGGCGGCGCTGCACCTTGCCGGTGGTGGTCATCGGCAGGCTGTCGATGAACTCGATCTCCTTCGGATATTCGTACGGCGCGAGCTTGCCGCGCACGTGCTGCTGCAGCTCGGCTTCGAGCGCCGGCGACGGGGAGTGGCCCGGCATGAGCACAATGAACGCCTTGACCACCGCGCCGCGCTCCGCATCGGGGCTGGGCACCACCGCGGCGTTCGCCACCGCGGGATGCTTCACCAGGCAGTTCTCGATCTCCGAGGGACCGATGCGGTAGCCGGCGCTCTTGAACATGTCGTCGGCACGCCCCTGATACCAGAAGTAGCCGTCCTCGTCCCGTGTCGCCAGGTCGCCGGTACGCCCCCACTTGCCGGTGAATTTGTTCCGGGTCGCCTCGGGATTCTTCCAGTATTCGAGAAAGAACACCGGATCGTCTTCGTCGTACGCGGCAATCTCGCCGATCGTGCCCACCGGGACTTCATTGCCCGCGTCGTCGATCAGCGCCACGCGGTGGCCGGGGTACGGACGGCCGATAGAGCCGGGCTTGGCCGGCCACAGCGTATGCGAATTGCCGACGATGTAGTTGATCTCCGTCTGGCCGAACATTTCGTTGACGGTGATGCCGAGCGCCTCGCGCGTCCAGGCAAACACGGCGTCGCCCACCGACTCGCCCGCACTCATGATCGAACGCAGCACTAGTTCGTGGCGCTTGCGCGGCTCGGGCACCGCTTTCATCATCATCTTCAGGGCGGTGGGGAAAAGGAAACTGTTGCGCACTGCGTATTTTTCCATCAGCCAGAATGCCTTCTCAGGGTCGAAGCGCCCGCGGTAGCCCAGGATCGGATAGCCGTGGTAGAGCGTCGGCAGCAACGCGTCCATGAGGCCGCCGGTCCAGGCCCAGTCAGCCGGCGACCAGAACAGGTCACCCTGCCGCGGAAAAATGTCGTGCGAATACGAGAACCCCGGCAAGTTGCCTAGCAGCACGCGCTGCGGCTTCAACGCGCCTTTCGGCAGCCCGGTGGTGCCGCTGGTATAGACGAGCAGTGCGGGCTCATCCGCCGCGGTATCGACGGCAGCGAAATGCCGCGACGCCTTCGCCAGCAGCGCGTCCCACGGCTGCACCCGGGATTCGCGCGCGCCGGCGACGCCGATCACGTGCTTCAGCTGCGGCAGCTTGTCGCGCACCCCGACAAGATTGGGCAGCGAGGCCGGATCGACCAACGCCGCGACCGATTCGCTGTCCCGCAGCCGGTACTCGAGCGCCTCCGGGCCGAACAGGATCGAGAGCGGCATCGCGATCGCGCCCATCTGGTAGCAGGCGATATGCGCGATCGCCGTTTCCGGGCGCTGCGGCAGGATGATGGCGACGCGGTCGCCGCGCCGCACCCCGAGCGCCGCGAGCGCGTTGGAGAGGCGATTCGCCTGCTGCTGCAAGTCCCAGAAGGTCCACGCCGAGCTGGCGCCGCCCTCGTCTTCCCAGTAGAGTGCAAAACGATAACGATCGGCGGCGTGCCGGCCGCAGCAGGCAACGGCCATGTTGAAGCGCTGCGGCACTTTCCAGCTGAAGCCGTCGTAGATCTCGCGATAACGGTCCTGCATCGCTCCCCTCCTCCGCGGAGGAAAAACCCGGCACGAATTTGCACGCGCAGTCAGCCGGATCAGGCTGCAGCATCGGCAATGCGCAGGGGGAATTTCGCCTGCGCGCTGTTACCGCAGCTGATGCAGCCGCTGGTCGACGAAAGTGACGAGACCCGGCGCAAGGTTGCCGGTCGCCTTGGCGCGCTTGAATGCATCGAGCGCGTCCTTCGGCCGCTCTGCGGCCTGACTCGATATGCCCATGCCCACCCACCAGACGCCCGTAGAGGGTGCGAGCCTGAGCGCGATCTGGTACTCGCCGATCGCCTCCTTGTGTCTCCCGAGCCGCTGATAGAGCGCCGCCACGAAAGCGTGGTATTCGGGATCACCGCCCGCAACCGGAGCGTGCTGCTGCAGCAACGCGAGCGCGCCCGGAATATCGTGACGCTCGACCATGATCCGTGCCAGCAGCATGGCGAAGCCGGTATTTCCCGGATTCAGCGCCATGCCCTCCTGGAGCACGGCTGCGGCGTCGTTGACGCGCTTCGCCTCGAGCAGCAGCGCGATCATCGTTTGGCGTGCCGGCTCGTGCCCCGGGTCGATCGAGAGTGCTGCGCGAAAGCCTTCCATCGCTTCAGCGATGCGGCCCTGGTTGACCAACTCGGACGCGCGGCGAAACTCCGCATCGGCCCGATCTCGAGGCGTTGCGTTTGCACGCCGATCGATCTTGCCCGGGTCGGGAACCATCGCCGACGTCAGGGCACCGGTCGCCGATTCCGATGCGGACGCGGCCATGTTTTTCGGCCTGCGCGGCGCCTTTGCCCTCGCCCGGTCGCGCTTTGCGGGAATGGGAGAGGTGAGTTCGGTGGCGAGCCGCAGCATATCCGGCTTGAATGCCTCCGTCGTGCCTTGCGTGGTCGGCGTTGCCCGCTGCGCCGGCGGAGTCGGCGCGGATGAAAGCGGAGCCGGTGACGGCGATTTTGCGGCGATCTGTGATTCCGAAGTGGAAACAGAGGCCGGCGGTGCCGCATCTTTCGGCGCGCTGGCTTTCCCTCGCGCGGACTGATAGGCAAGTTCGGTGACGACCGGATGCGGCATGATCTGCCACGTGATCCACGCCACCCATGCCAATGAGACCAGCATGAGCACACTCATGACGTACCAGAAGGACCCGGAGAGCTTCCGTCCCGACTTCACCGGCCGCAGGTGCTGTGTGAGCGCCGCGCTCTGGCTCCCCGCGGACCCGCCGGCGCCGTCCTGCGGCGCATGGCGCTTGTCGAGATCCCGCAGCATCTTGTTGATCAGGCTCACCGCAGCACCATCCAGCCAATACTCGAGAAGGCGACGCAGGCAAGGGCGAGCCACAGCCAGCCAGCCGGGAAACGAAACGATGCCGGCGTGTCGAAAATCGCATCGCGGGCGTGCTGCGCGGTGACTTTGCGCCCGCCTTCACCATAGGCCAGCATCAATGCCTTGCTGGCGAGGATGTTTATCAACCGCGGCACACCGCGGCTGGCGCGGTATATCACCTTCACCGCCGCGGGCGAAAATACGCTGTCGCCGGAATAGCCGGCGATTGCAAGACGGTGCGAGAGGTAATGGTCGGTCTCGTCCCGGGTCAGCGTGCCCATGTGGTGCTGGAACGTGATGCGCTGGCGCAGTTGCCGGATCGAATCCTGCGACAGCTTCTCGTCAAGCTCGGGCTGGCCGAACAGGATCACCTGCGCCAGCTTGCGCTTCTCGGTCTCGAGATTGGTGAGCAGCCGCAGCGTTTCGAGTGAATCCAGCGGCATTGCCTGGGTTTCGTCGAGGCACACGACGACGCGTTTTTTCTGGCGCGCAAAATCGAGCAGCGCGAGGTTGAGCGCCTTGATCAGGCGGTGCTGGTCCAGGTCGTTGTCGAGCTTCGTTCCCAGTTCGTCGGCGAGCGCGAGCAGCAGCGTCTTCGGCTCCAGGTTGGGATTGGGGATGTAGGCCGATACCCAGTTGTCATCGAGCGTGGCGAGAAACTTGCGGCATAGCAGCGTTTTTCCCGTGCCGACCTCGCCGGTGATCTTGATGAAACCTTCGCCGTTGGCAACGGCGACCAGCAGGGTATTCAGCGCCTCCTGGATACTCGCGCAGGCGTAGAAGAAGCTGGTGTCGGGAGTGATGCCGAAGGGCGGCTCGCGCAGGCCGAAATGCTGAAGATAGACCACCGATCATCTCTGGCTCGACGGCGCCGCCGAGCCCCCCATGTTGAGGATGCGATCGCGCGATTCGCGTACGTCGTCCGCCCAGTCATTATCGGACTGGATCACGGTCGGCTTGATGAGTATGACGAGTTCCTTTTTCACCAGCGTCCTGATATCGCTGCGGAACAGACCGCCGATACCGGGTTCGTCCTTGAGGCCCGGAAGCCCTGACCGGTTGTCCGCCATGTCGAGCTTCATCAGGCCGCCGATGGCGACGATATTTCCGTCACGGACCCGGACGACACTGTCGGTTTCGCTGACGGTGCTGCGCGCGAGCGGGAGAGTGATCTGTCCCCCGAAGGCGGCGCCGAGATTCACGTTCTTGTCGTCCTGCTGCACATTGCTGACCGACGGATGGACGTGAATGATCAGGACCGATTCGCTATCGATCTGCGGCGTGATGTCGAGCGCGACGCCGGTAAAGAACGGCCGCAGCGTCAGCGTCGGAAATGTCGTTGTCGCTCCCGTGAGGGTCCCGGACGTGGTCGATCCGCCCGCAATGCCGGTGATGAAAAACTCGTCGGTACCCACTTTTAGCACCGCTTTCTGGTTGTTCACGGTTGCGATCCTCGGGCTCGAGAGCACCTGTACCGTGCCCTGTGACTCCAGAAACTGGAGCAACGCGGCAAAATTCGGGGTCTGGAACGCAAGGCCCAGCAGCGCGCCGCCGGGAACGCCCGCGATCAGGGTCCCGGCGCTTGCGGCGGCCGCAGCGGCGGCCGCGCCGGGCTGAGAGTTGATCGTGAGCGATGGCGTCGTCTGCGTTCCCGTCGTGCTCAGCGACACGCCCGGGTTGATCAGCGCCGCGGACGAACGACCTGAACTGGAAAAGAGCGCCCAGTTGACTCCCGACTGGAACTGCTGGGACAACGTGACCTCTACGATCTTGGCCTCGAGCATGACCTGGCGGTCGACCGAAAGCCGGATTTCCCGCAGATAGTTCTTTACCTGCCGCAGTTCCCCCGGCATCGCGCGGACCACAACGACACCGGCCTGGGGATTGACCACGACGCTCCGCCCGCCTTCCTTGCCCACGATCTGGGTAAGTGTCTCCTGCAGATCTCCCCAGAAATCGCTGTGGATGGAAGTCTGAATCCGGCTGCTGTCTTGTGGAGGAATGGATGGCGGAACCGGCGCCGCCCCACTGGTGCCGGGGGCCGGGGTAAATGCCGGGCTTGTAAGGCCGGCGGGGCCGGTCACGCCGGGCGCGTCGGCAACCGAACCCGAAGTGACCCGGATATCGCTGCGCCCGAGCCGCTGCGCGACCATGTAATTCACGCGGAACACGCGGGTCTGGATCGAGGCAGGCTGGACGAAAATTCGCGTGCCCTCGATTCGGTACTCGTAGCCGTAGAGCTCCCTGAGCACCTCAAGCGCTTCCCGCACCGTCGTGTCTTTCAGCATCACCGTTACGCGTCCGCCCACGTCGGGATGCAGGAGCATGCTGTAACGGGTGCCGGACACAATGGACATGAAGACCTGCGCGGCCGGCGCGCTGTTCACGGAGATATCGAACCGCGGCTCGATATCTCCGGCAGCGACGCCGGGCCGCTCCGCCTTGAGCGGCGGCAGGAGCGCTTCCTGAACCTGGGCGTTTTCAAGCGTGCGGGGTTGCTGAGCGGCGGCTTTGCCGAGCTCGGCCGCGATAGTCTCGTCGATCTTCGTCGGCTTGGCCGGCGAACCTCCGCAGCCGGCGACCAGTACGGCAATCCACACGGCAGCCAAAGCAATCCGGGCGCGTATCATCGCGAATCATCCCCTGAACGTGGTCGTAGCTCGGTGGACGGCATCAGCGTCGATTCCGGCCTTTTCTTCCGCACGTCCGGAAGCAGCTTCATCACTGAAATGCTGTCGCCGCGACGTAGTTTAACCGAGTCAAAATCGATGGCGACGACCCGTGCGTTGCCGACGCGGTCCCCGACCCTGACCATGTGTCCGTCAATCAGCGCCAGCTTCCTGAGCGGCGAGAGCAGGATCGACTGCAGGACCGGGCCGGACGCGCCGGTCTCCGCGTCGGCGACGGGCGCGCCGGTCGCCGTCGGCGGCCGGGTCGGATCGGTCAGCGCTTGGGCGCCCGAGGGCATCGCAACCGAGAGGAAGATCAGGCCCATCATGGCCGCTGCCGTCCGATCTCTCATACTTTCATCCAGGCGCGGTCAAAACTGATGGTGTAAAGCGTGAGCTTCAGCGTCGCGCTCGGAAAATCCGTCACTGCGAGCTCCATGCGCTCCCAATATATCTTCCCGGGGAGCGCCTCGATATCCCGGAGATAGCCCAAGAGGTCCAGATAACCGCCCCGGACAGACAGTTCCAGCCCGTAGCGGTAGATGCCCCGCGGCGCTTCGGTCCCGGCCTGCGCCGAGGCGGCCGGGCCCGGCGGGCGGCCGCCGGCGTCCGGCTTGCTCGATAGCCCAAGGTCGATGACGCTGCGTGGAAGCGTATTGAGATCGACCAGATCGAGGCGCGGGTGATTCGCCAGCAGGCGCTCCAGGATGCCCGACATCTGGTCGGCCGCGACCAGCAATGCTGATTGCTCTTTGATCGCGTTTTGCGCCCGCGACAGCTCACTTCGCATTTCCTCCAGGCGACGCCGGTTCTCGACGTCGGGATCCTGACTCCGCTGCAACGCAAGATCTCTGAGTTGGGCTGATAACGATTCGGTTACCTGCCGCGTCTGGGCGATTTGCTGCAGAGTTTGTTTGTGCTTCGCCGCCGTCGGCGCGATGAACAGCGTGTCGATCATCACGTACAGCAGCGCTGCGCACGCGAGCGATACCAGTATCTGCTCCCTCGTGTTGAGCTTGTCGAAGCGTTCCCGGATCACTTGCCAGTAGCGTCGCATAGCGGTCATCCCCCGGGCTGACTGCGTGTCGCGCTGCCGAGCGAGAATTCCACAAAGCGCCACCGCTGCGCGGGCGCCCCGCGTCCCGGCGGCTGGCCGGTCGAGTTTGCCGCCGCTGCTCCCGACCCCGCAGCCGACCGCGGCGCGCGAATCTCCACTTCCTTTCTCTGCATTCGAAGATCGCCGATCTGTCTGCCTCGCAGCACTTCTTCGCGGTTGAGCCGCCGGATGTACGCCGGCAGAATTTCCGGACGCGACACGCCGCCCCGGATCGTGAATTCGCCGCCGCCCGCCGTGACCGCGAGACCCGTAATCCAGACCCCTTCGGTCCGCTGGCGCGCGAGGGCGATCATATAATCGGAAAATCCCCTGGTATTGCCCAGGCCGCCGCCCTTCAGCCGTTCCAGCAGCGCCTGACGCAGCCTGAGCTCCGACTCCGCCTGCACGATCGCTTGCTCCAGCGCCTGGCTCTTCGCCTGGACGGAAGTCCTCCCGAGTTGCAATGCCTGGTCCTGGATCTCCTTCAGGCGTGCACTACCCTGATCCAGCACGAGCTCATCTTGCCGCGTTTGATAACCCGTATATGAGCCATAGCCGAGCATTGCGAGAGCGAAGACACCCAGCGCCAGCGCCAGCCGGGACGCGGTCAGAGGCCGGCGCAGGGGCCGGAGCGACGGACTGAACAGATTGATCTGCTGACTCACGGCGTTGCCGCTGCGTTTCTGAGCGCGCATCCGAACAGGTGGAAGAAACGCCACTGGTCGCGCTTCCCGGGCACCGCGCCGGCGGGAAAATCGAGAACATTTTCGAGGGCAACCTCCTCGACGGGCACGGAAAGATTCTGGCGAAGAAAGGCGGCCAGCCCGGTATCCTCCGGCTCCGGACCCACCATGATTTTCGTCAGCGGTATGAAGCTGAACTGCCGCTCGAAATTATCGAGCGTGCGCTGGACCTCGAGGAGAAGGCGGTTGAAAATTTCTTCGGGGCTCTCACCGTCGCCATCGGCGACGCCCGTGGAAGCAATCTCGATCGGTCCATCCCTGATGCCGCTGCGACGGCGATCCGGCACCACGTTCCGGTCGAGAACATTCTCATTCGCGGAAGAGATCTCGATCGGCTCGGCCCTTGTGCCGCTGCCGCGGCGATCCGGCACCACGTTCCGGCTGAGAACATTCTCGCTGCTTCGTCGCAAGCGGCGTGCATGGTACAGCTCGCCGTTGAAGCTGATCGTCATCAGGCCGCCGGACTCGTCGAAATACAGCCAGACGATCCCGCGGCCTTCTTCCTCGTAGAGCGCCGCAATATTGCGTTGCGCCGTCTCCGGCACGTCGATCACCGACAAAGGAAAACGCGCCTCGTCGAATTTCGCCACCCTGCGCTTCAGGGTCTCGCTTCGCGACACCACCGCAAACATTGAACGCGTCCGGAAGGCGGCGCCGTCGGGGCCGGGAATGGCCAGCAGATCGAATACGGCTTCCTCCACCGGAAAGCCGACAATATCCTTGAGACGCCATTTCATCGCGGACTTCAGTTCCGCTTCCGGGACATCGGGAGCGTCGACCACGAGAAACTGGTATTCGCCTGCGCCAAGCAGCGTCGCGCCGTTGCTGGTTCCGCGAAGGCGAAATCCCTTGAGCGCCGCGGCGAGAGATTTCGCCTCCCCGCCGACATGTTCCTCCCCGTAGGAGACCACCTTGGGTTTTCCTGCCGTGGCAGGCCGTGCAATGGCGAAGCGCGAGCCGTTGTCGTCGCTGACGACAACCGTGCAGCCACCCGCGTTCTTCCAGGATTTGAGGAAATTCCGCACCCCGCCATTCCTCTTCTTCGTAATTGTTGTTAAGATAATTTACTAACCCATTGTTGTCAATGGATTTTATAAAAACGACCCGTGATCGCCGTTGCTAGCCATAAATGACGTCCTGTTATTCCTTGCTTTCGGCTAAATATTCCAATGAATCAACAGACTCTCCACACGTCTCCAATAGCGAGCAAAGACCGCGCCATGATCGATCAGGCGCCAAGGGGTGACGCAGGGAAACCCTCCGCTTGCGCAGCGGGGGCGTGCGATGACCTGCGTTGCTGGCTCTTGAGATGACCCACTCGCTGCCGCGCGCTTCGGCGCGGCAGCACTGCTGCGAGCTCAGTGCGAGCGGGCCGGGGCTTCAGATTTGAATTCAGCCCGGACCATCAATAATTCTCGCGATTGAAAATGAATTTGTTACGCGAGACGCCGAGCGTGAGGCGCGCCGAAGGATCTCGATCATAGTTCGCGCTGCACCATTGACCTCTCAAATGTGCGAGACTCGGATTCAGCCCGCTCACCGAGGCCGGCGATGGCGCGACCCAGGCCGGCGGGCACGAGACCTGTGCCGACCCTGCTGCAGATCCCAGATTCAGCCCGAGATCCACGTACCCGATCGCGATTGGATTCGGTTTGGCCAGAGTGAGGGTGAGCAGCCCCTGCGCCATGGTAGCCGTCGTCGTAGCGGGTGTTCCGAAGTACACCGCGGGAGGACCGAATGTCGATCCGCTCAGCGCGCCCGTCTTGTTGGCGAGCTGGGCGCTGTTGGCGAGGTTGACCGAGGTGCAGTTGTCGAACGTGTTTCTCGCCCAGATCGACCCGGTCCAGTACTGAGCCTCGATCGGTATCGTCAGGTTGAGCTTTTCGGTTCCATAGGTATTGGGAACGAACAGCCGGCCGAAGCGCATCTCGTTTCCCGAATCAAAGCCGATGGAACTCAAGGTCACAGTCCCCGTGATAACGCCATTGCCGATCGTTCCATTCTCGCTGCTATCCTGCGCAGTGATCGTCAGGCTTATGTTCGCATTGAAGGGCGCCGCAGGCGTAGTCGTACTGCGCGTGAACGTCAGCGTGTCGGTGGCACTCGCCACTATCGTCAGAACGATAGGGCTACCGCTGCCGTCTGTGTATTTGCCATTCAGTGGCAGCGTCGGGGTTCCCGGCGTGCCGGTCAACGTGCCGCTCGCTGCCGTATAGGTTTGCGCGATTCCGCTGGTCGTCAGCCTCATCAGCGGGGAGCTATAGTTACCCATCGGACTGCCATTGGCATCCATCGCCTTGAATGTGACCTGCGGTACGCTGACGTAGCCGAAAGGCTGTCCGATATAGGTAAACGCCCGCAACGGGGCCGGCGCGGCGGCATTGCAGCTGGCGTCGGCGAGGCCAAAGGTGCGAAACTGTGCCGCTGCAAGGGGTAGCCACGTGTCCACCGCGAGATCCACCAGGGGATCAGTGGCCGAGGCATCCACCAGTTCAAAAGAATCCGGCACGAAGCGCCCCACGCTTGGCGTAGTGGATGAGCAGACATACTGACCCGTACAATTCGCCGGCGTGCCATCGGAAGCATCGACTGCGGCAAAAGTCGAATCGACGAGCTGCATGGTAAAACTGCCCGCGTCGTCATAGGTTGCTGTCGTTGTGAAAAAACTGCCCGTGGACGCACCGGCAGTCCACGCGGTGGCTGCACCCAGCTCGTTCAGAGTGCCTAGCGTGCATGCTGACGGCAACAGGCAGGTAATCGGCGTTGCCTGCGGCAAGCCGAAGTAGCTGCCGGCAGTATTGCTGTAAGCAATGCCGGTTCCGGCGGCATTCTGCACGAAGGCATCGATCCTGAACGGACGCCCGGCCTTGTGTACGTAGCCACCTGTATTGATATCGATAGTGTTCAGAACGCGGGCCGTGCCTGCCGTCTGCCAATCGGCATCTCGCACCGTCAACCCGGTAAAACTGGCCGGGCGAATGGCGAAGTGATCGGTCGAGCAACCAATCGAAGTCGCCGCTCCAGTTGCCGGATAGCTGACGCGCACGGCCACATTGCGCCAAGTGTTGTTTTCCACGATATTTGAAACTCTGTGGCGACCGGCACTGCCGGTAACGGTCAGATCGTTGCCAGCACCCGCAGTGCTGCCGGTGAAAGTCTGATTGGGTATGACGGTCGGCATTACCCCCCAGCCGGCATTGCAATTATTGGCATCCAGCACGCCACCTGAACTCGCATCGAGTAACTCGACCTTGACCGTCTGGGTATAGGTTGTCAGCAAGGCATTTTTGGCGACATTGAGTGCGGCAATATCCAGGCTAAAGGCCTGCGCGGCGACCTTGGTCTGGATGACTCCATCAAGCGCGGAAGCGGGTGCGGTGCTGGTGTCATAGACATTGAAATCGCCCGGGTTTGTCACGACGACCAATGCTTTAAGTGCGATGGCCTGTGTCGCGCCCCGATCCGCACTCGCTGACGCCGTCGCGGTGCGCGTTCCGGTCGCGCCAGTGGCAGGCCGCGACTCGTAGTTCATCTCCATGGAAACCCCGGAAGTGCCTCCTGACCCGCGGGAAAAACTGTCCACCGCTTCCGTCATGCCGCCCGGCGGTGTCCAGTTTCTGGAGCTGGCATATTCGTGCACCGTCACCAGCATGTCCCCCGCCACCGTCGTGGTCACCGAGAGTGCGGTATGCGTGGTCGAGCTGGGCGTGAGCTGGCCTGCCGATGCATCGATCGGCGCAGTAGTGTCCACACCGGTGTAGCTGGAAATTGCCGCCACCGCACCGACATTCGAACCTGTAAACGTCCAGGCATAAGTGGCCGGCTCGCTGCCACCAGCAACCTTGTAGAAGGTGTAAAGCCGGCTTGGATTCGTACCCGTCTGATTCATGCTTTGCACCAGCGTCCAACCGGCCGGTGTGGCCACCGTAGAGGTATTCGTCACCACGGCGACTGAGGCCAGCATCACATCCCCGCTCACCGTACCGGCCGGTTTGTTCACGGTAATGGTGCCGCCGGAAACATTGGAGGTTTGCCTGGCAAAGGCCGCCGCACGAAACCCCACCGCAGCCTGCGCTGTATTCACCGCGAACAGCAGCATGAAAACAGCAAGAAAACCACGGGACATCCCCCATTTCCCACTTTTCACGACAGGTTCAGGCATTTCTCTTCTCCATTACATTCTTCGCGGCCCTTATGCCCTTCGGGCATTCGCCCCGGCGCTTCGCCAGACAGCGGCAGGGAACGTGCGCCACCGTTTGGAGGATGGCAAACATAGGAATAGCGCAAATTTTTTCATGAAGGCCAAACCCCTATCTTTTCATCACAACGAGTCGTGCTCGCCACTCCACCATCGAATTGTCAACTCACCCACACACGCACCGTGGCGCGGGCACGGCGCATTAAGGGCACTGCTTTCTTCTCGGGCATTTGTCTCGCTAGCAGCTCGGCCCCACACCCGCCCCCGGCAGCAACCTGCACGTTTCGGTCAGCACGGTGATCTTCCGCTCCACGTAGGAGGGGTTGGTGCTGGCGTTGTTCGGGCATGCACCGCCGGCCGGGAAGTTGCAGGCAGTCGCGACGATTTGATAGACCCGCACGGTGTTCCCGGCTTCCGTCGCAGTTGTCGTCGTACAGGGCGATACCGTTACCGTGAAGTCGGACAGGACTCCGCCGAAACTCAGGTTGGTTGCCGTAACCGGACAGATGAAGGGCGGCACGACGGTCGGATTCGTCTCCGGGTTCTGGATGCGGTACATGTTCCATTCGATCCCCGCCCTCGCCGCAAGCAGTGCGCGCGAGCCGAGCACATCGATCGCGGTGGAGCTGCTTCGCAGCCCCGTCACCGAGACGATGGCGGCGCCGAGGACGGCGAGAATCACCAGTATCGCGATGGCGGCGAACAGCCCGAAGCCCCTTTCCCCGCTCGCTGCCGCGGGAGCGGCCATTGGCCGCCGAGCATTCATGGCTTCGTTTCCGCTCACGGCGTGTTGTCCACTTTGACCTGCCGGTACAGGTTGACGCTCTCGCCGCTCGAGTCCTGCAACTGGATGCGCAGCTCGACGAGACCTTCGCCGACCGCCGCGGCGTCGAGGCTTGTCCCCGCGCAGTTCACGTTCGTGGCAAGAGCGGCCTTGACCACCCCCGCAAGCCCATCGAGCGTGGCGATCGAGGCGGGCTGCGAAGCCTGAATCGCGTAGCCGGAATATCGCCACAGCGTTTGGGTAGCACTATCGCAGGCATAAGTGACCGGTCCCGCCACGATCTCGACACGGTTGGTGATTTCCGCGCAACTGCTGGAAAAGGCCGCGCCGGTGAACTGAATCGTCGCAGTCGGGGAACTCACGAAATTCAGCGAACGCCGGTTGGGGCTCGCGGCTGAATACGCGTCGCACCCGGAATTGGGCAGGTTGCCGATTACCACGGAGTCCCCGGTAGCGACGCTCACGGCGGGACCGATGACCGAGAACGTGGTGTCCGCATCGAGGAGCGGGTTGCCGCAGTCGGCTGCGTTGCAGTAGCGCCCTCCCGAGCGCGACTGAAGCAGCTCCATGAATTGCCGGGTGGCATCCGAGCGCACGCTGTTCGGGACCGCGGTTGCCAGGTCGCGCGCAATCCGCCGCAGCGCGAAGTCGGCCGCATCGACAAGCTGCGCGCGGCGTGTCGCGTCGAAGTAGCCCTGGATGGGCTTTTGCAGAAACACCGCGACCATGGCCGAGACGATGCCGAGGATGACGAGGGTCATCACCAGCTCCATCAGTGTAAACCCGGTCGGGAAGAGCGCGGATTTTCGTGCGGTCTTGCGCATGGCCGGCCTAGTAGTTCGCCTTGTACGCGGAGAACGGATAGGTGTTGCCCGAAGGATCGGTGACGGTAACCGTGATCGCCTTCATGGGCACCCCGTTGATCGCCGCCTCCGGCGCCACGGAAACGGTCACCGAGTACTGCGTCAGACCCGCGATGGATGTGCCGCCGCGCGTGTAGATTCCCGGCGTTGTCGTCGCCACATAGCCGTTATAGTCGTCCACGTCCGCGAATTTGCTGCGCGGATCCGTGGACGGACCGGCATAGCCGGCCGGATTTGAATAATCGCGGGAAAAAATCTCGTCGATGAAGCCTTCGCCGATTGCGACCGCCTGCTTGATCTGCATGGGATCAGCGCTCCGCGCTGCGGTCAGGTTCAGCACCGACAGGACGCCCACCAGCGCTACGCTGACGATGACGATAAAAACGATCGTCTCGATCAGCGAGAACCCGGCCGCTCGCGGCCGCCCTGCCCGGTCAGCGTGCATAGCCGGTCACCTTCTCGACCGTGATCGTCGTCGTGAAATCGCCGCTGACGGTCACCGTAACAGTCGGTTGGGGCGTCCCGGCGGCGTCCACGTTCTGGCCGAGCCCATCGAAAATCACCGGCGACACCGATGAGCTGACGCTGACCCCCGCAGGCGCGGCAGCGTTGAACGCCGCGCCCGTGGTCGGATCGAGGAGCGCGAGGGTGCAGGCGACGCCAGCGCCCTCAGAGGCGGATTTGCTCAGGCTTACGGAACTGGATGTGACCAAAGCGCAGACATTGCGCCTCTCCGCCACCGCAACCTTCTGCGCGTATTGAAACGCACCGCGGACCCGGTCGGCGTAGCCGCGGGTGTCGAACGTGATTCGACCGGCCAATCTGGGCAGCGCAACGACTGCAAGGATGCCGATGAGCCCCATAATGGTGACCAGCTCGACGAGCGTGAAACCTGAATGCCGAGCGCTCCGGGCTGGGCTCGACGGCGGCGCCGGCCTCGACCGGAAGCGGAAACGGGTTGCCACTTGGACTACCGACATGGCTTTCTCGCCATCACGGGCGGCGCCTCCAGGTTCCGCGGCCGGGGACGGGGACGGGGACGGGCAATCCGCCCCGGCGACGCTGTCACTCCCTATGCGCATCCTGGAAAGTCATCCTGACCGCAACCAGGCAAACGTGGCGTCAGCGCGATGCCCGGGCAACCCGACATTCCAGTGTCTGACGTAGAGGGTCCAGTGCGTATTGGGGAGACCGGGCCCCCACGGGGGTCTCAGAGCATGCTCAACCCAATAATTACGCGTGGAAATAGGGGTCTGTCCCCTATTTCATTCTATTTCATTATTGGGCGCAGATCACGGTTGCCGTTGCCGCCGCGCCCGTAGCCGGAGTAACGGTGCAGCTAAAAGCAGTTCCATCATTCGCCACGAGAGAGCAATCCGCAGCGCCAGCGATCGTCATAGTAGCTGGTATGGGGGCCTGCATGATGGGGTTAATGGCCGCTGTAGTACATGCGGTCGCAGACGTAAAGGCAACACCCTTAGCGCCGGCGCTAGCTTTGCGGGCAGCGTAGTTCACCGCGGCAGCCGAAGAGATACCACCAGCGATACCCGCCGCGGCTGCAGTGTTGGCTTCAGCGGACAAGTCGATGAACTTCGGCAACGCCACCGCCGCCAGAATACCCAGAATCACGATCACCACCACCAGCTCGATCAAGGTAAAACCCGCTTGTAACTTACGCATGACTCATCTCCTTGGCAAAGAAATTTCCCATCGAATATCAGACTAAGTTGAAAACAATCAGCAACCCGCGGTGCTTACCAACGTGATAAGAGGTGCAGTAATAGGAGGACCGGCGGTCGCCTGAGTATAAGAAATCCGGCAGGTTGGATTGGCTGCCGTTCCTAAATCGATGAACATCGGATTGGCAACGGTTACGAAAATTCCGTCCTGACCAGAAACGATTTGTGCCGCAGCAGCGATCCCCGCAGCGGTTGCTGCAGGATATTCACTGACCATAGTTACTGCCGTTCCTTCCATGCTTACCGTTCCAGCCGCCACCGTACAGGTGGAGGGCGTGGTGAGGCCGGCCAAGTCGACCAGACAGCCCGCGTGCGCGAGCGCGGAGGCGGATTTGACCGAACCAAGAACGCCGTTGAGCTTGGCAATGCGCGCCTGGGTCTGCAGGTTAATGAAGCGCGGCATGGCTATTGCCGCCAGGATCGCAATGATCGATATGACGACGACCAGCTCGATCAGGGTAAAGCCGTTCTGTTTGTGATTCACGTGTTCTCCTTGCTATCTGCTATCCGGGGTTATAGGGTGTGCCGTAACACGTTCACCCGCCAGCATTTTCCAGGCACCCATTTTCCGCCAATATACTAGAAAAACAGTCAATTGCATCACACTTTTGATAAAAGGTCTCGCTGTTGTACGCTTGATGACCCGCAGCAACAGGCCCTTCTATTCAGAAGTATGATCTGTGTCAAGGATTTATACGGGCCAATGTCGCCCATTCGATTCGAGACTCGGATTTCTCTTCCTTTCCCAGTGCCTGGCGCACGCTTATGACTTGAAACCGCATTGCTTCCTTTCGGTCGCGCCAGGGTGTCATGAAAAAAAGGTTGTCGCGCGGCAGATAGACCAATTCGCGCGTCGTCGTATCGAAGTACCAGTTTCCCTGCGGCAGAGTTGTCGGCACAGGATGGGCGAGTTCTCCCAGATAGTTGGGTGGCGGTGTTTCCAGCCAACGCACGGGGTTCTCGTTGATTAATTTCCCGACCTCGTGCAACCGGTCCTGCGTCATGAGCTCGGCCGTACGCAGTCGCAGCCCGCTACGCATATTGACGACGGTAAGCTCCATGGCCGTTCTTTCGGCGTATTCCTGGTAGCCCAGCAGGCGGTCGAGCAGCAACGCCGCGATCAGACTGATGACGCCCGCGGCGACGAAGAACTCAAACCGGCTGAAGCCATGCTCCCCGCTGGATGGCCGGCGGCAGCCATTGCCGCTCGCCAGCGGATTCATTTGGGTAGAGCCACCCTGCCCAGGTCCCAGATCGGCAGGAATATCCCCAGCGCAAGTATCAGAACAAGCACTCCCAGGAAAACGATCAGGATCGGCTCGATTTGCTGTCCCAGCATCTTCAGCTCGTATTCGACGTCCCGCTGGTACATCCCGGCAATCTCGTCCATCATTTCTTCAATCGCCCCGGACTCCTCTCCCACCGCAATCATCTGCAGCACGACTGGGGTAAATACCTGGCTGATGGCCGCGGTCCTCAGCACGCTGTCGCCGCGTTCGATCCCGTCGCGCATCTTTTCCACTTTCTGTGCGATATAGGCGTTGTCAACCGTCTGCGCGACGACGCCGATCGCCTGCACGATGGGAACGCCGCTCTTGATCGCCAATGCGAAGCTTCGCGCAAATCTCGCCAGGGTGGCTTTCTGGATGATCTTTCCCGCCACCGGTATCGACAGCTTCATCCTGTCCCATCGCAGGCGGCCGATTTCGGTATTCGTCCAATTTCGGAATCCGAAGATCCCGCCTACCAGGCCCAGCAGCATCGCCGGCCACCAGGCGATCATGAAGTTGGAGAAGCCGACCAGGATCCGGGTCATGAGGGGAAGCTCGGCGCCGAATCCGGCGAATACCTTTGCAAAGGCGGGGATCACGAAGATATTGATCACCACGATCGCCACGGCCATTGCAGCGACTACAAAGCTGGGATATCGCAACGCCGACTTGACCTGTTCCCGCATGAACTGCTCGAACTCCAGATGCCGGAAGACGTTCAGGAACACGTCCTCCAGCCGTCCGGTAATCTCGCCGACACGAACCATCGACAGATAAAACGGCGTGAATACCTTGGGATGGCGCGCAAAGGACAGGGAAAGCTCGCGGCCGGAATCGAGGCTCGTCTTCACGTCCTGGATCACCTGCTTCATCGACGGATTGATCGACGATTCCTGCAGCCCGGTGAGCGCACGCATGATCGGGACACCGGCCTTGAGCAGCGTGTACAGCTGCCGGCTGAACATCATGACGTCGAGCGCAAGGATTTTGCTGGCGAAGAGCTGGTTCCATTGTATGCCCGGAGCCGCACTTTCCTTTGCGCCGGTTTCGGCGATCTCGATCGGCGTGAGACCGAGACCCAAAACCTGGTCGGCGGCCGCCGAGGAATTCGCCGCTTCGACGGCCCCTTGCACAAGTTCGCCGCCGCTCTTTCGCCCCTTGTAGACGAAACTCGGCATGCCGGCTCAGTCCTCGAACTCGTTGGTCACTCGCATGGCTTCCCCGATCGTTGTCTGACCCGAGGTAACGAGCCGGACCGCGTCGTTCCGGAGGGTATGGCTCCCGATCTGCTCCTTGGCAGCGCGAATATAGGCACCCATGTCTTCGCGGTTGATCGCTTCGACGAGTGGATTGGTCATTTCGAGCATTTCGTATACGCCCGTCCGACCGAGATATCCGGTGTTGGCGCAATTCGAGCATCCGGTCCCGCGCATGTAGCGATAGCCGTCGACTTTCGCGCCGAGTTCGGACTTGAGCCATTCATGCTCATTCGGGGCGAGCGGATGCGGCTGGGCACACGTGCTGCAGATCAGCCGGACAAGGCGCTGTGCAAGCACCAGATTCACCGACAACGCAACCATGTAACGAGGCACGCCCATGTCGAGCAGCCGGATCAGCGTCGAAATGGAATCGTTGGTGTGCAGCGTCGAGAGAACCATGTGACCGGTCATCGCCGCACGCATGCCGATCTCCGCCGTCAGCTGGTCGCGGATTTCGCCGACAAGAATGATGTCGGGATCCTGCCGCAGCGCCGAGCGCAAAACCCGATCGAAGGTCAGATCGATCTTGTCGTAGATCTGCACCTGGTTGATGTTCGGCAGGCGGTATTCCACCGGGTCTTCCACGGTAATGATCTTGGTCTCGGTACCGTTCAGCTCCTTGAGCGCGGCGTAGAGCGTCGTCGTCTTCCCGCTGCCGGTCGGTCCGGTGACCAAAACCATCCCGCTGTGTCGGCCGATCGCGTGGCGGATTCTGTCGAGAACGGCCGGCGCCATGCCGAGGTTCTCCAGACCCAGCAGCCCCGTGGCCTGGTTGAGAATACGCAGGACGATGGACTCGCCATACTGGGTCGGCATGGTCGAGATGCGGACGTCAACCGGTGCATTCCGGATCTTGATGTGGAAGCGACCGTCCTGCGGCAAACGCTTCTCGGAGATATCCAGGTCCGACATCAGCTTCAGACGCAGGGCCACGGCCGTGGCAATCTTCAAGTCGGCATCGGTCTGAACGTGAAGCACTCCGTCGATCCTGAACCTGATGCGGAGATATTTCTCCTGGGGCTCGAAGTGAATGTCGGACGCCCGCGTCTTGACTGACTCTTCGAAAACCGTCTGGAGAAGCTTGACGACCGGAGCGTCTTCCTGCCCCGGAGTGAACCGGAGGAGTTCGCCGAATTCGACCGGAGTTTCGCCGAGCTCCGCGGTAAGCTCTTTTGCCAGACCCGTGATCTCCTCGGTCCGTCGATACATGCGGTCGAAGGTCGCCAGCAACGCACTCTCGGTAACCACAGCCGGCTCGATCTCCCGCCTGAGAATTTTGACGAGCTCGTCGTACACAAACAGGTCGGTGGGGTCCACCATGGCCACGCGTACGCGATCGCCGGCCATTTCGAGCGCCAGCGCGCGGAACCGCCGCGCCTGCGCTTCGGGCAAAAGTTTTACGACGCTCGGGTTCAGGTCGAAGACCTTCAGATTGATGAACGGAACGTTGAGCTGCTTGGCGAGGGCTTCCGACACGCTCTCTTCGGTCATGAAGCCGCTTTCGACGATGACGCGGCCCAGCTTCCGGCCGGATTTCTTTTGCTGATCGAGCGCGAACTTCAACTGCTCCTCGCTGATCAGGTTTTGCCTGACGAGAAGTTCGCCGATCCTGATCTTTTCGGGGCGGGCCATCTACAAGTTCACGGGGCTTCCCCCACTCTTAGGTAATGTCTCACAAATTTGCCGCATCTACATGAAATTGAAGGGTAACCCTTATAAAAACAAAACACAAGCTTGAGCCGTGCTTGGTCGAATCAGGTTCCCGCGCGCCACGCCGGAGCCGCGGCCATGGCCGGAAGGGCGGGGTGTCGGGCGGTGCCGGCAATCGATCAGGCGGATCGCGCAACTCACGCATTATTCGAGGCTGCAGCGCCAGAAAACCGGAATGGAACGAATGGGGTCGAGGAACGGCAGCGACACCAACAGCGTCGCGAGACCAGGCGCGATCCTCGATGCGAGCACCGCCATCGGTCGTTGAGCGTTTTCCAGCCGCGGAACATTGCCCGGCGCATGCACGGGCCCGAGTATACTCGGCTTGATCCACCGGCCGATCGGAAACAAACCATTGATCTCCGCTCTGCGTGCGCTTGTATTCGACGCCTACGGAACGCTATTCGACGTGCACTCGGTCATCCGGCTGTGCGACGAGCTGTGGCCGGGTAAAGGCGAGCGCCTGAGCCAGCTGTGGCGGATAAAGCAGCTCGAGTACACCTGGCAGCGTAGCTTGATGCGGCGCTACGAGGACTTCGGCCGCGTCACCGAGGCCGGGTTGCGTTACGCCTGCGCCGCGCTCGGCCTTTCCTTGGGCGATGCGCAGCGTCGGCGCCTGATGGACGCCTACCTCCAACTGTCGACCTTTCCCGAGGTTAAGGAAACGCTCGCAGGCTTCCCGGGATTGCGGCTCGCAATTCTTTCGAATGGTTCGCCGGCCATGCTCGTTCCGGTCGTGGCGAACGCCGGGCTGGACGGCGTTTTCAACGTTGTGATCAGCGTGGATGAATCGAAGAACTACAAGCCGGCACCGGAGGTCTACAAGCTCGCGGTCGACCGGCTGGGCGTGCCGAAAGAAGCGATCGGTTTCGTCTCGAGCAACTGCTGGGACGCGTGCGGCGCCAAATCCTTTGGCTTCACGACCTTCTGGATCAACCGCAGCGGCGCGCCCGTCGATGAGCTGGGCGCAGCGCCCGACCACGTCATCAAAGACCTTACCGAGCTACCCGCCCTGATCGCCCGCTGAGGAATTCCGGCTTGCCGGAAGCGGGGAAGGACAACAATCCTCCGGTATCATTACGCGCACGAATGCCCTTTCCTCCGTTCAATTTCTGCCCCAGTTGCGGCTCCAGGGTCGCGCTGCGCGTGCCGCCCGGCGACACGCTGCCGCGCCACGTCTGCGACGGCTGCGGCACCGTCCACTACCGCAATCCGCTCATCGTTGTGGGGACGATCCCGGAGTGGGAAGACCGCATACTGCTGTGCAAGCGCGCCATCGAGCCGCGCTCCGGAAAGTGGACGCTGCCCGCCGGGTTCATGGAGCTGGGCGAGACCACGGCGCAGGCGGCGCTGCGCGAGACGCTCGAGGAGGCCACGGCGCACGTGGAGCTCGGCGAGGTGTACACGCTGCTTTCGGTCCCGCATGTCGACCAGGTGCACCTTTTCTACCGCGCGCGGCTGCTCGACCTCGATTTCGCGCCCGGCGAGGAGAGCCTGGAAGTCGCGCTGTTCCGCGAGAGCGATATCCCGTGGAAGGAGATCGCGTTCCGCACCATATCCGCCACGCTGCGCCATTTCTTCGCCGACCGGAAGGAAGGCGCGTACCGGATACACGCCGGGGAAATCCTGCCGGCGAAGTAAGCTTGCGGGGACGGGAGCGCCTGCCGCCAGCGCCCGGCATGTCTCACTCGTTGGCCGGGGTCGCCGAGATCTTGTGGATCGACAGATCGGCGCCGTTGAACTCGTCCTCCGCGTCGAGGCGGATGCCCACGACGGCCTTCAGCGCACCGTAGGCGAGGGCGCCGCCGGCAAGCGCGACCGCGATGCCGAGGAGCGTCCCCGAAAGCTGCGCCATGAAAGCGACCCCGCCCATGCCGCCGAGGGCCTTGGAGCCGAAGATGCCCGCGGCGATGCCGCCCCAGGCGCCGCACAGGCCGTGCAGAGGCCATACTCCCAGCACGTCGTCGATCTTCCAGCGGTTCTGCGTCAGCGTGAACATGGTCACGAAGATGAACCCGGCCACTGCGCCGACCACGAGCGAGCCGATCGGATGCATGACGTCCGAGCCCGCGCACACGGCGACCAGGCCGGCAAGCGGGCCGTTGTGGACGAAACCCGGGTCGTTGCGCCCGGCAACCAGCGCCGCCAGCGTTCCTCCCACCATGGCCATGAGCGAATTGATCGCGACCAGTCCGCTCACCTTGTCGAGGGTCTGCGCCGACATGACGTTGAAGCCGAACCAGCCCACCGACAGCACCCATGCACCCAGGGCGAGGAACGGGATGCTCGACGGCGGATGCGCGGTCATCACTTTCCCGTCCTTGCTGTAGCGGCCGCTGCGCGCGCCGAGCAGCAGCACCGCCACGAGACCGATCCAGCCGCCCATGGCGTGCACCACGACCGAGCCGGCGAAGTCGTGGAACTCGGCGCCGAAGCTCGACTTGATCCACGACTGGATGCCGTAGTGGTGGTTCCAGGCGATGCCCTCGAAGAACGGATAGACGAACGCCACGATCAGGAACGACGCAGCCAGCTGCGGGTAGAACTTCGCGCGCTCCGCGATCCCGCCCGAGACGATCGCGGGAGTGGCGGCGGCGAAGGTCAGAAGGAAGAAAAACTTCACCAGCTCGTAGCCGCTCCTCTCGGCGAGCTTTTCCGCCCCGGTGAGGAAGCCGACGCCGTAGGCAATGCCGTAACCGATGAAGAAATAGGCAATGGTGGAGGCGCAGAAATCGCTGAGGATTTTCACCAGAGCGTTGACCTGATTCTTGGAGCGCACCGTGCCGAGCTCAAGAAAGGCGAAACCCGAGTGCATCGCCAGCACCAGAATCGCCCCGAGCAGGATAAACAGAACGTCGCTCGTCGCTTTCAGTGTTTCTACCGTCACTGTTGTCATCATCTCTCCCTGAAAAATATCGAAGTTGCGCAGGCAAACCCCGTTGCCCGATTACATCTCGCAGTTTTGCCGATTCGCAAAAACTTTCTCCGTAGAAAGCGCGGGCATTTTGCCTCATCCTGGTGCTTTATGCGCGCCGCGTGCGTTCCCAGGGAATATAAAGCCATACCCTTGCTGCACGTCGGGCGGCAAAAAAATGCGCGAAGTTGACAGGCTCGCCGGCCGTCGTTAGCGTTAGCAGGTTGTTGAGAAACTTCTGCGGAGTCCGGCTGCGGAAACGAGCCCATGGAACGACGCACCTTCATGATGGCCTGCGCCGCCTCGGCGCTGGCGGCGCCCCTTCAGGCGATGCCCGCGGACGCGAAGCCGCGGTTTTATTCCCGTGCCCGCCTGGTCGACCCCGGCGGCAGGCCGATCAAGTCGCGAACGCTCGCTGCCAACAGAAATTTCATTTTCCATTATCCCTTCGCCGGTACGCCGTGCTTTCTGCTCAACCTCGGCAAGCCGGCCAAGGCCGTCGCCGAGCTGAAGACCGCCGCGGCGCAGAGCTATCGGTGGCAAGGCGGCGTCGGCGCCGAACGCAGCATCGTGGCCTATTCGGCGATCTGCGCCCACCGGCTCGCCTATCCGACGCGCGAGATCAGCTTCATCAGCTACCGCGAGGAAAAAACCCCGGGCAGCAAGTTCGACCACGTGATCCATTGCTGCTCCGAGCACAGCCAATATGATCCCGCCGAAGGCGCGAAAGTGGTGGCCGGCCCCGCGCCGCAGCCGCTTGCCGCGATCCTGCTCGATTACGATACCCGCAACGACGAGATCTACGCGGTGGGTACGCTGGGCGGCGAACTGTTCGAGGAGTTTTTCGGCAAGTACGAGTTCCGCCTGGCGCTCGAGCACCATGGTCGCGCGCGGGCCGCGGTCGCAGGCGATTGCCCTGTCAGCGAGCTGACGCAATACTGCAAGCAGCAGGTTAAATGCTAGGGACCAGGGGCTGGGGGCTGGGGACTGGGTAAAATCCGTTCGTTCCCGAAATTCCAGCCCCTAGCCCCTGGTCCCCAGCCCCTTTCCGATGATTCCCTGGCTGGAGCACGACACCCCGTTTCCGCCGCTGCAATCGGCGCTCAAGCAACCCAACGGCCTGCTCGCGGCGGGCGGCAACCTGTCCCCCGAGCGGCTGCTCGAGGGCTACCGGCACGGCATCTTTCCCTGGTTTTCGGAAGGCGATCCGATCCTGTGGTGGAGCCCCGATCCGCGCATGGTGCTGTTCCCGGAGGAACTGAAAATTTCGCGCTCGCTCGCCAAGGTGCTGCGTAACCGCGCCTACGAGGTCCGCTTCGATTATGCCTTCGGCGGCACCATGGCGGGCTGCGCCGCGCCGCGAAAGGGCGAGACCGGAACCTGGATCACCGGCGAGATGCGCGCTGCATACGAACACTTGCATCGCCTCGGCTACGCGCATTCGGTCGAGACCTGGATCGGCGGCGAGCTCGCCGGCGGGCTCTACGGCGTGGCGATCGGCCGGGTATTCTTCGGCGAATCGATGTTCTCGCGCGCGCCGGACGCCTCCAAGATCGCGCTGGCCGCGCTGGTGGCGCACCTGAAGTCGGCGGATTTCCGCCTCATCGATTGCCAGATGCGCACGCAGCACCTCGAGTCGCTGGGCGCGCGCGAAATCCCGCGGCGGCGGTTTTCCCGGCTGCTCGAAGAATTGATACACTATGAGCGCGCACCGGGCAGCTGGTCCGGCGCATCTTTCGCCCACGAGCCATGTCGCAGCTGAACGACCTGCCGCACGCAGTATTGCAGTTCTACGTGACCGCGCCCTACCCTTGCAGCTACCTGCCGGGCAGGATGGCGCGCTCGCAGGTCGCCACGCCCAGCCACCTGATCGGCAACGAGCTCTACGCGGACCTGGTGCGCCTCGGCTTTCGCCGCAGCGGCATCTTCACCTACCGCCCCTATTGCGACCACTGCCGCGCCTGCGTTCCGGTGCGCGTGCCGGTGGCGGAGTTCCACGCTTCACGCAGCCAGCGTCGCGCCCTGGAAAAACATCGCGAGCTGCAACCCGCGGTGACGGGCCTGCGCTTTCGCGTCGAGCACTACTCCCTCTATCTGCGCTACCAGGCAAGCCGGCACGCCGGCGGCGGCATGGACCAGGACAGCCGCGACCAGTATTCGCACTTCCTGCTGCAGAGCCGCGTAAGCACGCGGCTGATCGAGTTCCGCGACGCGGGCAGGCTGGTGATGGTCTCCATCGTCGACCATCTGGGCGACGGCCTGTCCTCGGTTTACACGTTCTACGACCCCGATGCCGCCGGCGCGAGCTTCGGCACCTACAACATCCTGTGGCAGATCGAGCAGTGCCGGCAATTGTCGTTGCCCTATCTGTACCTCGGCTACTGGATCAGGGACAGCCGCAAAATGTCCTACAAGGCGCGCTTCCTGCCGATCGAAGGCTTCGTCGACAACGCCTGGCGCCGGCTTACGCCCGAAGAGACCAGCTCATAACCGCGGCGGGCACGCCGTGGCGGCCGCGGTAAAATGGCGGCATGCTCTATCGCGCCGTACGGCCGTTCCTGTTCGCGCTCGACCCGGAAACGGCGCATCGCTTCACTCTCGCATCGCTCGACTGCCTGCAGCGCTTCGGCGCAGCGTCGCTTGCGGGCACGAGCGCGCCGTCGCTGCCGGTCCGCGTCATGGGGCTGGATTTTCCCAATCCGGTGGGGCTCGCCGCGGGCCTGGACAAGGACGGCGAGCACATCGACGGGCTCGCCGCGCTCGGCTTCGGATTCCTCGAAGTGGGCGCGGTGACACCGCGGCCGCAGCCGGGCAACCCGAGGCCGCGCCTGTTCCGCCTTCCCGAGGCCGGGGCGGTCATCAACCGCATGGGGTTCAACAACCGCGGCGTCGACGCGCTGGTCGAGAACGTCCGCCGCTCGCGTTATCGCGGCATCCTCGGCGTCAACATCGGCAAGAACTTCGACACGCCGATCGAGCGCGCCGCGGAGGACTACGTCGCCTGCCTGCGCAAGGTGTACGCGCACGCGAGCTTCGTCACCGCCAACATCTCCTCGCCCAACACGGCGAACCTGCGCGCGCTGCAGCAGGCGGACGAGCTCGACGCCCTGCTCGCGTCCCTCAACGGAGAACGCGACCGGCTTGCAAAGCAACACCGCAGGCAAGTGCCGCTCGCGGTGAAGGTCGCGCCCGACCTGGATGACGCCGCCATCGAGGCGATCGCCGACCGCGTCGCCGCGCACGGCATCGATGCGGTGATCGCCACCAACACCACCGTGTCGCGCGCAGGCGTCGAGCACCTGCCGGGCAGCCGCGAACAAGGCGGACTGTCGGGTGCACCGCTGAAGGCGCGCGCGACCGCGGTCATCGCCAAGCTCAGGCGCGCGCTGCCCGGGCGCGTATCCATCATCGGCGTCGGCGGCATCGCCAGCGCCGCCGACGCCCGCGAGAAGCTCGACGCCGGCGCGAGCCTGGTGCAGCTCTACACCGCGCTCCTCTATCGCGGGCCGGGGGTCGTGGGCGAGATCGTGCGCGGGCTGGCGGCGTCCGGGAATCCGCGATGAGCGATGTCGTCGACAGGATCGATGCCCTGCTGCCGCAAACCCAGTGCACACGGTGCGGCTATCCCGGTTGCCGGCCTTACGCCGACGCGATGGCGAAGGGCGAGGCCGACATCAACCAGTGCCCGCCGGGCGGCGAGTCCGGCATCCGCGCGCTCGCCGCGCTGCTCGGGCGCGAAACCAAGCCGCTCAATCCGGCGAACGGGGTCGAAAAGCCGCGCCACGCGGCGCTGATCGACGAGGCGCGCTGCATCGGCTGCACGCTGTGCATCCAGGCCTGTCCCGTGGATGCCATCGTCGGCGCACCGCAGCAGATGCACACGGTGGTGACCACGCTGTGCTCAGGATGCGACCTTTGCGTTGCGCCCTGCCCGGTCGATTGCATCGACATGGTTCCGGCAACCGGCGTCGACGCGACCTGGGACCGGACCCGCGCCGACGCCGCGCGCGAGCGTTTCGAACGACGCAATCTGCGCCTGGAGCGCGAGCGCGGGGAGCGCGCCGAACGCCTGGCGCTGCGTGCGCTGAAGGCGAGGCGGTCGGATCCGGAAGCGCAGAAAAAGCGCGCCGTGATCCAGGCGGCGATCGAGCGCGCCCGCGCGAAGCGCGCCGCTGTCACGCCGCGCAACACCGGCAACCTTACAACCGAAGTCCGGGCGCAGATCGTCGATGTCGATGCCCGGCGCGCACGGCAGGCCCGCGACGACGCGAAGAAATGACGCGCCCATGAATCCGGAAAAGCGCCGGAAAATATTCGAGCGGCTGCGGGCGGCGAACCCGGACCCGGCCACCGAGCTCGAATACCGCACGCCGTTCGAGCTGCTGGTGGCGGTGATCCTCTCCGCACAGGCTACGGACAAGAGCGTCAATCGCGCCACGCAGAAGCTGTACCCGAAAGCCGACACGCCCGGGAAAATTCTCGCGCTGGGCATGGACGGCCTGATCGGCCACATCCGCACTATCGGCCTGTTCCGCTCCAAGGCGAAGCACATCCTCGAAACCTGCCGCCTGTTGCTGGAGCGCCACGGCGGCAAAGTGCCGGAGTCGCGCGAGGCGCTCGAAGCGCTGCCCGGGGTCGGCAGGAAGACCGCGAACGTGATTCTCAACACGGCGTTCGGGCATCCGACCATCGCCGTGGACACGCACATCTTCCGCCTCGCCAACCGCACCGGACTCGCGCCGGGGAAGGATGTGCGCGAAGTCGAGGACAGGCTGCTCAAGTTCGTGCCCGGGGAATTCAGGAAAGGCGCCCACCACTGGCTGATCCTGCATGGACGCTACGTCTGCAAGGCGCGCAAGCCGGACTGTCCACGGTGCGTGATACGGGATTTGTGCGAGTACCGCGGCAAGACGGTGAATCGGGAATCGTGAATCGGAAATCGTAAATCCAGCCGATCCGTCACGATTCACGATTCACCATTCACGATTCACGATTCACGATTTACGATTTACGGTTTACGATGTTCAATCCCAGCCGCGAGCAGGTCCGGCAATTTTTTTTCGATACCTGGGCCAGGTATCGCGCCGGGACGCCGCTGGCAGGGCTTGAAAACGTCGCACTCGACGTGATTCTGCTTCACCCCGAATATCATGCGGCGCTCGAAGACTGGGGGCGCTACGCCGACCACGAATACTCTCCCGAAGCCGGGCAGACAAACCCCTTCCTGCACATGAGCCTGCACATGGCGATCGAGGAGCAGCTCTCGATCGACCAGCCGCCCGGGATCCGCGCCGAATTCGAGCGCATCGCAAGGGCGCGCGGCGACCGCCATGCCGCCCTGCACGCGGTGTTGGAGTGTCTCGGAGAGATGTTGTGGCAAGCGCAGCGCGACGGCGCCGCGCCCGATTCAGCGGCCTACCTCGGGTGCCTGCAAAGAACTACTTGAGCCGCCAAGACGTCAAGGAATCGGGTCTCACGCCCCGGCGACCTGTCCGGATCGAGGAGTAAGCGGTTTTCCTGGCGAGCCTGGCGCTCTCGGCGCCTTGGAGGTGAAGGGCTTACCGGATGACGTGCAGCGAGCTCTTCTGACTCGAGAAGAAGGCCGCGAGGTCGGCCATGTCCTGCGGCTGCAGATTGGCGATCTGGCCCGCCATGATCGGATTCTTGCGCGCGCCGGATTTGTAATCCCTGAGCGCCTTCAGCAGATAGTCATAGTGCTGGCCGGCGATCCTGGGAAAATCCGGGCCGGTCGGGCTGTTGCCGTCGGCACCGTGACAGGCCGCACAGACCTGGGATTTCTTCTGGCCCGAGGCGGCGTCGCCGGCCGACCAGGCGGGCAGGCTGAAACAGGCCGCGAGGGCGATGATCATAAGCCGATTCATTTGCCCCCCTTGCCGTAATAAGCGGCGACATCGGCCATGTCCTGGTCGGACAGGCCTTTCGCGATCCCCTGCATGCTCGGATGGCTGCGTTCGCCGGCCTTGTACTCCTGCAGCGCCTTGACGATGTACGTGGGCGACTGGCCGGCGATCATCGGCACCGAATAAACCTCAGGATAGGCGGTGCGATACATCGGAATCCCGTGGCAACCGATGCACATCGAGATTTTGCTCTTCGCCGCATCGGCACTGCCCGTGATCGTCTGCGCCTGCGCGGCCGCGACCGCCATGCAGGCAAGCAGGATGAATCCCAACGCATTTCTCATCATGTGCTCTCGATCGGATGCGGCCGCGGCCGCGGAAAAAAGTGGCGCCATTTTATACGAAGCGCTCGCCGCCGGTCAAAAAACGGTTAAAGCGGACGCGGAGCGCCGCTGCAACTGCGCGCATTGGAGCCAACGCCGATGCGCTGCTCACCGCGCTCAGTCCGGAGCGGCGGCTCCGACCCTTACGCGCCGCAGGCAGCGGTCCAGCCCCAACGCCACGGCTGCCGCGATGCGTTTGTGCACCTCCTCCGAGCGCAGCCGCAACTCCTCCCCGCGGTTGACGATGACACCGGCCTCCAGCAGCACCGCGGGCGACCGGGCCGTTTTCAGGACGATCAGATTGTCGTAGTAGTGGACGCCGTTGGCGCGATCCGCGAACGGCTTCGATTCGCCCGGGATCGGCTCGGCGTGATACAGCGACGGCGCAAAGCCGGCGGCACGCAGCGCTGCGCCCATCGCGGAGGCGCACTGCACGCTCTGCCCGAGATGCGGGTTCTTGCGCGAGACGAACAGCGAAAATCCCGCGAAGCGGTCGCTGAACAACAGCGGCACGCCCTCGTAGTTCCATTCCTCCAGGTAATGCGGTTGCACCGAGTCGTGATGCACCGACAGGAAGAAATCCGCGCCCGTCGCCGCAACCGTGCGCGCCGAAAGGCGCACCATGCCGCCGTCGGCGCCGATCGGCACGGCGCCGGCTCCCTGCCGGCGCAGGGCGAGCCCGATCTCGAGCGCGAGATCGCGGTTGAACTCGAACTCGATGCGCCCGCGGGCGCTGGTCGCGCCGGGCTTGCCGAAGAAATGGCCGACGTCCACCGCCACCGTCTGCGCCTCTGCCACGGCGGCCGGCATGAACAACAGCACGATCAGGATCCGCATGAGTACGATTCTGCGGCAGCGGCGGCGGGACGGCAAGACCGCGCAACGTATAAAATAGGGTTGAAACCGGCGCCTTGCGCGGTTCAACCCGCGCGCGTTGGAGCGGACGCCGGAGGCGCCGCTCAACGCGCGGCCCCTATTACAGAAAGGTGCAATTGATGCGCTTCAACGGCTCCGCCACCTACGTTTCGACCGACGACCTCACCCTCGCCGTCAATGCCGCGATCACGCTGGAGCGGCCGCTGCTGGTCAAGGGCGAGCCCGGTACGGGCAAGACCAAGCTCGCCGAGGAAGTGGCCAATGCGCTCAAGCTGCCGCTGCTCGAGTGGCACATCAAGTCGACTACCAAAGCGCAGCAGGGCCTGTACGAATACGACGCGGTGTCGCGGCTGCGCGACTCCCAGCTCGGCGACACGCGCGTGCACGATATCCGCAACTACATCGTCCGCGGCACGCTGTGGCAGGCGTTCACCGCGGACACGCCGGTGGTGCTGCTCATCGACGAGGTGGACAAGGCCGACATCGAGTTTCCCAATGACCTGCTGCGCGAGCTCGACCGCATGGAGTTCTTCGTCTACGAGACGCGCGAGCTGGTGAAGGCGAGGCACCGTCCCATCGTTTTCATCACCTCGAACAACGAGAAGGAGTTGCCCGACGCCTTCCTGCGCCGCTGCTTCTTCCACTACATCCGCTTCCCGGACAAGGAGACGATGGAAAAAATCGTCGAGGTGCACTTCCCCGGGCTGAAGAAAACGCTGCTGCGCGAGGCGCTGGAGGCGTTCTTCGAAGTGCGCGAGGTGCCCGGGCTGAAGAAGAAACCCTCCACTTCCGAGCTGCTCGACTGGCTGAAGCTGCTGCTCGCGGAGGACATCCCGCCCGACGCGCTGCGCGCAAAGGACAGGAAGACCATCATCCCGCCGCTGCACGGCGCGCTGCTCAAGAACGAGCAGGACGTGCACCTGTTCGAGCGGCTGATATTCATGTCACGTCAGAGCCGCTGAGGACCACGCGCCGCCGCCGGGTTATTCAATCCTCATGCTGGGCAAACTCCTCATCGATCTGTTCCGCCGCGCTGCCCAGAGCAAACCCGCGGGTGCGACCGAAACGACGCGCGGGTACGGGAACAATCCGCTCGCGGAATATTTTTACAACAATCCCGGCCGCACGATCAACAAGTGGATTCACTACTTCGAGATCTACCATCGGCATTTCGCCGCCTTCCGCGGGCGCTCGCCGGTGGTGGTCGAAATCGGCGTCCAGCGCGGCGGCTCGTTGCAGATGTGGCACCATTATTTCGGCCCCGGCGCGCAAATCGTCGGCATAGACATCGATCCCCGCTGCCGGCAGTTCGGGGACCCGTCCACCACCATACTCATCGGCGACCAAGCCGATCGCGGCTTTCTTGCCCAGGTGCGCGAGCGCGTGCCGCATATCGATATTCTCATCGACGACGGCGGCCACAAGATGACGCAGCAGATTGTCACCTTCGAGGAGCTCTATCCGCACATTCAGCCGCACGGCATCTACCTGTGCGAGGACATGCATACTTCGCTCTGGCCGGAATTCGGCGGCGGCTACCGGCGCGAAGGCACTTTCCTGGAATACGGCAAGGCGCTGGTGGACCGTCTCTACGCCTGGCACTCACTCGACTTCGATGACCTGGCGATCGACAAGTTTACGACGAGCACGCATTCGCTGCACTTCTACGACAGCGTGCTGGTGCTGGAAAAGCACCCCATCGAACGGCCGCGCAATCTCTGCAGCGAGCCGCTGGGCTGAAGGACGCCGATGCTCTCCGGCTTTTTCCTCAAGCTCAAGGACCACAAGATCCCGGTCTCGATCAGGGAGTACCTGACGCTGCTCGAAGCGATGCAGAAGGACGTGATCTCGCCCTCGATCGACGAGTTCTACTACCTGTCGCGCACGACGCTGGTGAAGGACGAGCAGAACTTCGACAAGTTCGACCGCGCCTTCGGCGAATTCTTCAAGGGCATCGAATCCATCGCCGGTGCGGAGTTCGACGTGCCGCTCGAGTGGCTGCTGAAGCAGGCCGAACTGAACCTCTCCGCCGAGGAAAAGGCGATGATCGAGTCGCTCGGCGGCTGGGACAAGCTGATGGAGGAACTCAAGCAGCGCATCGAGGAGCAGAAAGGGCGGCACCAGGGCGGCAACAAATGGATCGGCACCGCCGGCACCTCGCCGTTCGGCGCCTACGGCTACAACCCGGAGGGCGTGCGCATCGGCCAGGACAAGTCACGCAACCGCAGTGCGGTGAAAGTCTGGGACCAGCGCGAGTACCGCAACCTCGACGACGCGGTCGAACTCGGCACGCGCAACATCAAGGTGGCGCTGCGCCGCCTGCGCAAGTTCGCGCGCGAGGGCGCGCCCGAGGAGCTCGACCTCGACACCACCATCGACAAAACCGCGAGGAACGCCGGCTGGCTCGACCTGCACATGCGCCCCGAGCGCCACAACGCGGTCAAGGTACTCATGTTCCTCGACATCGGCGGCTCGATGGACGACCACATCAAGCTGTGCGAGGAGCTGTTCTCGGCGACCAAGACCGAGTTCAAGCATCTCGAGTATTTCTACTTCCACAACTGCCTGTACGACTACGTCTGGAAGGACAACCGCCGCCGGCACGCCGAGCGCACGCGCACCTTCGATATCCTGCACAAGTACGGCCACGACTACAAGCTGATCTTCGTCGGCGACGCGACCATGAGCCCGTACGAGATCCTGCAGCCGGGCGGCTCGATCGAGTACGCCAATGACGAGGCCGGCGCGGTGTGGATGACGCGCATGCTCGAGGTGTACCCCAAGGCGGTGTGGCTCAATCCCGAGCCCGAGGAGCTCTGGCCCTACCGCCAGTCGATCGGCATCCTGCGCGAGATCATGGGCGCTCGCATGTTCCCGACCACGATCGAGGGACTGGAGCGCGCCATGCGGGTGCTGGCGAAGTAGCCTGAGATCAGTTCGACGGCGCCAGCAGGTCCGGGCCGATCTCGCGCACCGTCCGGGCACCGCAGAGCTGCATCGAGCGCACCAACTCGTCGCGCAGGATCTCGATGGCGCGCGCCGCACCCGCCTCGCCGCCCGCACTGACGCCGAAGAGCGTGGCGCGGCCGATCATCGCCCCTTCCGCCCCGAGCGCCAGCGCCTTCAGCACGTCGACCCCGCGGCGAATGCCGCCGTCCACGAGCACGCTCATCCTGCCCTTCACGGCGCGCACGATCGGCGGCAGGGCGTCGAGCGTCGCCAGCGCGCCGTCGAGCTGGCGCCCGCCGTGATTGGAGACCACCACGGCGTCGCAGCCCATGGCCGCGAGCCGCGCGGCGTCGTCCTCACGCAGGATGCCCTTCACCAGCAGCTTTCCCGGCCAGCGGTCGCGCATTGCCTTCAGGCCGTCCCAGTCGAAGCCCGGGTCCCAGAAACGCCCCACCGACGAGGCGATTTCCGCTGTGTTGGTCGCTTCCGGCGCGAGGCTCGCCACGTTCTCGAGCACCGGCATGCCGTGGCGAAGCACCGCGAGCGCCCATCCGGGACGCGACGCAAAGTCGAGCAGGTTCTTCGCGGTGATGCGAAACGGAATCGCGAAGTCGTTGACGTAATCGCGTTCGCGCTTGCCGCCCACCGGCACGTCCACGGTGATCATCAGCGCTTCGTAGTCGAGCTGCCGCGCGCGCTCGATGAGCTGCAGAGTCATGTCGCGCTCCTTGAAGATGTAAGCCTGGAACCACAGGCGCCCGCCCGCCTCGCGCGCGATGCGCTCGATCGATGCCGTGGCCATGGTCGAGAGCGTATACGGAATGCCGGCCGCGGCGGCCGCGCGGGCGATGCCGACATCGCCCAACGGCCAGCCGAATCCGACCCCGCCCGTGGGTCCGACCGCGATCGGCAGCTTCGAGCGCTCACCGAGGACGGTGGTCGAGGTGTCGATCTGCGCCACGCCGACGAGCATCTTAGGCGCCAGGCGCACGCGCTCGAAGGCGGCGCGGTTCTCGCGCAGCGTCACTTCGTCCTCGGCGCCACCGTCGAAGAAATCGAACACGGCGCGCGGCAGCCGCCGCTGCGCGAGCCGGCGCAGGTCCTCGACCGAGTACGCCCGCCCGAGGGCCGAAGCCGTGCTCATTCCGCGGTCACGCCCGAGGCCTTGATGACGCGCGCCCAGCGCTCGTGGTCTTTCTTCAGGAAAGCCGAAAATTCGGCCGGCGTGTCGCCGACGATGACTGCACCCAGCGCCTTGAACCGTTCCTTCGTCTCGGGCCTGGCAAGGGACTTGCGCATCTCCTCGCCGAGACGATTGACGATCGCCGCGGGCGTCCCGGCGGGAGCGAGCATGCCCACCCAGGGCGCAGTCTGCTCGAAGCCCGGAAAGCCGGAGTCCGCCAGTGTCGGCACCGAGGGAAAATCAGGGTGCGGCTTCGGCGTGCCGACGGCGATCACCTTCAGCTTCTTCCCCGCGACCTGGTCCGCGATGCCGATGATGGGATAGAACATGAAAGTGACGCGTCCCGACATCACCTCGGCGAGCGCCGGGCCGTTGCCTTTGAAGGGAACGTTGATCATTTTCGTGCCGGTGAAATTCTCGAGCATCGCGCCGGCGAGGTGCGATGAGCCGCCGTTGCCGGACGTCCCATAGCTCACTTCGCCGGGTTTCGCCCTGGCGCGCACCACGAGATCCTGCATCGAATTGATGCCAGTCTTGGGGCTCGTCACCACCACCATCGGCAGCACCGCAGCGTTGCTGACGGGCGCGAAGTCCTTGAATGGATCGTATTTGACCTTGTTCTCCATCAGGATCGCGTTCACGAGGAGCGAGAGCGACGAGAACAGCAGCGTGTAGCCATCCGGGGCCGAGCGCGCCACCGCCTCGGTCGCGATGATCGCGTTCGCGCCGGGCCGGTTTTCGACGATGACGGATTGGCCGAGCGACACGGTCATGTCCTGCGCGACGATGCGTGCAATCACGTCCGTCGGCCCGCCGGCCGCGAAGCCGACGAGAATCTTGACCGGCCTTGCAGGGTAGCCCTGCGCCAGGGCGCCGGCGTTCGAAAGCACGCCGGCGCACAGCGCAGCAGCGGCGACAAGTGCGGTAAATTCTTTTCTCACGGTTGGTTCCTCCCTTTGGTGAAAGTGTATGAAAAGCGCGTTGCGAAATCGGCTCTAACCAATCCCGTGTTCCAGTACGCCGATTCGAGAGATCTCGATCCGCACACGGTCCCCCGGCTTGAGCCAGACGGGCGGCTTGCGGAACGCGCCGACCCCGGCCGGCGTGCCGGTGGCGATCACATCCCCGGGCTCGAGGGTCATGTATTGCGTAATGTATTCGATCAGGAGATCGACGGGAAAAATCATGTCCGCGGTGCTGCCGTGTTGCATCGCCTCGCCGTTCACGAAGCAGGCGAGCTCCAGCGCCTGGGGATCGGGGACTTCGTCCTTCGTCGCGAGCCACGGGCCCATCGGGCAGAATCCGTCCATGCTCTTGGCAAACGTGGTCTGCGGCGGCGAGACGTCGAACTGGAACTCGCGCGCGCTCAGGTCGTTCAGCGCCGTATAGCCGGCGACGACGTCGAGCGCCCGGGTGCGCGGCACGTTGGACGCGAAGTCGCCGATGACGACGGCGAGCTCCGCCTCGAAGTCCATCTTCTCTACCGACGCCGGCCGCTTGACCACGGTGCCCGGGCCGGCGACGCTGGAAGGAAGCTTGGCGATGATGCGTGGCTTCTCGAACGGATCGACGCCGGTCTCCTTGGCGTGGTCGGCGTAGTTGCGTCCGACGGCGACGATCTTGCCCGGACGCGGAACCGGCGCCAGCAGCGGAGTTTCGCTGAGCAGCGGGTGGCGCGCCGCGTCCCGCGCCAGCGCCTCGACGCGCCTTGCAACCTCGCTCAGAGCGCGCGGACCGGCGTAGAGGAGCCGCAGCATGCCGCCCGCGGGCACGGCGAGGCCGCGCCCTGCAAACTCCTCGGCGCGAGCAGCGGGAAAATCAATCGCGGCGACGACATCGCTCAGATCGAGCACGCGCTCGCGCACCACCGCGCCGGTCCGGATCTGCGCACCTGCGCCGCGATAGCTCACGAGCCTCATATCGTGTCCCGGTGCAGCAAAGCCCGTTTCATCGATCGCCGAAGGACATCGTCGCCATCACCTGGCAGCGCTTGATGAGGCGATGCTCATCGCGGCCGTAGTCCGCCACCGCGTTGTGGATAGTGCCGATATCCTCCCACATGAGAACGTCTCCCGCCTGCCAGTGAAAGACGTAGCGGTACTCGGGCTTCGTCTGGTGCGCGAACAGGAACTCGAGCGCGTCGTCGCTTTCCTTCGGCGGCAGCTCGTTGATGCGCATCGAATAGCCCGGATTGGCATAGAGCACCTTGCGCCCGGTGATCGGGTGCGTGAGGAAAACCGGATGCGACACGGGCGGTTTCGCGCGCCTTTGCGCCTCGGTGAGCGGCGGCCGCTTGCTGCCTTTTTCGCGCATCCGCTCCCAGAACTTGTTGAAGTCGTGCAGCACCGTCATGCCGTCCAGGCGCTGTTTGAGATCGGCGGGCAGGTCCTCGTAAGCGGCGTGCATGCTGCTGAACTCGGTCGCCCCGAGCGGCTTGCCGTCCCGATGCGGGATTTCGATGCCGTAGAGGACGTTGGCGAACGCAATCATTGTGCTGTAGGACATGTCCGTATGCCAGCCTTGCCCCGCGTCCGCCAGGCCGATCGGCTTGCCGTTCTCGACTATATTGGAGAGGATCATCACCTCCGGGATGCCGGGTTCCTGGTAGGCGTTGGCGACGTTGATCTCGAGTTTTCCGAAGCGGGCGCTGAAGTCCGCGAGTTCGCGCGCGGAAAGCTGCTGGCGCGGAAACCGGACGACACCGTTCTCGCCAAGCGAGCGCACGATGAGGTCGAAACGATCGCCCGACAGGGGCTGCGCCAGATCGAGCCCCGCGATCGTTGCGCCGAGGATTTGCCCGCTGCCCGTCACTTTCACCATATTCTGCCCCATCGCACCGTAATAGACGCCAACCGCCGATTGAAGGGCGCCGGCGGCGTCCCTTCGAATCGGCGGAATTAAAGCGGCCGCGACAGCGGCCCGCCTTTAATCGATCTTCAGCCCGACGTCCTGCACCCCGTTGGCGTACCGCGCCAGGCCAACGGGCCGTCGACATTGCCGGGGATTGTAAGCGCGAAGCACGCCCTGGAGGAGTTCTGGCATTATCGGCAATCGACCGGTATCCTGCGCGAGATGATGGGCGGGCGCGTGTTCCCGACCACGACCGGGGAGCTGGAGCGCGCCATGCGCTCCCTCACTAAATAGCAGCGACCTGCAAGGACGACTCTGCCATGCGAGCGATCACGATTGCCACCGCAGTCCTTATCCTGGTCTTCGCGCTTGCGGCCGACGCCGCCGGCGCCTTCCGATCCAGGAAGCAGCTGTGGGGCGCCATCGCCTACAACAGCAAGTCCGGCGCCTATGGCTTCGCCGTGGACCGGACATCGAAACGCGCCGCGGAGAGCGAAGCGTTCCGCCAGTGCGGCAACGATTGCGACGTCACCAGGACCTTCAGCAACAGCTGCGGCGCCATCGCCGGCGACGCGCATCATTTCGCCTGGGGCGCCGGCGCGACGCGCGCGATAGCCGAGCAGAAGGCGCTGGGAAAATGCACCAGCAGCGCCTGCAAGATCGCCGTCTGGGCCTGCACCAGCGAGAAATGACGGCCGCCTTGCAGGCGTCATCCCGGATGCAGGCGAAGGATCTGCTTCTGCCGCCGTTGACAAACGGATTCTTCGGCCATTGCCCTCGGACTCACAAGCGTTGCGCGCCGGCTCAAGCCTGCGCGGGCGGCGGTGCGACCTTGAGCACTTCCTCGATAGTGGTGAGCCCCAGCGCGACTTTATAGGCGCCGCTGATCCTGAGCGGCTTCATCCCTTCCTTGTAGGCCTGATCGCGAATCAAGGCGACGTCAGCCTCGGCGTGGATCAGCCGCCTGATCTCGGGCGATAACAGCAGGATTTCGTAGAGACCGATGCGCCCCATGTAGCCGGTGTTACGGCATTCGAGGCAGCCGACCGGGCGGTAGGTGTGCGTAGGGCGCTTCGACTTCCACGGCGCCACGAACTCCTCCCAGTTCATGTCGCCATCGCGCGCCGACTCGAATGGAATTTTTTCCTTGCAGTGCCTGCACAGCGTGCGCACCAGGCGCTGCGCCATGACGCCGAGAATGGTTGAATTGAGCAGATACGCCGGGGCGCCGAGATCGAGCAGCCGCGTAATGGCGCTGGCGGCGTCGTTGGTGTGCAACGTCGAGAGCACGAGGTGCCCGGTGAGCGCGGCTTGCACCGCCATCTCCGCCGTCTCGAGGTCGCGGATCTCCCCCACCATGATGATGTCCGGATCCTGGCGCATGAGCGCCCGCACGCCCTCGGCGAACCCAAGCTCGATCGATTGCTGCACCTGCATCTGGTTGAACGCGGGCTCGATCATCTCGATCGGATCTTCGATGGTGCAGACATTGACCTCCGGCGTGGCGAGCGTTTTCAGCGTCGAATAGAGCGTGGTGGTCTTTCCCGAGCCGGTCGGGCCCGTCACCAGGATGATGCCGTTCGGCTGGCCGGTCATCTGGCGCCAGCGCGTCTTGTCGTCCTCGGAGAATCCCAATTCCACAAAATCCTTGACGATGACGTCCGGGTCGAACACCCGCATCACCAGCTTCTCGCCGAAGGCGGTCGGCAGCGTCGAGAGGCGCAGCTCGATTTCCTCGCCTGCGGCGGTACGGGCCTTGATGCGGCCGTCCTGCGGGCGGCGTTTCTCCACCACGTCCATGCGGCCGAGGATTTTGATGCGCGAGGTCATCGCCGCCATCACCGGCATCGGGATCTGATACACCTGGTGCAGCACGCCGTCGATGCGAAAGCGCACCGTGCCGACGTCGCGGCGCGGTTCCATGTGAATGTCGCTCGCGCGCTGATCGAAAGCGTACTGCCAGAGCCAGTCGACGACGTGGACGATATGCTGATCATTGGCGTCGAGCTGCCCCTTGGCCTTGCCCATCTCGACCAGCTGTTCGAAGTTGCCGAGGCCGCTCCTCTGGTCGCCCTGCTTCTGCGCCCCTTTCACCGATTTCGCCAGGTTGTAGAACTCGACCTGGTAGCGGCCGATGTCGAGCGGGTTGGCAACGACGCGGCGGATTTCCAGCCGCAGGATCGGCTTCAGCTCCTTTTCCCACTCCTTGACGTAGGGCTCGCAGGTGGCGATCACCGCTTCGCGGGTATTGACCTCGACGGGAAGGATCTTGAAGCGCGCCGCGTAATGGCTCGACATCACCTCGGTGACCGCGGAGAAGTTGATCTTGAGCGGATCGATGTGGAAGTAATCCAGGCCGGTCTGCGCGGCGAGCCACTCGGTGAGCCACTCCAGCGACAGCAGCTTGTGCGGCGGCTTGCCGGAGCGCCACTTCTGGTCGGAGACGACCACCAGCGGGTGTTGATCGCCGCGATGCAGCCTGCGGTCGGCGATCAGCTTGTCGGCATCGGCTTTGGGCGCGATGCCGTCGGCGACGAGGGCCTGGAGCACCTCGGAGAGCGTCAGGCGATGCTCCTGTGCGGCTTCGGTGGCGGGTTGCATGCAGCCAATATAGCCAGCTGCCTTTGGGCCGGCAAGCATTTTGACATTGCCGGCCAACTGCGACATGCTAACGCCTCCCGAAATCGAGCCACAGGAGGAACACATGGCCATCAAAGTCGGCGACAAGCTTCCCGACGGCAAGCTGTCCGAGTCAACCGAGTTCGACGCCGCCGCAGGCTGCCCGATCAATCCCCAGGACGTCAGCGTCGCAGCGGCAGCGAAGGGAAAAAAGATCGTGATCTTCGCCCTGCCCGGCGCCTACACCCCGACCTGCTCGGCGAAGCACGTTCCGAGCTTCGTCAAGAACTTCGGCCAGCTCAAGGCGAAGAAAGTGGACGAGATCTGGTGCGTGGCGGTGAACGACGCGTTCGTGATGGCCGCCTGGGGCCGCGACCAGAAAGCAAACGGCAAGATCCGCATGCTGGGCGACGGCAGCGCGGAGTGGACGAAGAAGCTCGGCCTGGACCTCGACCTCACCGCGCGCAACATGGGCGTGCGCTCGCAGCGCTACTCGATGCTGGTCGAGGACGGCGTAGTCAGGAAATTGAACGTCGAGGCGCCGGGAAAGTACGAGGTCAGCGGCGCCGAAGTGATGCTGTCCCAGCTCTGATCGGAAAAAAACTCTACCCCGCGCCAGGAGTACCAAGGCCGCCGGAAAGGTTTTTCCCGGAGTTCTTCGTATCCCGGCGTCCTGGCGGCGGAAGCCTTTCCGCCCCTAATCGCCCAGAGCGACACCCTCGCGGCGCGGGTCGGCGCCGCCCGCCCAGCCGGTCGGTGTGCGCATGATGCCGTGCAGGCCGCTGGTTTCCGGACGGATGCGCACTGTGTGGCCCATTTGCCTCAACACCGGGGCGAGCTGCTCCAGTCCCGTGCCGCGCTCGAGTTCGGTCGGGCCGTTGCGGCTGCCCCTGTGGGGAATCGAGACCGCCTGCTGGATGTCCATGCCCCAGTCGAGCGCGGCCACCAAGGTCCCGGCGACATAATTGATGATGGATTGGCCGCCCGGGGAGCCGATCACCATGAACAGTTTTCCCGTCTCGTCGAACACCAGGGTCGGCGCCATCGAGCTGCGCGGACGCTTGCCCGCCTCGACGCGATTGGCGACCGGCCTGCCGCCCTCGTCGGGCGTCCAGGAAAAATCCGTGAGCTGATTGTTGAGCAGGAAGCCGCGCACCATGCGGCGGTTGCCGAACGCCGCTTCGATGCTCGCCGTCATCGACACTGCGTTGCCCTCGGCGTCGACGATGGAAATATGCGAGGTCGCCGGCAGCTCGAGCGCCTCGGCCGGCGTATAGATCGCGGCGACGCCGGCAGGCTTGCCCGCCTGTGCACGCCCCATGGAACGTTTCGGGTCGATGAGCTTCGCACGCGACGCGAGGTAACGCCGATCGAGCAGCGCCGCGACGGGCGCGGAAACGAAATCCGGATCGGCGATCCAGGCATCGCGGTCGGCGTACGCAAGCCGTCCGGCCTCCGCGAACAGATGCACCGCCTCGACCGATTCCGGCCGCAGCGCCCGCAAATCCCACCTTTCGAGGATCCCCAGCAGTTGCAACACCGCAAAGCCGCCTGAGCTCGGCGGCGGCATGCCGCAGACCTTCCAGCGCCGGTACGGACCGCAGAGCGGCACGCGCTCTTTTGCCGCGTAAGCCGCGAGGTCCGACTCGGCGAGATCGCCCGGCGCGCGCTCATCGCTGCGCACTGCATCGACAACGTCGCGGGCGATGTCGCCGCGGTAAAATGCATCGGCGCCTTGCGTGGCGATGCGTCTCAGCACTGCGGCGAACTCCGGATTCTTCAGCACCGCACCGGCTGGCCTGGCGGTGCCGTCCGTTTGGTAAAAATAGCGCCGCGCATTGTCGTCGCGCGAGAGGAAACGGTCGCGCGCGAGCAGCGCGTGCAGCCGCGGCGAGATCGGGAACCCTTCTTCCGCAAGCCTGATCGCGGACTCGAACAGGCTCGCCCAGGGCAACCTGCCGTGCCGGAGGTGCGCGAGTTCGAGCATCCGCAGCAGCCCCGGCACGCCCGTCGATTTGCCGCTGACGATGGCATCGGCCCAGTCGAGCGGCCGTCCCGACGCGCCGACGAAGCGGTCGGGTTTTGCCGCCGCCGGCGCGGTTTCCCTGCCGTCATAGGCATCGAGCTTTTGCTTCCGCGCATCGTAATGCAGCATAAACCCGCCGCCGCCGATACCCGAAGATTGCGGCTCGACGAGATTCAGCACCAACTGCGTGACAATCGCCGCATCGACTGCGCTGCCGCCGCGCCGCAGGACGTCATAGCCCGCGCGCGCCGCGAGCGGATGCGCCGCAACCACCATGAAGCGCTGCGCGTGCACCACCGGTTTGGCGACGATCGCGCTGGCCGGCTCGGGCGCGGGCTGTGCCCGCGGCGCCAACGCCGCGCAAGCGAGAAGGACACCGGCTGCGGCCCGGCTCCCCTGTTCGAAAACGCGGCTCAAGACTGCCTCGCGGGCTTTTCAGCGCCCCGGGACGATGATGCGGGATTGATCGCCGGCCATCTCGAGCATCAGTTCGTTCATGCGCCGCACGAACCCGGCCGGATCGTCGAGCTGTCCGCCCTCGGCGAGCAGCGCCTGGTCGAACAGCAGATTGCCCCAATCCGAGAAACGCGTGTTCTCCGGCTTCAGCCGCTGCACCATCGGGTGCGCCGGATTGATCTCCAGGATCGGTTTCGCCTGCGGCGCCTCCTGTCCCACCGCCTTGAGGATGCGAGCCAGGTTGCCGCCCATGTCGTGCTCGTCGGCGACCAGACAGGAGGGCGAACTCGTGAGACGCGAGCTCACGCGCACATCCTTGACCTTGTCCCCGAGCGCCGCCTTCAGCTTCGCCACCAGCTCCTGATGCTCGCCGGCCTGCTTCTCCTGCTCCTTTTTCTCGTCCTCGGTCGCGAGATTGCCGAGGTCGAGCGCGCCCTTCGCCACCGATGCGAGTTGCTTGCCCTCGTACTCGGTGAGATTGGCAACCATCCATTCGTCGACGCGCTCCGAGAGAAGCAGCACCTCGATGCCGCGCTTCCTGAAGATTTCCAGATGCGGGCTGTTCTTCGCCGCGATGAAGGTCTCGGCGGTGGCATACCAGATCTTGTCCTGTCCCGCATTCATCCGCGCCACGTAATCGGCGAGAGACACGCTCTGCTCCTCGCTGTCGGTGTGGGTGGACGAAAAGCGCAGCAGCTTGGCGATACGCCCGCGGTTGGCCGCATCCTCGCCGATGCCTTCCTTCAGCACGCGGCCGAACTCCTTCCAGCAGGTCGCGTATTTCTCCTTCTGGTTCTCCGCAAGGTCTTCGAGGAGCGCGAGCACGCGTTTGGTGCAGCCGGAGCGGATGGCATCGACATCGCGGCTTTCCTGCAGGATCTCGCGCGAGACGTTGAGCGGCAGGTCGTTCGAATCCACCACCCCGCGCACGAAGCGCAGGTACCCGGGGAGCAACTGCTCGGCGTCGTCCATGATGAAGACGCGCCGCACGTAGAGCTTCAGTCCGCGGCGCTGCTGCCGGTCCCACAGGTCGAACGGCGCGCGCGCCGGGATGTACAGGAGCTGCGTGTACTCCTGCCGGCCCTCGACGCGGTTGTGTGTCCAGGCGAGCGGCGCATCGAAATCGTGCGCCACATGCTTGTAGAACTCCTGGTACTGCTCGTCGGTGATCTCGGCCTTCGGCCGCGCCCAGAGCGCGCTCGCCTGGTTGACGGTCTCGTCTTCTTCCGTGGTCTTGTGCCCGGCCTTGTCTTTGTCCCATTCCGCCTTCTTCATCACAATGGGAATGGCGATGTGGTCGGAGTATTTGTGGATGATGGCCTGCAGCTTCCAGCCCGAGAGCAGTTCGTCCTCGCCTTCGCGCAGGTGCAGGATGACCTCGGTGCCGCGGCCTGCTTTCTCCACGGTCTCGATGGTGAACTCTCCGGCGCCGTCGGATTCCCAGCGCACCGCCTGGTTCGCGGGCAGCCCGGCGCGGCGCGTAACCAGGGTGACGCGGTCGGCGACGATGAACGAGGAGTAGAAGCCGACGCCGAACTGGCCGATCAGCCGCGCGTCCCTGGCCTGATCGCCGGTGAGCGCCTGGAAGAATTCGCGCGTCCCGGACTTGGCGATGGTGCCGATGTGCTGGATCACCTCGTCGCGGGACATGCCGACGCCGTTGTCCGATACCGTGACGGTGCGCGCCTGCTTGTCGAAGGCGACGCGGATGCTGAGATCGGCGTCCGGGCCGTAGAGCGAATTATCCGACAACGCCTCGAAGCGCAGCTTGTCGGCCGCGTCGGAGGCGTTCGAAATCAGCTCCCTCAGGAAAATCTCCTTGTTGCTGTACAAGGAGTGGATCATGAGATGGAGCAACTGCTTCACTTCGGCCTGGAAGCCGAGTGTTTCCCTGGCGGTGGTCGTCGACATGTTTTTCCTGCTGTTAAGCCCGCGGCACGTTCCGGCCCGGCGCAGACCCCGGATTTTGCCCGATCTTCCCGCGCCTGGGAAAAACATTGCGTTCCGACCGCGTATTCCCCGGCGCCCGCTGCGGCGGGCGGGATGGGAGCAATGCCGATTCCAGAGGCGCCGGGCGGCGAGTTCGCGTATCCTTGGCGCCCGAGGATGTCGCTCGGTTCGCTTGCATCGATTTCGCGCCGCCTGAACCATAATTTACATTTGCAGTCGTAGACAATGTCATCGCTTATCCCCATGTCCTACCTTGCCCGGCTGATCGTCCTTCTGGCGTTGGCGTTCCTGCCCGGCGCGCCGTTCGCTGCCGGAATCCGGCCTCCGGAGGGCGTCGTCAAGGCCACCGCGGTGGAAGGCGTGACCGAATACCGGCTCGCCAACGGGCTCAGGCTGCTGCTGATTCCCGATCCCTCCATCGACACCATTACCGTCAACGCCACCTATCTCGTCGGCTCGCGCAACGAGAATTACGGCGAGGCCGGCATGGCGCATCTGCTCGAGCATCTGATGTTTCGCGGCACGCCGAAATTCCCCGACGTCAAGGGCGAGTTCCAGCAGCACGGCGCGCGCTGGAACGGCACCACCTCATATGACCGCACCAACTATTTCGAGACCTTCCAGGCAAACGGGAAGAACCTCGACTGGGCGCTCCGGCTCGAGGCCGACCGCATGGTGCATTCGTTCATCGCCAAGAAGGATCTCGACGCGGAAATGACCGTGGTGCGCAACGAGTTCGAATCGGGCGAGAACAGCCCCTTCGCCGTGCTGCGCGAGCGCGTGGCGGCCACCGCCTACCTGTGGCACAACTATGGCCACGCCGTCATCGGCGCCCGCTCCGACATCGAGAACGTGCCGATCGAGCGTCTGCAGGCGTTCTACCGCCGCTATTACCAGCCCGACAACGCGGTGGTGCTGATCTCGGGCAAGTTCGACGAGTCGGCGGCGTTGAAGCTTGCAGAGGAGCATTTCGGCGGCATCCCGCGGCCCGGGCGCTCGCTGCCGCGCACGTATACGGTCGAGCCGACCCAGGACGGCGAACGCGAAGTCACGCTGCGGCGCGTTGGCGACGTGCAGCTGGTTTCCGCCCTCTACCACATCCCGCCGGGGACCTATCCCGATTACGCCGCCGTGGATGTGCTGGTGGCGCTGCTCAATCATGTCCCTTCGGGCCGGCTGCACAAGGCGCTGGTCGAAACCGGCCTGGCGAGCTCCGTGTTCGGCAGCGAGAACCAGCAGCGCGAGGCCGGGTTCGCCTACTTCGGCGCCAGCGTCAAACAAGACGCCTCGCTCGATGCCGCGCGCCGCGCGCTGCTCGCGACGCTGGAAGGTTTCGAGCAACACCCGGTCACCGACGACGAGGTCGAGCGTGCCCGCAGCCGGCTGCTCAACGAGATCGAGCTGATGCTTGCCAATTCCACCGAACTCACCAACGTGCTGTCCGAATACGTCGCCATCGGCGATTGGCGCGTGCTGTTCTGGTACCGCGACCGGCTGAAGCAGGTCACCACGACGAACGTACAACGTGTCGCCCTGCACTATCTCAGGCCTTCGAACCGCACCCTCGGGATGTTCATCCCGACGCGCGCGCCCGATCGCGCCGAGATTCCGCCGGTCCCGGATGTCGCCGCCATGCTCAAGGACTACCGCGGCACGGGCACCGTTGCCCAGGGCGAGGTGTTCGATCCGACGCCCGCCCACATCGAGGCGCGCACCATTCGCAGGATGCTGCCCGGAGGCATGAAGCTCGCGCTGCTGGCGAAGAAAACCCGCGGCGGCACCGTGGTGGCGGAACTGTCGCTGCGATGGGGCGACGAGGCGAGCAAGATGAACCGCAGCACCGCCTGCAGCGTCGCCGGCGCGATGCTGCTGCGCGGCACGAGGAAAAAAACGCGCGAGCAGTTGCGCGACGAGTTCGACCGGCTCAAGGCCACTGTCGATATCGGCGACGAAGGCGGTAGGATCGAGACGGTGCGCGAGAATCTTCCCGCCGTGCTCAAGCTGGTCGCCGAGGTACTGCGCGAGCCGTCGTTCCCGGAGAGCGAATTCGAGCAACTGCGCCGTTCCGCGCTCACCGGCATCGACGCCCAGAAGAGCGATCCCGGCGCCCTCGCCGGAATCGCTCTTGCACGGCACCTGAATCCCTACCCGCCGGAGCATTGGCTCTACAACGCCACGCTCGACGAGCGCGCCGCGCGGCTGAAGGCACTGACTCTCGATGACGTCAAAAAATGCTACACCGATTTCATCGGCGCTTCCGACGGCGGGCTCGCCGTGGTCGGCGACTTCGACCCGGACGAAATCACGCGCCTGGCAAACGAGCTGTTCGGCGACTGGAAAAGCCCGCGTCCGTACGCGCGCATCCGGCTGCACTATGCGGACGTGCCGCCGATCAATCTGTCGATCGAGACTCCCGACAAGGCAAACGCCGTGTACCGTGCGAGCATGGTGCTGAAACTGCGCGACGACAGCCCCGATTTCCCCGCGCTGCTCCTCGGCAACTACCTTTTCGGCGGCTCCGCGGACTCGCGGCTGTGGCGGCGCATCCGCGAACAGGAGGGGCTGTCCTACAGCGTAGGATCATTCCTGTCCGCGGACAGTTTCGACGAGCGCGGCAGCTTCGGCGTGTATGCCATATACGCGCCGCAGAATCGCGCCAAAGTGGAAGCGCTGGCGGGCGAGGCGCTCCGCGATGCGCTTGCCGGGGGTTTCGGCGCGGAGGAAGTCGAGGCGGCGAAAAAAGGCGTGCTGCAGGCGCGCCAGGTAGCGCGCACCCAGGACGGCAATCTTGCCGGCCGGCTGGATTCCTATCTCGTACTCGGGCGCACCTTCGCCTGGGACGAGGAACTCGAGCGCCGGATCGCCGCCCTGACGCCGAAGGAAATCCTCGACGCCATGCGACGCTATATCGATCCCGCCAAGCTCTCCGTCGTCAAGGCGGGAGATTTCACCAGCGTTGCTGCGAAGCAGCCCGGCACGGCACGGTCCGACTGATCGCGCCACACCGCCGCATCACATCAGCTCTTCGTAGCGTATCCGGAGGACTTCGAGCTCTTCCGTCCCGACGGGAGTCCTGAGCGTCACCGTGTCGCCCTCGCGCGCCTTCAAGAGCGCCTTGGCGATCGGCGACACCCACGACACGCGCCCGCGCGCCGGGTCGACTTCGTCGGTACCGACGATGCTGACGCAGCGCTCGTCGCCCCTGCCGTCGCGGTAAGTGACGGTGGCGCCGAAGAACACGTGCTCCCGGTCCTGGCCGCGCGCGTCGACCACCTCCGCGATCTCGAGCCGCTTCATGAGGAAGCGGATGCGGCGATCGATTTCCCGCAGCCTGCGCTTGCCGTAGATGTAGTCGGCATTCTCGGAGCGATCGCCGTTGGAAGCGGCCCAGGCCACCGTCTTCACCAGTTCCGGACGCTCGACCTCGACCAGCGCCTTCAGCTCCGACTTCAGGCGCGCGTAGCCCGCGGGGGTGATGTAGTTTTTCGCCTCCGCCGGCGCCTGCTCGACCTCGATTTCCTCTTCGGACACATCGTCCTCGCGGATGAAGGCCTTGCTCATGGATATTCACTCACCAAAATACCCCCCTCTAATTATAATAGCGGCGATAATGACGCCGGGAACGATCCGGAAGGAGGAGCCATGCAAATCAGCAAGCGCGCCCGGGAAATCACGCTTTTGGTGCTGGTCGGCATCATCGTCGCCCTCGCGAATTTCCCCGACGACGTGCTGCGTCATTTCGACATCGAGCGCACGCACCTGCTGGCGCTGCTTGCGTTGACAGTGTTCATCGCGCTCTTTCTTTACCTCAAGTTCCAGCTCTTCTTCCTGGTGGTACTGCTGGCGATCGGCGCCAACATGCCCGTCACGGTGGCAGAGAGCCTGAATATCTCCACCGTGCCGCTGATCATCGCCATGGCGGTGATGATCGGCATCTCGCTCATCAATTACGTCGTCGATCTGCTTCCGACCGGGCTCGAAAGGGAGAAGAGCGCCGAGGGCATCAAGGTGCTGTTCTACGCCATAGAAAAAAGCAACCTGGTCTACGCGCAGAAGATCCTGTCGCAGAACTTCGACCCCGACATGATCGCCGACAACGGCTACACGCCGCTCATGTACGCGACGGCGCGCGGCGACGCCAGAATGGTCGAACTTCTGCTCAGGAACGGCGCCAATGTCAGCATCATGAGCAAGGACGGCGACACCGCGATCGAGCTGGCGCTGAGGGTCGGCTCGCAGGAATGCACCGACATCCTGAAGAAAGCGCGAACCGAGCAGTTGGCGCGCGAGCAGGCGCTGCAGGTGTCCAAGGCCTAGCGCCTCTTGCCGAACAGCACCACGGCATACGCCGCGCACTGGAGGGCAAGCGGAACGGCAAAGGCGGCACGGTACGCCGCGGAGGGGTATTTGCCCGCCTCCGCCGGCCACTCGCCGATCACCGCGCCCAGGCCCCACTGGGCCGCAAACGCGAAGGCAAAAAGAATCAGGTTCGTCGCAGTGCTCACGCGCCCGGTCAGCTTCTGCGGGAATGCCTTCGACAGGATGGAATACACCAGCACGCTGCCGGTGCCGCAGAACGCATAGATCATCCAGATCCAGGCCGTTGCCGTAGTCATTCCGGCCACGATCAGGGCGAACATCGCGATCGAGACGCCGATGCCGGTCTTCAGCACGGTCATCGCCTCGACGCCGCGACGCGAGAGCCAGTCCGAGAGATTGCCGACCGCGGCAAATCCCACGGTCATCGACAGCGCCAGCCATAACAGCATGTGTCCGACCTCGTCGCGCGGATAGCCGGCAACGTCACGCAGCCAGGGCGCGACCCACAGCCCTTGCACCGACAGAAACGTTCCCTGCACGAAGGCGAATAGCAGGCTCACGCGCCAGAACAGCGCGCTCGCGAACACGGACCGCAATCCCGCGACAAGCTCCGCGATACTCTCTTTCTGCGCACCGTCGTTTCTGTCGGGCACGAGGAAAAAAATCATCGCCGCAACCGCGGCGGTCATCGCGCCGATCACGAGGAACAGCCCACGCCAGTCGGTGAGCTTGAGCGCCGCCTCGACCGGCACCGAGGCGGATATCGCTCCGAGTCCGCCCGCCGCGAGCAGCCAGCCGTTCAGCGTCGCGAGGCGCGACGGCGGAAACCACTGCACGAAGGCCTTGATCGAGGCCATGAGGCAGGCCGACACGCCGAGGCCGATCAGCGCCCGCCCCAGCACCAGCCCGGACAGGCTCTGGCTCAGTCCGAACAGCACCGAGCCCGCCGCGGCGCAAAGCAGCAGAGCGGCTTCGACCCGCCGGGGTCCATAGCGGTCCAGCAGCAGGCCGAGCGGCGCCTGAAACAGGGCAAAAGTCAGGAAATAGGCGCTGGTGAGGAGCCCGAGCTGATTCGGGTTGACGCCCAGGTCGTGCACCAGGTCCGGCGAGATGATCGCATTGATGGTGCGATAGCCGTAGGACAGAAAATACCCGCAGGCAAAAGGCAACCAGACAGTTGCGATCAGCTTGAGCGGCAGCCGCTCGCCGTGCTGCCCCGCGTTCAGGTCCGTCGTCATGCTTGTCCGATGTTACCCCGGCCCGTGCCCGCCCGCTCGCTCCTTTACCCGGCCCTGACGTCGTGTAACGGTTTGTATCCCCGCGTGCGCAGCGCGGAACTTTTTGCCCGCCCGTGCTGCCGAAAGCGGTGTCATACTGAAAACATCGGGCCGCGCACTCCGCAAATCCGGCGGCGCAGATTGTGTCGGCGCGGCGCCCGCAGTCGACCGAACCGGCGCGTTACCGCTTTACCAAGGAGATAACCATGTCCAAAAAAACATTCGCAATAGCGCTGTCCGCATCGATCGCCGTTGCATCGGCTCTGGGCTTTGCCGGCGGCAGGCTCGCACCCATTGCCAGCTCGCAGGCGGTGATGCCGCAGCAGACCGCGCTGCCGGCCTTGCAGGCAGCGCGCCAGCTCCCCGATTTCACCGCGCTGGTCGAGCAGTACGGCCCCGCGGTGGTCAACATCAGCACCACCGCGCGCATCCGCACGCAGGCACAGCAATACGAGCTCCCGGGCGATCCGAACGATCCTTTCTTCCAGTTCTTCCACCGCTTCCAGGTTCCGCCAACCGGGGGCGACACGATACGCCAAGGCGTGGGCTCGGGCTTCATCGTCAGCGCCGACGGCTACATCCTCACCAACGCCCATGTCGTCGATGACGCCGTCGAAGTGACGGTCAAGCTTACCGACAACCGCGAGTTCAATGCCAAGGTGGTCGGCGTCGACCGCCGCACCGACGTGGCGCTGGTAAAGATCGATTCCAAGGACCTGCCCAGCGTGAAGATCGGCGATGCTTCGAAGGTAAAGGTCGGCGAGTGGGTCGCGGCGATCGGATCGCCGTTCGGCCTCGAGAATTCGGTCACCGCGGGAATCGTGTCGGCCAAGTCGCGCTCGTTGCCCGACGAGAGCTACGTGCCGTTCATCCAGACCGACGTCGCCATCAATCCCGGCAATTCCGGCGGGCCGCTGTTCAACATGAGCGGCGAAGTGATCGGCATCAACTCCCAGATCTACAGCCGCACCGGGGGCTACATAGGGC
>JBARMB010000087.1:0-53354 GCA_049802235.1 Burkholderiales bacterium | reverse complement strand
GGCGAGATGCGGGAGCGCTACGACAACTCCTACGCCCGCTTCGCCCTCGCGCAGTCGCTGCGGCACCGCAGCACGCTGCAAAGCGAGCCGCTTCCCGCGGAGGTGGAGGCGCGCTTCGCGCTCATGGCGGAAGAGTCGCTCGAGGCGCAGCAGCAAATCGAGGCAGCCGACAGGGTACCGTTCGAACAGTACCGGCAGCAGTACTTGTCGCACGCATCGCTGCGCGCCTAACGCGGCTGCAACATGAGCGGTAATCCCTTCTCCCGCCTGCGGGGTAAAGCGGGGTTTCAGCAGACGTGCCTGCGCGCGTCTGCTGCCGCTGAACGCCAATCGCGCTGCATCGCGATTGGCTGGGGCCGGGACGGGAGCTAGGGAGAGGGCGAGCGCAGCACTTCCAGCAAGGCCGGGCCATAGCGGTCCAGCTTCTTCGCGCCGATGCCGGCGATCAGGGAGAGCGCGACCAGGTCCCGAGGCTGCGCCGCGGCAATCGCCGCGAGCGTGCTGTCATGAAAGATCACGTAGGCGGGCACCGATTGCTCGCGCGCCTGCCCGGTGCGCCAGGCCTTGAGCCGCGCGAGCAGGCCGTCATCCACATCGGGCATCGCGCCGGCCTGCACTCCGTCCCATGCCCGTCGGCGCGGCGCCTTGGCCCCGGCGGCTTTCCCCTTGCGCGGGGCGGCGCGGCGCATCTCCACGCTCTGCTCGCCTTTGAGCACCGCTCGGCTCGCTTCGGTGAGGCGCAGCGCGCCGAACGAATCGTGATCGGGCCGCACATAACCGAGCGCCACCAACTGGCGGAAGACGCTGCGCCAGGTCGCCTCATCCACATCGCTGCCGATGCCGAAGACGCCGAGCTGGTCGTGGTCCCATTGCGACACGCGCGCGGTGGCGCGGCCGCGCAGCACGTCGATCAGATGCACGGCGCCGAAGCGCTGCCCGGTGCGATAGATGCAGGAGAGCGCCTTCCTCGCCGCGTCGGTCGCATCCCAGGTCTGCGGCGGCTCCAGGCAGGTGTCGCAATTGCCGCACGGCGCGCTCGCCTCGCCGAAATAATCGAGCAGGCGCACGCGCCGGCAGCCGGCGGCTTCGCACAGTCCCAGCAGCGCGTCCAGCTTGGCGAACGAGATGCGCCGGAATTCCTCGCTGCCCTCCGACTGTTCGATCATGCGGCGCAGCTGCACCACGTCGCCGAGGCCGTAGGTCATCCACGCGTCCGCCGGCAGGCCGTCGCGGCCCGCGCGGCCGGTCTCCTGATAGTAGCCCTCGATGCTCTTCGGCAAATCCAGATGCGCGACGAAGCGCACGTCGGGCTTGTCGATGCCCATGCCGAAGGCGATGGTCGCGACGATCACGATGCCGTCCTCGCGCTGGAAGCGCGCCTGGTGCGCGGTGCGCGCGGGCGTGTCCATGCCGGCGTGATACGCCAGCGCGCGCACGCCCTGCGCCGCGAGCCACGCCGCCGTTTCATCGACCTTGTTGCGCGACAGGCAATAGACGATGCCGGCCTCGCCCGCGTGCTCCTCGCGGATGAAGCGCAGCAGTTGCGCGCGCGCCTCCTGCTTGTCGACGATGGTATAGCGGATGTTGGGCCGGTCGAAGCTCGAGATGAAGACGCGCGCGTCATCCAGCTTCAGGCGGCGAATGATTTCAGCGCGCGTCTGCGGATCGGCGGTGGCGGTGAGCGCGATGCGCGGCACCTCGGGAAAGCGCTCGTGCAGCAGCGAAAGCTGCAGATACTCCGGCCGGAAGTCGTGCCCCCACTGCGACACGCAATGCGCTTCGTCGATGGCGAAGAGCGCGAGCTGCTTTTCATCGAACAGGTCCGCCAGCACATCGAGCATGCGCGGCATCACCAGCCGCTCCGGCGCGACGTACACGAGATCGAGCTCTCCCGCGCGCAGCGCGCGCTCGGTCGCATTCGCCGCGCCCGCATCAAGCGTGGAATTGAGAAACGCGGCGCGCACGCCCAGTTGCTTCAGCGCCGCGACCTGGTCCTGCATCAGCGCGATCAAGGGCGACACGACCAGCGCCGTGCCCTCGCGCAGGAGCGCCGGCAACTGGTAGCAGAGCGACTTGCCGCCGCCCGTGGGCATGAGCACCAGCGCGTCGCCGCCGGCGGCGACGTGGGAGACGATGTCGGCTTGCGCGCCGCGAAAGGCGGGGTGGCCGAAGACCGTCTTCAGTAAATGCAGCGCGCTCTCGCCAGGGTTCTTCGTCACCGATGTTTCGTCATTATCGAGAATTACGACCCAGGTCCGTCGTCCCCGCGAAACCTGTCCCCGAATGCTTTAGTCGGGGAGTGGAGATCGAGCGTCCCTCATTCTGGATTCCCGCCCCGGCTTGCGACACTTGGGGCAGGTTTCGCGGGAACGACCCAATTATTGCAGTTTATGCCTCACTCAAGTGATCCAAAATAATTCCAAATACTTCTGGCTTATTTCAGCCTTTTCAAGTACATTCGCATTCCGCTGCACTGCAACACCCGTCTCCGACCCCAGCATTGCCGTCGAAAGTTTTCTTTCGGTTTGGCGTCGCATTTGGTTGGCGCCGATCACACGAAAGGAAACGCATGAGCTTCGCTTCGCTCGGTTTACATTCTTCATTGGTAAAGTCCCTCGCCGCCCTCGGCTTTAGCGAGCCGACCCCGGTGCAACGCGCGGCGATTCCCGCGGCCCTCGCCGGCGGCGATCTGCTGGTGTCCTCGCAAACGGGGAGCGGCAAGACCGCGGCTTTCATGCTGCCTGCCCTGCAGCGCCTGCTTTCCGGCGCCTTTGCCGCCATCCCCTCCACGGCCGCGGCAACGAACCAGACCGGCCGCGCGGCGCAAGCCGATCGCGGCCGGCAAAGTCGCGGCCCGCGCATCCTGGTGCTCACGCCCACGCGCGAGCTCGCGCTGCAGGTGCTGAAGGCGACGCACGACTACGCCGGCCAGCGCGTTCGCAGCGCCTGCCTGGTCGGCGGCATGCCCTACGGACGGCAACTGGAACAACTGGGCAAGCCGGTCGACATCGTCGTCGCCACCCCCGGCCGCCTCAAGGACCACCTCGAGCGCGGCCGCATCGACCTCGCGCGCGTCGAAGTGCTGGTGCTGGACGAAGCCGACCGCATGCTCGACATGGGATTCGCAGAGGACATCGACGCCATCGTCGCGCACACTCCCGCCCAACGCCAGACCATGCTCTTCTCGGCGACGCTCGACGGCGTGGTCGGGCGCCTCGCGCAGCGCCTGACGCGCTCGGCGCAGCGCATCGACATCGTCACCCCGGCCGCCGAGCGCAAACTGCAAATCGAGCAGAGCGCGATCTTCGCCGACGACCTCTCGCACAAGAACAAGCTGCTCGACGCGCTGCTGCGCGACGCCGCGGTCACCCAGGCGCTCGTCTTCACCGCGACCAAGCGATCGGCCGAAGAACTGTCCCAGTCGCTGATGATGCAAGGCCACGCCGCCGCGGCATTGCACGGCGACATGCGCCAGAGAGAGCGCAATCACACGCTGCAGCGCCTGCGCGACGGGCACATGCGCGTGCTGGTCGCCACCGACGTGGCCGCGCGCGGCCTCGACGTCCCGGGGATCAGCCACGTCATCAACTTCGACGCGCCGCGCGGGGCCGAGGACTATGTGCATCGCATCGGCCGCACCGGCCGCGCGGGGCGCACCGGCATCGCCGTCACGCTGCTCGGGCAGCGCGACCGGCAATTCATGCGCACGATCGAGCGCCACACCGGCAGCCCGATGCGCGTCGCAGTCATTCCGGGACTGGAGCAGGGCGTACGGCAGCCGGGAAGGCCGCAGGCGAAGCAGACGTCGGTGAAGTTTCGCCGACGTTTCTCGAGCTGATCTTCCGATCCTGCCGAACCTGCGAAAAAGGAGCGGCCTGTTCCGCCCCTGACGCAGCCGCGGCACTCGAAGTCCGAATGGGCCGCGGCCGCCGATCTGCGGGCTACGATCCGGAACGGTCGCGCGAGCGGGGCGGCGAGTGTTCGCGCTCGATCCTGCTCTCGTCTTCAACCCTGTATTCGCCTTCGATGATCGCCGACCCGCCCTCCGGTGACGGCGGCGGCTTGCGCGGCAGCATGCGCCGCACGGCGATGTAGAGAGCGAAGGCGAGAATCAGAATGACCGCGATCCACCACGCCACCAACACCGCCACGAGGCCTGCGGCGACAAGGACGACGGTCAGGAGCACGCGCGGAATGGCTTTGAAGAGGTCGGCGATTTGAAACATGGGAAGCGGCCCGGTGTCAGACCGATACGTCGCTTGATTGTACCCGCAAGGCGGCGAACGCCTCAGGCGACAGGATGCGAAAGGGCGTCGGGCGCCGCGCCAGTTCCAATAGCGCCCGGTCCTTGGTGACGAGGCACTCCGCGCGCGCGGCGAGCGCCGCCTCCAGGAACTTCTGATCGTCCCGGTCGCGGCACACCGGCAACTGCGCGCGCTCCGCCTCCGGCATCGGCAAGTCGATCCGCTGCGTCACGCGCCGGCACTCGGCGAGGCAGGCCGCCTGTGTCGCGGCGTCGAGGGTGCGCTTGCCGAAGCCATACCCGAGCACCCGTTCCAGCTCAGCCTCGCAGGCCGCGTCGATGAAGATTTCCGCGCGCTCCGCGGCGACCGCGACCTTGATGGGCGCGATCGAGGGATCGTCGAAGACCAGCCAGTCGAGCCAGACGTTGGTGTCGAGGATGACGCAGAGCAGAGTGCGCGCCGAGCTGTGCATTCAGCGCTGGCGCTTGCGAGCCAGCTCTCCGCTCTCGATCAAGCGCGCGAGATCGTCCGCGCCGCCGACGAGCTCGCCCTTCACGAACACCATGGGAAAGGTAGGCCAGCCGGTCCACATCTTGAGCGCGAGGCGGCGATGCCATTGGCCGAAGTAGCTGCCGTATTCGAGATACCGGTACGCGAGACCGGCGGCATCGAGCGCCTTCCGCGCCTGTTTCGGAAACGGATTCTGCCGCATGCCCACGACGACGATGTCGTTCGCCGCCACGGCGGCCTGCACCTCCTTCACGATGTCCGTCTGGTAATTCGCGATTTTTTCGCGCACGGCGGGATGGATTTGCGCTTCGCCGAGGATGCTGCGTGGCATGCGATCTCCTTTTTGAATTGCGCTGCCCGGAAGCCCGGGAAGCACGGCAGCATACGCCAGGACCGCACGCCGGGCACTCGTGTTCGCCCGCCCCCACCGGGGGCGCGGTCAGGTGGAGAGTTTATACCGCCGCAAGCGGTGGTACTCGTTTCACCATCGCGTCGCGATCGCCGATGCGATTGATTCGGCAACGGGCTCGTATAATGCCGGCCTTGCGACCACCTCGCCGATGCGGCGCAGAAGATGAAGTTTCAGATGAGCGAGAATTCGCTGTTCGCGATCCTGCTGCGCTCGCAGTGGTGGACAAGCATCGCTCTCGCCGCGGGAATTTTTGCGGCGGCGAGGCTCCTGCTGCCCGGGACCTATGCGTTTTTCGTCGCGCTGCCGTTCATGGTCATCGGGGGCTACGCCGGCTGGAAGCAGCTTCGCGCGCCGAGCGCCGCGCGGGTCTCCGGCACGCTCGCGGCGCTTCGCGCGATGTCGCGGGATGGTTTTTCCGCTGCGCTCGAGGACGCCTATCGCCGTGACGGCTACACCGTGAGCCGGCTCGGCGGCGCGGGGGCCGACTTCGAGCTGACCAAGGCGAGGCGCATTTCGCTGGTCGGCTGCAAGCGCTGGAAAGTCGCGCGCACCGGCATCGAGCCGCTGCGTGAACTCCATGCTGCCAGGCAAGCACGCGACGCGCACGAATGCATCTATATCGCCGCGGGCGAGATCACCGACAACGCGCGCGCGTTTGCGGCCGAGAAGAATATCCGGCTCGTGCACGGCGTTGAACTCGCGAAGCTGCTGCCCGGGATCGGGCGTGGACGGCAGGATTCGACTTGAAATCGTGCGCGCATCCAACCTCTCTTCCCGCGGCAGCCTCCAGGCCTGCAGCGATGCGCAGCTCGCTCGACGCCGGTCCGCTAGGGTCGCCGCGAGCGTTGCTTCAGTATCGCCAGGAGGTTCAGGCAGATCAGATGCGCGATCCGTTTCCTGTCCGGGGACGCCTGTTTGCGTCGGAGCTGATGGCAGAGCACGCGGGCCGCTGTCAATTCAGGCGCGAGCCTGCGCCTGATCGCCGGACTGCGCCGGGGGATGCGTTTCCCGGCAAATAGATCGCCGCATTCCCCGGCAGGGCCGATGTGACTCATCTCCGGCGCCGCTCGCGCGCGCAACCGGCCATGGTCAGGATGCGCGTCGATCATAGGCAGCATGCTCCACTTCGGAACCCGGCCGGCCCGTACGCCGGCATATATACGGAAAAAATGTTCCTGCCAGGAGGGGGGTCGCCCGAGCAGCGCAAATTCCGCTCGAGCGTTCTCAGGCGCCGCGCCGCAGGCAAGCCTCCACGAACTTGTTGCACTCCTCCGCGAACTCGATGTAACCGTCAGCGATCGCCTTCAGTGCAATCTGCTCCCACGGCGCTCCCTGGTCGATTGCCTGCGCCGTGGCGCACTCCTCGGGCAGAATTTGTCGAAATTCCCTGATGACTTCTTCCAGAATCGAAATTTTCTGTGCCAAGTTGACTTCTTCCAGATGCAATGCGTTCTGTCCCATGTCGTCCTCCGATCCATGAAATGCCACGCTGTACAGACATCACGAGCAATTCCCGTACCAGAGGGTTCGATGCTTCGCCCAGGTTGCCTGAAACGGCAGGCAGCAAGAGAGCAGGACACGAACCAAACCAAACGCTTGCATGACCTGGTTGGCGTTGAGACCGCGGGCGATTGCGGCGCGGCGTTGCATCGCAATATCGCCCGGGTCGAGCAGGAAAGCGGCCTTCGGGTGAAGCCAGGCGGACGGATGACAGCAATTCGACGGAATGTCGGGGCGGCATCAGCGTGTCCCCGGTTAACCGCTCGGGAAAATGCGCTAACCTGCACGGCTTGATGAATCCCGCGACCCCAGTCGATTTGCACCGCGGAATCGTTCGCTCGATTTCCCGGGAGGAAATGGCGAACCTGCCCATCCGCCGGTATGAGGGCAAGGTGTGCCTGGTGGCAACGCCGCAGGATCTGGAACATGCCCTGGCGGACACCCGGCAGGAGCGCGTCGTCGGACTCGATACGGAGACGCGGCCCTCGTTCAGGAAGGGCGAGAGCCATCTGCCCTGTCTGGTCCAGGCGGCCACGTCGCGCGCGGTGTATTTGTTCCAGTTTCACCGCCTGAATGTTTTCCCGGTTCTCGCCGAACTGCTGGCGGAACCGCGCAGCGTCAAGGCCGGTGTCGGGCTGGCGCACGATCTGCGCGCGCTCAAGCGGCTGTTTCCGTTTCAGGAGAAGAACGTGCTCGATCTGGGCGTCGTCGCGCGCCGCTGTGGCCTCGGCCAGACCGGCGTGCGCAATCTCGCCGGGATTTTCCTCGGATGCCGGATTCCCAAAGGCACCCGCACGTCAAACTGGGCCGCGCCACGCCTGTCCGCGGCGCAGATTACCTACGCCGCCACGGATGCCTGGGTCTGCCGCGAATTGTTCCTGCGCTTCCAGAGTCTGGGACTGCTGCGGGCGAAGCCGCCTGTACCGGCCGACGGCGACGTCGCCCGGAGGGCATGAAAACGTGGGCCGCCCCGCCTTGCGCGACATTGCTCTCGGAGCGCTCGCGGTGCTTGTCCCAGGTCCCGGGCGCCTGAAACGTGCAGGCGTGCGAAGTGGCAAAGGCGGCGGCGATGGGCATGGACGATTCTTACGGGCCGAGATTCGCGATCATGACCGCCGACGGCAAAAATCGGGATGCTCAATCACGCCGCGTTGTGAGTCAGCATCGCATTCCGTTCCACGACCAGGCGGGCGCCTCGATGCGGCGCGTCGCCATCCAGGTGCTGCGGAATTTGCCGCGGCAGGTGTTTATGCCGTGGCCTTGTTGCGCCCCATCTGGTATGCGCATACACTATGCGCATCGCATCTTACAAGATCGCCATGCTGACCCATACGAATGCCCCGCGCAGGCGCAAAAAAGCCACCAACCTCAGCATCGATAGCGACCTGCTTGCCCTGGCCAGGCGCCTCAAGCTCAACCTGTCGCAAGTGGTCGAAGCCGGCTTGGTCGAAGCAATCCGCCAACACGAGCGCGCGCAGTGGCTCGAAAAAAATCGCGCTGCGCTAGACGCCTACAACGACCATGTGGAAAAGCATGGTGTATTCAGCGATGGGCTGCGCTCGTTCTGATGGCGCAGTTCGACATCTATCGCAACGCCAATCCCGCCACCCGCGCGCGCATTCCCTACCTGTTTGACGTCCAGTCGGACCTGCTCGACACCCTGGCAACCCGGGTTGTCGTTCCGCTGTGCAAACCCGAGGTGCTCAAGGGAAAGCTGGCCGAGAGACTCAACCCGGTGTTCGAGGTCGAAGGCCGCAAGATGGCCATGCTGACGCCCGAACTCGCAGGCGTGTCCAGAAAAGCGCTCGGCGAGCCAATCGCGAATCTTGCAAATCAGCGCCACTCGATCATCGCCGCGCTGGACCTGGTCATAACCGGAATATGAGCGCGTAGCCCGCGTCAGTCCGGGGCCCCGCGGCGCTTGAGCCGCGCCCTCTCACCCCCACACTTACCCCCACACCTCGCGCGCCACCTCGACCACGCGCTCGAGCTTGCGCCACTGCTCGTCGATGCTGAGCGCGTTGCCGTGGTGGGTGCTGGCGAAGCCGCACTGCGGCGACAGGCACAGGTGTTCCAGCGGGACGAATTTCGCCGCCTCGTCGATGCGGCGCTTGATCTCGTCCTTCGTCTCCAGCGCGCCGACCTTGGTGGTGACGAGGCCGAGCACCACCTTCTTGTTTTGCGGCAGCAGGCGCAGCGGCTCGAAGCCGCCTGAGCGCGAGGAGTCGTACTCCATGAAGTAGCCATCCACGTCGGTCGAGAACATCGCCTCGATGACCTCGTCCTGGTAGGCGCCCGCCGCCATCCAGGTGCTGCGGAAGTTGCCGCGGCAAGTGTGCATCGTGACCGTCATGCCGGCGGGCCGGTCGGCAAGCGCCCCGTTGATCGCCTCGGCATAGGCGCGCGGGAGCGTCGCCGGATCGTCGCCGTGGGCGCGGAAGTTCTCGCGCACCTTCTCGTCGCACAGGTAGGAGAAGCTCACGTCGTCGAGCTGCAGGTAGGTGCAGCCGGCCGCGCCGATGTGGCCGATGGCGACGCGCCACGCCGCGGCGGCGTCCGCCCAGAATTCCGCCAGGTCCGGGTAGGCCTCGCGCGAGATGGCGTTGCGCCCGCCGCGAAAGTGCAGCGTCGCGGGCGCGGGAATGCAGAGCTTGGGCGTTTTCTTCACCACCGACTTCAGGAAGGCGAAATGATCGGTCATGATCGGGCGCGGGCAGGCCAATTTGCCTGAGACCGTCACCATCGGCGGAACGTCCTCGGCTTGGAACGTGAGCCCGACCACCGGCTTCAACGTGACGCCGTCGAGTTGCCGGCAGAAATCGAGATGCCAGTAATCGCGCCGGTACTCGCCGTCAGTGATTCCCTGCAGGCCGATCGCCTCCTGCTTCGCCACCGCCTCGCGGATCGAGCGGTCCTCGACCGCGCGCAAATCGGCGACGGAGAGCCCTCCGGCCTTCGCCTTCGCGCGCGCCTCGCGCAGCTCGGGCGGGCGCATCAGGCTGCCGACGTGGTCGGCGCGGAACGGGGGCTTGGTGCTCATGCGGTTCTCCTCATCTGGCCGGACGGAATTTCGTGACCGGCGGATCCAGTTTCCATGTACAACGTGTCAAGCGCGGCTAGCGTGGGAGCATACGCCCGGATTGCACGCCGAGCAGCAGCGGATCGAAGCCGACTTTGGATTTCAGATGCGGATTGACGACGAGCGGGGGCGTCGCCATCTATATCAACATCCGATGATCGATGCCGCCAAAGCCGGTGGGGTGGCGAAAATTTCCCCGGCATCGGCGTGCAAACTGGTTGCCGATCTGGAACGCCTGGGGATACCGAAAGTGATCACCGGCGGCAAGCGGGGAAAAACGTACCTGTTTGCCGCCTGTTTGAAGTTGTTCAAGTCACAGCGGAGAAGCCCGCCCGCCCACACCCTTTTTAAAGGTGCTGGTCGCGGCGACCCGGTGTCCCGAGTCGTCAATTCGCGGATAGATTTCCCGCTCCGTCATTCCCGCGGCCCCCTTTAGCCTCCGCGAAAGCGGAGGGGGAATCCAGCGTCTTGAAAAGTCTCTGGATTCCGGCTCGTGCCCGCTGCGCGGGCGTGGCCGGAATGACGTGAGAATTATGCAACGTACTTTTGAAACACTACACTAGTGCACAATACCGATTGACGCTTCCCGAGAGGACACCCATGGCCAAGGCATACTGGATCGCGTGCTATCGCTCGATCAAAAAACCCGAAGCGCTCGCGGAGTACGCGAAGCTCGCCGGGCCCGCGCTAAAGAACGCGGGAGGACGCTTTCTCGTCCGCGGCACGCCGGCGAAGACCTACGAGGCGGGCCTCAACCAGAGAACGGTGGTGATCGAGTTCGACAGCGTGGCGCAGGCGATCGCCGCGCACGACAGCCCCGCCTACCAGGCGGCGCTGAAGGCCCTGGGCAATGCCGCCGAGCGCGATGTGCGCATCGTCGAAGGCGTCGCCTGACTCAGACCCAGACCCAGACCCTTTCAACAAGCCCACACGGAATACCCATGACCCTGTCGCAGACGACCCCGATTCTCACCGAGCTGAAGCTCACCCCCCAGATCAAGCAGATCGTCAACAACGCGCTCATGAAGGGCCGGCCGATGAGCTTCGCCTACACGGACGACAACGGCGAACCCCACCTCTCTTTCCGCGGCAGCCTCCAGGCCTACAGCGATACGCAGCTCGCAATCTGGGTGCGCAATCCCGAGGGCGGCCTGCTCAAGGCCATCGCCAGGCATCCGCCGGTCGTCGCGCTCTACGGGGATCTCAGTCCGGACTCGAAGGCGTTCATCACCTTCCGCGGCCGCGGCCGCCTGGACAGCGCCGAGCCAGTGCGCCGCACCGTCTACGAGAATTCGCCCGAACCGGAGCGCAACATGGACAAGGACCGGAAGGGTGTAGCGCTCGTCATCGACCTCGATTCGGTTTCCGGCATCGTTCCGGGGGCCCTGCTGAACATGCGCCGCGCTTGAGGATCCGGATGGAAATTTCCTGACTGGAGCATGGAAAACGGCTGAATGTCAGATTCATTCTGAAATTGCGATCAAACCCGGCCGCAGCCGCATGCTGCTAACATGCGCTCACTTACGTTCGCTTGGACGCCTTGGAATGAAACTCTATACCTTCGGATACGAAGGGCTGAACGTGAATACCTTCATCGATCGATTGAAGGATGCCGGTGTTCGCCAAATTGTCGATGTACGAGAATATCCGCTGTCGAGGAAGAAGGGATTCTCGAAGAACGCATTGTCGGCCGCGTTGGCCGCTCACGGAATCGAATACGTTCACATGACTGCGCTTGGCTGCCCCAAGGCGATTCGGCAACGCTTCAAGCTGGACGGGGACTGGGGTACGTATGAGCGGAGTTTCTGCAGGTATCTCAAGACTCAGGCCGAGGCCGTTCACGAACTGGCACGCATAGCAAAGAGGGAGACGGCGTGCCTGCTTTGCTTCGAGGCCGATTACAACAGGTGCCACCGGAGTCTCGTCGCGCGTGCGGCCGTCGCTCGCGGCGCGCCGCGTCTGGTGCACCTTACTCGGGAAACAGAGATTGATGACGCTCCGCTTCGGGCCGCCGCCTAGGCGGGTAAATCAGACTGACCGCAAACCGCTTCGACGCGAAACCTTCGGAGTTCAGGCCGCCGCTGCGTAGCGCCTGATATCGACCTGCGTACCGGCCCGGGACAGTTCCTCGGTGGAGCGCAGCAGCTCCGCCGCCACCTTCCCGTCCACGTAGTCCTCGCCGCAGTTCGGGCAGACCTGCGCCGGAACTTCCCTCACTACGAAGGTTGCCCCGCCGCGCTCCAGAGTCACGGACGTCACCCCGGGGCGTGTGTCCGCCTGCTTGCACACTACGCATTTCATTTCCGTCTCCTTCTGTACTCGTCGGTCCACAGCGCCGGATCGGGCTCGTACACCGTGATCACGATCTGCTCGTCGTCCTGCGCATTATAGGCGCACACCACATGGATCGGTCGATCGCCCGCCAGCCGAGCAGCAGCCGGCTCGGATAGGGCTGATCCTCCGGATACGCCGCGATCACGTCGCCTTCAGAAAGGACGCGGTGAACTTCCTCCTCGGTGATGCCACGCTCGAACATGCGCGTTACGACATGCACCCGATAGGTCACCTTCATCGCCGACCGCCCTCTCTCAGCCACATCGGGAGTGTACCTCCTTGTATCGATTCGACAGGTCCCGCTCTATACCCTCACGCTCTTCTGGCTTTTCAGCCACGTAGTTACCCTCCGTAGGCGTGCAAGGCGGCGGACGCCGTGGCGAGCGCTGCGTTGTAGGCGAACTGAAAGCGCCCTTCGGCACTGACGCCCGCAACACGCTGGTCAGCGAGACTTTGATCGGCGAGCGCGAACAGGCCGGCGATTTCGTTTTTGGACGGCTTGTGCGCCCGCAGCGCGCCCTTCTCGAGCCAGGCTTGCAAGCTCATCTTCTTCCCCAATCAGGAACAGTTTGCGTTCTCCGAGAAGCGTCGTCAAAAAATGATTGCGGGCGCGGGCTTTTCCGGCGAACTCCGCCCGTGGAAAGACTGTCGGGTTGATTTCCCGTCCCAGCCGCCGCTGCGCCGGCGCGAGCGCCTCGATCACGTCGCCCGAGGAGACCTTGCCGATGACGAAAAGGTCGATGTCGCTCTCGGTGCGCTCCTCGCCACGCGCCAGCGACCCGTAGATGAATGCCGCATCGATCCGACCGGCGAGCGGGTGTAGCGCAAGCTTCAGAATGTCCGCGACCCCGAATGTCTTGACGACGAGGCCCCGCAGCTCGTCGAACACCGGGCAGGCGCGATTGGCGCGGAAATAGACCTGGTGTCCGCGCACGGTCCGCTCGATGATGCCGGCGTGGGTCAGCGCGGCAAGGTCGCGCTGCAGTGAGCTCGGCGCCGTAGCGGTCGAGCGTGCGATCTCGCGCAAATAGAACTCCTCGTTGGGGCGGCCGAAAAGATGAGCGAGGATCGCCTGCATCGACTTGCCGAACAGGGCCGAGGCGAGCGGTACCCTCGGGCGCGGGGGATGGGAGCGGACGGCGGTAGCGATGTTTGTACGCATTTCGCGTACGATCATACGCAATATGCGTACGGCTGTCCAGTTGCGAACCGAGAGGGTGGCTCAGGCCTTCGCGCTGAAATCGAGCGCGGCGCCGCCCGCCGCCGGCGCTGTGGCCGCCGGCGCGCCGCTCATCAGCCGCTCGAGGTCTTTCTTCACCGCCGCCGCGTCGAGCGCGACGCGCCCCTGCAGGCGCAGCAGCACGCGCGCGGGCAGGTCGATCATGCGCGGGTCGCCGGCGCGCAGGTTGGCGGCGATGGTGAGGAACGGGACCGCGTGGTTGTTGCGGAAGCCCGGGTTGGCGCGCTCCATCGCGTCGATGACGGCGTTCTGGGCGCGGGCGAAGCCGATGACGAGGTCGGCGAGGTGGTCGGTGGTGAGGTTCATGGTTCACTCTGGGGGATGAGTTTGGTTTGAGGGGGAAGGATAGCACTGCTGCCCTCTCCCTAACCCTCGCCCGCAAGCGGGAGAGGGGATGAGCCACCCCGTCGCCTTCGGCGACACCCCGCCCGGCCAGTCGCGATGCAGCGCGCCTGGCGTTCAGCGGCTCGGATGCGCGCAGGCGCGTCCTTCGTCCTTCGAAACCCCGCTTCACCCTCGGAGAGGAGGGGAATGCAAATGCACCACCCCGCCCGCTGCGCGGGTTCCCTTCCTCGGGGAGGAGGGGAATAGAAACACCCCGGCGCTGCGGCCTTGTGCGCCGTTCGATATCGGGGTATGATGTTAAATATGTTTAACATTGGTGTCCCCGGCTGATTATGCGGCTGCAGGAAATCGGAAGTGCCATTCGCGCTGCGCGCGCAATACGAGGCCTGACTCAGGCCGGGCTCGCCGAAAGTGCCGGGCTGTCGCGAACCACGCTGAACCAGCTTGAGAACGGGGTGTTCCCCGACATTGGCGTGAAGAAGGTGCAAAACGTGCTCGACCGGCTCGGGCTGGACCTGTCGATCGGGCCCGCGCCGAAAAAGCGCGGGCCCGATTTCATCCGCATGGCGTGCACTTCGGCGAACGTGAGGTACCGCGAGATGCTCACGGAAGACGAGCTCGTCCGCGCACTGCTTTCCGGCAAGGTTGCACGGAACCGGCGCCCGCATCTGCGCAGCCTCCTTGAAGAAGCGCCACGGCCCGTTCTGAAGGGGCTGGTCGAGCAGGCGGGGAAATGGACCAAGCCGGGAAAGGTCGAGCGGAATGTTCTGAAGCTTGCCGAGACGCTCCATGCCTCGGAACGCGTGCGCGAATGGCTGACGAACGCCTGAGAGTCTGGGAAAAGCTTTTCGGGCACGCACTCTCGATTCTCGACGAGTCGGTGGCCGCGGGCGCGCAGGAAGGCGGCTGGAGCTTCGGCGGCGGAACGGTGCTGATGCGGCGGTATCGCCATCGCGTCAGCAGAGACGTAGACATTTTCGTTCCCGATCCGCAGTGGCTCGGCTATCTGACCCCGCGGCTGAATGCCAGAGCTGAATCGCTCGCTCCCGATTACGTCGAGCAGGCGGGTTTTGTGAAGCTCTATTTTGCCGAGGGCGAGATCGATTTCGTCGTTTCGAGCCCCCTGACTGCCGACCCCGCGAGCACGGAAAATCTCTTCGGCCGCAATGTCCGGGTCGAGACGTCGGCCGAGATCATCGCAAAAAAAGTCTGGCACCGCGGAGCGGAGTTCACGGCGCGGGACCTGTTCGACCTGACCCTGGTCGCACACAGGGAACCGGATGCCATGGCAAGGATTACCTCGATTCTGGCAGTTCGCCGGAACGTGTTGATGGACCGGCTTGCTGCGCGCGATGCTGTGCTGCGGGAGGATTTCGATGCGCTGGACGTGCTCGATTTTTCGCCGAGCTATGACGAGTGCATTGCGACCGTGCGTCGGTTGCTGGACGCAGGCTAAGGAGGGAAAAAGCGCGATTACCTGCGCTGGCGCAGCTTGCGGATCGCGGCGATCTGCGCGGCGGCTTCGGCGAGCTCGGCGGCGGCCTTGGCGTATTCCATCTGCGAGGTGCGGTTCTGGATCGCTTCCTGCGCGCGCTTTTGCGCTTCCAGGGCCTTGGCTTCGTCGAGATCGCGGCCGCGGATGGCGGTGTCGGCGAGCACGGTGATCACGCCGGGCTGCACTTCGAGCACGCCGCCGGCGACGAACACCAGTTCCTCTTCCGCCTGGCCCGCCACCTTGATGCGCACCGAGCCCGGCTTGATGCGGGTGATGAGCGGCGTGTGCCTGGGATAGATGCCGAGCTCGCCCGCCTCGCCGGGGAGGACGACGAACTCCGCCTCGCCGGAGAAGATGTTCTCTTCGGCGCTGACGACGTCGATGTGGATGGTGTTGGCCATAAATCAGTGAATCGTGGCGCCCCGCGCTTGCACGCGGTTTCCGATTCCCGATTTCCGATTCACGATTTCCGGTTCCCGTTTCACTGCAGCGTCTTCGCTTTCTCGACTGCTTCCTCGATCGGGCCGACCATGTAGAAGGCCTGCTCGGGCAGGCTGTCGTAGTCGCCGTTGACGATGCCCTTGAAGCCCTTGATGGTTTCCTTCAGCGGCACGTACTTGCCGTCCTGCCCGGTGAAGTTCTTCGCCACGTCGAACGGCTGCGACAGGAACCTCTGGATCTTGCGCGCGCGCGCGACGGCAAGCTTGTCCTCGGGGGAGAGCTCGTCCATGCCCAGGATGGCGATGATGTCGCGCAGCTCCTTGTAGCGCTGCAGCGTCGCCTGCACCGCGCGCGCGGTGTTGTAGTGCTCTTCGCCGACGATGTGCGGATCGAGCTGGCGGCTGGTCGAGTCGAGCGGGTCCACCGCCGGGTAGATGCCCAGGGACGCGACGTCGCGCGACAGCACCACGGTCGCATCCAGGTGGCCGAAGGTGGTGGCGGGGGAGGGGTCGGTCAAGTCGTCCGCCGGCACGTACACCGCCTGGATCGAGGTGATCGAGCCGGCCTTGGTCGAGGTGATGCGCTCCTGCAGGCGGCCCATTTCCTCGGCGAGCGTCGGCTGGTAGCCGACCGCGGAGGGCATGCGGCCGAGCAGCGCCGACACTTCGGTGCCGGCGAGCGTGTAGCGGTAGATGTTGTCGACGAAGAACAGTACGTCGCGGCCTTCGTCGCGGAAGGCCTCCGCCATGGTGAGGCCGGTCAGCCCCACGCGCAGGCGGTTGCCCGGCGGCTCGTTCATCTGGCCGAACACCATCGCCACTTTGGATTCGCCGAGGTTATCGAGCTTGATGACGCCCGCGTCGGACATCTCGTGGTAGAAGTCGTTGCCCTCGCGCGTGCGCTCGCCCACGCCGGCGAACACCGACAGGCCGCTGTGCGCCTTGGCGATGTTGTTGATCAGCTCCAGCATGTTCACGGTCTTGCCGACGCCGGCGCCGCCGAAAAGGCCGATCTTGCCGCCCTTAGCGAACGGGCAGATGAGGTCGATCACCTTGATGCCGGTCTCGAGCAGCTCCTGGCTGGGCGAGAGCTCGTCGTACTTGGGCGCCGCGCGGTGGATCGAGGCGGTCTTCTCGGCGCCGATCGGACCCATCTCGTCGATCGGGCGGCCGAGCACGTCCATGATGCGGCCGAGGGTCTTCGCGCCGATCGGCACCGAGATCGGCCCGCCGGTGTTCCCCACCTTCATGCCGCGGCGCAGGCCGTCGCTCGATCCGAGCGCGATGGTGCGCACCACGCCGTCGCCGAGCTGCTGCTCGACTTCGAAGGTGAGGCCGCGCTCGGCGAGCTTGTTGGCCGGGTCCTCGGTGAGGGTCAGTGCGTCATAGATCTTCGGCATCGCATCGCGCGGAAACTCGATGTCGATCACCGCGCCGATGCATTGAACGATGGTTCCTTGAGCTTGTGTCATAGACTTTTTCCTAAGCGTTCAAATCGAATTCGTTAGACTGCCATCAGTTACTTGCGTCATTCCGGCCAAGCGAGCGAGGCGAGCGCGAGCCGGAATCCAGTGTCGTTCAACGCCGCTGGATTCCGGGTTCCGCTGCGCGGCCCCGGAATGACGGCAACCACATGCCCGTTTCCCGTCATACCGCCGCCGCTTCTGGACGATTTGGTCTCGCCGTAACGGGCGCTGCGCGCCCATTAGTCTCGCCCAATCGTCCAGATCGTCGCGTCATACTGCCGCCGCGCCGCCCACGATCTCGCTCAACTCCTTGGTGATCGAGGCCTGGCGGGTCTTGTTGTAGATAAGCGTCAGCTCGTCGATGACGTTGCCGGCGTTGTCGGTTGCGGCCTTCATCGCCACCATGCGCGCGCTTTGTTCGGAGGCCATGTTCTCGGACACGGCCTGGTAGATGAGCGCTTCGATGTAGCGCGTCAGCACCTGGTCGAGCACGCCCTTCGCCTCGGGCTCGTAGATGTAGTCCCAGGCGCCGGCGGGCACGCCGAGCCTCTCGCCGGAGAGCGGCAGCAGCTGCTCCATCGCCGGCTCCTGCTTCATGGTGTTGATGAACCGGGTGTAGAAGATCACCAGCCGGTCGAAGCGGTCCTGGGTGTAGCCGTCGAGCATCACCTTGATGGCGCCGATCAGCTTTTCCATGTGCGGCTTGTCGCCCAGGTGGACGACATGCGACACCACGTCGGCGCCGAGGCGCTGCATGAAGCCGAGGCCCTTGTTGCCGATGGCGCAGACTTCGAAACTCTCGCCCTGAGACTCCCACTCCTTCATCTTGCCGAGGGCCATGCGCAGCACGTTGGTGTTCAGGCCGCCGCACAGGCCCTTGTCGGTGGTGATGACGATGATGCCGATTTTCTTCACCGAGTCGCGCGCGACGAGGAACGGGTGGCGGTACTCGGGGTTGGCGTGGCTGATGTGCGCGGCGACGTTGCGGATCTTCTCGCCATAGGGCCGCGCGGCGCGCATGCGCTCTTGCGCCTTCCGCATCTTGGAGGCCGCGACCATCTCCATGGCCTTGGTGATCTTGCGCGTGTTTTGCACGCTCTTGATCTTGTTCCGGATCTCTTTGCTGCCCGGCATCAGGGTGTCTCTTTTGTTGCCTTGGCGAGGCGCCAGCTCGTCGTTCCGGCGCGCCGCAGGCGCAGCAGAATCCGCTGTTCATCCGTCGCTCTGCGCTGCCGCAGGCGAAGCAGAATCCGCCGTTCATTTTCGCGCAGCAGTTCCTTGATTCGGGATGACATCAGTAGGTACCGCTTTTCTTGAAATCCTTCATCGCCTCGTGCAGCCTGGCCTCGTCGTCCTTGGTGAGGTCCTTGGTGCTCTCGATGCGCTCGACGAGGTCGGCGTACTTGTCCTTGATGTGGTCGCGCATGGCGCGCTCGGCGGCGAGCGCCTTCTTCACGTCGATGTCGTCGAAGTAGCCGTTGTTCACCGCGAACAGCGTCAGCGCCATTTCCCACACCTGCAGCGGCTCGTACTGCGGCTGCTTCATGAGTTCCGTGACCATGCGGCCGCGCTCGAGCTGCTTGCGGGTGGCTTCGTCGAGGTCGGAGGCGAACTGCGCGAACGCCGCCAGCTCGCGGTACTGCGCCAGCGCGAGCCGCACGCCGCCGCCGAGTTTCTTGATCACCTTGGTCTGCGCCGCGCCGCCCACCCGCGACACCGAGATGCCGGCGTTGATCGCGGGCCGGATGCCGGCGTTGAACAAATCCGTTTCCAGGAAGATCTGGCCGTCGGTGATGGAGATGACGTTGGTCGGCACGAACGCGGTCACGTCGCCCGCCTGCGTCTCGATGATGGGGAGTGCGGTGAGCGAGCCGGTCTTGCCCTTCACCTGTCCCTTGGTGAATTTCTCCACGTACGCCTCGTTCACGCGCGCGGCGCGCTCGAGCAGGCGCGAGTGCAGGTAGAACACGTCGCCCGGATAGGCTTCGCGTCCCGGCGGGCGGCGCAGCAGCAGCGACACCTGGCGGTACGCCCAGGCCTGCTTGGTCAGATCGTCATAGATGATGAGCGCGTCCTGGCCGCGGTCGCGGAAATATTCGCCCATGGTGCAGCCGGAGTAGGGCGCGATGTACTGCATCGCCGCCGACTCGGAGGCCGTCGCCGCGACCACGATGGTGTAAGCCATGGCGCCGTGCTCTTCGAGCTTCCGCACCACGTTGACCACCGAGGACGCCTTCTGGCCGACGGCGACGTAGATGCAGACGAGGTCCTTGCCCTTCTGGTTGATGATGGTGTCGATGGCAACGGCGGTCTTGCCCGTCTGGCGGTCGCCGATGATGAGCTCGCGCTGGCCGCGGCCGACCGGCACCATCGAGTCGATCGACTTCAGGCCGGTCTGCACCGGCTGCGAGACGGATTTGCGCGCGATCACGCCGGGCGCGACTTTCTCGATCACGTCGGTCATCCTGGCGTTGATCGCGCCCTTGCCGTCGATCGGCTGGCCGAGCGAGTTCATCACGCGGCCGATCAGCTCGGGGCCGACCGGCACGTCGAGAATCCGGCCGGTGCACTTGACCGTGTCGCCTTCGGAGATGTGCTCGTAGGCGCCCAGCACCACGGCGCCGACGGAGTCGCGCTCGAGGTTCAGCGCCAGGCCGAAGGTGTTGTTCGGGAATTCCAGCATCTCGCCCGCCATCGCGTCGGACAGTCCGTGGATGCGGCAGATGCCGTCGGTCACGGTCACGACCGTGCCCTGGGTGCGAATGTCCGCCGCCAGCGCCAGATTCTGGATCTTGCTGCGGATCAGTTCGCTGATTTCGGATGGATTGAGCTGTTGCATTGTTGGTCCTCGTTGGCGTCACTCCCGCGGAAGCGGGAGTCCAGGTTTTGAATGCCCTGCCGGCAAACAACACTGGATTCCCGCTTTCGCGGGAATGACGGTAGCAATAATCTTGCGGTAAGCAATCATCGCTCAACTCTTCAGCGCCGCGGCCATGTCTGCGAGCTTGCCGCGCACCGAGCCGTCGATGACTTCGTCGCCGACGACGATGCGCACGCCGCCGATCAGTTCTCTGTCCACGCTGACCTGCGGCTGCACCTTGCGCTTGAAGCGGCGCTCGAGGTCGGCGACCAGCCCGGCGAGATGGGGCTCGTCGAGGGGAAATGCGGTCTGGATCTGCGCCTCGACCACGCCCTCGCGCTCGTTCTTGAGCTCTTCGTACAGCACTTCGATTTCCGGCAGCAGCGCGAGGCGGTCGTTAGCGATCAGCACGCGCACGAAATTCTGCACCTCGAGGGGCAGCTCGTCCCCGCACAGCGATACGAACAGGCCGTAGAGCCGGTCGGCGCCCAGGTTGGGGTTGCCGATGCAGGCCTGCACTTCCACGTGCGCGGCCACTTGCGCCATCCTGGCAAGCGTCTTCGACCACGCCGGCAGCGCGCCCGCCTTGTCGGCCAGGCCGAAAACGGCTTCGGCGTAAGGCCGCGCGATGGTGGCGATCTCGGCCATGGCGCCTAGATCTCTTTCTTCAATTGCGCCAGCAGGTCGGCGTGCATCTGCGCGTTCACTTCGCGGCGCAGGATCTTCTCGGCGCCGGCGACGGCGAGCGCCGCGACCTGCTCGCGCAGCATTTCCCTGGCACGCGAGACTTCCTGCTCGATCTCGGCCTTCGCCGCCGCCTTCTCGCGGTTGCCTTCCTCGCGCGCGGCGTTCTTCGCCTCTTCGATCATCTGCACCGAGCGCTTGTCGGCCTGAACGACGATCTCGCCGGCGCGCTCGCGCGCTTCTTTCAGCGCCGCTTCCACCTGCTTCGAGGAAGCGGCGAGCGACTGCCTGCCGCGCTCGCCGGCAGCAAGCCCGTCGGCGATGGTTTTCTGGCGCTCCTCGATGGCCCGCAGCAGGTAGGGCCAGACGAACTTGACGGTAAACCAGATGAAGATCGCGAACGAAACCGCCTGTGCGATCAGCGTCAGGTTGATATTCATGTCGGCTTCCTAATGGATGAACCCCGGGTTTTCCCCGGCAGAGAGGTCGACTTCAGCGCAACACCGCGAGCAGCGGGTTGCCGAACGCGAACAGCATCGCCAGGCCGACGCCGATGATGAACGAGGCGTCGATCAGGCCGAGCAGCAGGAACACTTTCGCCTGCAGCGCCGGGATCATCTCCGGCTGGCGCGCCGCGCCCTCGAGGAAGCGGCTGCACATGATGCCCACGCCGATACACGCTCCCGCGGCGCCCAGGCCGATGATCAGCCCGATGCCGACGCCGGTGTACGCCTGTACCAGGGCGAAGAGTTGAAGTTTTTCCATGGTGATTTCCTTTCTTCAGCGGAACGGTGATTGGGATTCTTCAGCGGCTCTCGTGCGCCTTCGAGCCGGAGCGAACAAGGGGGTACATGTCAATGGCTCTCATGTGCCATCGAGCCGGAACGAACAAGGGGGCACACCCCCTTGTTGATCCCCCAAATCGGCTGGCACATGTCAATGGCTCTCATGTGCCATCGACAGGTAGACGATCGTGAGCATCATGAATATGTAAGCCTGCAGCACGACGATCAGGATGTGGAAGATCGCCCAGCCGACGCCGAGGATCGCGCCGAACAAAGCGCCGACGAGGCCGCTGGCGGCCCACAGCCACAGCAGCAGGAAAATAATTTCGCCCGCGTACATGTTGCCGTACAGCCGCAGCGAGTGCGACAGCGGCTTGGAGATGTATTCGACGAGGTTGAAAAGCAGGTTGAACAGGACCAGCAGCGGGGATAAATAGACGGGCTTGACCCCGAACGGCGTGCAGAACAGTTCGCGGAAGAAGCCGCCGAAGCCCTTGACCTTGAACGAGAAAAAAATCATCAGCAGCCAGACGGACAGCGCCAGCGCGAACGTGGTGTTGACGTCGGCGGTGGGAACGATGCGGAATTCGTGCTGGCCGAACACGTGCTCCAGGATCCAGGCCATGATGTCCACCGGCAGGAAATCCATGGCGTTCATGAGGAGCACCCACAGAAATACCGTGAGCGCGGTCGGCGCGATGAACTTGCGATCGCCGTGGAAGATGCCCTTCACTTGTTCGTCGACGAACTCGAAGACGATCTCGACGAAGGCCTGGCGCTTGTTGGGCACGCCCGAGGTCGCGCCGCGCACCACCCACCAGAGGAAGCCGATCCCGAAGATGCCCAGCAGCCCCGACGTCACCACCGAGTCGATGTGGAGCGTCCAGAACGACCCATCGCCCACCGGCTTCTCGAGGAACGAGAGGTGATGATTGATGTAGGAGGTCGGGGTCAGTTCCTGATCGGCGGCCATCGCTCAAAGCCCGTATCGATAATCAAATGTCGCGGAAAAAACCTGCCAATACGAAAATGAGGACCGATACGATGAATGATCCAATCAGCCCGACCACGACGACGTCCTTGTACGTGGCGAGCACGAACCACAGGAGGAACACCATGACGGCCACCCTGACCGCTTCCGCCTTCAACGCGGCGTAAAGCGCCTCCCCTGCGGAATTCTTTTTCCGGCCCCTGGATACCAGTAGCGCGAAAGCCAGCCCCGCGACGACGCCGATCAAGCCGCCCAGCGCGGCGGATATCGCGCCGTGCAGGCCTTCGACCCAACCCCCTAACGTCGCGGCGACTGCGGCGGCCAGCGCCTGCAACCCGATTATCCGGTACACCTTGCCGAGAACCGGGTCGATTTGACCGCTCACGCCGCACCTGCAGCCGCAAAACCCAGCGATTTTAGAGGAAAAGCTCCTGACTCGTCAAACCCGGGCGACGTTTTTCGGCGTCACTCGGCGCCTCCGCACGACCGGCGTGCGGCACACCGGCTAGATCGGATAGATGAGCGACTCGGGCGGTACATCCGAGTCGAACACGCAGAGCTTTTCCCTGAAGGCGAGGCGGCCGTCCGTCACCGCGATGCGGTCGTTGTAGTAGCCCGCGACGAAAAACTCGGTGGGCCGGTCGGGGAAAGTGCGCAGCACCTGGAAGTTCGCCTGCACGCGCACCTCGTCTTCGGCCGCCGCCTGGATGCGGAAATTGGAGATGGTGTGGCGCTGCAGGTGCGGTTCGTAGTCCTCCGACTGGCCGATGGCGCCGATGCGGTCGCGCATGCTCGTCCTGCCGTTGAGCGACATCACGTCGTCGTCCGGCCCCAGCCGCAATCCGCGCCGCGTGGTGACGCGGTAGGTGCACGCATCGACGAAGAATTCCGGCCATTGCTGCAGCCGGCCGCCGTCGAGGCACTCGGCATAACGGAAGTAGAACTCCTGCACGTCGAGCCGCAGCCCGGCGGTCAATTCAATGCGATCCGTCACTGCCATGGGGTCTCCATTTTACGCGCAGGCGCAGCGGGCGCGCCGGGCAGAATGACGCAAATACCTGCGTCGTCCCCGCGAAACCTGTCCCCGAATGCTTTAATCGGGGAGCGGGGACCCAGTGACTTTCGAGCCACGACACTGGATTCCTGCTCCCCACTTACGACACGCGGGGACAGGTTTCGCGGGAATGACACCCTTAGTTTGGGCCCCGGGCAAATTGCATCACGCCGCTAGGCGTACGCGGATGCGATTCGAATCTCACTCTCGCCTACTCCCTGGACGTACGCGTGCAACACGTCGCCCGGCTTCACCGGGCCGACGCCCGCCGGCGTGCCGGTCATGATCACGTCGCCCGGATGCAGGGTGTACATCGCCGAGCCGAATTCGATCAGCCGCTGCACGTCGTACACCAGATACTTCGTGTTCGAGTTCTGCTTCGTCTCCCCGTTCACCCTGATGGAGAGGTCGAGGTCGTTGGGAAAGGCGATCTCGTCCGCGGTCACCATCCACGGCCCGAGCACGCTGTAGGTGTCGATCGACTTGCGGAAGCATTGCAGCTCGGGGCCGCGCACCGTCATGTCGAGGCCGATGGAGTAGGCGCAGACATATTCCAGCGCCTTTTCCTTCGGGATCCTGTTGCCGCGCTTGCCGATGATGACGGCGAGCTCGACCTCGTGGTCGTTGCGCCGCTCGGGCCAGCGCAGCCGGATCTCCTCGCCGAAGCCGATGAGCGAGGAGTTCGCTTTCAGGAACAGGCCCCAATCGCCGATGCCCTTGGCGATATTGGTGCGGCCGTGGGCGATGCCCGGGTCCTTGATCGACTCGGCGATGTGATCGTTGTAGTTGATCGGCGCGGCGATGATCTTGGACGGGTTCGCCACCGGCGCCTTGAGCTTCACCGCCGACACGGGCTTCCCCGGCGCCGAGGGCAGGAGCTTCTTCGCCGCGGCGAGCACGCGCTCGAGATTCAGGATCAGCGGATCGCCCTGCGCCAGCGGCCAGCGCTGCTGCGGGATTTCCGCCAGCGCCGGCGTGACGTCGAATACTTCAGTTCCCTGGACGACGCCGAGCCGGTCGTCGTCGAAACGGCAGATCTTCAATTGGCTTTCTCCGCAGCGGGCCCACAACCGGGATCTCGCATGATGATATTACAGCGGCACCTCGATGCCCTTGTAGAGCCAGTCCACTTCCCAGGTGGTATCCGGCGTGCGCTGCGCCATCAGGTGGTTGCGCAGGTCGCGCGCGCCGCCGTCGCAGTGGATGATTTCGCCGAAGATGCGCGAAGTGATCGGCACCCGGATGGCGCGCAGGTAGCGCTCCTTTTCGTAGGCGAGCAGCGCCGCATTCACGTTCTTGCCCGCCTTTTCCAGCTTCGCCGCGAGCACGACGGCGTCCTCGATCGCCATGCACGCTCCTTGCGCGAGGTATTGCAGCGTCGGATGCGCCGCGTCGCCGAGCAGCGTGACGTTGCCGCGCGTCCAGCCCGGCACGGGGTCGCGGTCGTGCAGCATCCAGTTCTTGTCCTTGCCGACGTAGGAGAGCATTTCCTGCACGTGCGGCGTGGTGCGCGAGAACACCTCCATCAGCTCGTCGGGCCCGCCGTAATTCTCGCGCTCCCCGCGCGCGAACTTCCTGCTGACGACGGTGGCGACGTTGTTCATCACCGTGCCGCCGCGCAGCCGGTATTGCACGAAGTGCAGATTGGGGCCGATCCAGATGACCATATCGTCGAAGTGCGACTGGTCCTTGATCTGGTCGAACGCCACCACGCCGCGGTAAGTGACGTGGCCGGCGGGACGCGGCGGGCCGTCGCCGATCACCATCTCGCGCGCGCGCGAGCGCAGGCCGTCGGCGCCGATGAGCGCCGTGCCCTCGTACTCGGAGCCGTCGGCGAAGCGCGCGATCACGCTCGTGCCGCGGTCGGTGAAATCCACCAGCTCCTTCCAGGTGTGCAGCGAGATCTCGTCGCGCTGCCGGCAGGCATCGAGCAGCGCCCCGTGAAGGTCGCGCCGGTGCACCACCGTGTAGGGCGCGCCGAAGCGCCGGCGAAACGCATCGCCGCAGGAGATGCGCGTCAACTCGCGGTCGGTGAGCGCATCGATCAGGATCAGGTTCTTGGTGAACACCGCCTGCGGCTCGAGCGCCGTCATCACGCCGAGCCAGTCGAGCATGCGGTAGGCGTTGGGGCCCTGCTGGATGCCGTAGCCGATCTCGCCGAACTCCGGCGCCTTTTCCAGCACGCGCGAGCGCAGCCCGCGCTTGGCGAGCGCGAGCGCCGCCGCGACGCCGCCGATGCCGCCGCCGATGATCAGGATTTCAGGACCGCGCGCCTTGCTCATCGCCCGCGCCTCATTGCCTGCCGCCCGCGCTCACAGCGTCGGGTTGTTGACCTCGCCGCCGAGCGCGGCCAGCCCCCAGGCCGACGCGTGCGCGTCGAGGCTGAAGCTGATGTGCCCGGCGCCCGCGTGCGCATCGCGGAAGATGCGCTGGATCGGATAGCTGTCGTAGATGCCGTTCGCGCCGGCCATCACGTGCAGCGAATCGACCGCCTCGGTGGCGAGCGTCACCGCGTAAGCGAGATTGCGCTTGAAGCGCAGCTTGGTCCGCACGTCGGCGATGCGGTTCTCCTCGGCGATTCTCTGCCCTTCGAGGCAGTCGTTGCGCAGGATCAGGCGCGCGGCGTCGATTTTCGCGCCGGCCGTACCCACGCGCAACTGCACCGCCTGGAAGTCGCGCATTTTCATCGCCGTGTAACTGGTGCTGCGCTCCTTCACCAGGTCGCAAGTGAGCTCGTGCGCAGCCATGGCGTTACCGACCGTCACCGCGCCGATTCCGTGGCCGCCCAGGCAGGACAGCGGCACGCGGTATACCGGGTTCGGATTCGCGCGCGCGCCGGGAAAGCCGTCGCCGCCGCGCGCATCCAGCATGCCGAGCGCCTTGTACTCGGGAACGAACAATTCCTTCACCGCTACCGTCATGCTGCCGGTGCTCTTCATGCCGAGCACCTGCCAGTCATCGACGATTTCGTATTGCGACTTGTGCAGCAGGCACATGCGGTAGTCCACCGGCTTGTCGCCGTCCCTCACCGTCACGGCGAGCATGTTCCAGTCAGCGACGTTCACGGTGCTGGAGAAATTCCAGCGTCCGCCGATGAGATAGCCGCCATCGACCTTCTTCGCGCGGCCCTGGGGAAAAGCAATCCCCGAGGCGATCAGCGCATCCGGATTCGCTCCCCAGACTTCTGCTTGAGCGCGCTCGTCGTACAGGGCGAGCATCCAGTGATGGATGATGAGATTGGCCGCGTTCCAGCCGGTCGAGGCGCAGCCGCGCGCGAGCTCCATCGGGAAATCGACGTAGGCAAAGTAATCGAATTCCATGCCGCCCCAGCGCTTCGGCTGCATGCAGCGCAGCACGCCGGCGCGGTGCAGGTCCGCCTGCGTCTCGGGCGACATGATGCGCGCCTGCTCCGCCTTCGCGGCGCGCTCGCGCAACGTGGGCACGAGCGACCGCGCGCGCCCGATCGCCTCGTCGTAAGCGGTGCCGGCAAAACCTCCGGCGCGATTTGCGGGCGCGTTCATCTCCGCGCTGCCCTGCGCCTGGCTGGAACCTTCTTCGCCGATTTTTTCGCCGCCGCGGCGCGCGGCATCTTCGAGTAGTCCTCCCCGCTCCACTTCGGCGGGTTCCTGATGCCGAAGAAATTCAGCTCGATGGTGAGGCCGTCCGGATCCTTGATGAACAGTTGATACAGCTCGGACTCCGGCAAGCTGCGCGGCCGGCAGCTTACGCCGAGTTTTTCGAGGCGCGCGATGACCTGATCCGGCTCGGCGGCGAGAAAGGCGACGTGGTCGATCACGCCGGAATTGTTGGTGGCGGCGTTTCTCGGGCTGCCGAGGTAGTAGAGCTTCGAGTTGGGCACGCCGGCCTGCGCCAGGTGCACCTGGATCTTGCCGTTCACGCCCAGCCAGTAGCCGGGAAAGGGAAACTCCGGCCGCGGCATGATCTGGAAGCCGAGTACGTCGCAATAGAAATTCTTCGTGCGCTCCAGATCGTTCGCGCGCAGAAGATAGTGATTCAGGTCGGTCACGGGCATGAGAAAACTCCTCGATCGATTCATACCGGGGCGCGGACCCCCGGGGGCCAGGGGGCAACATTACGCCAAGCGCGTGGTCGCCGACAAGCCTCAATATTGATTCGCAGTACACTGCGCACTTTTCCGGAGGAGGACAGATGGGAGCGCAGATCGAGCTGGCCGCCGCGGACGGCCACAAATTCGCCGCGTACTGCGCCGAGCCCAACGGCAAGCCGCGCGGCGCTCTGGTGGTGGTGCAGGAGATTTTCGGCGTCAACAGCCATATCCGGAGCGTCACCGACGGCTACGCGGCGGACGGCTATCTCGCCATCGCGCCGGCGCTCTTCGACCGCGTCCAGCGCGGCGTCGACATAGGCTACACGCCGGCCGATATCGAGGTCGGCCGCACCTTCATCCCGAAGATGCAGTGGGACAACACCCTGAAAGACCTCGCCGCGGCGATCGACAACGTGAAGTCCGCGGGCAGGCGCGGCGTCCTCGGCTACTGCTGGGGCGGCACGGTGGCCTGGGTGGCAGCGGCGCGGCTCGCGGGGCTGGACTGCGCGGTGGCTTACTACGGCGGCGGCATTCCGAACATGATCGACGAGAAACCGAAATGCCCGGTGATGTTCCACTGGGGCGAGACCGATCACGCCATCCCGCTCGAGGCGGCGAAAAAAGTCGCCGCGGCGCACCCGGGCGCGGTTTCTTACATCTACCAGGCCGGGCACGGCTTCAACTGCGACCAGCGCGGCTCCTATGACGCCGGGAGTGCGAAGCTCGCGCGCTCGCGCTCGCTCGAGTTCCTGCGCCAGCACCTCGGCTGAGTGCCTGCGCCGCCGCTTGACACCGCCTCCGGGCGCCGCTAAATTATCGTTTGATAACTAAATCCCCGGCGGCCGCGGCGCAAAGACCGGGCGCAAGTCGGGCACGTCGCCCGATCCTTTCATCGACTGATCGGATTTTCATGATCACTCGCATCTAACTGGAGGCACGCATATGGCGAATTTCGGCATGGTGGGACTGGACTGGCAGCAGCGCGTCAACTGGGACCGGCTGCGCAAGTACCGCCTGGAGCGGGCGCGCGAGCGCATGAAGGCCCACGGGCTGGGCGCGATGCTGGTCATGTACGACGAGAACGTGCGCTACGTCACCAGCACGCTGACCCCGGGCTGGAACAAGCTCAAACCCGGCCTGCGCTACGCGCTGCTGTGCGGCGACGACGCGCCGGTGCTGTTCGAGCAGGGCGATATCGGGGCCCAGATCGAGCGCCATTCGCCGTGGATCCCGAAGGACCACGTGCGCTGGTCGTACGCCTGGATCAAGGGCGCGGCGGGGCCGGCGTCGATCCAGCAGGTGACGAAATTCACCAACGCCATCATTCAGGAAATGAAGAAGGCCAACGTCGGCGGGATGAAGCTCGGCGTCGATTTTGTCGACATCAACATGGTCCAGGTGTTCAAGGACAAGGGCATCGACTGGGTCGACGGCATGACGCCGATGATGGAAGCGCGCGCCGTCAAGAACGTCGACGAGCAGGAGTGCCTGCGCATGGTCGGCGCGATCGGCGATGCCGCGCACTGGGAGACGATGAAGTTCCTCAAGCCCGGCCGCACCGAGAACCAGGTGACCGCGCATATCATGGAGTTCCTCTACAACATTCCGGGCATCGAGGACGTCGAGGACGTGATCGTGTCCTCGGGGCCGAACACCTGGCCCAACTGGCGCAACTTCTCCGACCGCATCATCAAGCCGGGCGACATCGTCTTCATGGACCTCGCGGCGCTCACCTGGAACGGCTACAAGTCGTGCTACTACCGCACCTATTGCGTGGGCAAGGAGCCGACGCAGGAACAGAAAGACGTCTACGCGCTCGCGCTCAAGTGGCTCTACGATTCGATCAAGGCGGTGAAGGTCGGCACCACCACCCGCGAGATCGCGTCGAAATGGCCGTCGGCGAAGGAAGCGTGGGGCTACGCGGAGGAAGATCAGGCTGCGGCCAACCTGTGGGGCCACGGACTCGGCCTGGCGCAGTACGATCCGCCGGTGATCTCGCGCATCTGGTCGCTCGACCATCCGGTCGAGATCAAGGAAGGCATGGTGTTCGCGCTCGAGACCCAGCACGGCAAGATGCACCAGTGGGGCGTACGCATCGAGGAGATGCTGATCGTGCACAAGGACAAGGTCGAGATCATTTCCAACTTCCCCGTCGAGCAGATCACCGTCGTCGATCCGATGCCGGGCTATTCGACCCTCGCGGGACGATGACGGAGCGCAACAGGATCGCTGACTGATGGCAGCCGAAATGCGCACGGCAGTGCTGCGGGTCCCGCGGCGGCTGGAGATCGTCGCGCGCCCGAAGCCGGTCGCGGGTCCGGGCGAAGTGGTCGTCCGGGTCGCCGCCACCGCGATCTGCCACACCGACCTCACGATCTACACCGGCGAGCACCCCGGCGTGCGCTACCCCGTCGTCATGGGCCACGAGGCCACGGGGGTGATCGATGCCGTCGGTGCGGAGGTCACCCGGGTAAAAACCGGCCAGCACGTCCTGATCAATCCCATCGTTTCCTGCGGGCACTGCGACATGTGCGCGCGCGGCGCCGTGAATCTGTGCCGCAACGCCGGGCTGTTCGGCCGCGAGGTCGAAGGCTCGCTGAGCCAGTACGTGCGCATCGAAGCGCGTTACGTCCATTCGCTGCCGGACCACCTCCCGCTCGCCGCAGCAACGCTGATCGAGACGCTCGCCACCGTGCGCCATGCGCAGCACCTGGCCGGAATTACCGCCGGTGAATCGGTGGTGGTGCTGGGGCAGGGCACGGCCGGCCTGCTGCACACGCGGCTGGCGGTTCTCTCCGGTGCCAGGCCCGTGGTCGCGGTCTCGCGCACCCAATGGAAGCTCGACATGGCGCGCCGCATGGGCGCCCATCACATCGTCGATGCGCCTCTGGAAGACGCGGCAGGCGAAGTGATGCGCCTGACGGGCGGCCTCGGCGCCGACGTGGTGGTGGACGCGGCGGGCGCCGGCGGCAGCCTCAAGGCCGGCATCGACATGCTGCGTCCCGGCGGCCGTTTTTGCGCTTTCGCGGTGAGCCAGGAACCGGTCACCGGCTTCAGCACCTTCCCGCTCTACTACAAGGAACTCAAGATCATCGGCTCGCGCGCGCTGACGCCGCCGGACATGGATCCGAGCATCGAGCTGATCGCCTCCGGCGCCGTGGACGTGAACGGGTTCATCACCGCGACCTATCCGCTCGAGCGCGCCGCCGCCGCGTTCGAGGAATACGAGCGCAATCCCGGCCGCATTCTGCGCATCGTCATCGATTCCGCGAATTGAGCGCAATGGAGCCGCTCGTCGTTGCCCTGGACGCCCCCGAGGCGCGCGACGCGAAGCGCTTCGGCCCCAAGGCGGCGAACCTCGCGATGCTCGGGTGCGCCGGCCTGCCGGTTCCCGCGGGTTTCTGCATCGACGCGCAGGCCTACCGCATGCAGATCGCGGCGCTGGTGCTCGAAGCCTCGGCGCGCGCCGCCTTCTCGAGCGACGATCCGGCGCAGGCGCGCCGCCACGCTCTCGACATGAAGCTGGGCCTGATGGACCAGCCGATCGCGCCGGCGGTGCTCGAGCCGCTGCTGGCCGCGCGGCGGGCGCTGGCGCAGAGGACCGGCGCACCGCTCGTGGTGCGCTCTTCCGCTCTCGTCGAGGACCGCTTCGGCTCCAGCTTCGCCGGCCAGTTCGAAAGTTTCCTCGAACTCGAGGACGAAACCGAATTCATCACCGCGGTGCGCGCCTGCTGGGCGGCGCTGTGGTCGACGCGCGCGCTGCGCTACATGGCGACGCATGATCTCGATCCCGCGGATACCGCCATGGCGCTGCTGGTGCAGCCGCTGGTTGCGGCGCGCGCAGCCGGCGGCGGACTGAGCCAGACGGCCGACGGCGGCATGCTGATCAACGCGACGCCGGGGCTGGGTGCGGCCATCGCCCAGGGCGAAGTGGTTCCCGAGCGTTACGTACTCAATCGCGACGGCTCGCTCAAGGACTCGCAGTCGGGCCGCAACTATCACCGTCTCAGCTGTGCCCACGGCATAAAATCCGTCGCCCGCCCGCTGTTTGCCGCGCGCTGCCTGGACGGCGCCCAGGCGGCCGAGCTCGGGCGGCTGATGTTGCGCGCGGAAGAAGTCATCGGCGGTCCCGCCGAGATCGAATGGGCACTCGATGATGCCGGGTTCAAGCTGCTGCAGGCGCGTCCGCTGCACATGGAGCCGGCCACGGTGCCGGACGAGATCTGGCTGCAGCACCCGCGGCTCAACGGGCATCCGGCCGGGATCGGCTGGGGCACGGGACGCGCGTGCGTGGTGAACTGCGAATGCGAGCTTGCGCGCGTCGCGCCGGGGGATGTCCTCATCACCACCGTGGCCGGTCCGGCGCTGTGCACTGTGCTGCCGCGCGTCGCCGGCGTGGTGGCGGAACTCGGCGGCAGCACTTCGCACCTGGCGTCGCTTGCGCGCGAGCGCGGCGTGCCGATGGTCCTCGGCGTGCTCGAGGCGACCCTGCGCATCCCGAACGGTTCGATGGTGGCCGTGGACGGCGTCGCGGGCGTCGTGCGCTGGATGAACTGATGCGGGTGTTCATCACCCAGCCAGTGGCGCGAAGCGCCATCGAGCGCCTGCGCGGCGCGGCCGAAGTGGAGCTGAATCCCGACCCGCTGCACATCATGACCGGAGAGGAATTGCGCGCCGCGGTGCGCGGCCGCGATGTCCTGTTCTGCCTTCTTCACGACGCGGTGGATCGCGACGTGATCGCGGCCAATCCGAAGCTCCGGGGGATCGCCTCGATGACGATAACGCCAGCCAACATCGACGTCGCCGAAGCGACGGCACGGCGCATTCCGGTGACCGTGATCCCGGCGATGCTGCTCGACGATCCGACCGCCGATCTCGCCTGGGCGCTGATCCTCTCGGTGGGCCGGCGCTTAGCGGAAGCCGATCGCCTGGTGCGCGCGGGATCGGTCCCCGGCTCGCAGTCGAACTTTCTCGAATCGGGCGGCGTGTCCGGAAAAATCCTCGGCATCCTCGGCGCAGGCGGCGTCGGCCGCGCGGTAGCGCGGCGTGCGCGCGGCTTTGCGATGCGCGCTCTGTATTACGATCCCCGGCGTCTGCCGCCCGGGGAAGAGAAGGTCCTTGGGCTCGAATGGGTGCCGTTCGAGCGGGTGTTCTCGGACTCCGATTTTGTCTCGGTGCATGCGGCGCTCACGCCGCAGACACGCCACCTGATCGGCGCGCGCGAGTTCGCGCTGATGAAGCCGACGGGGTACTTCGTCAACACCGCGCGCGGGCCGATCGTGGACGAAGCCGCGCTCATCCGCGCGCTCGCCGAACGCCGCATCGCCGGCGCGGGGCTGGATGTCTACGAGCACGAGCCGGACATCGACCCGGCGCTGCGCGCACTGCCCAACGTCGTGCTCACGCCGCATATCGGCAGCGCGGTCTCCTCGGTGCGCGAAGCGATGGCCAACGTCGTGGTGGACAATATCCTCGCGCTTGCGCAAGGCCGGCGGCCGCCCAACTGCTGCAACCCGCAGGTCTACGCCGCGACGGCCTAGTTCAACTCTAGAGAGGAATCAGCATGGCAGCTAAAGCGAAAGTGGTCCTCACCGATTACGTCTGGGAATCGCTCGACGTGGAGAAGAAAACGCTCGCGGGGCTGGCCGACCTGGTGGCCCTGAAGACGAAGAAGCCGGAGGAGTTCCTGCCGCAGGCCGGGGACTGCGACGCGCTGCTCAACACCTACGCCGGGCCGATCACGGCGGAAGTGATGGCGAAGATGCCCAAGTGCAAAATCATTGCGCGCTACGGCATCGGCGTGGACACCATCGATCTCGACGCCGCCACCCAGGCCGGCATCATCGTCACCAACAATCCCACTTACTGCATCGAGGAAGTGGCCGAGGACACGATGGCGCTGCTGCTCGCCTGCGCCCGCAAAACGGCCTTCTACGACCGCATGGTGCGCGCCGGCCGCTGGGAGGTGCCGCCCGGCAAGCCCATTTTCCGCCTCGCGGGCAGCACGCTGGGCCTGGTGGGATTCGGCAACATCGCGCGCAAGGTGGCGGTGCGGGCGGCGGCCTTCGGCATGCAGGTGCTGTTTTCCGATCCCTTCACCAAGGAAGGGCAGTTCGATGCACCGGGCAAGAAGGTCGAGTTGGAGGCACTCCTCCGGGCGTCCGATTTCGTCTCGCTCCATCCGCCGCTCACGCCGCAGACGCGCAAGATGATGAACGACGCCGCGTTCGCGCTGATGAAACCGACCGCTTATCTCATCAACTGCTCGCGCGGCCCCGTGGTCGACACCGACGCGCTGGTGCGGGCGCTCGATGCGAAGAAGATCGCCGGCTGCGCACTCGACACCGTGGACCCCGAGCCGCTGCCCGACCCGCACCCGCTGCGCGGACGCGAGAACGTCATCGTCAATCCCCACGCCGCCTGGTATAGCGAGCAGGCGATGGCGGGCCTGCAGGCCGGAGCGCCGGGGGAAGTGCGCCGCGTGCTCACGGGCGAGTGGCCCGTGAACGTGGTGAACAAGGCGGTGAAAGGAAAAAACCGGGCTGGAATCTAGTCAGGCGGGTTCCGCGACCGCGGCTGACCGACCCCTAGTGCGACGCTTTGCGCTTGCGCGGCGACCAGACGCCCGTCCGTTCAAGCTCGCGCATCGATTCGCTGGTGAACTCGGCGCTGGGTGCATCCCCGCCGATCACGAACATCAGGATCGAATGCTGGTTCTTCGGTCCCTTGGTGACGTTCATGAAGCGGCGCGAGGCGCCCGGCGGGAACGAGATCACGTCGAGCGGCTTCAGGTCGACGTGCTCGAGCCTGCCTTTCTCGCTTTCCCAGCTGGCGCGCCAGGTCCCGGTCATGGCGATGAAAGTCTCGTTGGTGTCGTGGTTGTGCAGCATCGGCCCTTTGCCCGGCAGCGCGCGGCAGTAGCCGAGGTTGAAGCCTTCGGAAATCTTGATCGCCGCGAGGCGCGAAGCCTGCGCCCCTACCGGCGATTGCTTGCCGCCGCGCTCGGTCTTCGGCGGCTGAAAACCGATGACGTTGTAGAGCATGCGCTCGGCGCCCGGGTAACGGCTGTCGGGCAGCCCGCCGTCGAAGCCCTTGAGCTTGCTGAAGCGGCAACGCGCTTCAGCATTTCCCTGCGCGATACGCCCCTGCGGGGCAGCGTTTCACGGTAAGGCATGGAATCCTCCGTCGAGGATGCTGCATAATACGTCACCGAGGAGGAGGCTTGAAAGCACCACGCTTTGCCTATGCGCGGCCGGCAACCGTCGCCGAAGCGCTCGCCGTTCTCGCCGAGCACGGCGACGAGGCGCGCATCCTCGCCGGCGGGCAAAGCCTCGTGCCGATGCTCAACCTGCGCGTGGCGGCGCCGCGCGTGCTGATCGACATCAATCGCATCGCGGATCTTTCCGGCATCACCGTTACCCAAGACCATGTTCGCATCGGCGCGCTCACTCGCCACGCGGAGATCGAGCGCTCTGCAGACATCGCGCGCCATCTGCCGCTCGTCGCTCAGGCGATGCCGCAGGTGGCGCACGCGGCGATCCGCAACCGCGGCACTTTCGGCGGCAGTTGCGCGCTCGCCGATCCCGCGGCCGAGTTGCCCGCCTGCGCGCTCGCGCTCGACGCGACCTTCATCGTTGCCGGGCCGAAGGGCGAGCGCCGCGTGAAGGCAGCGGAATTCTTCCGCGGCATGTATGCGACCGCTCTCGGCGCCGACGAGCTGCTCGTCGCCGCCGAGTTTCCGCTCGCCAGACCCGGCTATTCATCGGCCTTCGGCGAGCTGGCGCGCCGGCACGGCGATTACGCCATGGTCGGCGTCGCCGCGCACGGATCGGTCGCCGACGGGAGACTTTCGGATGTGCGCGTCGTGTTTTTCGGCGTCGGTGACCGGCCGCTTCGCGCGACGAAGCTCGAGCGTGCGCTCGAAGGCAAAGGCGCTTCGGCGATCGACCGCGCGCTCGATGCGCTCGATCTCGACCCGCGCGCCGACCTGCAGGCGTCCGTCGCGACGAAAAAACACCTCGCCCGCGTGCTCGCCGGACGAACACTCGCACAACTACTACCAGGAGATACTTGAATGATTGCCAAAACCCGTCGTTCCCGCGGAAGCGGGAACCCAGCGACTTTGCATGACGACACTGGATCCCCGCTTTCGCGGGGATGACGACGAAGATGACGGCCGCCGTCGAAACCATCGAGATCGCGCTCACCGTCAACGGCGAGCGCGTCAGGCGCAGCGTGGGCGTGCGCCAGAGCCTCGCGGATTTCATTCGCCTGGAGCTCGAGCTCACCGGCACGCACCTCGGCTGCGAGCACGGCGTGTGCGGCGCCTGCACCGTGCGCGTCGACGGCAGCATCGTGCGCGGCTGCCTCATGTTCGCGGTGCAGGCCGACGGCTGCACGGTCGAGACCGTCGAGGGACTTTCCGACTCGGGCGAGATCGCCGAGCTGCAAAGCGCGTTCGTGCTCCACAACGCGCTGCAGTGCGGGTTCTGCACTCCCGGCATGCTGATGGCGGCGCAGGCGCTGCTGCGCGACGAGCCCAATCCCTCGCGCGAGCGCATCCGCGAATATCTTTCGGGAAATTATTGCCGCTGCACCGGCTACCAGTCGATCGTCGATGCGATCGAAGCCGTCGCCAGGCAACGTTCCGCACGAGGCGCGCGATGAACGACTTTGGACCGATCGACTTCGACGCGCCGAACAGTTACATCGGGCGCTCGGTCACGCGCCCCAACGCGCGGCGGCTGACTCAGGGCCGCGGGCAATTCGTCGACGACATCGTGCTGCCGCGCATGCTGCACGTCGCCTACGTGCGCTCGCCGCACGCGCACGCCCGCATCGTCGCCATCGACGCGAAAACAGCGGCGGCGATGCCGGGCGTGGTGCGCGTCGCCACCGGCGCCGACATCGCCCTCGTGTGCAAGCCTTACGTCGGCGTGCTCACGCACCTCGCCGGCATGCGCTCGATGCCGCAGTATCCACTTGCGATCGATGTCGCCCGCTGGCAGGGCGAGCCGGTAGTCGCGGTGGTGGCGCAGACGCGCGCCGAGGCCGAGGACGCCGCGGAAGCGGTCGGGATCGTCTGGGAAGAGCTGCCGGCGGCGCTCGACGCGGAGCGCGCGCTCGATCCGGGCGAGACGGTGATCCACAAGGAGTTCGGCAACAACCTGTGCTTCCAGCGCACGGTCGACACCGGCGGCGTGGACGAGGCCTTCGAGCACGCCTATCTCGTCGTCGAGGACACGGTGCGCATCGGCCGCCACACCGGCGTGACGCTCGAGCCGCGCGCGATCCTCGCCGACTACAACCGCGCCGAGGAGAGCCTGACCGTCTATCACTGCGGCCAGTCGCCGCACATGATGCAGGGGATCCTCGCCAGCCGGCTGTCGCTGGATGAGCACCGCGTGCGCATCATCGCCCGCGACGTCGGCGGCTCCTTCGGCATCAAGATCCACACCTACGGCGACGAGGTCGCGGCGTGCGCGCTCTCGATCATGCTGTCGCGGCCGGTGAAGTTCGCCGCCGACCGCTTCGAGTCGTTCCTCTCGGACATCCACGCCCGCGATCATCGCGTCAAGGTCCGGCTCGCGGTCGATCGCGACGGCAACATGCTCGCGCTCGAAATCGACGACTTGACCGGCATCGGCCCCTACTCGATGTACCCGCGCTCCTCCGGCGTGGAATGCAACCAGGTGCTCAATCTCACCGGCGGTCCGTACAAGCATACGCAGTACCGCGCCAAGGGCACGGTGGTGTTCCAGAACAAGAACATGATGTGCCAGTACCGCGCCGTCGGCCATCCCGTCGCCATCGCCGTCGCCGAGCACATCGTGGACCAGGCCGCCGTTCAACTTGGCCTCGATCCGGCCGAGATGCGCCGGCGCAACCTCATCGCCGACGACGCCTATCCGTACAAATCGCCTTCGGGGATGAGGTTCGAAGCGCTCTCGCACCACCAGTGCTTCGCCAAGCTGCTCGAGCTGATGAATTACGCCGGCCTGCGCAAAGAACAGGCGGAGCTGCGCAAGCAAGGGATTTATCGCGGCATCGGGCTTTCCTGTTTCATCGAGGTCACCAACCCGAGCCCGATGTTCTACGGCGTCGGCGGCGCGAGGATCGCGGCGCAGGACGGCTGCACCATCAAGCTCGACGCCTCGGGCGCGATCATCGCCGCCACCGGCGTCACTGAGCAGGGCCAGGGCACGGAAACGATCATGGCGCAGATCGCCGCTACCGCGCTCGGGGTGCAGATGAGCTGCGTCAAAGTGCTCACCGGTGACACCGACAAGGTGCCCTATGGCGGTGGCACCTGGGCTTCGCGCGCGGCAGGCATCGGCGGCGAGGCCGTGCTCCTTGCCGGACTCGCGCTGAAGCAGAACATTCTCGAGGTCGGCGCGGTGATCCTGAAGACTCAGGCGTCGGACCTCGACATCGTCGACGGCAAGGTGGTGAAGAAAGGTACCGAAGAAGGCATCACGCTCGCGGAACTCGCGCGCATCGTCTATTACCGCGGCAACGAATTGCCGGTGGACTTCCAGCCGGAGCTGGTGGTGACGCGCCACTTTCGGGTGAAGGACTATCCCTTCGTGTTCACCAACGGCGCGCAGGGCTGCCTGCTCGAGGTGGACACCGACACCGGCTTCGTCAAGCTGCTGAAGATGTGGTGCGTGGACGACTGCGGCCGCGTCATCAACCCGAAGCTGGTCGACGAGCAGGTGCGCGGCGGCATGGTGCAGGGGATTGGCGGCGTGCTGCTCGAGCAGTGCCTCTACGACGATCGCGGCCAGCTCCTCAACTGCACCCTGGCCGACTACCTCGTGCCGATGGCGGCGGAAATGCCCGACATCGAGACGGCCCATGTGGAAACGCCGACGAAAACGTCCATCCTCGGCGCAAAAGGCGCGGGCGAAGCCGGCACCGGCGGCGCACCCGCCGCGATCATGAACGCGGTGAACGATGCACTGCGCCCCCTGAGCGCAAAGGTGACCAGCCAGCCGATCACGCCGGAGTCGGTGTTAAGGGCGCTGGGAAAAGCGCGCTAGCGCCGTCCCGTTGTTCCCGCACAAGCGCGACCGGGTTGAACGCCGCGCAAATCAACCCGTCGAGGAAGCAAAGATGCGGCGCGTCGCCAGCGCCGCCCCGTCGCGCAGCGCACGCAGCTTCTCCCACACCAGCTCCTCGGCGACCTGCCCGAATCCCGCCGAGGTGTCGAAGCCGCAGTCCGTGCCCGCCAGGACGCGGTGCGGGTCCCCGACCGCCCGCGCCGCCAGCTCGATGCGGTCGGCGACGACTTCCGCATGCTCGACGTAGTTCGTCGTCGTATCGATCACGCCGGCGATCAGGACCCAGTCCTGTGGCAGCGGATTCCTGATGAGACTGCGGTACTCGTGGGCGTGGCGGGGGTTCGCCATCGACAGCACCAGCCCGCCCACCCGCGCCCGGTAGAGATGCGGCAGGAGATCGTCGAGCGGCACATCGAAGACATGCGGGCCTTCGTAATTGCCCCAGCACACGTGCAGGCGGACGCGGTCGCGCGGCACGTTCGTCAGCGCGCGGTTGATGGCCGCGACCGTCAGATCGACGAACTCGAGAAACTCGGCCAGCGGGCGATCGGCGAACAGCCGGTGGCGTTCCATCGCCAGGTCGGGGCCGTCGATCTGCAGCACCATGTCCTGCGCCGCAATCGCTTCGTATTCCGTGCGCAGGGCGTCGGCCACGGCACGCATGTAGTCCGCCAGCGAACCGTAGTAATCGTTTTGCATGGCACTGGCGACGATGCCCGGCGACGGCGCGGTCCAGAAGGATTCGGCAAAGCGGGCGGGCTGCTCGGCGAGGATGCGGCGATACGCGGCGAACTCCTTTTCCAGCGGGCCGCGGTCGACGTAGCGCACCTCGCCGATCGCGCGCGGCGGCGCGGCGAGCAGGTTCACCCGTGAATGCGAATGCGCCAGCTCGCGGAAAGTCGGATAGGCCACCATGTCCTTGACCGGCGGCCGGCGGCTCTCGCCGCCGAAACCGCTCATCCGGTGGCGGACGTAGGTGACGAAACTCTCGCGCGGCTGCTCGCCGTCGTTGCCGATATCGATGCCGCACTCGAGCTGACTCGCCACCGCGCGCCGCACCGCCTGCTCCTCCGCCGCGGCAAGCGCGGCCGGATCGACCGCCTCCCCACGGCTCAGCCGCAGCTGCAACTCCACCAGCGACTTGGGGCGCGGCAGGCTGCCCGCGTGGGTGGTCAGGATCCGGGAATCGCTATGCTGCATTGTGAGGCCTGTGCGTGTTGCCGGTAGCTCAGCGAAGCGGGCGATCAGGCGCGCCGCGCCGCGTGCCTCCCCTTCAGGATGCGCCTCAGCACCCGCGGCGCGCCTTCGAGGAAGCTGTCGACGGCGTGCTCGATCGATTGCGCCGGCTCCTGCGGCACGCGCAGCTTGTAGATGAACTTGCGCACGCCGTAGTAGTAGATGCCGCCCTGCAGGTCCCACACCAGCTCCATCTCCGCGGGCTGAATCGGCAGACGCTTGTCGTCCGGCAGCCCGAGCGAGGCGCGCAGCTCGACGCAGATGCGCCGCAGCAGCAGCCGCTCGAGCAGTTCGATGTAGCGGCGGTTGAAGCCGATGCCGGCGAGGCCGGAATACATATAGAGGCGAATCCACTCCGGCCGGAAAGTCACCGCGGTATAGCGGCGGTAGAACTCGATCAGCCGCGTGCGCAGCGACTTCGAGCGGTCGTCGAGCAGCGTCTCCCAGGTCGGGTCCCAGCGCCCGAGATAGACTTCGCGATAGACGCGCTCGATCAGCGCCTGCTTCGAGGGAAAGTAGCGGTACAGAAGCGGCTGGGTGATGCCGAGGCGCCGCGACAGCTCGCGCGTCTGGCCGCCGAAGCCGACTTCGGAGAAGAACTGGATCGCCTCGTCCACGATCAGCCGCTCGCGCTCGGCGGGCGTGAGGCGGAAACGCTGTTTTTCGCTTTCCGCGCCGCGGGGTGCCGTGCGCTTCGCGGTTGCGGCTTTCGTCGCCATCCGCGTCTACGCGGGCCCGGGCGCGGCGAAGAGCGCGCCGCCGAAAACCGCCAACAGCGTTTTCATCAGCACCACGAGGATAAAGAATACCGCGACGGCGAGCGCCGCCGCGGCGATCGCAATCCATACAGCCGAAGGATGCGCCTGGGCGTGATGCACCGCGGCGGCGGCGAGCGCGTCGAGCGGAAACGTGAACGCCCACCACGGCGCGCCGAACGGCCAGCGCAGGAAGCCCCGCGCCGCGATCAGGAGCGCCGGCGCCAACGCCAGCGCGAGATAGTACAAGCCGTTGAGGAAGATCCCGGCCGGCTCGCCGGAGAGCGCGACGCCATTGGCGTAGATGAGCGACGGCGGCACGAGGAAAATGAACCAGGTGGGGCGCAGCAGCTCCGGCAGCGCGGGACCGACGACGGTGCGGTAGAACACCAGCCCGACGATGATCGGCGCCACCGCCGTCGACAGGCCGAACATGAAGCCCGAGGCCATGGGATGCCCGAGCGCAATGCCGGAGCCCGGCACGACGATGCCGCCCACCATGATGATCAGCCAGCCGCCGTTCACCTGCGCCAGCTCGATGCCGCCGGCAAGGAAACGCCGCAGCGCCCAGACCTGGAACAGGAACAGCAGCACCACGCCTGCCCACCAGATCGCATCAGCGAGCGCCGGGGCGTAAGGCCTGAGCCCGCCGCCGACCAGCGTTATTCCTATGGGCAGGGCGCCGCAGAACCCGACCTCGGCCGGGTTCATGAACTCATCGCGCACCGCCAGTGGGTAGCGGATGAGCTTGATCAAATAAGCGGGCAGCAGGACCGCCAGGGCGAGAATGCCGAGCATGACCCAGACCTCGGCGATGATCACCGGGACCGGCAGCACCGCGGCGGCGCTGCGGCAAGCGAGCCCGAGACCTTCCAGGCCCATCACCGCGCCGTACAGGCCGATGGGAAGATTGCGGATCGATCGTATGCTCATTCTTTTCTCAGGGCAGGGTGCGGCGGCTGCCGGAGAATTCAGTGCGAAGAACCTGCCGGTTCCGGGGGCGCAGCACGGCGCGGGTCATGCCGCCGTGCCCAGGTAATAATTCTTCACCAGATCGTTGCGCTCCAGCTCCTCGACCGTTTTGCCTTCGAACACGATCTCGCCATGCACGATGATGTAGCCGCGGGTGGCGATGCGTATGGCCTGGTGGAAATTCTGCTCGGCCATCAGCACCGTGAGCCCGTAGCGTTCCTTCAGGTCGCGGATGGTGGCGATGGTGTGCGACACCAGCAGCGGCGACAGGCCGACCGAGGGCTCGTCCACCAGCAGCAGCCGCGGCGAGGACATGAGCGCGCGGGCTATGGCGAGCATCTGCTGCTGGCCGCCCGACATGGAGCCGGCGAGCTGGCGCCGGCGCTGCTTGAGTATCGGGAAAATTTCGTAGTTGAAGTCGAGGTTCTTCGGGATGTCGGCACGCGCGAGCGGCCGGAAGGCGCCGAGCAGGAGGTTCTCCTCGACCGTGAGCTTCGGGAACAGCCGCCGGCCTTCCGGCACCATGGCGACGCCGAGGTTGACGATCGCTTCGGTGGAGAGCCGCGTCAGGTCGTGGCGCTCGCCGTCGATTTCCAGCGTCACCGAGCCGCGCGTCGGCCGCACCATGCCCATCACGCACTTCATCAGCGTGCTCTTGCCGTTGCCGTTGGTGCCGAGCAGCGCCACCGTCTCGCCCTGGCCGATCGCGACCGAGACGCCGTGCAGCGCGCGCACCGCGCCGTAGCCGGCATCGATATCGACGATTTTCAGCTCAAGCCCCAAGGTAAGCCCTCTGCACGTTGCCGTCCTTGACGATCGAGTCGGGAGTGCCTTCGCAGATGATCCTCCCCGCGTCGAGGCAGATCACGCGCTGCGAAAAGCGCATCACCGCCTGCATGATGTGCTCGATCATGATGATGGTGATGCCCGACTCGTTCAGCCGGAAGAGAATTTCGAGCACTTCGTCGACTTCGTTCGACGACAGCCCCGCCATGGCCTCGTCGGAGATCAGCAGCCGCGGCCGCGCCGCCATGGCGCGGGCGAGCTCGAGTTTTCGCAGCTCCACCTGGGACAGCCGGTTCGAACGCGTGTCGGCCTTGTCCGCGAGACCCATCTGCCGGAGGATTTCCATCGCCTCGGCGCGCGTATCGGCCTGATGCAGGGAGCCGCGATGCGCGACGAACTCCAGCGGCACGATCAGGTTTTCCAGCACCGACATGCTGTGAAACGGGCGCGGAATCTGGAAACTGCGCGCGATGCCGCGGCGGGTGCGCTGGTAGGCCGGCAGCGTCGAGACATCCTCGCCGGCGAACATGATCGCGCCGCCCTCGTTGCGCAGCGATCCCGAGATGCAGTTGATGAGGGTCGTCTTGCCCGAGCCGTTGGGGCCGATCAGGCCGAAGCGCTCGCCCGGCGCGACTTCGACGCTCACTTCCGTCAGCGCCGCGAAGCCGCCAAAATTCTTGGAAACGCGGTCGACCTTGAGCAGCGCTTCGCTCATGCCCGCGCCCGTCTTCCGCGCCACCAGCGCCACAGCCTGCTGGCGAGGCCGACGATTCCTTCCGGCGCCGCGACCACGAACACCACCAGCAGCACGCCGACGACCATCACGTTGAGCTCGGAGGAAATGGTGACCGTAACAAGCTGCTGGATGGTTCCGAGCAGGAGCGCGCCGATCATCGGCCCGAGCCAGTGCGAGGTGCCGCCGATGATCGGCATGGCAAGCGCCGACACTGAATAGTTCAGACTGAACGAGGATGCCGGCTCGACAAAGCTCTGGTACATCGCCAGCGGCGCGCCGGCAGCGCTCATCAGCGCACCGGACACGGCGCAGGCCAGCAGTTTCAGCTTGAGCGTCGGCACGCCGACGCACTCGGCCGCTTCCTCGTTGTCGCGAATCGCACGCAATCCCCGTCCGAGCCACGATATCTCGATGTAGCGGGCGATGGCAACCGCAATCACCGCAAGCAGTGCGCCGATCACGAACAGCATTTCCGTATACGAGCTGAACGGCCATGTCACCGGCGGGCGCAGGATCTGCACGCCGGTGGCGCCGCCGACGTAGCGCCAGTTGTTGACGGCCGTCTCGAGGATGATGGCTACCGCCACGGTGGCGATGGAGAAAAAGATGCCGCGCAACCGCAGCGTAAGCAGGCCGGCGCCGAAGCCGAGCGTGCTCCCGACCGCGGCCGCCGCGAGGATCTGCAGCGCGAGCGGCGCGTCCGCGGCCTTGATGAGCAGCACCGCCGTGTAGGCGCCGACGCCGAAGAACGCGCCGGTGCCGAAGTTCACATAGCCCGCATAGCCGCCGAGAATGTTCCAGGCGGTGGCGAGCACCACGAACTGCAGCACCACGTATCCGGCGAAAAAGTAGTACTCGTTCTTGATCGTAGCTGCCGCCAACATGGCAAGCCCGAGGGCGGCGGCGGCGCCGATCCAGAACACCTTGCTTTGCGTCTTCATCGTCCGCCCGTTTATCGCCCGAATAATCCCTGCGGACGAATACCCAGCACAATGAGCAGCAGACCGAAGGACACTGCGGGCGCCCATGATGCGCCGAACATGGTCAGCACGATGGATTCCGACACGCCGAGGATGAGGCCGGCCACCAGAGTGCCGCTCATGCTGCCCAAGCCCGCCAGCACCACGACGCAGAACGTGCGCCCGATGTAGATGCGGCCCATGCCGGGCTCGACCGGGCCGACGATGATCAGCAGCGCGCCGGCGAGTGCCGCCACCGCGGTTGCGATGCCGAACGCCCATTGCTTGATGCGCACCGGGTTGGCGCCCATGAGCCGCAACGCCGTCTCGTCCTGTGCCACCGCCTTGATGGCACGGCCGGTGAACGACTTCGACAGGTACAACGTAAGCGCGACAGTCAGGACGAGCGCCATCCCGAACGCGACGAGCATGCGCAGCGGCAGGCGCATTTCTCCGATGGCGAGGCTCTTGCCGATGTAGTCGGCCTCGACCATGCGCTGATCGACTCCGAAGGCCATGATCAGGCCGACTTCGACGATGAACGCCACGCCGAAGAAGAACGCCAGGCCGCGCACTCCGGCTTCCGTGCCACGCTTCTCGAACACCTCGAAATAAAACCGGTAGACGACGATGCCGAAGACGAAGAAAAGCGGCATCAGGGCGATGCCGGCCAGGATCGGATCCCAGCCGTAGCGGCCGAGCAGCCAGGTGCAGTAGGCGCCGAGGATAACGAACGCCGGATGCGCGATGTGCGGCACATCGAGCAGGCCGAACGAAACCGACAGGCCGATGCTCACCGCGGTGTAGAAGCAGCCGAGCAGCAGCCCGAACACGATCGCGTCGGCAAGCAGGTCAAACGAGAACAAGCGTTCCCCCGTTATTGCGGAGACAGGCTAGAGTATGAAAATGAAAGACGGCGCGGTATTGCCGCGCCGTCTGCGATGCGAGCAGGCGAACGACTTGCCTACTTTGACGAAAAGGCCGCCACTTCGCCACTCTTGTACTGCGCCGGATAGAGAATGACCTGCTTGCCCGGCTGGCGGAACTGCTCGACGTTCTTGTCGGCGATGCCGCGGAACTGGATGAACGGCACGACCGGCTTGGCGCGTTCTCCGTCGGCCGCGAAGCTGATCGGCCCGACGATGGTGTTCATCGTGTGCGTATGCAGATACTGCGCGAGCTTCTTCTGGTCCAGGCCCTTGGTGCCCGCCACCGCCTGCTCGATCATTTGCCCGATGGCGTAGTTGAACGGCGGCAGGTAATAGCCGAGCGGATCGACCTTGGCTTCGACGGCCTTCTTGGCGTAACGCTCGAGGAACTCTTTCACGCCGGGGAAATCCATGCCGGGCACGTAGCTGTTGTAATTGACGATGCCGTTCAGTTGCGAGCCGAGCGATTCCATGATCGGCGTGAATTGCAGACCGACCATGCCACCGCCAAAGAGTTTCACCGAGGGGCCGACGCCGACCTCGTTGACCGCGCGCACGATGGCGACCGAGTCGCCGGGATAGGATGCAACGAATACCATGTCGGGCTTGGCCGCGCGGATCGCCCGCAGCATGGCCGAGAAATCCACCGTGTTCGGCGGGTAATTCTGCTCGTAGACCGTCTTCAGGCCGGCCTTCTTCGCCAGTTCCTTGGCGCCGCTGGCCAGGTTCTGCGCGAATTCCTGGTCCGCGGCGAGGAAGGCGACGGTCTTGCCTTTGAATTTCTTGCTGGCCTCGAAGTAACCCTCGAACCAGCTAGCCGCATCGCCCCAAGGTGCATTGTTGAACCACATGTCGTGCTTCACCGTGTGGTTCACCTGGAAGGAAAAATTGCCCATCAGCAGCAGACCGCGCTGCTTCACCAGCGGCATCAGCGGCGCGGTCGGCACCGTCGCGTAAGGGGCGATCAACAGGTCGACCTTGTCGATGTCGAGCAGCTTGGTGTAGATCCCGGGGGTGAGCGCCGGGCTGCCCTGATCATCGTAGGAAATCAGCTCGACCTTGCGCCCGAGCATGCCGCCCTTGGCGTTGACGTCGTCGCGCCACATTTGCAATGCGAGCAGCGCGGCCTTGCCGCCGCCGCCCAACGGGCCGGTCTGAGGCATGCTCAGGCCGATCTTGATCGGCTGCTGCGCGAGCGCCGCTCCAGCCAGTGCAAATGTAATGAACAGGGCGCCCAGCGTGCGCCCCACGATGGCTATCAAATCTCTGCTTCTGCCTGGCATGGCATACTCCTCCTAGGTTCGGTTACGGAATATTCTTGCGGAGTCCATCGCCGCGCTTTGCGTCTTGTCGATGGACTGTCGTCTGCCGGCAGCCTGCGCCGGCCGCAACATGATACGTTTGAAGTTCGAAGTCCTCAACCGAGCCCTCGGGGCCGTGTCTTCGGTACCTCTTCTCCCCCGGCGATTATGCGAGCGACCGTTCAATTGTCAAGTGTTAACTTGGTTGCGCCTCGATCCTGCGTGGGTCAGCGCCCACCCGAGACATCGATGATCGCGCCATGCAGGTAGGACGATGCCTCCGAGGCGAGCCACAGCACCGCTTCGGCGACCTCGTCGGCGGTGCCGGCACGGCCGATGGGGATCGTCGGCGCGAGCGCCTCGACGGCCTTCTGCCCCCCGTGCGCCGCATGGATTTCGGTGGCGATGAGCCCCGGACGCACCGCATTCACCCGCACGCCTTCCCTGCCGACTTCCTTGGCGAGGCCGATGGTGAAGCTGTCGATTGCGCCCTTGGTCGCGGCGTAGTGCGTCTCCTCCGGCAGGCCGCCGTGACGCGACACCGCCGAGGACACGTTGACGATCGCGCCGCCCTTGCCGCCGTGGCGCGTGGACATCCGCTTGAGCGCCTCGCGGGCGCAGTAGAACATGCTGAAAACGTTGGCGGCGAAAATTTCCGACAGCCGCGCTTCGGTCATGGCGTCGGCGCGGCATTGCCCGTTGATGATGCCGGCATTGTTCACCAGCACGTCGACGCGGCCCAGCTGCCGGTCGAGCTCGGCGAACAGGCGCGTGACCTCGGCGTCGCGGCTGACGTCGGCCTGCACCGCAACTGCGTTGCCGCCCGCGGCGCGCACGTCCGCAACCACTTTCCCGGCTGCCGCCGCGTTGCGCAGGTAGTTCACGCACACCGCGTAGCCGCGCCGGCCCGCCTGCCGCGCGACCGCCGCGCCTATTCCCCGGCCCGCGCCGGTGACCAGCATCACCTTGGCCATGCATCACCTCATCTTCGAATAGGCAGTGGGCTGCAGCATGGCATTCGAGATGCGCTCGACCAGCGGGCCGTTTTTCTCGGTCTCGCCGCGCCGGCCGATCCACTCGGGGTCGGCGGCGAACGCGTTCCATTTCTTCTCGCGTTCGGCGAGCGATTCCCATTCGAGGATGTAGTACAGCGCCTGGTTCGACTCGCCGATCAGCGTGGTCCAGAAGCCGACCGGGCGGATGCCGTGCTTTTCCCAGAATTTCAGCGTGATGGTCTCGAAGCGCCGGTTGAGATCGGGCAGCCGTCCCGGCATGGCGTAATAGGTGCGCAGCTCGTGCAGCATGTTTCCTCTCCTCCCGTGTCAGCGCGTGCGCGCCGGTTCAACCCAGGTCCAGCTCGATGTCGCGCAGCACTTCGTCGCCTTCGCGCGCGATCTCGTTCTCGATCAGCGCACCGCACCCCGGACAGAAGAACTGCCGGAACACGGGCCGCTCATCGATGTAGCGCCGCCAGTCGCCGATGTTCGGGTTGGCGACGCTGATGTCCGATTCGCGCCGCACGCAATGCTCCTTGTAGTTCTCGCGCACCGGCCCGAGGTCGGCGGCGCACTTGGAGCAGCAGCCATGCAGGCCGCCCTTCTCGCGCCGCAGGTCGAGATTGTCGGTGACGTGCACCATCACTTTGCCGGCAAGGTGCTTCACGCTCCCGTCTTTCCTGCGGTTGGCTTCGCGCCGCTCGGCGCGCAGCAGCCGCGTCGCTTCCGCATCGACGCGGCCGTTCGCGGCGATCACCACGCCGTAGATGTCGTGCGCCGCCGCGACCGACACCGAGCGGTTGTCCACCGCGTCCTCGCGCACCTTTTCCGGGTCGCGCTCGAGCGGATCGCCGAAGCCGCCCGCCGCCGACCAGATCACCGCGTAGACGTCTTCGGGCTTCTGCAGGAAATTCTCCTGGCGCAATTGCAGCGTCACCTCTTCGCCTTTCACCTCGGCGATATCGTTCGGAATCTGCCGGCGTCCCAGGCGCTCGAAGATGTCGGTCGCGCGCTTGAACTTGTACACGTTGACCGAGCCGGGATAGCCCGCCATCATGCCGAGCGAAGTCGGGATGGCGTTGCCCGAGGACAGCGTGTCCTGGGTGATGACGTCGGTGTGATGGGGAATGAAGCAGGATTCGGCCGAGAGCCCGCCGCGAAACCTGCCCGCGCCGCCCGAATCGATCACTTCCTTGCGGTAGAGGAACAGGAGCGGAAAAGTCTGCTCGGTGTGCTCGACGTTGGGCAGCTTGCAGATCGGCGTCCTCGACTGGCCGCCGGTCGAGATGCCGTCGCCGGTGGCAAAGGCGCCGATGGCGCCGCCGATCGGGTCCACCAGAATATAGCCGTAGCGCTCGCCCCACTGGTCGATGCCGCGGAAGATGGTCGCCGGCCATTGACTGGTGCCGCCGATGCACATGATGTCGCGGCGCATCTCGGGATCGCTGTGGATCATCTTCGAGAGCACGTTGTAGGCCGGGTAGAGCGAGATCTCCATCGCCTGCACCGGCGCCGTGGACACCGACGCGGGAAAGTTAGCGCAGTTGAAGGTGCCGGGCGTGGGATCGAACTCGACGTGGCGCAGCGCGCCGCCGATGGAGAAATACTGGTCCCAGCACAAGAGTTGATTGAGCGCCACCATGATCGAGCCGCGCCAGCCGGAGTAGGTGGCGTTCATGGCGCCGTCCTGCGGCGCGGTGCCTTCGTTCTCGAAGATGAGCTTGCTGCCCTTTTTCTTCAGCGTCAGCATGACGCGGTGGGTGCGGCGGTCGCCGGGACGGCAGCATTCGACGTAGGTGCGCTCGCGCCACACGCCGTCGGGCAGGCGCTTGAGTTTGGCGAGGAAGGCGCGCTCGCCGTTGTCGAGGATCTTGCGCATCACGCCCTTCACGACTTCCGGCCCGTAACGTTTGATGAGCGCGAACACGCGCTCGCGGGCGGTGATGTTGCCGGCGAGCTGGGCGCGGAAGTCGAGCGCCACCGCCTCGGGCTTGCGCGAGGAGCGCAGGTACAGCTCCTCGATGTCGCGCCGGATTTCGTTGCCCTCGATGATTTTCACCGGCGGGATGCAGATGCCTTCCTCGAACGCGTTCTCGGCGGTGCCGCAGAACGAAGAAGGCGTGATGCCGCCGATGTCGTACTGGTGCAGGCAGTTCGTCACCCAGCAGAACAGCTCGCCCCGCCAGAACACCGGGCACATCAGCATCACGTCCTGCTGGTGCGCGGCGCCCACCCAGGGGTCGTTGGCGAGGTACATGTCGCCGTCGCGTATGCCGGGGTTGTCGCTGCGGTATTCGAGGGTCCACTTCACCTGCGTATCGGTGACCCCCGACATGTACTGCATGTAGGGGCCGAAGTAGATGAACTCGCCGTCCTCGGTGAGGATCGACGGGTTGAGGTCGAGCGCGTACATCGCGATCGGCGAGCCCGAGACGCGCTGAATGGTCGCGCCGTGCTCCTCGTTGACGTGCCACAGCGCGTGGCGGATTACCTCGTAGGTGATCGGGTCGATGTTTTTCGCGGCCTTGCGGTGCAGCTTGAGCTGCGGCGCGATGCGCAGCGTCTTCGGCGGCACATAGCCCATGTTCTTGCCGTCGAAGGCGGCGTCTTTCATCTCGCTGACTTTAGGCATTTGCATCTCCCTGCTCCGTCATTCCCGCGAAACCTGTCCCCGAATGTCTTAATCGGGGAGCGGGAGTCCAGTGTCTTTCCCAAAGCCGCTGGGTCCCCGCTTGCGCGGGGACGACGATTACATTGGTCTTCACGTGCTCTTTCCGAAATTGATCTCGAAATTGCCGAACGCGTCCACCTTGAGCGAGCGGCCCGGGTGCACGACGACGGTGGTGTCGGTGGTCTCGATCACCGCCGGGCCGTTGATGCGGTTGCCCGGCACCAGCAGTGCGCCGTCGTAAATCGGGGTGGAGACGTTTTTCTTCAGGTCGGCCCAGAAAATGCTGCGTTTGCCGCGGCCCGCCTTCGGGTCGATTCTCGCGACGAGCTTTTTCGTCGCGGTGAGTTTCGGTCGCGGCGTCGCCGCCGTGGCGCGTAGCCGCAGCGTCACGATCTCCAGGCGCGCCTCGCCGTAGGACGAGCCGTGCCCGTAGAGCTGCTCGTAGCGCGTGTAGAAACGCCGGCTCAGCGGCTCCCAGAATTTGGGCTTGAGCCGCTGCTCCGGCAGCATCACCTCGACTTCGTTGATCTGGCCCCTGTGGCGCATGTCGAGCGAGAACTGGAAACGCCGGCGCGCTTTCGCGATGCCGTCGCGGTCCATCTGCGCATTCGCCTTTTTCTCCAGCGACTCGAGCGCGCGGTTGACGCGCGCGGCGTCGAACGGGCTCGCCTGGATGTCGACCTGCTCGTAGACGTGCAGGATGTCGGCCGCCGCGGCGCCGAACGCGCACCAGGTGGAGGCGATCTCCTTCTGCGGGATGACGACCTTCTGCACGCCGAGCTCGCGCGCAAACACGCCAGCGTGCGCCGGGCCCGCGCCGCCGAAGGCGAACAGCACGAAGTCGCGCGGATCGAAACCTTTCTCGACCGTCATCTTGCGGATGATGTCGGCCATCTTGAACTCGGCGATCCTGGCGATGCCGCCGGCCGTTTCCATCAGCGACAGTCCGAGCGCATCGGCGACGCGCTGCACTGCTGCGACTGCCTTTTCCCGGTCGAGCCGGATGCGCCCGCCGAGGAAGTTGTCGGGATTGATGTAGCCGAGCACCACGTCGGCGTCGGTCACGGTCGGCACCGTGCCGCCCTTGCCGTAGCACACCGGCCCGGGATCCGCGCCCGCCGACTCCGGCCCCACGCGCAGCGTCTTCGACTGCGCATCGACGCGGGCCAGCGAGCCGCCGCCCGAGCCGATCGCCTGGATGTCGACCTTGGGCAGGAAATACTCGTACTGCGCCACGTTGGAGACGAAGGAATACTCGGGCTGGCCGTCGTGGATGATGCCGACGTCGAACGAAGTGCCGCCCATGTCGGTGGTGATGATGTTGGGGCAGCCCATCAACTTGCCGAGATAGAGAGAGCCGGTGACGCCCGACACCGGCCCGGAGTCGAGCGTCAGCAGCGGCGATTCCATCGCCTTGTCCACGGAGATTGAGCCGCCGCCGCACTGCGTGATCTGCAGCGGCTGCGCGTAGCCGGAGGCCTTCAGGCGCGAGTCGAGGTTGCCGAGATACTTCGCCATCACCGGGCCGATGTAGGCGTTGAGCGCGGTCGCGGTGACGCGTTCGTATTCGCCCCACTTGGGCGCGATGTCGGTCGAGCAGGAGACGAACACCTGCGGCGCGAGGTCGCGGATCATCTCCTTCACGCGCCGCTCGTGCTGCGGCGTCTTGAACGACCAGAGGAAGCACACGCCGATCGCTTCGACGCCCTGCTCCACCAGCCGCCGGATCGCGATTTCCGCCTCGGCTTCGTTCAGCGGCACCACCACTTCGCCGAAGCAGTCGACGCGCTCCGACACGCCCTCGATCAGGCGCTTGGGAACGATGGGCACCGGCTTCTGGCTCGAGGGGAAGTGCACCACCTTGGCGATGTCGCGCGAGGTGACGCCGCGCGAGCCGCGCATGATGTGGATCGCGTCCTCGTGGCCGCGGGTCGTGATCAGGCCGACGCGCGCACCCTTCCTCTGAATCAACGCGTTCGTCCCTACGGTGGTGCCGTGGGTAAGCACCGTGACCTCGCGGCAGAATTGCTCGAACGAGAGTCCCAGGCGCTCCGCCGCCACGCGCATCGCCGCGAGCATGCCTTCGGCAAAATTTCCCGGGGTCGAGGACGATTTGGTCGCGGTGATGCGCCCCGAACGGTCGAGCACCACGCAATCGGTGAAAGTGCCGCCGATGTCGACGCCGACAAGAAGACTTCCCACCCGTGTTTCCTCCGCTTCGCGTTTTGAGCGAGAATGTTAGCGTATTTATCAATGGATCAACAATCGGAATGCCGCCGATGCAGGCATCCCGGCTCATCGCGAAAGGGAAGAGATGGCAAAACGCACAGTGGGAATGATCGGCCTGGGCATCATGGGCTCGGCGATGTCGGCGAACCTTTTGCGCGCGGGATTCCGCGTCGTCGGCTACGACGTCGCCCCGCACGCACGCGCCGCGCACGTCCGTGCCGGCGGCGTCGCCGCGGAAAGCCCGCGCGCGCTTGCCCGGCGCGCGGAGATCATCGTTACCTCGCTGCCGTCCGCCGATGCGCTGTCACGGGTTGCGGCCGAGCTTGCCGCGTCCGCCGCCCGCGGAACCATCGTGATCGAAACGAGCACGCTGCCGATCCCGGTCAAGGAAGCGGCGCGAGAGCAGCTCGCGGCGCGCGGCGTGATCCTGCTCGACTGCCCCTTGAGCGGCACCGGCGCGCAGGCACGCGCCAAGGACCTGATCGTCTATGCGAGCGGCGACCGCGCCGCCTGCCGCCAGATCGCTCCGGTGCTGGAAGGATTTTCCCGCGCGCATTATTTCGTCGGCGCCTTCGGCGCCGGCTCGAAGATGAAGTTCGTCGCCAACCTGCTGGTGGCGATCCACAACGTCGCCGCGGCGGAGGCGCTGGTGCTCGGCATGAAGGCGGGGCTCGACCCCGCGCTGGTGCTGAAGGTCGTGTCGGATGGCGCCGGCAGCTCGCGCATGCTGCAGGTGCGCGGGCCGATGATGGTGAAGGGCGATTACCGCGATGCGACGATGAAAGTGGAGATCTGGCAGAAGGACATGACCATCATCGGTGATTTTGCCCGCAAGCTCGACTGCCCCACGCCGCTGTTCGCGGCGAGCGCGCCGTTCTACAACGCCGCGATGGCGATGGGCATGGGCGCCGAAGACACCGGCGCGGTCTGCGCGGTGCTCGAGGAGATGGCGGGCAATCCGCGCAAGCGGCGCCCGCGCAAGGCGCGCTGAAGCGCCAGCACGGCGCGGCGGCGGCTAACGAAAACTTCGCTTAACCCATTGTTCAAGCCCAGAAACTCGAAGGAGAAAAAATCTAGTTGCCCCCGGTGGGCCCGCGGCGTGGGCTCCATGCCGCGCGCGGTGCGGATGAACAGGGGATCGTCGAACGCCTTGCGCAGTCGCGCCAGCGCGGCGCTCACCGCAGGCTGGCTCATGCCGAGCCGCGTCGCGGTTC
>JBARMB010000086.1:0-34692 GCA_049802235.1 Burkholderiales bacterium | reverse complement strand
GACCGGCACGCTGCCGCGTGATCCCGCCGCGGCATTGGCCGCGCTGGCGCCCGCGTCGGCACCGGCGCAGCCCGCAGCGGAATTGCGACGCGTCAATGTCGCCGACAAGCGCATCATCAACGGCCAGACCGACGTCAACCAGCTGGTGCCGTTCAAGTACAAGTGGGCGTGGGAGAAATATCTGTCCGCGTGCGCCAACCACTGGATGCCGCAGGAAATCCAGATGAGCCGCGACATCGCGCTGTGGAAGGACCCCAACGGCCTGACCGAGGACGAGCGCCGGCTGATCAAGCGCAACCTCGGTTTCTTCGTGACCGCCGACTCGCTGGCGGCGAACAACATCGTGCTCGGCACTTACCGCCACATCACGGCGCCCGAGTGCCGCCAGTACCTGCTGCGCCAGGCGTTCGAGGAGGCGATCCATACCCACGCCTACCAGTACATCGTCGAGAGCCTCGGCCTCGACGAGGGCGAGGTGTTCAACGCCTACCACGAGATTGCGTCGATCCGCGACAAGGACGAATTCCTGATCCCGTTCATCGACACGCTGACCAACCCGCAGTTCAAGACCGGCACTCCGCAGAGCGACCAGGATCTCCTGAAGAGCCTGATCGTGTTCGCGTGCATCATGGAGGGGCTGTTCTTTTACGTCGGTTTTGTGCAGATACTCGCGCTCGGCCGGCAGAACAAGATGACCGGCGCCGCCGAGCAGTACCAGTACATCCTGCGCGACGAGTCGATGCACTGCAACTTCGGCATCGACCTCATCAACCAGATCAAGATGGAGAACCCGCATCTCTGGACCACGGAGTTCCGGGAGGAAATTCAGGGCCTCATAAAAAAAGCGGTTGAGCTCGAGTACCGCTACGCCGAGGACACCATGCCGCGTGGCGTGCTGGGGCTCAACGCGCCGATGTTCAAGGAGTATCTGCGCTACATCGCCAACCGGCGCTGTCAGCAGATCGGAATCGAACCGATGTTCCCGGGAGCGGACAACCCGTTTCCGTGGATGAGCGAGATGATCGATCTCAAGAAGGAACGCAATTTCTTCGAAACCCGTGTCATCGAGTACCAGACCGGGGGCGCCCTCAGTTGGGATTAGGCCGTAATGTACGGCTGCAGCCGTGAAAAGGAGTGGGCATGCATCGCGTGACTGACTGCAAGGCTTCACGGGACTACAGGCTCTGGCTGCGCTTCGATGACGGACTCGAGGGAAGCGTGTTCCTCGGGAACCTTCTTGAAGTGGGCGTCTTCAGCGCCTGGCGCGACGTGGAACAGTTTTGCCGCGTTGCCGTGGATCAGAAAGCGGCAACGGTGGTATGGGATGGCGGGATACAGTTCGATCCCGACATCCTGTACCAGGATCTGCTCTCGAGCAGAGCGGGTAGAGAATTCGGCTCGCCGGGACTTGTCCCGGGGGGTGAATGACCCGTGCCTGTATGGACGGATTTGGTGTGTTGTTCCTTTAACTCTTGATGGAGGCTGGTCATGGCCAAGAAAAAAGCGAAGAAACCCGCGAAGAAAAAGACAAAGAGGGCAGCAAAGAAGAAGGCGAAGAAGAAGGCGGCAGGAAAGCCGGCAAAGAAGAAGGTGGCCAAGAAGAAATCCGCCGGGAAAAAGGCGGCCAAAAAGACACCCAAAAAGAAGAAAGCGGCCAGGAAGCCGGCGACTAAAGCCAAGAGAACCACGGCGAAACCAGCTGCGCCGATGATCGGAACGGTAGCTCCAACGCCGTCCACTGCGGCAACGCCCGGGGCAAGAACTGCGCTGAACCCTGCAGCAGCTTGGCCTTTTCCGACAGGTTCCCGGCCTTAGGTGTGTTACGAATGAACTGCGGCCAGCCCCTAGGACCTCGCGTTCTGGGCTGACCGCAGACGTTCGGCAGAAGAGAGATTGCCCCGGCTACGCTGCCGAATGGCGTGAGTATCTTGTCAGGCCGTCGCGCAGTGAAGCTGGGATTTTTCTGGCAAGTGCCCCCATTTTTTGATATTGCAATGCAGTAACACTTTGATATCATTGTTGAGTATTCCATTGACTCAAAACAAGTATTTGTTTACAATTGTTTTGGTGCAATGCACCATTTTAGATATCGCTTTGCTTTTGATGGGAAGTGCAATGTCGCTGTATTGATCTGTTGATGACGGTCAAAACTAATTGAAGAAAAAGGATTATTTTTGTTTCTTCAGAAGTGCCTGCGATACACGCAGGCTTTTCGCAGGAGCTTTCTGCCGCTTGGCAGCTAGGCAAGGAGGGATGTGCGATGAACATAGCCGAATTGAAACAGTGGTTGCAAGGGCGATTAGGACGATTGGGACGATTGGCAGCGACGCTTCACCATGGTTTGGCCCTGATCGGGTTTGCCGCTGTATTGTTCGTCGTGGTTCGCGGTGGGCAGGCCATGCTGGACGAAAGTACCATCCGTTCCGCGGCGTTTGGTCCCATCCGCTACGGGACGGAATCGCTGGTCGAGCGGAGCGAGGATGCCGACAATCCGAAATACCGGGCACTGGCTGGCTACCTGTCGCGCCGTTACAGGATTGCATCGGGCGCTACCGAGCAACTGGTGGGCGCCGCACATGATGCCGGTCAGGAGGTTGGTCTCGACCCGTTATTGATCCTTGCGGTGATGGCGATCGAATCGCGTTTCAATCCGATCGCAGAGAGCGTCGTGGGGGCCAAGGGCCTGATGCAGGTGATGCCGAAGCACCACCAGGACAAGCTCGCGGAGGCCGGCGGCGAGGAATCGATGCTTGACCCGACGACCAATATTTTTCTCGGGGCGCGCATCCTCAAGGAGTACATCCGCCGTACCGGCAGCCTCGAAGCAGGCCTCCAGTCCTACAACGGCGCGCTCTCGGACGCGTCCAGCCAGTACGCGCAGAAAGTCATTGCGGAGAAGGAGCGGCTGCAGCAGGCGGTGCGTCGCGTAGAACGCCAGCAGCAACTGGCGCGCAACTCTGCCTGATCCCTTGTGCACTTTGACCGCACGCTGAGCTTCGCAAGGCTCGGCGTGGCGCGATAGTCGTCCAGCTTGCCACGCTGTGCGGATATGGCGGCCTAGCGCTGCAACAGCTGCGCCATGCGCTCGACGCCTTCCTTGAGATCATCCAGCGAGCGCGTGTAGGCAAAACGCACGTAGCACTCCGGCCGGTTCGAGCCGAAATCCAGGCCGGGCGTGATCGCGACGCCCGCTTCTTCGAGTATCCGCAGCGCAAACCCGGTGCTGTCGGCGGCGAAGCGCTCGCAGCCGGCATAGATGTAGAACGCCCCTTGGGGCATGAGCGGAATTCGGAACCCCAGCTCGCGCAGCGCCGGGACCATGTAATCGCGGCGGCGCTGGAACTCGCGCCGGCGTTCCTCGATCACGTCAATGGTTTCAGGGTGAAACGCAGCAAGTGCCGCGTACTGCGCCGGCGCCGGCGGACAGATGAAAACGTTCTGCGCCAACTTCTCGATCTCGCGCACGTATGGCTCGGGGGCGACCACCCACCCCAGGCGCCAGCCGGTCATGTTGAAGTACTTGGAAAAGCTGTTGACGACGAACACGTCGTCGGCGATTTCGAGCACCGTCGAAGGCGCTTCGTCGTAGACCAGTCCCTGGTAGATCTCGTCGATAACCGCGAATCCGCCCGCCGCCCGCGCGCAGTCGATGATTTGTCCCAGCTCCTGACGCGGGATCATGGTGCCGGTGGGGTTGGAAGGCGAGGCGAGCAGCACGCCGCGTACCGCGCCGCTCCAGTGCGCGCGCACGTCCGCCGCCGTGAGCTGGTATTGCTGGCTGTCGTCGACCGGGACCGTTCGCGCACAGCCGCCGAACAGGCGCACGAAATTCCGGTTGCAGGGATAGCAGGGGTCCGGCATCAGCACTTCGTCGCCGGCATTGACGAGAACCCCGAGCGTCAAGAGCAACGCGCCCGAAGCGCCGGCGGTGACCACGATGCGCGAGGGCGGTACGTTCGCGCCCAGGCGCTCTCGATAATAGTCCGAAATCGCCTGGCGCAGCTCGGGAATGCCGACTGAAGCGGTGTAGCCGAGCCGCCGGGACCGGATCGCCGCGATGGCTGCCTCGGCGACCCGCGGTGGCGCCGCGAAATCCGGCTGGCCTATCTCCATGTGAATGATGCGTCGACCCGCCGTTTCCAGCTCGTGTGCGCGGTTCTGCACGTCCATCACGTGGAACGGCTCGATGTCGGCCATGCGGGCCGCGAGAATCGGGCTGACGTCGCGCTTCATGAGTGTGCTGTCGGAGCTTGCCGGCATCATACCGCGCCGGTTCAATCGCGTCGAAATCAACTGTACCAGTCCAGCTCATCGGCGGTCAGCTACTCGATTCCGGGATTGCCACGCCCGTAGTGCCCGGACGGCATGGCACAACCGGCGAGCACCATGAAAGCGAGGAAAAGGGTGAAGCAGGGCATGAGCACCAGCATACGCCGATCGGATCGCGGCGCAATCTGATCGACGTGCGGAACGCTGCGGTGATGACGCCGTGGAACGCGCCGCGGCGGGGACTGAATTCGGCTATGATGGTGCCGCACGATAACGATCTGCATCCTGGAATTTTCGATGGAAGACACGCTGCGCAAGAGCGCCCTTGATTATCACCGCCTGCCTCGCCCCGGAAAGATCTCCGTGGTGCCCACCAAGGGGCTGGTGAACCAGCGCGACCTCGCGCTTGCCTATACGCCCGGCGTTGCCGCGGCATGCGAGGAGATCGTCCGTGACCCGGCCGAGGCGCGCAATCTGACCTCGCGCGGCAATCTGATCGGCGTCGTCACCAACGGTACCGCGGTGCTGGGCCTGGGTGCGATCGGTCCGCTTGCGGCAAAGCCGGTGATGGAAGGCAAGAGCGTGCTGTTCAAGAAATTTGCCGGCATCGACTGCTTCGACATCGAGGTGAACGAGCGCGACCCGGACAAGCTGGTAGAGATCATCGCCAGCCTCGAGCCGACTTTCGGCGGCATCAACCTCGAGGACATCAAGGCGCCGGAATGCTTCTACATCGAGAAGAAACTGCGCGAGCGGCTCAAGATCCCGGTGTTCCACGACGACCAGCACGGCACGTCCATCATCGTCGGCGCCGCGGTGCTGAACGGACTGCGCGTGGTCGGCAAGGACATCGCCAAGGTGAAGTTCGTATGCTCCGGCGCCGGTGCGGCCGCACTCGCCTGCCTCGACTTGCTGGTGAGCCTCGGCCTGAAAACGGAGAATATCTGGGTCTCCGACATCAAGGGCGTGGTCTACGAGGGCCGAAAAGAGGAAATGGATTCCAACAAGGCGCGCTACGCGAGGAAGACTGTGGCGCGCACGCTCGCCGAGATCATTGGCGGCGCGGATGTCTTTCTCGGGTTGTCCGCCGGCGGCGTGCTCAAGGGCGAGATGGTGGCGAAGATGGCCGACAAGCCGCTGATCCTCGCGCTCGCCAATCCCGACCCCGAAATCCTGCCAGATGTCGCCAGAAGTGCGCGACCCGATGCAGTGATTGCCACCGGGCGCTCGGACTACCCGAACCAGGTAAATAACGTCCTGTGCTTCCCCTTCATCTTCCGCGGCGCGCTCGACGTGGGCGCCACCGCCATCAACGAGCCGATGAAGCTCGCCGCGGTCCGGGCCATCGCCGATCTCGCCATGGCGGAGCAGTCGGAAGTGGTCACGGCTGCTTACGGCGAGCACAACCTGAAGTTCGGACCGGAGTACCTGATCCCGAAGCCGTTCGATCCGCGCCTGATCGCCAAGATCGCGCCGGCGGTGGCGAAGGCGGCGATGGATTCGGGCGTGGCGACACGGCCGATTGCCGATTTCGACGCCTACAACGACCAGTTGTTGCAGTTTGTCTATCACTCCGGCCTCATCATGAGGCCGATCTTCGCGGCGGCGAAGCAGGGATCCAGGCGCCGCATCGTTTTTGCCGAGGGCGAGGACGAGCGCGTCCTGCGCGCCGCCCAGGTGGTGCTGGACGAGGGTCTGGCGAAGCTGATCCTCGTGGGACGACCGGCCGTCATCGAGCGGCGCATCGAGCGCTTCGGCCTGCGAATCAAGCCGGATGCGGACTTCGAGCTCGTCAATCCGGAGTTCGATCCCCGCTATCGCGACTACTGGAACGAGTACCACCGCCTCACCGAGCGGCGCGGCGTGTCGCAGCAATATGCCCAGATCGAGATGCGCCGGCGCCATACCCTGATCGGCGCCATGATGATCCATCGCGGCGCGGCGGACGGCATGCTCTGCGGCACCTTCGGCACGCACGCCCTGCACCTGCAGTACATTGATCAGGTCATCGGCCTGCGCCCGGGTGCGAGGCACTTCTACGCCATGAACGTGCTGATGCTGCCCAAGCGCACGGTGTTCATCTGCGACACCTATGTCAATATCGATCCAACCGCCGAGCAGATTGCCGAGATGACGGCGCTCGCTGCCGAGGAAATCCGCCGTTTCGGCATTGTTCCCAGGGCGGCGCTGCTGTCGCACTCGTCCTTCGGCACGAGCGATGCGCCCATCGCGCAGAAGATGCGGCGCGCGCTCGCGCTGATCCGGGAACAGGCACCGGAACTCGAGATCGAGGGCGAGATGCACGGCGATGCGGCGTTGAACGCCGATCTGCGGCTTGCGACTTTTCCACGCTCGCGGCTGAAGGGCGAGGCGAACCTCCTCATCATGCCGACACTCGATGCCGCCAATATTGCGTTCAACCTCCTCAAGACCGCCGCCGGCGATGGCATCACCATCGGACCGATCCTGCTCGGCGCGGCGCGGCCGGTGCACATCCTCACGCCCTCGGCGACAGTGCGGCGCATGGTCAACATGACTGCGCTTACCGTGGTCGACGCCAACGCGTCCCGGGAGCAAATGCGGCTCTTCACACGGCCGGCCTGAGCGGCTAAACTCGGCCGAGCCGAGCGGCGCATGGCGCTGCACTCAATCATAACCGGGCCCGGGCGGTGGTTCCACAATCAACCAAATCGAAAGCGGGCTTGATCCTGACCGGTGGCGGCGCACGCGCGGCCTACCAGGTCGGCGTGCTGAAAGCGGTGAGGGAACTGCTGCCATTTCCGGAGCGGAACCCGTTTCCCATCCTCTGCGGCACCTCGGCCGGCGCAGTCAACGCGGCGACGCTCGCGGTGTTCGCGGACAACTTCGATGTCGCGGTGGGCAACCTGCTCGAGGTGTGGGAGAACTTCCACGCCCGCCACGTCTACCGCTCCGACCCGATCGGCGTCGCCAAAGGCGGGGCGCGCTGGCTTGCCGCGCTGACGCTGATCTCGCGTTCCAGTCCGGTGGCCCTGCTCGACAATGCTCCGCTCGCCGAGATGCTGTCGCGCAACCTCGACTTCGGCCGCATCCAGGAGAACATCGACAACAATTGCCTGTACGCGGTATCGATTACCTGCTCGGGCTATTCGTCGGGCCAGAGCGTCTCCTTCTACCAGGGCGGGCCCGGCACCGAGGCCTGGGAACGAACGCAGCGCATTGGCGCGGCGATGCCGCTCAGGGTCGAGCACCTGGTGGCTTCCTCGGCGCTGCCTTTTATTTTCCCGGCGGTGAAGATCAACCGCGAGTACTTCGGCGACGGTTCGATGCGCCAGATCGCGCCGATCAGCCCCGCGCTCCACCTTGGCGCCGACCGTGTGCTCGTGATCGGGACCGGCCGGCACACCGCGAGCGTCGAGCCTCCCCGGATACGCAGCAGCCTGTATCCTTCGCTGGCGCAGATCGCGGGCCACGCGCTGAACAGCATTTTCCTCGACAGCCTCTACGTCGACATCGAGAGGCTGCAACGCATCAACCGCACCGTCAGCCTGATCCCGCCGGACAAGTTGAGGGAAGCCGGCCTGCCGCTGCGCCCGGTCAAGGTCCTCGTGATCTCTCCGAGCCAGCCGATCGAGCGCCTTGCGGTGCGCTTTCTGCATGAGCTGCCCGGGGCGATCCGCTTCCTGCTGCGCGGCATCGGCGCGATGAACCGCAATGGGTCGAACCTGGCGAGCTACCTGCTGTTCGAGAAAGGGTTCTGCCGCGCGCTCATCGATCTCGGCTATCAGGACACCATGGCGCAGCGTGGCGAGGTGCTGGAGTTTTTGGGCTCGCCGGCCTAAACTCGATTTTCCCTCTGTCTGCCGGCCGCCGCCATGAGCCAGCCTCCCGATCCGTTCGAGTTCCTGAAGAGCCTGTGGGGCCCGATGGGCCTGCCGATGGCGGGCATGACGACGCCGGCGGTAAATCCGGGCGAGATCGACAAGCGCATTGCCGACCTGAAACTGGTCGAGAACTGGCTCAATATCAATCTCAACGTGCTGCGCATGACGATCCAGGGCCTGGAGGTGCAGAAGTCGACTTTGGCGGCCATGCAAGGCGCGATGGTGCAGTCGGCCCAGCCGGCCGGCGCCGAGAACCAGACAGGCAGTAATCCCGCCACCCTGGCGGAGGCGTGGTGGAGCGCGTTGCAACAGAGCGCGGCCTCCGGCCGGACCGATCCGCCGAAGAAATGAACCTGGCATTCCGTCATGCGCATGCCGGCGCACGGGATTGGCGGGAGGCGGCGCGGCGCTGCCTTGAGGGAATCGAGCCGGTTCCGCCGGGCGCCAATCTCGGCTTCCTGTATTTCAGCGATCACTACACCCGTCACGCGCCGGAACTGCTTGAGCACCTGAAGCGGGAAACCGGCATCGACGAATGGATCGGGACAGTGGGCGTGGGCGTCATTGCGACCGGCGTGGAATACTTCGACGAGCCTGCACTCTCGGTCATGGTCGGGACGTTTCCGGAGGGCACGTTTCGCGTATTCTCTGGAAGAGCGCGCCTGCCCCGCGCGGGCGTCCGTACCGCGACCGGCGCGGCGGCGGCGCATTTCGCCGTGGTCCACGGCGACCCCAACACCGACGACATTCCGGAACTGATCGAGGACATGTCGCGCAAGGTCGAGTCAGGCTTTCTTGTAGGCGGATTGTCGAGTTCGCGCGCCCGTCCGGTGCAGATCGCAAACGAGGTGCTTGCCGGAGGGCTCTCCGGGGTGGTGTTTTCCTCGGATATCGCCGTCGCGACGCGGCTGACCCAGGGCTGTTCGCCGCTGCCGGCGCGCCACCGCGTCACCGAATGTGAGCGCAATATCATCGTGACGCTCGACGGCAGGCCAGCGCTGGATGTGTTTCGCCAGGACATCGGCGAAGCGCTGGCGTGCGATCTGAATCGTGCAGCGCATCACATTCTCGTCGGCCTGCCGGTGCCGGGATCGGACACCGGCGATTACACCGCGCGCAACCTGGTCGGCATCGACCCGCGTAAGAAGCTGATCGCGATCGGCGCGCCGGTCGAAGAGGGCATGAGCGTCATGTTCTGCAGGCGCGACGGCAATGCGGCGCGCGAGGACCTGCGGCGCATGCTGACGAGCATCGGCGCCGATTTGCGCGGCGCGCCCCGCGGCGGACTGTATTATTCGTGCCTCGGCCGGGGGGCGCAGATGTTCGGGGAAAAATCGGCGGAGCTCAAGTTGATCCGGCGCGAGCTGGGCGACTTTCCGATGGTGGGATTTTTCTGCAGTGGCGAGATTTCGCACGACCGGCTGTACGGATATACCGGCGTGCTGACGTTGTTCACATGAAAGCGGAAATCGGGATCGAGGTTCAGGCTCAAGAGTGGGCCAGCGCGCGGGGCGCGGCCGGTTTTCCGGATATCGGGATCCCAAGTTCTTAACAAGGAGGATGAAATGCCGAAAGCGATTCGAATTCATCAACAGGGCGGGCCGGAAGTCCTGCAGTGGGAAGACGTCCAGGTGGGCGAACCCGGGCCGGGCGAGGCACGCGTGCGCCACAAGGCCTGCGGGCTCAATTTCGTCGATGTCTATCAGCGCAGCGGCCTGTACAAGGTGCCGCTTCCTTCCGGGATGGGAAGCGAGGGATCCGGAGTCGTCGAGGCCGTCGGCGCGGGAGTGACCAACGTCAAGCCCGGTGACCGCGTCGCCTACGCCGGCGGACCGCTCGGCGCGTATTCCGAGGTGCGCAACATGCCGGCCGACCGGCTGGTCACCGTTCCGGACGGAATCGCGTTCGAGACCGCGGCGGCGATGATGCTGAAGGGCATGACGGTCCAGTACCTGCTGCGCCGGACCTACAAGGTACAGGCCGGCGAGACCATACTGTTCCACGCCGCCGCCGGCGGCGTCGGACTGATCGCCTGCCAATGGCTGAAGGCGCTCGGGGCGACGGTGATCGGCACCGCCGGCTCCGAGGAGAAGTGCGCGCTTGCAAAGGCGCACGGCGCGGACCACTGCATCAACTACCGCAAGGAAAATTTTGTCGAGCGGGTGAAAGCGCTCACCGGCGGCAAGGGTGTGCCGGTGGTCTATGACTCGGTCGGCAAGGATACCTTCATGGCGTCGCTCGACTGCCTGCAGCCGCGCGGACTGATGGTGAGCTTCGGCAACGCTTCGGGACCGGTGCCGCCGTTCGATCTGGGAATCCTCCCGCAAAAAGGCTCGCTCTACGTCACGCGTCCGACGCTGGCCACCTACACGGCCAAGCGCGATGACCTGGTCGCCACGACGAAAGACCTGTTCGACATCGTGCTCTCCGGCAAGGTGAAAATCGAGGTCAATCACCGCTATCCGCTCAAGGACGCGGCGCAGGCGCAGCGCGATCTCGAGGCCCGCAAGACCACCGGCTCGACGATCCTTCTGCCTTAAGCGTGCGTTACAAAATGAGGGGATACCTCCCCTCATACTCCGCCGGATTCGAGGCTGTTGCAGATCATTCTGCAACAGCCTCGAAGAGTTTTCACCGCCATGAGCGCCAAGCACGCCGTGAGGACCCTGTTTGGCGTCCTTGGCTTCCTATGGTTCGAAGAATACCCGGGCTCCGGTGAACGAAGCTTCAATCCCGGCCGTGATCGGGCTTTTTCCCGAGATCGGTCCGCGCGCGAGCGGCATGCTGCGACTCGATGCGGTTCACTCCATGTATTGGGAGGAGTGCGGCAACCCGGCCGGAATTCCCGTGGTGTTCCTGCACGGCGGCCCCGGCGCCGGCAGCACGCCCAGGCACCGGCGCTTCTTCGACCCCGAGGCGTACCGCGTCATCGTCTACGACCAGCGCGGTTCGGGCCGCTCGACGCCGCTCGGCGAGCTGCGCGACAACACCACCCCGCATCTGGTTGCCGACCTCGAGGCGCTGCGCCGGCACCTGGGCGTCGAGCGCTGGCTCGTGTTCGGTGGTTCATGGGGCAGTACGCTCGCGTTGGCGTATGCCGAGACGCATCCCCGGCGCTGTCTCGGTCTGGTACTGCGCGGAATCTTTCTCTGCCGCAGGAGCGAGATCGAGTGGTTTCTCTACGGCTTGCGCAACATCTTTCCGGAGCACTGGGAAAAATTCGCGGGTTTCCTGCCGCCCGAGGAGCGTGGCGACCTGCTGCGCAACTATCACCGGCGGCTGACCGATCCGGATGCGTCGGTTCACATGCCGGCGGCGCGCTCCTGGAGCGTGTACGAGGGCTCGTGCTCCACGCTGCTTCCCAGCCCGGACACGGTGGCGTCTTTCGCCGGCGACGTGGTGGCGCTGGGGCTGGCGCGCATCGAGGCGCATTATTTCGTCAACGACATTTTTCTTCCGGAGAACGCGCTGCTAGCGAATGCGTCCAGGCTGCACGGCATCCCGGGCGTGATTGTGCAGGGTCGCTACGATGCCGTCTGCCCGCTTGTGTCCGCGCACGATCTTCATCGGGAATGGCCGCAGGCGGAATACCGCGTCATCGCCGACGCCGGGCACTCGGTGTGGGAACCCGGCATCGCCGCCGCGCTCATCGAGGCGACCGAGCGCTTCAAACGGACACGGTCTTTCGGCGACTGAGGCCCGCCGCCAAACAGGATTGGCCCGCCTCAATGGAAAGGCGCCACGGATATCCGTGGCGCCTTTCGTTACGACTCCGCGAATTGAGCGGCCGGGCCGCTTCAATTCCCGGGGTCATGCCTCAGAGGCATAACTCCGGGCTGAGCGGCGCCGCGGGGCGGCGTCCGCTCCGGCGATTACTTGATAGCGAGAATTTTCATCGCCTTCGCAAGCGTATCCACCGACTCCTGATGCTTGCCGGCCTTGTGCAATGTCTCGCCGTCGGCGCGGTATTTCTTGACTTCGCCCAGTTGCTGGGCCGACAGCTTGGGGTTCTTGGCCAGCGCCGCGTCGATCTTCTTCATGTCCGCCGGGCAATGGAATGCGAACGCGGACACGCTTGCGAGCATCAGCGCCGAGAACAGGGCTGCGTAACGGATTTTCATGCGATCTCCTCTGATGGATTGTGGGAACGGGACGCTGCATGGATTCAGGCGGCTCGGGCCGCCCCGGCCGGCCGCCGGCAGTGTAGTGGTGTATACGCGGCAAGCGGACGTTTATTCCAGCCGCCGCTACAATACTCCATGCCGAGGCAGTTGCAAACCCAGCCCGGGCAACGAGCCTGCAGCGTTCCCGACGATAATGGATAGTGTGAATTCGCGCCTCTCCCCGCTTGACGCGACCTGGCTGCGCCGCCGCTTCGCGCAATCCCGTGCCGTCGCGCCGGTCACGACCGGGGACGGTCGTCTCTGGCGCACGGCCGAGGAGATCAGGTCCGCCGCGGTGCTGGTGCCGTTGGTGCGGCGCGGCGACGGGTTCACGGTACTGCTCACCCGGCGCACCGCGCATTTGAACGATCACGCCGGGCAGATCAGCTTCCCCGGCGGCCGCACCGAGCCCGGCGACGCCTCGGCGGCTGCGACGGCGTTGCGGGAAACCGAGGAGGAAATCGGCCTTGCGGGGGCGCGCGTCGAGGTTCTCGGGCATTTGCACGAATACCTCACTGTGACCGGCTACCGCGTGACCCCGGTGGTGGGGCTCGTGACTCCGCCGCTCGATCTTCGGCCGGACGATTTCGAGGTCGCGGAGATTTTCGAGGTGCCGCTCGAATTCCTGCTCGATCCCGCCAATCACCAGCGCAACAGCGTCATCCATGAAGGCCGGCGGCGGCACTATTACGCCATGCCGTACCGGCAGTACTACATCTGGGGAGCGACGGCCGGTATGCTGATGAACTTCTGCAGTTTTCTGACGGCGTAACTTTCGCGAGCACAGCGTCGAACCTGTTCGCGGCGGGGTTTCCGCGCCTTGCCTCCCCGGCGGGCGGCGTTTCCTGCCACTGCGGTGCGGACGCTTCGTCCTCGCTGGGGGGGCGACGTTATGGTATCTTCGCGCGTTGTCGCTCACCGGACCCCATGAGTCTTCTTGCCCTGATTGCGGCGCTGTCGCTGGAGCAGTGGCATCCGCTTGCCGATCGCCGTTACCTGTTTTCGCTGGTGGCGCGCTACGCAACGTCCCTTGAGCGCCAGTTCAACGCCGGGGAGACGCAACACGGCATGATCGCCTGGTTGCTCGCAGTGCTGCCGCCGGTGCTCGCGGTCTGGCTGGTCTACGCGCTCGCGCGTCACACCAGTCCACTGCTCGCGCTCGTGTTCAACGTTGCGGCGCTCTACCTGACCATGGGATTTCGCCAGTTCAGCCACTATTTCACCGATATCCATTTCGCCCTCAAGCAGGATGACCTCGCCAAGGCGCGCGAAACACTCGCCGCCTGGCGCGGTCGGAGCTGCGCCGGACTCGACCGCGAGACGGTCGTTCGCCTGACGATCGAGCAGGCGCTCGTCGCTTCGCATCGCAACGTGTTCGCGGTGGTGTTCTGGTTCATACTCCTGCCCGGACCCACGGGCGCCGTCCTCTATCGCCTTGCCACTTTCCTCGACCGCCGCTGGGGCGCGGGTGATGCGCCGGAACTGGCGCAGTTCGGCCGCTTTGCGCACCGGGCGTTCGCGGCGCTTGACTGGCTGCCGAGTCGCTTTACCGCCGCCGCATTTGCGGTGGTGGGGGATTTCGAGGACGCGATCTACTGCTGGCGCACGCAGGCTTCGAAGTGGCCGGATCCGGCGCTCGGCATCGTGCTCGCAAGTGGCGCCGGCTCGATCGGCGTCAAGCTCGGCATGCCCGTTATCGAGGGCGACGTCGTCATCGACCGGCCTGAACTCGGGCTCGGTGACGAGGCCGATACCGGATTCCTCGACAGTACTGTCGGTCTGGTGTGGCGCGCGCTGGTGATGTGGCTCCTGATGCTGCTCTTGCTCGGCGTTGCCACCCTGGCGAATTAGGACTCGTTACAACATGAGGGGATACCTCCCCTCATGTTCCCTTGATCAGGGCCCGTTTCGGTAATTCTGAAACGGCCTCTTAGCTCATTCTTCGCCGCCGCTCCTTGGGGGCGGGATTGCGGCGATTATCCGCGGACAAATTCCCCGGGCGGCGGTCTCAGCGCTCGGTCCCGCACTTCCAGCAGCCCGTGAACTGTCCTTCGATTGTCTCGCCGCAGTTGCGGCAGAGCCACGGATCGGCGGTGCGGCTCTGCGGCCGCAGGAACTCCCGCAGCAGCGCATCGGCTGCGGCATAGTCCTGCTCGCGCTCGACGACGAGCTGCAATGCGCATTCGGTGAAGGGGATTTCTCCCGCCAGCCGGGACAGATCCTCGTTTCTGATGCGGCAGGGTATGCCCTCGGACTGGAGCAGATTCTTCAGGTGGTGCATCTCTATCAGGTTGAGCGAGGAAAAGATCGTCTTCATCGGCGTCCTTCAGCGGCGGCTATGCGGCGATACAGATCGAGCCGGCGCGGATGGATGCGTCCCTCGGCCGTTGCCGCAGCGATCGCGCAACCGGGCTCGCGCGCGTGTCGGCAGTCGGGAAAGCGGCATTGGCCCAGCCAGGGGCGGAACTCGACGAATCCCCACTCGATATCGCCCGGCGCGAGATGCGCGAGCCCGAACTCCTGCAGGCCGGGACAGTCGATCAACGCGCTGCTTCCGTCCAGCCGGTACAGACGCACGCTCGTCGTGGTATGCCGGCCCGAGTCGAGGAACGCGGAGATCTCCCGCGTGGCGGCGCCGGCGCCGGGAAACAGCGTGTTCACGAGCGTGGACTTGCCCATTCCCGACTGGCCGACCAGCGCCGTGGTCTCGCCTAAGAGCAGGTCGCGCAGCGGCGTGACGTCGCGCAGGGCCGAAAGCGTCAGCAGGCGATGGCCGGCTTGCGCGAACGGCTCGAGCCGCGCCAGGGCGGGCCCGGTGTCGAGGTCGGCCTTGTTCAGGAGAATGAGCGTTTTCAGTTGCGCGTGCTCCGCCGCGACGAGCACGCGCGCGATCAGCTCGTCGGAGAAGCTCGGCTCGACGGCGACCAGGATCGCGACCTGGCTGAGGTTGGCGGCGATCAGTTTGCGGCGGTGGGCTGCGGAGCGAAGAAACACCGTGGAGCGCGGATCAGCCGCCTCGATCACACCCTGGTCCGGTCCCGTGGCGTGCACCGCCACCCGGTCGCCGCAGGCAATGTCGCTGTGCTTGCCGCGGGTGACGCAGGAAAGAACGCGCTGCTCGGCGCACTCGACCAGGTAATTCCGCCCGTGGGCGGCCACAACCTGCCCGGGAATCAGCGTGTCGGGATTCAACCGGCCCCGAGCGCTTCGATTTTCGCGGCGCAGATGAAATCGTTCTCGGAAATGCCGCCGATGGAATGGGTGCTGAATTCCACCCCGCAGCGATTGTAGCCGACGCTCAGGTCGGGGTGATGGTCCTCGCGGTGCGCGATCCACGCCACCGCGTTCACGAAGGCCATGGTTTCATGGTAGTTCTTGAACGAATACGTCTTGGTGATTACCTTGCCGTTGTACACCCAGCCGCGCGTCCCCTTGAGCAACGCCCCGATTTGCGCTTCGGTGAGTGCCGGCGTCCCGGCGGGCAGCGACCTGCATTTCCTGCCGGCGAGCGGCGTCATGTCGTCACTTCGCGGATTTGCGATTGCAGCCGCGCGATGCGCAGCATCGCCGGCGGATGCGAGTCATAGAAAGCGGAGTGCAGCGGATCCGGCGTGAGCGTGGCGGCGTTGTCCTGATACAGCTTCACCAGCGCCTGGACGAGATCGCGGGCATCGGCGTGACGCGCCGCGTAGGCATCGGCCTCGAATTCGTGCAGGCGCGAGTAGAGGTTCGCGAGCGGCTGCAGCAGGAAGGTGAAAGCCGGCGCTGCCATGAAGAACAGGATCAGCGCCATCGCCGCGCTCTGCGAGCGCACGCCGAGGGCACCGTAGAACCACTCCTGTCCCATTAGCCACCCGAGCGTCCACAGGAACGCGAGGCTCGCCGCGAACAGCACGGCCATGCGTTTCCATACATGAAGACGGGCGAAATGCCCCAGTTCGTGCGCGAGCACCGCTTCGATCTCCGGCGGCGCGAGGCGCAGAGTCAGGGTGTCGAACAGCACGATGCGCTTGGCAGTGCCGAAGCCGGTGAAATAGGCGTTGCCGTGACTCGAGCGCTTCGAGCTGTCCATGACGAACAGCCCCTGCGCGCGGAATCCGCATTTGGCGAGCAGCCGTTCGATGCGGCGCTTCAAGTCGATGTCATCGAGCGGCGTGAACTTGTTAAACAGCGGCGCGATCAGCGTCGGATAGGCCGTCAGCACTAGCAGATTGAACGCCATCCAGGTGAGCCATACGTACAGCCACCAGGTTGCGCCCGTTCTTGCCATCAGCCACAGCACGCACAACACCAGCGGAATCCCGAGCAGCGCGCCGATGGCCGCCTGCTTCGCCAGATCGGCGAAAAACAGCGCGAGGCTCATGCGATTGAAGCCGAAGCGGGCCTCGATCGCGAAAGTGCGATAGATGCTGAAAGGCAGGTCGACGGCGCTGGAGATCAGGACAATCGAGAAGATCAACGCCATGCCGTGCAGGTAGCCGCCGGCGTCGAATGCCCGCTCCCAGGCGAGCGCAAGCAATTGCAGGCCGCCGCCGAGCGTGAACGCGAGGAGCATCGCCGCTGCGACCAGCGTCTCGAGCATCCCGAGACGGGTCTTGGCGACGGTGTAATCGGCCGCTTTCTGATGCGCCGCGAGCGAAATCCGGCCGCTGAATTCCGCCGGTACCGCTTCGCGGTTGGCGGCGATATGCCGGACGTGCCGCCGGGCCAGCCACAGGCGCGCCGCCGTGGCTAGAGCGAGCGCGAGGAGAAAGGCGAGAGTGAAGGGATGCATGCCGGTTGGGGCGGGTATGCGACAATCGCATTCTACACAGATGCTCTCGGGAAGGCGGCATGGCGCAGGACCAGAACAATCTCGTCTGGCTGGACATGGAGATGACCGGGCTCGATCCCGATTCCAATCGCATCATCGAAGCGGCCGTTGTCATCACCGATTCCCAGTTGAACGTGGTCGCCGAAGCGCCGGTGCTGGTGGTGCACCAGCCCGATGAAGTTCTCGCGGCGATGGATGACTGGAACAAGAGCACCCACGCGCGCTCCGGCCTGATCGACAAGGTGAAGGCCTCGGTGCTGACCGAGGCCGAAGTGGAAGGCCGGCTGCTCGCGTTCCTCGCGCAGCACGTTCCGGGCAAGACCTCGCCCATCTGCGGCAACTCGATTTGCCAGGACCGGCGCTTTCTCGCCCGGCACATGCCGCGGCTCGAGGCCTACTTCCATTACCGTAACCTCGACGTCAGCACGCTGAAGGAACTCGCCAGGCGCTGGAAGCCCGATCTTGCCAAGGGGCTGGTCAAGCACGGCAAGCACGAAGCGCTCGCCGACATCTACGAGTCGATCGAGGAGCTGAAGTACTACCGCGAGAATTTCCTCAAGCTCTGAAGTTCCGGGCCGGCGCGACTAGACGTGCTCCGCCGGAACGATCTTGCCCGGATTCATCAGGTTTTCCGGGTCGAAGGCGCGCTTCAGCGTCGCCATCAGCTCGACCGCCTCGCCGAACTCCTTCTGCAGCGACTTGATCTTACCGAAGCCGATACCGTGCTCGCCGGTGCAAGTGCCTTCCATGGCGAGCGCCCGGTTCACGAGCCGCTCGTTGAACGCCCTGGCCTCGGCGAGGTCGGCTTCGTTGCCCGGACGCACCGGAATCGCGCAATGGAAGTTGCCGTCGCCGACGTGCCCGAACAACGGCACCGGCATCGACGCCTTGGCGATGTCCCTCGATGTCTCGACAATGCATTCGGTCAGTCGCGAGATCGGCACGCAGACGTCGGTCGAGATGACGCGCGCGCCGGGCCGCAGTTGCAGGCAGGCGAAATAAGCCTGGTGACGCGCCGACCACAGGCGGTTGCGGTCCTCGGCCTTGCTCGCCCATTCGAAATCCATGCCGCCGTTCCCGTGCGCGATCTCCTGCACCATCTGCGCCTGCTCCTCGACGCTCGCCTGGGTCCCGTGGAATTCGAGGAACAGCGTCGGCTGCTCGCGGTAGTCCGTCTTCGAATAGGCGTTGATCGTCTTCATCGTGGTCGCGCACAGCGCCTCGCTGCGGGCGATCGGGATGCCCGCCTGCAGCGTCTGGATCACCGTGTTCACTGCGCCGGCGATGTCGGCAAAGGAGCACACCGCGGCGGACATCGCCTCGGGCACCGCATACAGGCGCAGCGTGACTTCGGTGATGATGCCGAGGGTGCCCTCGGCGCCGATGAAAATGTGCGTGAGGTCGTAGCCGGCGGCGGATTTGCGCGAGCGGCGCGCGGTCTTGACGACGCGGCCGTCGGCGAGGACCACGGTGAGGGCGAGCACGTTCTCGCGCATGGTGCCGTAGCGCACGGCGTTGGTGCCCGAGGCTCGGGTCGAGGCCATTCCGCCGAGCGTGGCGTCGGCCCCCGGATCGACCGGAAACATCAAACCGGAATGGCGGATGTGTTCGTTCAGCTGTTTCCGCGTGACACCCGCCTGTACGGTGGCGTCGAGGTCGGCCTCGTGCACCGAGAGAACCTTGTTCATCCGGCTGAGGTCGATGCATATCCCCCCGTGGATCGCGAGGACATGTCCCTCGAGCGATGTGCCCACCCCGAACGCGATCATGGGGGTGCGGTGGCGGCGGCAGATATTGACGACATCGCGCACTTCCTCGGTGGAATGCGGGAACGCCACCGCGTCGGGCAAGGCATCGGGAAAATACGACTCGTCCTTGCCGTGGTGCTCGCGGATGGCGCGCGAGACCGCGACGCGCTCGCCGAGCAGCGCGCGCAATTCGTCCAGCAGACCGGTGTCGAGTTCCCTGGGCCGGTTCATGGCGGCGCCCGGCGCTTATTCGAGCTCGATCTTGCCGTCGAACTTGACCGACAGCTTCAGCCCCGGCACGTCGAGCGTGACCGAGGCCGGGAATTTCTCGCTGCCGGTGACGGCGCCGCTCGCGCGCGCCTTTGCAACCGCCTGCTCGATCTCGCGCTGCGAGCTCACTCCCACCATCTTCAGGAACTTGCGAATGCTCAGGTTGAAGGTATCTTCATTCATCGGTGTGTCTCCATGTTGTGTCAGCCTAAGACTGCAGGCGATCCAAGTCAATTGCGCTCGCGCAGGCGTTTGAGCAGGGCCCGGCTGGAGGGGTCGAGCTCGTCGGCCTCGCCACCCCCCAGCAGCCGCGGCAGCAGAGTGCGGGCGAGCTGCTTGCCGAACTCGACGCCCCACTGGTCGAAGCTGTTCAGGTTCCAGACGATGCCTTCGACAAATACCTTGTGCTCGTAGAGCGCGATCAACTGGCCCAGGGCGCGCGGCGTGAGGCGCTTCAGCAGCAGCAGGCTCGAGGGGCGGTTCCCGGGCAGGGCTTTGTGAGGAGCTTCCGGCGCCGGATGGCCGAACGCGAGCGCGGCGCTCTGCGCCAGCGCATTCGCAACCAGTGCGGCGTGGGCCGGTGGCGCCCCGTCGGCTTCCTTGAACACCATGAAATCCACCGGCACCAGGTGCGTGCCTTGATGCAGCAGCTGGTGGAACGAGTGCTGGCTGGCGGTTCCCGCCGCGCCCCAGACCACCGGCGCGGTGGCGTAGTCGACCTCGTTGCCGTCGCGGTCCACGCGCTTGCCGTTCGATTCCATCCCGAGCTGCTGCAGGTACGCCGGAAAATCGCGCAGGTCCTCGCAATAGGGCAGCACCGCGTGGCTCTGCGCGCCGAAGAAATTCACGTACCACACCTCGAGCAGCGCGAGCACCGCCGGAAGGTTGCGCTCGAGCGGCGCGGTGTGGAAATGCGCGTCCATGGCGCGGCCGCCTTCGAGCAGCTGCTCGAAGCCGTCCATGCCGATCGCCAGCGCCAGCGGCAGGCCCACCGGGGACCAGACCGAGTAGCGTCCGCCGACCCAGTCCCACAGCGGGAACATCCTTTCGGGGGCAATGCCCATCGCGATCGCGCCGGCCTCGTTTGCGGTCGCGGCGGCGAAATGGCGCGAGAGATCCGCAGATTTTCCCAGCGCGCTTTCCAGCCATGCGCGCGCGCGGGCCGCGTTGTCGAGCGTCTCGGCGGTGGTGAAGGTCTTCGAGGCGACGATGAAGAGCGTGGCCTCGGGGGCGAGGCCGGCGAGCGTCGCATCGAGGTCGGCCGGATCGATGTTGGCGACGAAATGCAGCCGCAATCCGCCGCGGTGAAACCGGCGCAGGGCGCGCACCAGCATCCTCGGACCGAGATCGGAGCCGCCGATGCCGATGTTGACGATGTCGGTGATGCGCCGGCCGGTGGCGCCGGTGAGCGCGCCGCGGTGCGCCGCGTCGACGAAGCGGCGCATGCGCTCGCGCGCCGCGCGCACCGCGGGCATGACGTCGCGGCCCTCGGGGAACTTCGCCCGGTCCGAGCGCAGCGCAACGTGCAGCACGGCGCGACCCTCGGTGTTGTTGATGGGCTCGCCGGCGAACATGCGCCGGATCCACGCCGGCACCTGCGCCTGCTCGGCGAGGGCGAGCAGCAACCGCATGCTCTCGGCGTCGATCCGATGCTTGGAGTAATCGAGCAGGATTTCGCCGAATTCGAGCGAGAAGCGCTGCACGCGCGTCGCGTCCGCGGCGAACAGCTCGCGCAGGGAAAGGCGGGCAATCCCGCGCTGCTGCGCGGTGAGCGCCTGCCAGGCGGGCGATAGCGTGAGCTTGCTCATGTCTGCCGCTCATAGAGACGGTAGCGCTCGCGGTCGCGCGGGCGGTTGCCTTCCCAGATGAGCTTCCAGCCCGGTCCGACGCTGTCGTTGTCCCCCTGCCGCGCCTGCACGAGCAGCAGCGCGCAGCGGGCATCGCCGCGACGCTCCAGGCGCTCGGTGACGATGCCGGCATGGTAGTCGAGCGCGGCCCGCTGTGTTTCGCCGAGGTCGCGGCTCTCGATGCAGCGCGTTCCCGCGGGCAGCGCCTTTTTCAGCGCCAGCGCCACCGGCCGATAGCTCATGCCGTAGTCGATCCATGGAATCCACAGCGTCATGAGCAGACCCCACAGCAGCGCGGTACCCGCGGCCCAGAAGGTAATGCTCCGCAATGCCGAGCGTTCGCTCCTCAGAAGCAGCCACAGCCAGGCGAGAGTCAGCGCCAGCGCGATCGCGAAGACGCCCCAGGAGAATTGCGGCACGTGCCCGGGCTCGAGCTTGGCGAAGTTGTGGGCGATGGTCGGCGGGACGCCGGTCATCATCGCGATCCAGCCCAGCCATACCAGCGCGCCGAACAGCGCTGCGCTCATGACGCCGAACCACGCGAGCGCGTTGGCCGCGCCGCGCCGCAGGCTCGGCACGCCTGCCCCGGCCAGGAGCGCCAATGGCAGCAGCAGCGGCAGCGCAAAGACTTCGCGCGGATCGCGCTGCGCGAGCAGCACGGCGAGCGAGACCGCGAACGCAGCGATCAGCATGCGCGTTCCGGGCTCGAATCGCCGGTGGCGCCGTTCCCACAGTGCCCAGAAGGCGAGCGGCCAGGCCGGCCACGCCGCCCAGGCCAGCGTTTCGGCCCAATAGACGAACGCGTTCACGTCGGGCGCCGTAAACACCGCGATTTGCGCATGCCACCAAGCCTCCGCGACGGCGGGCGAGCGGGCTTCGACCAGCGCGAGCCAGCCGCCGAGAAACCCCAGCACCGTGACTGCCGCTGCAAGCAACGAGAAAATGTATGCGCGGCGGCGCCAGCCGGCCGAGATCAGCGGCGCGATGAGCGCGATCGCGAGCGGCGCGATCGCTGCCGCGGGCCCCTTGCTGAGCGCCGCGATGACGATGCCGAGGCCGAGCGGCCAGCCGGCGTGCCGCGGCTTGCGCTGCGCCAGGGCGATGCCGTACCAGGCGAGCGCCTGGCCCGCGAGCATGCCGATCTCGGCCAGTGTCTCGTGGGCGTACACCAGCAGCCCGAGGCAGCCGAGCAGCGCAAGCGTCGCGCTCGTCCCTTCGGTCCTGCCGTACATTTCCCGGCCGGCGAGAAATGTGAACCAGAGTGTGGCCGCCGTCAGCACGCCGCTCGCCAGGCGCGCACCGTCGTGCATGGCGAGCGCCCAGTCGAGGAGTCTGGCGGTGAGCGCCGCGATCCAGTAATAAAACGGGCCGTCCTCGAAAAACGGCTCGCCGGCGAGATGCGGCACCAGCCACTGCCCGTGGTGGAGCATCTGGTAGACGATGCCGACGCCGATCGCGTCCTCGCTCTTCCACGGATCGTGGCCGACGAGGCCCGGCAGGAGATAAGCGAGCACGAGCAGGGCCGACAGCGCCGGCGCAAGCGGCAGCGCGATCCGGCGCCCGAGGGGCAACGCAAGCCGCCGGCCGGCCGTGTTCACTCGACCACCTTGATGGTCCGGACGGAGGCGGGCTTGCCGTCCGTGACCATGGCGTTGACGAGACGCAGAGTGCTCCCGGCATTGCGGCCGAGCGGAGAATTGCGTCCGGGCTCGGCGAAGCGTGTGGTTTCGGTCGCGATGATCATTTTCAGCGCCGGCGCTTTTGCCAGCAGTATTTCCGAATCGGTCAATGCATGAAACGAGCGCACGCTGTCACGCATGGCCTCGAGGTGGCGACGAAATGTTTCGCCGGAGTTTGCCGTGCCGGTAAACACATGGGCATTGTCGCCCAGATAAGCCGTCACGACGAGCCGCCTCGGTAGCAAGCTGCCGGCGGCGGGCACGCCGGTCACGTTCCGGACGCACCCGGCCAGCCATCCAGACGGGATCAGTGCGGGCGGAAGCCGATTCAGCGCCCGAGAAGACATTTTCTCACCCGGAAAAACGAAAAGGCAGCCGAAGCTGCCTTTTCATGGCAAATCCGCTCACGCCTACGCGGCGGCCTGCTTCGTGGTCTTGGCCGTTTTCTTCGAGGTGTACTTCTGGCGGAACTTCTCGACCCGGCCGGCGGTGTCGACGATCTTCTGCTTGCCGGTGTAGAACGGGTGGCAAGAGGAGCAGACTTCGACGTGCAGCGGCTTCCCCAGCGTCGAGCGCGTGGCGAAGGTGTTGCCGCAACTGCAGGTGACCTGGATTTCCTTGTATTCGGGATGGATTTTGGCTTTCATGGGGCGTCCTCTGGTTCCGGGGGCTTGGTTCCGCTCGGGCGGGCGGCCCAGCGTTTCAAGCCCGCATGAAAAACGGCGAATTATCCCAGACCGGAATAAGAAAAGCAAACCGGCTCAAGGCCTTGCCTCGTCTACGAGATTTCGAAGCGCACTGACTTCGCCGCATCGAACCGAAGAACCAGGTCACGGTCCCTGGCGGGCGAAGCTTGGGGCGGGACCGTGGCCGGGATTTCTTTCAGAGCGGTTGCAGGCGAGATGCGCGCCTGAATTGCTATCCGCGCCTCATGGAGTCAAAGAAATCCGCGTTGCTTTTGGTCGCCTTGATCTTGTCGACCAGGAATTCGGCCGCCTCGAGATCGTCCATGGGGTAGAGCAGCTTCCTCAGCACCCATACCTTCTGCAGGATCTCTTTTTCGATCAGCAACTCCTCGCGGCGCGTGCCGGAGCGGTTGACGTTGATTGCCGGGAAGATGCGCTTCTCGTACATGCGCCGGTCGAGGTGGATCTCCATGTTGCCGGTGCCTTTGAATTCCTCGTAGATCACGTCGTCCATGCGGCTACCGGTATCGATCAGCGCGGTGGCGAGGATGGTGAGCGAGCCGCCTTCCTCGATGTTGCGCGCCGCGCCGAAGAAGCGCTTCGGGCGCTGCAGCGCATTGGCGTCGACGCCGCCGGTGAGCACCTTGCCCGAGGCCGGCACCACCGTGTTGTAGGCGCGCGCCAGGCGCGTGATCGAGTCGAGCAGGATCACCACATCCTTCTTGTGCTCGACCAGGCGCTTGGCCTTCTCGATCACCATTTCGGCGACCTGCACGTGGCGCGAGGCCGGCTCGTCGAAGGTGGAGGCGACGACCTCGCCCTTCACGGTGCGGGTCATCTCGGTCACTTCCTCGGGGCGCTCGTCGATCAGCAGCACGATCAGCACCGTGTCCGGATAGTTCGCGATGATCGCATGCGCGAGCTGCTGCATCAGCACCGTCTTGCCGGCCTTCGGGGGCGACACGATCAGTCCGCGCTGGCCCTTGCCGATGGGGGCGATGATGTCGATGATGCGGCCGGTGATGTTCTCCTCGCCCTTGATGTCGCGCTCGAGCTTGAGGACCTCGTCGGGGTGCAGCGGCGTCAGGTTCTCGAACAGGATTTTGTGTTTGGAGGCCTCAGGCGCGTCGTTGTTGACCTTGTCGACCTTGACCAGGGCGAAGTAGCGCTCGCCGTCCTTGGGCGTCCTGATCTCGCCCTCGATCGAATCGCCGGTATGCAGGTTGAAGCGGCGTATCTGGGACGGCGAGACGTAGATATCGTCGGTCGAGGCGAGGTAGGAAGTGTCCGGCGAGCGCAGGAAGCCGAAGCCGTCGGGCAGCACCTCGAGGGTGCCGTCGCCGTAGATGGATTCGCCTTTCTTGGCGCGGTTCTTCAGCAGGGCGAAGATCAGCTCCTGCTTGCGCATGCGGTTGGCGCCGTCGATTTCGTTCGCCGTCGCCATTTCGAGCAGCTGGCTTACGTGTTGGGTTTTCAGTTCGGATAAATGCATAAAACGCTCGCGCGGGATGAACGACCTCAGACCGTTCGCACGGGAAAACAGGGAACCGAAACGGGGAGGATTTGCGCCTGGGTACGGCTTGTTGCAGGCGCCGGACAACCGGCGGCTATATCTGCCCCCGGTCTTTTGCGGAAAGGATAGGGGGTTTAGATGTTGCTGTCAAGAAATGCGGTGAGCTGGGACTTCGATAGCGCCCCCACCTTCTGCGCCTCCACGTTGCCGTTCTTGAACAGCATCAGCGTCGGTATGCCGCGGATGCCGTATTTCCTCGGGACTTCCTGGTTATCGTCGACGTTGATTTTCGCCACCTTGAGCCTGCCCGAGTACTCCTTCGCGATTTCCGCGAGCACCGGGGCGATCGCCTTGCACGGCCCGCACCACTCGGCCCAATAATCGACCAGCACCGGCGTATCGGATTTCAGCACTTCGGGTTCGAACGTTGCATCGCTGACGTGATGGATCAAGTCGCTCATGAATTCCTCGGCAAGACAGCCATAAAAGGCGCAGCGACCGCTGCGAAAGAGTATATCGGGGCGTGCATTCCATCCTTCAAGCGGCATGCTAGCGAAAATCGTCCTGCAAGGGAAGCGCATGGCCACGCAGGCTAAAAGGTTATTTTTGCAGGGGAACATTCCGGGGGCCGCGTTCGCGTGTGATAAAATTAGCTGCCTTTTTAGCGGACTATTCCCTTCCGAGCCGGGGTTTACCGAGCCATGGCCTACATCGTCACCGAGAGTTGCATCAAGTGCAAGTACACCGACTGCGTGGATGTCTGCCCGGTGGATTGCTTCCGCGAAGGCCCCAACATGCTGGTGATCGACCCGGATGAGTGCATCGACTGCACGTTGTGCGTGCCCGAGTGCCCGGTCGAGGCGATTTTCGCCGAGGACGACGTTCCGCCCGCGCAGCGCGGTTTCATCCAGATCAATGCCGATCTCGCCAAACTCTGGCAACCCATAGTCGAGCGAAAAGAGGCGCCGGCGGATGCGGACGAGTGGGCGAAGGTCAAGGACAAAAAACAGCTCCTCGAGCGATAGCTCGCGCTCGCCGACGCGGCGACAGCGTATTTCCGGGCGGCATCCAGGATCGCCTTTTGCCAAAAACATCAACGGCGACAGGATCATCGATGGGCAGGAACGCGCATTTGATCCAGGTCAAATACGGGGATGCCGCCCGCCGTTATCTTTCTTCCGATGAAGTCATGGGAGGCTTGAATGGTTGACCGAAGCGAACCGATTCACGATATCGCACACTTGGGCAGCGTCGAGCTGCTGACGCCGAAGCCCGACCGCAGCTTGTGGTACTTCCGCGACGTGCTGGGCATGGAGGTCGTGCATGCGCAGGAACAATCGGTCTATTTGCGCGGCTATGGCGACTATGCGGCAAGCACCGTAAAGCTCACCGAGTCTGGCAAACCGGGAGTGGGGTGCATCTCCTGGCGCGCGGTGAGTCCGCAGGCGCTGGAGCGGCGCGCCAAAGCCATCGCGGCGGCCGGCCTTGGCACGGGGTGGGTGGAGAGCGATTTCTGTCGCGGCAAATCGTATCGCTTCAAGGACCCGGACGGCCATTCGATGGAGATCTATTACGAGGAGAGGAAATACCGCGCTCCTGATGCCCTGCGCTCGACGCTGAAAAACCTGCCGATGAAATTCACCGGCCGCGGGGCGAGCGTGAGGCGCATCGACCACCTCGCGCTGCTGTGCAAGGACGTCGCGGCGAACCGCAAATTTGCCCAGGAGCTGCTGGGATTCAGGCTGCGCGAGCAGGTTCGCTACCAGAACGGCACCGTGGAGATCGGCTCCTGGCTGAGCGGCTCGCCGGTGCACCACGAAGTCGCCTATGTGCTCGACACCAAGGGCGCGAACGGCCGGCTGCATCATTTCTCGTTCTGGGTGGACACCCGCGACGACGTGCTCCGCGCCGCCGACATTCTCGCCGAGAACGGCGTGTTCATCGAAGCCGGGCCGTCCAAGCACAACAATTCGCAGGGGTTCTACCTGTACTCCTACGAACCCGGCGGAAACCGCATCGAAGTCTATTCCGGCAGCTTCCTGATCTTTGCGCCCGACTGGGAGCCGGTGACCTGGAACGAGGAAGAGCGGGGGACCGGCGTCTACTGGGGCGCGCCGCTGCCGGACAGCTTCCTCAACTACGGCACGCCTGACGTCGAGGCGAGCGCCTCCGCGCCGCAGAAAAAAGTTCCGGTGTTCGATCCGGTCTGATTCGGCGCCGCGCCGCGGGGCGCCTACTGCAGCTTGAGCAGCTTTCTCGCGTTGCCTTCGTAGATCGCGTGGCGCTCGGCGGGTGACAGATCGAGCCGGTCGATGATCTCGATCGTCGTGCGCGTGTACATCGAACCCTTTTCGGGATCGAAGGGCGCATCGGAGGCGAACAGGACGCGGTCGGCACCGAAGAACTTCAGTCCGCACTTGGTCGCCTCCCATGCCCCGAACAGCGCGGTGTCGGCGTAAAACATGCGGAAATAGTCCAGGGGACGCTTCTTGAGCTTCCTGAGCAACTTCGTGTAATCGATGTCGGAGGTGCGCTTGCCGAGCTGGTCCCAGCCCGGACCGACGCGTCCCTCGAAATACGGGATCATGCCGCCCATGTGATGGGTGATGACCTTCAGGTCCGGATGCTTGTCGAACAGGCCGGCGAACACCATGTGCGCCATGGCGACGCTCGTCTCGTACGGCCAGCCGAAGGTCCACCAGATCTCGTAGTGGCTGCGCTTTTCGCTCGCGTAGTCGGAAACTTCCGCTCCCCGGCACGGATGCAGCCAGATCGGCAGATCCAGATTTGCCATCAGATCGAATAGCGGCAGCGTCTCCGGCGCGGTGAGCGGCTTGCCCAGCACGTTGGTGAATGCCTGCACGCCAACGGCGCCCAGTTGCTTGATCGCCCGCGTGGCTTCCTTCAGCAGCCCCTCCGGATCGTTCATCGGCAGCGATGCGACGAACGCCGGAAACCGCTTCGGATATTTGCGCACCAGCTCGGCCATGCCGTCGTTGGCGAGCTTCGCCAGGTCGGTCGATACCGGCGGCGGACCCATGACTTCTATCGGCGGGGAAGGCAGGCAGATGACCTGCGCATAGTCGCCGAACTCGTCCATGATGCGAAAGCGCTCGTCCAGGTCCACGATGCACGGAATTTCGCGCACTCGTTTGTGCATGTCCTTGCCGTTCGGCACGACCTTGAGCATGCGGTCGTAGAATTTCTTCGGGAAAATGTGATTGAAGATGTCGAGTTTCATGCCTTCTCCTATGCCCGGAGTCGCGGCCGGGTGTCGGGCATTGTAGGGGAGTCTGCGCCGATCCGGCAAACAGGATCGGGCGGGGCGGCTTCGCGGGGCGGCGCGGCGGGATCGCCGGCTACCGCTGCAACGAACGAAGGCGAAGCGGAACGCAGCGGCGTTCCGCGCTAAAGTAGGCGCCCATGGATGCCGCCGCCGGATTTCCCGCTTTGCCGAAGCCGCAGCTTTTCGAGCGCCTCGCCGAAGGCCACGTCGCGCGCCTGACCGTCGTCACCCCGAACCTGCGGCTCGCCGCCGCGATTGCGCGCGACTTCGACGCGCACCAGATCGCGCGCGGCCTCGCCTCGTGGGAAGCGGCCGACATCCTGCCGTTCCCCGCTTTCGTCGAACGGCTGTACGAGGACGCGCTCTACTCGGATCTCGCGATACACCTCCCGATCCTGCTCTCGGGCGCGCAGGAACAGGCGCTGTGGGAAGAGGTGATCGGCGCGAGCGATACGGGCAAGGCGCTGCTCTCCGCGCCGAGCGCGGCAGCGCTTGCGCGCGAGGCCTGGCAGCTCGCGCACGCGTGGAAGCTCGTGCCGCGCCTCAAGGGTTATCCCGCGAACGACGACGCCAAGGCGTTCGTCGACTGGGCCTGGCGCTACGAGGGCATCACGCAACGCGACCGCCACAGCGACCGCGCGCGGCTGCCCGACGTCATGGCGTCGCAGCTCGCGCATGCCGCTGTGCGCAGGCCGAAAACGCTTGTCGCCTACGGCTTCGACATTCTGACGCCGCAGCAGCGCGAGTTTCTGGTCGCGCTCGGCGCCGCGGGAGCGGAAATCGTCGCTTGCGGTCCCGAGCCGCGCGCATCGACCGTGCGCCGCGTCGCGCTCGCCTCGAGCAAGGACGAAATCCACGCTGCCGCGAGGTGGGCGCGCGCGAGATTGGAGGCGCCGCAATCACCTTCCCCCTCTCCCGCTTGCGGGAGAGGCGATCATTTGCCGAAGCGTAACATAGGGAGTCCCCTCTCCCCGGGTATCGGGGGAGAGGGGGAAATTCCGCGACCGTCCCGCATCGGCGTCGTCGTTCCCGATCTGGCGAATTCTCGCAGTGCCGTGCGGCGCATCTTCGCGCAGGCGATGCAGCCCGCGCACCTTCTTCCCGGCGACGAGAAGAGAACGCTGCCGTTCAATGTTTCGCTCGGCGAGCCGCTTGTCTCGTACCCGCTGGTCGCCGCGGCTTTGCTCGCGCTGGAGATCGCGCATGGCGAAATCGAGTTCCTGCGCGCGAGCCGCTTCATCCGCTCGCCATTCATCGCCGGCGCCGAGTCGGAGATGGCGAAGCGCGCGCGGCTGGATGCCGAGCTGCGCAAGGTCGCGGGAGCGAAGATCAACCTCACGCGCCTGTGCCGCGCGATGGCGAAGCTCACCGCCCCGGACAACCGCTACGGCGTGCCCGCGTGCCCGGTCCTGTCGTGCCGTCTTGCCGACTTGGCGAAATTCGCGCACGAAAATCTCTCCGGCTCGAAGCGCCCGGCGGCGTGGGGAAAGGCGATCTCCGCGCTGCTGAATTTGACCGGATTTCCCGGCGAGCGGGCACTCGACTCCGCGGAGTACCAGACGCTGAAGAAATTCCACGAGGCGATCGCCGGCTTCGCCGCGCTCGAGCGTGTCGCCGGCCGCATGCGCTTCGGGGACGCGTGCGCGCGCCTGCGGCGCATCGCCGCCGACACGCTGTTCCAGCCCGAGGCGCCGGACGTGCCGATCCAGGTGCTGGGTGTGCTCGAATCTGCCGCAGTGGAGTTCGACCACCTGTGGGTGATGGGGCTCACCGACGAAGCCTGGCCGATTCCCGCGCGCGCGAACCCGTTCATCCCGGTCGCGCTGCAGCGCGCCGCGGGCGTGCCCGAATCTTCCGCTGCCGCTTCTCTCGACCTTGACCGGCGCATCACGCAAGGCTGGCTCGCTGCGGCGGGCGAAGTGGTGCTCTCGCATCCGCTGCGGGAGGAGGACCGCGAACTCGTCGCCAGCCCGCTCATCCGCGATCTTCCGGAATCGAAACTCGACGAGCTCGCGTTGCCGCAATACGAAAATTTTCGCGATGCGATCCGGCGCGCGCGGCGCGAGGAGCGTGCGCCGGACGCGCGCGCGCCGGCGATTGCGGAACATGCGCCGAGCCCGGGCGGCACCGCCGTATTCGGCGATCAGGCGGCCTGTCCGTTCCGCGCTTTCGCGCTCCACCGTCTCGACGCGAAAGGATTGGAAGTTCCGCCGCCGGGGCTCGACTCGCGCGACCGCGGCACGCTCCTGCACGCGATGCTCGCGAAAGTCTGGACCGAGCTGAAGTCGAAGGCGCGTCTTGTCGCGGCTTCCGGGCGCGACCTCGACGCGCTGCTCGCCGCCGCCGCCGACGTGGCGATCGGCCGGCTGCGCTGGCGCAAGCCCGAAGCGCTCGGGGGCCGATTCGCCAGGCTAGAAAAAGAGCGCCTCGTCGAGCTCGGCCGCGCCTGGCTGGAACTCGAGAAACAGCGCCCCGGGTTCGAGATTGCGGAGATCGAGAAGAAGCGCACGGTCAGCTTCGGCGGCGTCACCGTGAATGCGAAGCTCGACCGCATGGATCGGCTGACCGGAGGCGGGAAAATCAGCGGCGCCCACGTGATCCTCGACTACAAGACCGGCAAGGCGAGCGTCGGCGGCTGGCTCGGCGCACGCCCCGACGAGCCGCAGCTGCCGCTTTACGCCGTGACGCGAAGCGACGCTGTCGCCGCGGTGGCGTTTGCACGCGTGAAGGCGGGCGAAATGGAGTTCAAGGGCATCGCGCGCGAGGAAGAATTGCTCCCCGGCGTGAAGACGATCTCCGCGCAGCGCACCCAGGCAGCGAAGCAGTACGGCTCGTGGAACGCATTGTTGGAGGGCTGGCGGCGCGAGCTCGACGCCCTCGGGCGCGAGTTCGCCTCCGGAGAGGCGCGCGTGGATCCGAAGGACAAGCGCAACCTCGCGACCTGCCGCTATTGCGAGGTGAAGCCCTTTTGCCGCATCTACGAGCGCACCGGCGCGCCGCTGGCCGACGACGCGGCGGGCGATGCCGGGGGATGGGAATGAACGCCGCCCCCATCGGCGATTACGCCGCACGGAAGGAAGCGCTCGATCCCTCGCGCTCGTTCATCGTCCAGGCGCCGGCCGGTTCGGGGAAGACCGAGCTTCTCATCCAGCGCTACCTCGTGCTGCTCTCGCGCGTCGCGCAGCCGGAAGAAATCGCCGCGATTACCTTCACCCGGAAAGCCGCGGCCGAAATGCGCAAGCGCGTGCTCGAAGCGCTCGCTTCGGCGCGAAGCGGAGAACGCCCGCCGGAGCCGCATCGCGTGCTCACCTGGGAGCACGCGCGCGCCGCGATCGAGCGCGACCGCGCGCAAGGCTGGCATCTGGAGGAGAACGCCGCGCGCCTTCGCATCCAGACTTTCGATGCGCTCTGCGCTTCGTTCACGCGCCAGATGCCGGTGCTCGCCGCGTTCGGCGCGCAGCCGGAGCCGCTTGAAGATGCGATGCCGCTCTACATCGAAGCCGCACGCGCGACCCTCGCGTTGCTGGAGGAGAAGGACGAACGCGCTGAGCTCGTCGCGACGCTCCTGGTTCATCTCGACAACAACGTCAAGACCGCCGCGGATCTCATCGCCGGCATGCTGCAGAAGCGCGACCACTGGCTGCGCAACCTTTCGGGCGCGCACGAGCGCGAGGCGCTGGAAGCTGCGCTCGCCGCCGAATGCCGCGCGCAGCTCGCGAAGACGCGTGCGCTCTTCCCTGCAAAGCCGCCCGTCCCGCTTCCCTCCGAGGGCGACGTCGCAGGCTGGAAGCAGCTCGCAACCGGGCTCCTCACGCAGAAAGGCGAGTGGCGCAAGAAGGACGCTGCCGCGCAGGCGCTCTCGGGGAATGATCCGCTGCGCGAAGCGCTTGCCGCGCTCCCCGGATTGCCGCTGCCGCGCTACGCCGACGCGCAGTGGGGAGCGCTCGATGCCATCACCCAGGTCCTGCCGCTCGCGGTGGCCGAGCTGAAGCTCGTCTTCGCCGCGCACGGCCGCGCCGACTTCGTCGAGATCGCGCAGGGCGCGAGCGCCGCGCTCGGCGATGCGGACGCGCCGACCGACCTGCTGCTGTCGCTGGATTACCGCATCCACCACCTCCTCGTGGACGAATTCCAGGACACGTCCTTCACCCAGTTCGAGCTGCTGCAGAAGCTCACCGCCGGCTGGCAGCCGGACGACGGGCGCACGCTGTTTCTCGTCGGCGACCCGATGCAGTCCATCTACCGTTTCCGCGAGGCCGAGGTGGGACTGTTCCTGCGTGCGCGCCACGGCGGCATCGGCTCGGTGGCGCTCGAGCCGCTCACGCTGTCGGTGAACTTGCGTTCCCAGGCCGGCATCGTCGATTGGGTGAACGGCGCCTTCGAGCAGGTGATGCCGCGCGCGGAGGACATCGCCGCGGGCGCGGTGCCCTATACGCGCTGCGAGCCCGAGAAGCCGGCCGAGTCCGACGCGGTGCGCGTGCACGCGTTCTTCGACGGCGACGCCGAAGGCGAAGCGGCGCAGGTCGCCGCGCTCGCCGCCGAGGCGCAGGCCGAAGGCACGGTCGCGATCCTGGTGCGCAACCGCGGCCACCTCGAGCACATCGTGCCGAAGCTGAAGGCGCAGGGTGTGCGCTTTCGCGCAATCGAGATCGAGAAGCTCGGGCACCGCCAGGTGGTGCAGGACCTGCTCGCGCTCACGCGCGCGCTCGCGCACCCCGCCGACCGCCTCGCGTGGCTCGCTTGCCTTCGCGCGCCCTGGTGCGGCCTCACCCTCGCCGACCTGCACGCGCTCGCCGGCACGGACCGAACGCCCCTCGATGGCCATCAGCAGGTCCCTTCTCCCGTTGTGGGAGCGGGACAGGGAGAGGGGACAACTCAAATTCAGCAAGATTTTTTTGCCGAAGTCCGCGCCAGTCATGGTTCCCCGGCCATTTCTAGCATCGATACTGATGCACCTGTACTCTGGGAACTGATGCATGACGACACCCGCCTCGCGCGCCTCTCCGCCGACGGCCGCGCGCGCCTTGCGCGCACGCGCGACGCGCTCGTCCAGGCGATGGCAAACCGCCTGCGCGGCTCGTTGCGCGATCGCGTCGAAGGCGCGTGGCTCGCGCTCGGCGGCCCGGCGTGCGTCGAGACCGACACCGACGTCGAGGACGCCGGGATTTACCTCGACTACCTCGAAGAGTCGGAGGAGGCGGGCGAGATCGCCGATCCCGCGGCATTCGAGGAGGGCCTCGATGATCTCTACGCGCTGCCCGACCTGCACGCGCGGCCCAACGATCCGCAGATCCTCACCATTCACAAAGCGAAAGGCCTCGAGTTCGACACCGTCATCGTTCCCGGACTCGGATCGGGCACCGGCCGCGACGAGCGCGAACTGTTCGTGTGGATGGAGCGGCCCGCAATAAATCTCTTCTCCCCCGAGGGGTCGTGGGCGAGGGTGAGCGCTCAACTCCTCCTCGCCCCGATCAATCCGACCGGCAGCGACAAGGATCCCACCTACGAATACATCCGCGGCCTCGGCAAAGAGAAAGGCGGCCACGAAGACGGCCGCCTGCTCTATGTCGCCGCGACGCGCGCGAAGAAACACCTGCATCTGCTCGGCGACGTGAGGCTCGATGCGAACGCCGACGAACCCGAGCCGAAATCCCCGAGCTCGGGCTCGCTCCTCGCCAGGCTCTGGCCCGCGGTCGAATCCGATTTCGCCGCAGCCGCACGCACTTCGCCTCTCACTCCTTCGCCCCCGGCGGGGGGAGAGGGTCGGGGTGAGGGGGCCGTGAATCAAGATCTCCGCCGCCTGCCCTCCGACTGGACTCTCCCCTCGGCCCCACCCGCTGCCTCCTGGTCCCCGCCGCAAGACACTGCGCGCGCGCAGGACGATATCGAATTCTCCTGGGTGGGCGAGACCGCGCGCCACGTCGGCAGCGTCGTTCACCGCTGGCTGCAGCGCATCGCCGCAGACGAGCTGCGCGGATGGCATCGCGCGCGCGTGGAAAAAATGCGCGACGGCATCCGCCGGGAGCTTGCCGCGCGCGGCGTGGAGGAGAGCGAGCTCGAGGCGGCCAGTGCACGCGTGGCGAGCGCACTCGCCAATGCGCTCGACGATCAACGCGGGCGCTGGCTGCTCGGGCCGCAGCGCGAGTCGCGCAGCGAGCATCGCCTCACCGCGCTGATCGGCGGCGAGCGCCGCACTCTCATCATCGACCGGACATTCGTGGATGCGGAAGACAGGCACTGGATCGTGGACTACAAGACCAGCGGCCACGAAGGCGCGAACGTGGAAGCGTTTCTCGATCGGGAACGGGAGCGTTATCGCGCCCAGCTCGAGCGCTACGCCGCGGCACTGGCCGCGAAAGACGCGAAGCTTGGACTATACTTTCCGCTGCTCGCGCAATGGCGCGAATGGGACGCGAACATCAATGAACGATAAGGAGGAGAAAATGGCCGATCCCGATTCGATTGCCAGCCGCAACGTTTCCCGCCGCGCCGTGCTCGGCGCCGCCGTCGCCGCCGCAGGCGCCGCAGTCCTCGCGCCCGGCGCGGCGTTGGCGC